>NZ_JAPLAI010000050.1 GCF_026393345.1 Microbacterium sp.
GTCTCGATCGTCAGGTGCTCGAAGGGCTCGTAGGTCTTGCCGTCGATCTTCTTCGTGACCACCTGGGGCTTGCCCACGGTCAGCTCGAAGCCCTCACGGCGCATGTTCTCGACCAGGATGGCGAGAGCAAGCTCGCCACGACCCTGCACCTCCCACGCGTCGGGACGACCGATGTCGACGACCTTGAGCGAAACGTTGCCGACGAGCTCCTTGTCGAGACGGTCCTTGACCATGCGCGCCGTGAGCTTGTGACCCTTGACCTTGCCCATGAGGGGCGAGGTGTTGGTCCCGATGGTCATCGAGATCGCGGGGTCATCGACCGTGATCGCCGGGAGCGGGCGCACGTCCTCGGGGTCGGCGATCGTCTCGCCGATCGTGATGTCGGGGAAGCCGGCGATCGCGACGATGTCACCGGGGCCGGCGTCGTCGGCGGGGTAGCGCTCGAGGGCACGGGTCTTCAGCAGCTCCGTGATGCGGGCGTTCTGGTGTGTGCCGTCGGCCCGGACCCAGGCGACCGTCTGGCCCTTCTTCAACGTGCCGTTGAAGACGCGCAGCAGCGCGAGTCGGCCGAGGAAGGGGCTGGAGTCGAGGTTGGTGACCCATGCCTGCAGGGGGGCCTCATCGTCGTACGACGGCGCGGGCACGTGCTGGAGGATGGCCTCGAACAGGGGCTCGAGGTCGTCGTTGTCGGGGAGCGAGCCGTCCGCGGGACGGTTGCTCGAGGCAGCTCCCGCACGACCGGATGCGTAGACCACCGGCACGTCGAGCAGCGCGTCGACGTCGAGGTCGGGCACATCGTCGACCAGGTCGGACGCGAGACCCAGCAGCAGGTCGTGGCTCTCCTCCTCGACCTCGGCGATACGCGCGTCGGGCCGGTCGGTCTTGTTGACCAGGAGGATGACGGGGAGCTTCGCCTCGAGCGCCTTGCGCAGCACGAAGCGGGTCTGAGGCAGCGGCCCCTCGCTCGCGTCGACGAGCAGCACGACGCCGTCCACCATGGACAGGCCGCGTTCGACCTCGCCACCGAAGTCGGCGTGGCCCGGGGTGTCGATCACGTTGATGGTGATCTCTTTGCCCTGGGCATGCTTGCCCTTGTAGGTGATCGCGGTGTTCTTCGCGAGGATCGTGATGCCCTTTTCGCGCTCGAGATCGTTCGAGTCCATGGCGCGCTCGTCGACGTGGGCGTGTTCGCCGAAGGAGCCCGTCTGCCGCAGCATCGCGTCCACGAGGGTCGTCTTGCCGTGGTCGACGTGCGCGACGATAGCCACGTTGCGGAGGTCGGAGCGGAGGGCACGCGCCATCAAAAAGTCCTTAAGAGTGGGGAAAACCGGGATTCCGGCATCCCCAGTCTATCGCTTTGCGGCTGCGAGGCCCCCGAGAGCGAGAGGAAGGTGCCTCAGGCTGCCGTGGAACCTGTCACGACGAACGTCGCGATGACCGCGGCCACAATGAGCACCGCGACCGCCACGAGCGCCGGCACGTCCCAGGAACGGGTGACCCGGCCGTCGCCGGCACCGCGTTCCCGCGCCGCCTCGAGGTCGTCGAGGAGGCGGTCGAGGTCCTTGATGGCGGGCGGCAGGCGTCTCCCCTGTTCTTGGGCGAGGCGCCCTCGCGCCGGACGGCCGGAAACGGGTCCACCGAAGCAGGTGACCCGGCGACCGTCCACGGTCGTGATCACGAGCTGGTAGCGCAGATCGATGTCCGCGACGGCGTTCCAGGCGATGCGGGTGCGGCGCAGCAGGTTCTGCACCGTGATGCCGTCCGCATCCGTCACCACCGCGGAGGCGAAGACCGTGACGTAGATGACCCAGAGCACGAGCAGCACCCAGGGGGCGAGGAGCAACAGCGAGACGACGCCCGCGCGAATCGTCGCATCCCCGAGCAGGATCACCGCGACGACCGCCGAGCCGATGAACCCGACGGTCGCCGACGGCGACCGGTAGACCGTCCGTGTCAGAGCGCTCCTCCGAGCGGGATGGAGGCACCCGGAATGGCATCCAGCAGACGCCGGGTGTAGTCCTGGGCCGGGTTGGCGAAGATCTCGTCGACCGTGCCCTGCTCGACGACCTTTCCGCGTTCCATGACGCAGACCGTGTCGGCCACCACGCGGACGACCGCGAGGTCGTGCGTGATGAACAGGTAGGACAGGTCGAGCTCGGACTGGAGCTCGGCGAGCAGCTGCAGGATCTGGTCCTGCACCAGCACGTCGAGCGCCGAGACCGCCTCGTCGAGCACGACGATGTCGGGCTTGAGTGCGAGAGCACGGGCGACCGCGACGCGCTGCCGCTGACCGCCGGACAGCTCGCTCGGGTAGCGGGTGGCGAGGTCCTGCGGCAGCGAGACCTGGTCGAGCAGCTCCCGCACGCGGGCGCGACGCGACGCGCCGTCGCCGACCTTGTGGATGTGCAGCGGCTCCGCGATCGTGTTGCCGATGTTGCGCAGCGGATCGAGCGACCCGTACGGGTCCTGGAAGACCGGCTGCATCCGGCGACGGAGCGCGAACGCCTCAGCGTTCGAGATCTTTGCCACGTCGTGGCCGTCGACCTCGATGGAGCCACTCGTCGGCTCCTCGAGCTTCAGCACCATCTTGGCCACCGTCGACTTGCCGGAGCCCGACTCGCCGACCAGCGCCAGCGTCTTGCCCTTCGGGATCTCGAACGACACCGCATCCACCGCACGGAATGGGATGCTGCGGAAGCCGCCCTGCCGGATCTTGTAGTCCTTGGTCAGCTCGGTGACGCGGATGGCGGGCGGGATGGCGGCGAGGTCCGCCGCGGTCTCGATGCCACGACTCTCGGCGCGGGCCTGGATTCGCTGGGAGGCGATCGAGGGGGCCGCCGCGACCAGCCGCTGGGTGTACGGGTGCTGCGGGTTCTGCAGGATCTCGCGGCTCGGACCGGATTCGACGATCTCACCGTTCTGCATCACGACGATCGTGGAGGCGCGCTCGGCGGCGAGTCCCAGGTCGTGCGTGATGAGGAGCACCGACGTGCCCTTCTCCCGGGTGAGGCCCGCCATGTGGTCGAGGATGACCCGCTGCACCGTCACGTCGAGCGCACTTGTGGGCTCGTCGGCGATGAGCAGTTTCGGGTCGGCCGCCAGCCCGATCCCGATCAGGGCGCGCTGCCGCATCCCGCCGGAGAACTGATGCGGGTACTGGTGCAGTCGCTTCGCGGCGTCCGCGAGGCCGGCCTGCTCCAGCACCTCGACGGCGCGGGCGTTGACGGCCTGGCGGCCGGACGCGATGCCGTTCGCGCGCACGGCTTCCTTGACCTGGAAGCCGATCGACCACACCGGGTTGAGGTTCGACATCGGGTCCTGCGGGACGTAGCCGATGTCGCGACCGCGGACGCGTTCGATCTGCGACGCCGACAGCGTGGTGAGTTCCCGGCCGTCCAGCGTGATGCTGCCGTTGGTGACGTGCCCGGTGCCGGGAAGGAGATTCACGACGGCCGAGGCGGTCGTGGACTTACCCGACCCCGACTCCCCCACGATGGCGACGGTCTCGCCGGGGAAGATGTCGAGGTTGATGCCGTGCAGCACCTCGCGGGAACCGTTCTGGGTGTCGAACGCCACCCGGAGGTCCCGGATGCTGAGCAACGGAGTGGTCGCGGTGCCGCTCATCGGCGCGCCCTCGCTCTCGGGTCGAGGGCGTCTCGGATGAGTTCGCCCAGCAGGATGAAGGCAAGCACGGTGATCGTCAGCGCGAGCGAGGGCCAGATGAGGGCCATCGGTGCCGTGCGGAGCGATGTCTGGGCCTGGCTGATGTCGGCGCCCCAGCTCATGACGGACGAGCCGAGTCCCACGCCGAGGAATGCCAGGGTCGCTTCCGCGACGATCGCGGCCGCGAGGCTCAGGGTCGAGATGACGATGAGCGGCGCGATCGCGTTCGGCACGACGTGGTTCAAGAGCGTCCGGAACCGGCTGAGGCCCAGCGCGCGAGACGCCGTGACGAAGTCCGCCTGCCGTACCCGCAGGATCTCGGCTCGGACCACCCGGGCGGTGGACGCCCAGGCGAACCCGCCGATCGCGATCGCCAGCGTGAAGACGTTGCGGTAGTTGTAGAACACGCTCATCACGACCACGGCGGCCAGGATGTACGGGATGGCGAAGAAGATGTCGCCGATGCGGGAGAGCACCGAGTCGAGCCAGCCGCCGTAGAACCCCGCGAGCGCCCCCATGACCAGGCCGATGACGGACCCGATGAGGGTGGCCAGCACACCGACGGAGACCGAGGTGCGGGTACCCCACACGATGCGCGCCCAGATGTCGCAGCCCTGGAACGTGAACCCGAGCGGGTGGCCCGCCGCGGGACCGCCGTTGCTGTTGGCGAGCTGGCAGTCGCTGTTGGGCGCGGTCTGCGTGAACAGGATCGGGAACAGCGCCATGATCAGCACCACGAAGACGACGGCGAGCGAGATCCAGAACGTCGGGCGCTTGCGGAGGTCCCGCCAGGCGTCACGCCAGAGGCTCGCCGGCTTCTCGTCGCCGACCTTCACGGCGTCCACCGTGACGACCGCATCCTTCACGGGTGCGACGTAGTGCGTGGAACGTTCAGCGTTACTTGACATAGCGGATCCTCGGGTCGAGCAGACCGTAGAGCAGGTCGACGAGGAGGTTGACCAGCACGTACAGGATGACGAACACGGTCACGAACGAGACGATGGTCGGTCCCTCGTGGCGCAGCGTCGCCTGGAACAGGGTGTTGCCGACACCGGGCACGTTGAAGATCGCCTCGGTGACGGTCGCGCCGACGAGCAGGACGCCGAAGTTCGTCGCGGAGTTGGTGATGACCGGGATGAGGGAGTTGCGGAGCACGTGCACGGGGATGACGCGGCGTCGCGGCAGGCCCTTGCTGTATGCGGTGCGGACCCAGTCCTGGTTGAGCGTGTCGATGACCGAACCACGCATGAGCCGCATACTCGTGGCGTAAAGACTCAGGCCCAGCACGATGGCGGGCAACCACAGATCACCCCAGCCGTTCTGCGATCCCACGGTCGGCTTGAACCAGCCCCATTGGATGGCGAGGAAGTACTGCGCGAGGAAGGCGAGGACGAAGATCGGCAGGGCGACGAAGATCAGCGAGACGACGAGCATCGCGTTGTCGAAGATCTTGCCCTTCCGGAGGGCCGAGATCGTGCCGATGATGATCGCGAGGATGAACTCGATCGCGATGGCCATGACGGCCAGACGCCCCGTGACCGGGAGGGTGCGCGCGACAACATCGTTCACGGACTGGCCGGAGAACGTCTGCCCCATGTCGCCCTGGAAGATCCCGAGCAGGTAGTAGAAGTACTGCACGATGAAGGGCTGGTCGAGGTGGTACTGCGCCTCGAGGGCCGCAACAACCGCCGGGTTCGGGGTCTTGTCGCCGAACAACGCCAGGATCGGGTTGCCCGGCATGGCGAACACCAGAGCGTAGATGAGCAGCGTGGACCCCAGAAAGACCGGGATGAGCTGCAGGATGCGTCTGAGGATGTAACCGAGCATCCTCACTCCCTCCGATTACGGGATGTGTGCGTCCGCGCGATCGGCGCGGACGGACATCCGTTGAGAGCATCGTGCCGTGTGTTCGACGCGGACGCGAGCTTTACATGGACAAGCCGCGAGGCGGTGACGTGACCGTCACCGCCTCGCGGGAGCGACCGAAGGGTTTCAGCCCTTGGTGATCGCGTAGTACAGCGGAACCGAGTTCCAGCCGAACTGGACGTTATCGACCGTGTCGGCGAAGCCGCCGTTGACGTTCGAGTACCAGAGCGGGATGGCCGGCAGGTCCTGCAGCAGGATCTCCTGCGCGGCCTGGAAGTCCGCGTTGGCCTCTTCCGGGTCGGTGCTGGAGATGCCCTGGCTCAGGAGCTCGTCGAACTCGGGGTTCGAGTAGTCACCGTCGTTCGATCCGGCGTTGGTCGCGTAGATCGGTCCGAGGAAGTTGTACAGGCCCGGGTAGTCGGCCTGCCAACCGGTGCGGAACGCGGTCTGGATCGTGCGGTTGGTGATGTCGGTACGCAGCGAGGCGAAGTCGACGTACGGGGCGCCCGACGCGTCGATGCCCAGCGTGTTCTTGATCGAGTTGGTGACCGCGTCGACCCACGTCTGGTGGCCGCCGTCGGAGTTGTACGCGATCTGGAACGCACCGCTCCACGGGGAGATGGCGTCGGCCTGAGCCCACAGCGCCTTGGCCTCGTCGGGGTCGTACGAGAGCACCTCGGCGCCCTCGAGCGAGTCCGACCAGCCGTCGATCACCGGGGAGGTGAAGTCGCTGGCGGGGGTACGGGTGCCCTGGAAGACGGTCTCGGTGATCTCTTCGCGGTTGATCGCCATCGACAGCGCCTGGCGGCGCAGCTGACCCTCTTCGCCCGAGAAGTGCGGAGCAGTCTGCGGGATGGTGAAGGACTGGAAGATGGCGGCCGGCTGGTTGACCGAACGGTCGCCCAGGTCCGACTCGTAGGTGGCGAGGGCGGCGTCGGGGATCGCGTCCAGGACGTCGAGGTTGCCGGCGAGGAGGTCGGCGTAGGCCGCATCCTGCGAGGCGTAGAAGACGATGTCGAGACCGTCGTTCTGAGCCTTGCGGCCGCCGTCGTAGTCCTCGTTCTTGACGAGGCTGATCTCGACGTCGTGCTGCCACGCGTCGTCGCCGGCCAGCTTGTACGGGCCGTTGCCGATCGGGTTCTCGCCGAACGCGTCCATGTCATCGAACGCGGCATCGGGGAGCGGGTAGAACGCAGAGTAACCCAGGCGCAGCGCGAAGTCGGAGGCCGGCTTGTTCAGCGAGATGGTGAAGGTGTAGTCGTCGACCTGCTCGAGACCGGTCAGCTCCGAGTCCTCGTCATAGCTGAAGCCTTCGATGTCCTCGAAGAAGTAGCTGTTGAGCTGCTCGTTGGAGGCCAGTGCGCCGTAGTTCCACGCCTTGATGAAGTTGTCCGCCGTGACCTCTTCGCCGTCGGAGAACTTCTGGCCCTCCTTGAGCTTGACGGTGAGGTGCTGCGGGTCCTCGGTCGTGATCTCCTCGGCGACGTCGTTGACGGGGGCGCCGTCGGCGTCGTAGTAGACGAGGCCCGCGAAGATCTCGTCGATGATCTTGCCGCCACCGGTCTCGTTGGTGTTGGTGGGGATCAGCGGGTTCTGCGGCTCGGAGCCGTTCGCGGTGATGGTGCCGCCGGCGCTGCCGGACGAGTCGGACGACCCGCTACCGGCGCAGCCGGCCAGAGCGAGCGAACCCGCTCCCACCAGTGCGATGCTCGCGAGCGCGATCTTTGTGCGCTTCACATTTCCTCCTGTGCAAGGGGTTGTGCGACCATGCCCATGCGCAGAGCAGGGCAGGTCACGGATACCAGAACACTAAGCACCCCACCCCGCGTGGTCAAAATACGTGAGCGAACCGTGACACTTCTCTCATTTACCTCGGAACAGGTGAAGCATTCTGCTCAGCATTCCGAGCCATGTTCAGCCAAGGTCGGGCGACATGCTGAGCCTCGGTGCCACCGCATCCGGAATCGGGTCCCAGGTCGCGCGGCGGCAGCGTATGCGAGGCTGTGAGCTGTGATTCGCGCCTTCGATCCTCCTCGCGCGGTCGGTGCTGCCCGCGTCCGGTTCGGGTGGGAGATCGTGCTCGTGCTGGCGGTGTCAGTCGGCCAGTCCGCGCTGTATTCGCTGCTGTCGCTCGTGCGGTCGCTGCAGCGCGCGCTGATGGAGCAGGCCGCGATCGGGCAGCAGCAGACGCAGCTGAACCCGACGCGCGACACCGCGGCGTTCTGGGATGCCCTGTACCAGTTCCTCTCGCTGTTCTTCGGGCTCGCGACCGTTGCGCTCGTGGTGTATCTGCTGTGGGAGCCCGGCGTGAACGCGCTGCGGCGGATCGGGCTGGATTTCCGCCGGTTCGGTGGCGACGCGGGCCGGGGTGTGCTCCTCCTCGCGGTCATCGGGATTCCCGGCCTCGCCCTGTACGTGGCAGGGCGGCTGCTGGGCGTGACGCTGCAGGTGTCCGCATCCCCGCTGGATGCGGCCTGGTACACCGTGCCGCTGCTCGTGCTCGCGGCGGTCCGGGCGGGGCTGACCGAGGAGGTGATCTTCCTCGGGTACCTGTTCGACCGGCTGCGCCGGCTCGGGTGGGGATGGTGGACGATCATCCTCGCCACCGCGGGCCTGCGGGCGGCGTACCACGCCTACCAGGGGTTCGGTTCGATCGTCGGGAACTTCGCGATGGGCGTCGTGTTCGGCTGGTGCTACCGGCGCTGGGGCCGGGTGATGCCGCTCGTCGTCGCGCACATCCTCATCGACGTCATCGCGTTCGTGGGTTATCCGCTCGCCGTGACGTGGTGGCCCGGCGTCTTCGGCTGACCCGCTCTCTTTCTGACCGCGAGATGGGTTCTGGGCCCCGAGACCCAGGGTAAACCCCACGGTTTCGGGGCCCAGACCCCATCTCGGCGTCGGGGCGAGGAGGACTCAACCCTTCCTCCCCAGCTGACGGATGCAGATGCCGTGTCCACAGCATCCGGGAACGCCCGCGATAACTCGCCGAGAGCGACGAGCGTCACGGCATGGCCTCCCCTGCATCCGTCAACGTCCGCCCCTTGTCCTCACCCATCCCGCTCCTGCGGACCAGACAGATCGTGCACCCGGAACGGGCTCTCACGCGCGGAGAGCTCGTGCTTGTCCGCCGCGGCGTCTACGCGCCCGCGGACTCCTGGCGGGAGTGTGCTCCGTGGGACCGCTACCTCGCCCGGGTCTACGCCACCGCGCTGCTGTACCCGGACGCGGTGTTCTGTCACGACTCCGCTGCGGCGCTCCTGGGGCTCCCCGTCTTCGGTGATCCCCTGGCGGTGCACGTGCTCCAGGATCCGGCAGTCACGGCCGGATCGATCGGCGGTGTGCGCATTCACGCCACGAGCGTGCCGCGCGAGGTCACCGAGTTCGACGGCATCGGAACGACGACGCCTGCGGAGACGGCGGTCGATCTCGCCCGGACACGTCAGCCGGCCCTCGCTCTCGCCGTCGCTGATGCCGTGTTGCGCACGGATCCCGATATGACTGTCGAGCGGCTCGTCGCGACGAACGAGTCCCGGGGTTCCAGCCGCGGGCGCCGCCAGGCTCGGTGGGCGCTGCATCGAGCGACACCGCTGGCCGAGTCGACGCTCGAATCCGTCAGCCGCGCCGCGATCGAGTGGCTTGGATTCCCCGACCCGGTGCTGCAGCAGTGGTTCACGAGTCGGAGTGGCGAGCGCGACCGCGCCGACATGTGGTGGCCGGAGGACAAGGTCGCCGGTGAGGCCGACGGCGATCTGAAGTACGACGGGCGCTTCGGTGACCCCGTGACGCTGCTGCGCGCACGTCGTCGCCGCGACGGCCGGCTACGCGAGCACGTTCGCAGTGTCAGTCACTGGGCATGGGACGAGGTCACGCAGTCCGCACCGCTGCGCAGCATCCTGCTCGGCGCCGGATTGCGCCGCATCCGCCCCGAAGACACCGCGCGCCTCCTCGAGCTGCGCCGGGCACTCTCCGCCCCGTGACAGCGAGCTCGGTTCTGGGCCCCGAGACGGTGGGGTTTACCCAAGGCGAAGGCATCGGGCGGCGGGCACGCACACACCAGGTTGCGGTCGCCGTAGGCGTTATCGATCCGGCGCACCGGCGGCCAGTACTTGTTGCGGACCAAAGAGGGCACCGGGTACACCGCCTGCTCGCGGGTGTACGGATGCGGCCACTCCCCCGCGGCGATCGCCTGCGCGGTGTGCGGCGCATTCACGAGCGGGTTGTCGTCGGCGGGCCAGGTTCCGGCGGCGACCTCGACGGCTTCGGCCTTGATCGAGATCATGGCCTCGATGAACCGCTCGATCTCGGCCAGGTCCTCGGACTCGGTGGGCTCGACCATCAGCGTCCCCGCGACCGGGAACGACATGGTCGGCGCGTGGAAGCCGTAATCGATCAGCCGCTTGGCGACGTCGTCCACGGTGATCCCGGTCTCGGCCCGGAGCGGCCGGAGGTCGAGGATGCACTCGTGCGCCACAAGCCCGCCCTCGCCGGTGTACAGCACCGGGAAGTGCTCGCGGAGCCGCGCGGCGATGTAGTTCGCCGCGAGAACGGCGGCGCCGGTCGCCTCCTGCAGGCCTTCGAGGCCCAGCATCCGGATGTACGCCCACGAGATGGGGAGGATGGATGCGGAGCCGTACGGGGCCGCCGACACGGGTCCCCCGTCGAAGCGGGCAGCTCCCCCTTCGACGAAGCCGCCGTGGTCGGCCCGCTGGGAGAGCGGATGCGAGGGCAGGTACGGCGCGAGGTGCGCCTTCGCCGCGACCGGGCCCACACCGGGCCCGCCGCCGCCGTGCGGAATGGCGAACGTCTTGTGCAGGTTCAGGTGCGACACGTCGCCGCCGAGATCGCCGAACCGGGCGAAGCCGAGGAGCGCGTTGAGGTTCGCGCCGTCGACGTACACCTGACCGCCGGCGTCGTGCACGGCCTGCGTAATCTCCACCACGTCGTGCTCGTAGACGCCGTGGGTGGAGGGGTAGGTGATCATGAGCGCCGCGAGGGCGTCGGCGTGCTCCGCGATCTTCGTCCGCAGGTCGTCGAGGTCGACATTGCCGGCCTCGTCGCACGCGACAACGACCACCCGCATCCCGGCGAGCACCGCGGATGCGGCGTTGGTGCCGTGGGCGGAGGACGGGATGAGGCAGACGGTGCGCTGCGTGTCACCGTTGGCATCGTGGAACTGCCGGATCGCGAGGAGTCCGGCGAGTTCCCCCTGCGAGCCGGCGTTCGGCTGCAACGAGACCGCGTCATACCCGGTGACCTCGGCGAGCCAGGTCTCCAGCTGCTCGATGAGAGCGAGATGCCCGCGGACGTCGGCCTCGGGTGCGAACGGGTGCACCCGGGCGAACTCGGGCCACGAGACGGCCGCCATCTCGGTCGCCGCGTTGAGCTTCATCGTGCACGACCCGAGTGGGATCATGCCGCGGTCGAGCGCGTAGTCGCGGTCCGCGAGCGTCTTGAGATAGCGCATCATGGCCGTCTCGGAGCGGTGGGTGTGGAACACCGGATGCTGCAGGTACTCGTCTGCGCGATGAAGCCCCGACGCCACCCCGGCGAGCGGGGTCGTCTCCTGCCAGGCGAGCGTATCCGGACCGTGGATGCCGAAGGCACCCGCGACCGCGGCGAGGTCACGGGCGTCGGTGGTCTCATCGACCGAGATGCCGACGGTGGCGTCGTCGATCCACGCCAGCTGGTACCCGGCTTCGCGGGCGCGGTCGATGATGGTTCTCGACGGACCCACCGTCACCACGCGGATGGTGTCGAAGAAGGCGTCGTGCACGACGGTCTGGCCGTACTCGCGCAGGAGCGCCGCGAGCGCCTCGGTCTTACGGGCGACGTCGGTCGCGATTGCCCGCAGCCCGTCGGGGCCGTGGTAAACCGCGTACATGGCGGCCATGACGGCCAGCAGCACCTGCGCGGTGCAGATGTTCGACGTCGCCTTCTCGCGGCGGATGTGCTGCTCGCGGGTCTGCAGTGCGAGGCGGTAGGCGGGGTGCCCGGCCGCATCCTGCGAGACGCCGACGAGCCTGCCCGGGAGCTGGCGTTCCAGCCCCGCTCGCACTGCCATGTATCCCGCGTGCGGCCCGCCGAACCCCATGGGAACGCCGAAACGCTGGGTCGTTCCCACCGCGATGTCGGCGCCGAACGAGCCCGGCGAACGCAGCAGGGTGAGGGCAAGGAGATCTGCGGCGACGACGACGAGCGCCCCGGCCTCGGCAGCCGCGGCGGCGACGACGCTCGGATCCCACACCCGCCCGGACGCACCGGGGTACTGCAGGAACACCCCGAACGCCTCGATGTGCTCCGGCGCGGCGTCGGCGAACGCGACTTCCCTGATGCGGATGCCGAGCACCCCCGCGCGATGGCGCAGCAGCGCCCGCGTCTGCGGGAACGCGTCGGCGTCGACGAGGAACACGTCGGACGCCGATTTCGATGCGCGCCGGGCGAGCAGCATCCCCTCGACCGCGGCGGTGCCCTCGTCGAGCATCGACGCGTTCGCGGTAGCGAGGCCGGTGAGGTCGGTGACCATGGTCTGGAAGTTGATGAGCGCTTCCAGGCGCCCCTGCGAGATCTCCGGCTGGTACGGCGTGTACGCCGTGTACCAGGACGGGTTCTCGAACACGTTCCGCTGGATCACCGAGGGGGTGAACGTGTCGTAGTAGCCGAGGCCGATCATGCTGCGGGCGGGGCGGTTCTGCCCGGCGAGCTCGCGCAGTTCCGCGAGGGTCTCGGCCTCGGTCGCGGCGGGCAGCAGGTCGGTGGTCTCCCGCGGGCGGGCGTGGATGGATGCGGGCACGGCCGCCCGCACCAGCTCGGCGACGCTGTCGTAGCCGACGGCGCCCAGCATGGTGCGCTGCGCCGCCGCATCCGTGCCGATGTGCCGGTTGGCGAAGGCGTCGGTCACGACGCCGCCCCGGTGAGCGCGACGTACGCGGCGCGGTCGAGGAGTCCGCCCGGCAGGTCGGCGTCGAGTTCGACCTTGACGAGCCACGCGGCGCCGTACGGGTCGGCGTTCACGAGCGACGGGTCGGCGTCCACGTTGCCGTTGACCTCGAGGACCCGGCCGGAGACCGGCGCGTACAGCTCGCCCACGGACTTGGTGGATTCGATCTCGCCGCACACCTGGCCGGCGGTGAGGGCACCGCCCTGCGCGGGGAGCTCGACGAAGACGACGTCGCCCAGCTGCTCAGCGGCGTAGTCGGTGACCCCGAAGGTCACGACGGCACCGTCGACGTGGAGCCACTCGTGTTCGGCGGTGTAGAGCAGTGTGTCGCGGTCGAGGGTCATTTCTTCCTCCGGTAGAAGGGCAACGGGGTGACGGTGGCGGGGATGCGGGTGCCGCGGACATCGATCTGCAGCACGGTGCCGGATGCGGATGCGTCCGGGGAGACGTAGGCCATCGCGATCGGGTGGCCGAGGGTGGGGCTGAGCGCGCCGCTGGTGATCTCGCCGACGCGGGTGTCGCCGTCGTACACGGCGTAGCCGGCGCGGCCCGCGCGCTTGCCCTCGGCCACGAGCCCGACCAGCACCGGCGCGGTCTCCTCCGGATCGACACCGACCTTGCCGACGAAGGCGGGTTTGTCGGTGGCGACCGAGCGACCGAGGCCCGCCTGGGCCGGCCGCACATCGAGCCCGAGTTCGTGGCCGTAGAGCGGCATCCCGGCCTCGAGCCGCAGCGTGTCGCGGGCAGCGAGGCCGGCCGGGACGAGACCGAGCGGCGTGCCGGTCTCGAGCAGCGCGTCCCACAGTTCGACCGCACGGCGGTTCGGGACGAGCAGTTCGAACCCGTCCTCGCCGGTGTACCCGGTGCGGGCGATGATGAGCGGATCTCCGCGGAAGGACGCGGCAGCCCAGGCGTAATATCCGAGCTCGGCAAGCGAGGGCTCGGCTGCGCTGATGGATGCGGTGGCTTCCAGGATGGCTCGGGCTCGGGGACCCTGCACGGCGATGAGGGCGAACTGGTCGGAGACGTCCTCGACGGCGGCGGTCCCGGAGACGCCGGGGATGTGGACGAAGGAGGTCCCGCTCACGTCGGCCGGCGGCTCGGCGAGGAACGACGCCACGACCGGTGCCCGCGGTGCGCGCTCGGCGAGCGCCGCAGCCACCGCCTCCCGGTTGCCGGCGTTCGCGATGACCAAGAAGTAGTCCTTGCCCGTGCGGTAGACGATGACGTCGTCGATGATGCCGCCGTCGTCTGCCAGTACGAGCGAGTATTTCGCCTTGCCCACCGGCATTGTGGACAGGCGGCCCGCGAGGGCGTAGTCGAGGAAGGCAGCGGCATCCGGTCCCGTCACCAGGAACTCGGCCATGTGGGAGATGTCGAACAGGCCCGCGGCGGTGCGCACGGCGTGGTGTTCGGCGAGGTCTGATGTGTAGCGGACAGGCATTTCCCACCCGCCGAAATCGGTGAACGAGGCACCGAGCGCTTCATGGCGTGGGCGCAGCACAGTGGAGCGGGGTGGTGCGGTGGAGCGGGGATCGGACATGAGTTCTCCCGAATCGGGCGGACGCGTGGCGTCCGGTGAACTCCCCCTCTGTCATCGGCCTGAGAGTTTCGCGGTGCATCCGGGTCGGGATGCGGTGCTTTCACCGTCGGCGGATCCCTCACAGGATCGCTTTCCAGAGTGGCCCGACCGGGGCGGTACGCGTACCTGAGAGATTGGCGGGGAGGCTTGCTCCTTCGGTGCCCGGCATGAGAACTGCCGGGGCTCTCCCGCAACGGTCGTAGGGCCGTATGGATTTGTGCGGCCCAGCATAGCCTGCGGCCGTGCCGGGCACATGAACTGTGGACGATGCCGTCATCGGCACCGTCGGATCCCGCTACCCCACGCAGCCGCCGGTGTCGACCGCGGAGGAGAGCCCCGGCGCCTGGGCGACGACGGGGAGGAGCTCCGTCGTCGTCATCGCGTAACCGATGGCGGATCCGTCGTCGGCGCGCGCGAAGACGACCCCGGCGACCCGCCCGTCGCGGGTCAGCAGCGGGCCCCCGGAGTTGCCCGGCTGGACCGTGGCCTGCAGCGCATAGATCTCTCGCGCGGCCGTGGCGCGGTCGTAGATGTCGGGGACCTGCGCGCTGCCCGCCGAGCGGACGACGGCTTCGCCCGTCGTGAACGGGCCGCCGTTCGGGTAGCCGTCGATCACACCACTGTCGCCGACCGCCAGCACCTCCGACAGCGGCAGCACCCCCGCATCCTGTACGTCGACCGCGATGACGGCCAGGTCGTCGACGGGGTCGAAGTAGACGATGGTGCCGTCCTGCGCCGGTCGTCCGGGAAGCTCCACCACCGGGTCCCGCACCCCGGCGACGACGTGCGCGTTGGTGACGACGCGGTCCTCCGCGATGACGAAGCCGGTGCCGGTGAGGTTCTGGCCGCACGCGAACGCCGTCCCCGCCACCCGGGCGACGGACTGCGCGGCCGCGTTCAGCGCCGGGTCGTCGAGGTCGACCGGCGGGGTGTCCTCGACGGGCGGCCCGATCTCGATGAGCTCACCCAGCCGCGGCAGCGCGTCCGCCACGAAGGTCTGTCGCACCCGCGCGAGGGCCTCCGCGACCGGGCGCGGCGTGACGGCGTCGATGACGCCAAGCACCCGTGAGGACGAGACCGCGGCAGAGACGACCGTGAGGCCTGCGCCGGCGACGCTCTGCGCCACGAGCGAGATCGCGAGGGCCATGACCGCGACGCTGAGGACGCTGCCGAGGATGCGGTCGAGCGGTTTCAGCCGCATCCGGTCGGTACGGCGGCGGAGCGCCGTCGCGAGCGCACCGCCGATGACCGCGCCGAGCACGAGCAGGAGGGCGCCGGTGGCGATGACGAGAGCGCTGCGGGCATCCGGCCAGGGCGTCACGCGGCTCACCACCGGCATGAGCCACCAGGCCGCGATCCCGCCGGCGATGAGACCCGCGAGCGCGCCGAGATTGGCGAGGAGACCCCGGGTGGCGCCACCGACGAGGGCGAGAACCAGCAGGAGGACCAGGATCACGTCCACCACGATGACCACCATGTGGCTCCCTTCCTCAGCCAGCATACGAGGGGGGCCCGGTGGCGCCGGGGAACGAGAGCGACTTGCCCTTCAGGTCAGAGTGACACTAAGATCGAATCGAAGTTAGGGTCACCATGACACGAACCGCGATCGGCACTGCCGACACCCGCGACGCCGAACACTCGGACGTCACGCGGGTCGCGGTGTCGACCGTGATCTTCACCCTGCGGCGCGAGCCCGGCGACGACTGCCCGAGCCTCGTGATGCCGCTCGTGCGCCGCACCCGCGACCCGCACATGGGCCTGTGGGCGCTGCCGGGTGGCTGGCTCGACATCTCGGAGGGCCTCGAGGATGCGGCGTCTCGCACGCTCGCCGAAACCACGGGCCTCACGCCCAGCTATCTCGAGCAGCTCTACGCTTTCGGCGCTGTCGACCGCTCCCCCAGCCGGGTCGTGTCGATCGTGTACTGGGCGCTGCTGCGTGCGGACGAGGTCGACGCACAGGCGGGTGGATACGCCGCCGCCGGGACCGAGCCGGAGAACGTCCGCTGGGTCACGGTCGACCGCCTCGGCCACCTCGCCTTCGACCACAACGAGATCGTCGACTACGCGCTGTGGCGCCTGCGCAACAAGGTGGGCTACTCCCGTATCGCGCACGGACTGCTTGCCGACACCTTCACGCTCGCGGAGCTCCGCGAGGTGTACGAGGCGATCCTCGGGCGCCGCCTCGACCCGGCGAACTTCCGCCGACAGGCGGAGAACTCCGGATCCCTCATCCCCACCGACGACTTCCGCACCGGCAGCCACCGGCCCGCGCGGCTGTACCGCTACAACCAGGACGTCGAGCTGGCCGACCGTGGCCCCCTCGACATTCGTCCCCGTCACGAATCGAGCACGTCATGACCGCGACATCCCTGACCCTGCAGCCTCGTCCGATCGACCCCTCGGTCGACCACGAGATCCAGGCGATCGTCTCCGGCGTCACCGCCGGCAGCACCTGCAGCACCGAGCTGGCCGCAGGCCCCTGGCAATTTGACGCTCGTCCCGGGTACGGCCCGGGCGCGTCCATGGGCGACATCATCCCCACCGGCTCGCCGCAGCAGGGGTCACTGCCGCAGGAGTACCGCGATGCTCCGGACGAGGAGCTGCACGACCGGATCCGCGCCGCAAAGGCGACGCTCGGCGAGCGGGTCGTCGTGCTCGGCCACTTCTATCAGCGCGAGGAGGTCGTCCGGCACGCGGACTACGTCGGCGACTCGTTCCAGCTCGCGAACGCCGCGCTCGAGCACCCCGACGCGGAGGCCATCGTTTTCTGCGGCGTGCACTTCATGGCGGAGACCGCCGACCTGCTGTCGCGACCGGAGCAGGCGGTTATCCTGCCGAACCTCGCCGCCGGCTGCTCCATGGCCGACATGGCCGACATCGACCAGGTCGAGGAATGCTGGGAGCAGCTCGCCGATGTGCTGGGCGACCTCGACACCCCCGACGCCGAGGGTCTGCTGCCGGTCATCCCGGTGACCTACATGAACTCCTCGGCCGCGATCAAGGGCTTCGTCGGTCGCCACCAGGGCATCGTCTGCACGTCCTCCAACGCCCGCACCGTGCTGGAGTGGGCCTTCGCCCGCGGCCGCCGTGTGCTGTTCTTCCCCGATCAGCACCTCGGACGCAACACCGCCAAGGCCATGGGCGTACCGCTCGATCAGATGCCGATGTGGAACCCCACGAAGGCGCTCGGCGGATCCGACGAGCAGACACTGCTGGATTCGCGCGTCATCCTCTGGCACGGCTTCTGCTCGGTACACCGCCGGTTCACCGTCGACCAGATCGACAAGGCCCGTGCGGAGCACCCCGGCGTCCGTGTCATCGTGCACCCGGAATGCCCGATGGCGGTCGTCGACGCGGCCGACGAGGCCGGCTCCACCGACTACATCCGCAAGGCCATCCTCGCGGCCACCGAGCCCACCACCTTCGCGGTCGGCACCGAGATCAACCTGGTGCAGCGCCTGGCCGCCGAGTTCCCGCAGCACGAGATCTTCTGCCTCGACCCTGTCGTGTGCCCCTGCTCCACGATGTACCGCATCCACCCGGGCTATCTCGCCTGGGTGCTGGAGCGACTCGTCGCGGGCGAGGTCGTCAACCGCATCCAGGTGCACAGCTCCGTGGCCGACCCCGCGCGCGTGGCGCTGGAGCGGATGCTGGCCGCCAAGCCGACCGGAATCGTGGCCTGACCGTGCACGCCGTCATCGTCGGCAGCGGGATCGCGGGGATCGTGGCCGCGCTGCACGCCGCGCGGACCGGCGTGCAGGTGACGCTCGTCACGAAGGACGTGCTCGACCACGCCAACACCCACTACGCGCAGGGCGGGATCGCCGCGGTGATGTTCGACGAGGACAGCGCCGACGCGCACCTCGCCGACACGCTCGCCGCCGGCGCCGGCCTGTCTGACGAGGCCGCGGTGCGAGTGCTCGTCGACGAGGGTCCGGACCGCATCCGCGAGCTCATTGACTGGGGCGTCGGGTTCGACCGCAACGCGCAGGGAGAACTCCGTAAGGGTCTCGAGGCGGCGCACTCGTATCCACGCATCCTGCATGCCGGGGGCGACGCGACGGGGGCCGCCATCGAGCACGCCCTTGTCGCCGCGATCCGCGCATCCGGGGCGCGCGTGATCGAGCACGCATTCCTCGTCGACATCGTCGTCCGAGACGGCCGCGCCGCGGGCGTGACCCTCCTCGTCGACGACCGGGATCGCGAGGTGGTGGAGGCGGACGCCGTGGTGCTCGCCACGGGCGGCGCCGGTCAGCTGTATGCGTACACGACCAACCCGCTGGTCGCCACCGGTGACGGCATCGCTGCGGCGCTCCGGGCGGGCGCGGCGGTGGCGGATCTCGAGTTC
Source organism: Microbacterium sp. (assembly GCF_026393345.1). Classification (GTDB taxonomy): domain Bacteria; phylum Actinomycetota; class Actinomycetes; order Actinomycetales; family Microbacteriaceae; genus Microbacterium. Next base: position 18,397 of record NZ_JAPLAI010000050.1, read on the forward strand.
GTGCAGTTCCACCCCACCGTCCTCGCCGGCGACCCGCCGTTCCTCGTCTCCGAGGCCGTCCGCGGAGAGGGCGCCGTTCTCATCGACGACGCCGGGCGGCGGTTCGCGTTCGACGCACACCCGGACGGCGAGCTCGCCCCCCGTGACGTCGTCGCCCGGTCGATCGCTCGGACGGTGGCTGCGCAGGACGGACATCCGGTCCGCCTGGATGCCACGGCGCTCGGCGCACCCGACACCGCCGGGTTCCTCGCGGCGCGGTTCCCGACGATCGACGCCGCCGTGCGCGCGCACGGGTTCGACTGGTCCCGGGAGCCTATTCCGGTCACCCCGGCCGCGCACTACCTCATGGGCGGCGTCGCCACCGATCTGCGGGGCCGCACCACACTCCCCGGGCTGTACGCGGTCGGCGAGGTCGCCCGCACCGGCGTGCACGGGGCGAACCGACTCGCCTCCAACTCGCTGCTGGAGGGTGCCGTGTTCGGCGCGCGCGTCGGTGATGTGCTCGCGGCCGATGCCACCGCATCCTGGCCCGTGCCCGCCGCGTCTCCGGCCGACGCCGAGGGGGCAACGGCCGAGCCCGGGGCCGAACCCTTCTCGCGCGCCGCGCTGCAGCAGCTGATGTGGCGCGAGGTGGGGCTCGTGCGGGATGCGGACGGACTCGCGCGTGCCGCCCGGACCCTCACCGCGTGGGCCGCGGTGGAGCGGACGCCGGAGACGGAGATCGCGTTCGAGGACGAGAACCTGCTGCTCGTCGCGCAGGCGGTCGTCGCCGCAGCGCAACGCCGCACGACCTCGGTGGGGGCGCACTTCCGCGCCGACGAGAGTCCCCTGGCCCCAGCCGGAGCCGTCCGAGAGGTGGCCGCATGCTGACCCGCACCGTGATCGACCGCGTCGTGGCCGCAGCGCTCGACGAGGACGCGCCGTGGGGCGACCTCACCAGTGAGTCCCTGATCCCGGCGGAGGCCACGGCCCGCGCCGACCTCGTCGCCCGCGAGGACGGCGTCTTCGCCGGCGGCGACGTGTTCGCGGCCGCATTCCGGCTCACCGACCCCGCCGTCACCGTGCGGCTGCGCGTCACCGACGGCGAGCGCTTCACCGCCGGTCAGGTGCTCGCCACGGTCGAGGGGCCGGCGCGGAGCGTACTCACCGCCGAGCGGGTGGGGCTGAACTTCGTGCAGCGGATGAGCGGCATCGCCACCCTGACGGCCCAGTACGTCAGGGAGGTCGCGCACACCGGCGCGCGGATCGCCGATACCCGCAAGACCACGCCGGGCCTGCGCGCCTTCGAGCGTCACGCCGTGGTGTGCGGCGGGGGCCACAACCACCGGTTCTCGCTTTCCGACGCCGTCATGGCCAAGGACAACCACCTCGCGGTGCTCACCGCATCCGGTCTCTCCGTCACCCAGGCGCTGCAGGGGGCCATCGCCCGGCTCCCCCACACCACGCATGTGGAGGTGGAGGTGGACCGGCTGGACCAGATCGAGGCGGTGCTCGCCGCGGGGATCGGCACCATCATGCTCGACAACTTCTCGCTCGCAGATCTCGTCCGCGGCGTCGAGCAGGTCGCGGGCCGGGCGACCGTCGACGCTTCCGGCGGGGTGACGCTCGAGACGGTGCGCGCCATCGCCGAGACCGGTGTCGATGTCATCTCCGTCGGCGCCCTGACGCACGGTGCGCGGGGGCTGGACCTCGGCCTCGACATGACCGTCGGGATGCCGGACCCCTCGTGAACCCGCTCTACCTCGATAACGCCGCGACGACCCCGGTGCGTCCGCAGGTGCTCGAGGCGATGCTGCCGTACCTCACGCACGCGTTCGGCAACCCGTCGAGCCATCATGAGGTGGGCGACCAGGCGGCGCGTGCGCTGGCCGACGCCCGCGCCCGCGTGGCCGCGATCGTGGGGATGCGAGCCGGAGACGTGATCTTCACCTCCGGCGGCACCGAGGCGAACAACCTCGCGATCAAGGGCATCGCGGTGGCGGCGCTCCTGGACCGCGGGGCGCGGCACGTGATCACGACCCCGATCGAGCACGAGTCGATCCTGGAGTCGGTGGACTATTTGCGGCGCGTGCACGGGTTCGACGTCACCCTGCTGCCGGTGGATGCGGCGGGGCGGGTGGCCGCAGCGGCCCTCGCCGAGGCGCTCCGCCCCGAAACGGCCGTCGTCAGCATCGGGTATGCGAACAACGAGGTCGGCACGGTGCAGGATGCGGTGGGGCTCTCGGCCGTGACCGCGCCGGAGCGCGTGCCACTGCACCTGGATGCCGTGCAGGCCGCCGGCTGGCTGCCGTTGTCGGGCACCGGGGCGGATGCGATCTCGATCGCCGGCCACAAGGTCGGCGCACCCAAGGGTACGGGCGTGCTCGCGGTGCGCGGCCGCATCCGGCTGGAGCCGCTCCTCCACGGCGGCGGGCAGGAGCGCGGGCGCCGGAGCGGCACCGAGAACGTCGCCGGGGCGGTCGCGGTCGCCACGGCGCTGGAACTCGCCGAGACCGAGCGCGTCGAATCCGCGGCGCGGGTCGCGGCGGCCCGCGACACCTTCATCGCCGGGGTGCTCGCCCTGGTGCCCACGGCCCGGCTCACCGGCGATCCCGTACGACGCCTTCCCGGCACCGCGAGCTTCACCTTCGCCGGCACGAGCGGCGAGGCGGTGCTGCTGGAGCTGGAGCGGCGCGGGGTGACGTCATCGAGCGGGTCGGCGTGCGCGGCGGGGAGCGACGAACCGTCGCATGTGCTGCGCGCACTCGGTATCGCCGACGAGGTGGCACAGACATCGGTGCGATTCACGTTCCCCCACGCACCGGTCGACGTCTCCGGTCTGGCGCGGGCCGTCGCCGACGCGGTCGCCGCCGTACAATCGGCTCCGTGAGCCCCTCCCCCGTCGTCACCGTCATCGTCCCGGGCTACGACGTCGCGCCGTACGCCGCAGACGCGCTGGACTCGCTGCGCGCGCAGACCCTGCAGGAGTGGACGGCGCTCCTCATCGACGACGGGTCCACCGATGCCACCGGCGACATCTTCGCGGCGGCGGCCGCATCCGATCCGCGTTTCCGTGTCCTGCACCATCCGCACCGTCGCGGGCTCGGGGCGGCGCGCAACACCGGTCTGGATGCGGTGGACACCCCCTTTCTCGGCCTCCTCGATGCCGACGACGTGCTGCTCCCGGAGGCGCTGGCGCGCATGGTCGAGACCCTGGACGAGACCGGCAGCGATTTCGTCGCGGGCGCGTACGTGCGGCTGCGCCCCGACGGTGTCGGCGGCTACGCGGCGGGCACCGTGCAGCCGTGGGTGCGGGCGGCGACCGATCCGGCGCGCCGGGGGATCACGCTCGACGACCACCCCGCCGCGTCCGGAAACATCGTGGCGTGGTCGAAGCTCTCCCGCACCGCGTTCTGGCAGCAGCAGCATCTGCGATTCCCGGAGGACCGGTTCTATGAGGATCAGGTCGTGGCACAGCTCATGTACACGCGCGCGCGGCGGTTCGATGTGCTGCCGGACGTCGTGGTGCAATGGCGGGAGCGTGCCGAGGGCACCTCGATCACGCAGTACGAGCAGCGGCTCGACGTGCTGCGTGACTGCGTCACGGCGATGAGCGAGGGTCTCGCGGTGCTGGATGCGGCGGGCAGGGCTCGGGCCGCGAGCGCCCGCGTCGGGCTCATCCTCACCATGGACCTGCCGCGCCTTGCCCGGATCGCCGCGGATCACCCGGACGCGGAGTACCGCCGCGCCGTGGGGGCGTTCGCCCGCGCGCTGTCGGCGCGTCCGGACGCGGCGTCCCTCCCCATCCCCGTCGAGGTCGAGCCTTTACTCTCGGCCGCCCGGCTCTGGTGACCCCCGTCGTTGTCGCGCGAGTGGGCAATCGTGGCGACTCTCGAGGCGACCAAACCCACCACGACTGCCCACTCGCGCGGGATCGTCCTCTCCTCCCCAGGAGGTGAACAGGAGTGAGCGGGTCCGCGGGGGTGTGGACGGCGGAGATTCCATCCCTCGAACGCCAACCATCGAGGGATGGCACAGTCTCCCCACCCGCTCCCCGCCGACCTCTGCGGCCGGGCCTTCTTCGTCGCCGAACACCCCGAGATCCCGCGCAGCCGCACCCGCGCGAGTGACCTCTGGACTCCCGTCCGCGGCGTCCGCCTCCCCGCCGACATGCATGACCTCGTCGACCGCTGTCGTGCTCATGCCCTCACGCTGCCGCTCGGGGCGGTCTTCAGCGACGCGACGGCAGGGCGCCTCCGGATGCTGCCGCTGCCGCGACGCCTCACAGACGACACCCTCCACGTCACGGTGCCGCACGGCACACGTGCGCCACGGCGCCGCGATCGCGTGCACGGCCACTCGCGTGCGCTTGAACCTGCGGACTGCGCCTGGCTCTTCGGCATCCCGGTCACAAGCCCGTCGCGAACCTACCTCGATCTGGCGAGCACGCTGGACCTGCGTGAGCTCGTCGCCGTGGGCGACCGCCTCCTCTCCGCGCGTGACCCTCTGGCCGGTATCGCGGATCTCCGCACGATCGTCGCCCATCACTCCGGCGCCCGCGGGGCGAAAATCGCCCGCCTCGCGCTGGAACTCCTTACCGACCGGGCCGAGTCGCCGAAGGAATCGGAACTGCGGATATTGCTCATCGAGGCCGGCTACGCCGATCTCGATGTGAATGTCGAGGTCTTCGACGATGCCGGGACCTTCGTGGCTCGGGTGGATCTCGCGCTGACGCGGCTACGCATCGCGATCGAGTACGAAGGCGACCACCACCGCGACCGCGCACAGTGGCAGCGGGATCTGGCCCGACGCCGGCGGCTTGAGGCGGTCGGGTGGACCTACATCACGGTGACCCAGACGGACCTCGAGCACCCCGTCCCTCTCCTCGCTGATCTCGCTGCCGCCGTCTCTCGCGCGAGTGGGCAGTAGCGGCGGGCTTGCGGTCGCCCAAAGTCACCACGACTGCCCACTCGCGCAAGGAATACGAGCGCGAAGGGCTCGTCAGCGAAGGCGGTCGCGGAGCTCGTCCTCGGCCACGCGGGAAGACGCCATCTGCTGCGCGGCGAGGTCGGCGTAGAGTCCGCCGGCGGCGAGCAGGTCGCTGTGCGTGCCGGATTCGACGATGCGACCTGCATCGATCACATGGATGACGTCCGCGCCGATGATGGTCGAGAGCCGGTGGGCGATCGTGATGGTCGTGCGGCCTCGCGCCGCCGCATCCAGGGCCTCCTGCACGATCCGCTCCGAGACCGTGTCGAGCGCCGAAGTCGCCTCGTCGAGCAGCAGCACCGGCGGGTCTTTCAGCAGCACACGCGCGATCGCGATCCGCTGCTTCTCACCGCCCGAGAGCCGGTATCCGCGCTCCCCCACGACGGTCTGGTAGCCGTGCTCGAAACCGCTGATCACGTGATGGATGCTGGCGGCGCGGCACACCTCTTCGAGCTCAGCGTCGGTGGCGTCCGGCTTTGCGTACCGCAGGTTCTCGGCGATGGTCGCATGGAACAGGTAGGTCTCCTGCGTGACGATACCGATCTGGTCGACGATGGAGCGGGCGGTCAGGTCGCGGACGTCCGCTCCGGCCAGGAGCACCTGACCGCTGCTCGCCTCGTATAGGCGCGGCACGAGGTAGAGGATCGTCGTCTTTCCGGCTCCGCTCGGCCCGACGAAGGCGACGTGCTGACCCGGCTCCGCGACGAAGGACACGCCGGAGAGGGTGGCCGGGAGCACCTCCGACGCCCCGGGATAGCGGAAGCCCACATCGCGGAACTCCACCTGCCCGAGCGGTCCGGGGGCGTCCGCCGCATCCTTCGCGCCGGGGCGGTCCACGATGGCCGGGCGCAGGTCGAGATATTCGAATATTCGAGCGAAGACGGCGGAAGAGGTCTGCAGGTCGAGTGCCACCCGCATGAGCCCCATGAGCGGTTGCAGCAGGCGTGCCTGCACCGTGGTGAAGGCGACGATCGTGCCCGCTGTGATGGTGTCGGCACCGCCGGTGATGAGAAAACCCGCGACGAGGTAGATGATCGCGGGCACGGAGGCCATGATCACGCCGACGACGGCGAAGAAGCCCTGTCCGCTCATCGCCCGGCGTACCTGCAGGGCGACCTGGTTGCTGTTCTCCGCGCGATAGCGGTCGGACTCGTCTCCCTGACGGTTGAACGACTTCGCCAGCAGGATGCCGGACACGCTCAGGCTCTCCTGGGTGATCGCACTGAGCTCCGACAGCGATTCCTGCGTCTGACCGGCGATGCGCGCGCGCACCTGTCCGACACGGCGTTGCACCAGGGCAAGCACCGGCATGAGGAAGACGGCGATGAGCGTCAGTCGCCAGTCAATGATGACCATGGCGATGAGCGACGCGACGACCGTGACCGTGTTGCCGAGGATGCTGGTGACCGTGTTGGTGAGCACGTCGGAGACCGCGCCGACATCGTTCTGCAGCCGGGACTGGATGACACCGGTGCGGGTGCGGGCGAAGAACCCCATCTCCATCGACTGCAGGTGGTCGAACAGGCGCACGCGCAGGTCACCGGTGACCTGGTTCCCGACCGTGGAGGTCAACCATGTCTGCACCACGTTGACGCCGGCCGACAGCAGGAACAGCCCGATCATGGCGGCGACGAGGCGCGCCAGCAGCGAGAGGTCTACCGCGCCGCCGTCCGTCGGAAACAGCGCATCGTCGAACACCCGCTGCACGATCAGCGGCGGGATCACCGCAATCCCGGCGCCGAGGACCACGAGGACCGCCGTCACCGCGAGTCGCCCACGGTACGGACGGAACAGCGCACGGATGCGGCGCCCGAGATCCGGGATGCGGGGGGCCTCGGAGTTCGCACGCCGCTGGGCCTCGATGTTCACACCGCGGAACTTCGCCGCCTGCGTGGGAGGTCCGCTCATGCTCATGGCCTCAGCCTAGGTGTCCGCGCAACCCCCGGGGCTGCCGCATCCGGTCCCGATATGGTGTCGGCATGACCACTTCCGAGACTCCCGACCCACTGCGCAACGAGGCCCTCGCCGACCTGAAGAAGCAGGACATCGACAAGCTGATCACCCCGGACGAGATCGTCTTCCAGGGCATCAGCGATCCGCAGCCCCGCGCCGAACAGGTAGGCCAGCAAGGTCTGCCCGATGACCAGGCGCCGGATCGCGTTCGTCCGGATGTTGGTGTCGGCGATCTGATAGGTCATGCCGAGGCCGAGTGACACATACGCGAAGTCGGTGTACATCGGATCCTCCTTCTGGTTGAAGTCGATCCCGCCGATGGGGTCGCCGTAGTAGGCGGCCGCCAGGCGCAGCGTGTAGTCGGTCTGGTTCAGAGCCCAGGATGCGGCGACGCTCACCACCGCGATCGCCGCGGCCGTGAGCGCTTCGGCGCGAGGTTCGTCACCGGTCAGCAGCAGCACCAGGGCCACCGCGGCGAGGCTCGCGAGAGAGCCGGCGATCGACACGATGCGGGCTACGGAGCGACCGGGATCCTCGTGGCGCGCGTGCTCCCGGGTCTGTGCTGCATCCATCGGCCAAATGAGCCGTGCGACCCACACCACCTGGATGAGGGCGAACACCGCCCATCCGGCAAGCAGGGCGGCGATGACGCCGAGGAACGGCAGCGTCACGACGACCGCGAGGACCGCGCCAGCCAGGCCCACGGCGCCTCGCACGAGGATCGATGACGAGTAGCGCCGTTCGCTCATGCTCGAATGATTCCACGGAACGGGAATGTCATGTCGCAGGCGCCCGTTACGCTCGGAGACGCCCGTTCGGGCCGAGTTCCCGCGCAACATTCTTGGAGACGACGATGACCGCCGCCCCGATCACCGGGTCCGTGCCCACGAGCACCGGCTCGGCTCCGGTCGTCCGCAACGACAACCGCGTCATCTGGCTGCTGCTGGGCGCGGCGTTCGTGGCGATCCTCAACGAGACCACGATGGGCGTCGCGATCCCGCACCTCATCACCGATCTGCGCATCACGGCCGTCGCGGCGCAGTGGTTGACGACCGCGTTCATGCTGACCATGGCGATCGTCATCCCGATCACGGGATTCCTCCTGCAGCGTTTCGGCACACGGATCGTCTTCATCGCCGCGATGACCCTGTTCTCGGCGGGAACGCTCATCGCACTCCTCGCCCCCGGGTTCGAGGTGCTCGTCGCCGCCCGGGTCGTGCAGGCCTCGGGCACGGCGATCATGATGCCGCTGCTGATGACCACCATCATGACCGTGGTGCCGTCGCACGAGCGCGGACGGATGATGGGCCGGGTGAGCATCGTGATGGCGCTCGCGCCCGCGATCGGCCCGACGATGTCGGGATTCATCCTCGACCACCTGGGCTGGCGCTGGATCTTCGGCATCGTCCTCCCCATCGCCCTGGTCGCCCTGGTCGTCGGTGCCCGCTGGATCCACAACGTGAGCGAGCAGAAACGCGCCCGCATCGACGTGCTGTCGGTCGTGCTGTCGGCGTTCGGCTTCGGCGGCCTGGTCTTCGGTCTCAGCCAGATCGGCGGCGGGGAAAGCGCGTCCGGTCAGACGGATGCGGCGGCAGCGGCCCTCGCTACCCTCACCCTGGTGGTGTCCCTGAGCATCGGTGTCGTCTCGCTCGCCCTGTTCGTCTGGCGCCAGCTGCGACTGCAGCGCACCGACCGGGCCCTCCTCGACATGCGCGTGTTCCGCTTCGGCAACTTCTCGCTGTCGGTGGCGCACTTCGCGGTGCTGTCGCTCGCGTTCTTCGGCACCATCACCGTGCTGCCGCTGTACATGCAGAATTCCGCCGGCCTCTCCGCGACCGACGCCGGCCTGGTCGTCCTTCCCGGGTCACTGGCGATGGGCTTCGCCGGCCCCCTCATCGGCCGCATCTACGACCGGTGGGGAACGCGAGTGCTGCTGCTTCCCGGCAGCATCCTCACCGTCGCCCTCCTGTGGTTCTTCACCAGCCTGAGCGAGAACACCCCGGTGTGGGAGCTCCTCATCGTGCAGACGTTCCTGTCGCTCGGCCTGGCGATGTCGTTCACGCCGCTGTTCACCGCATCCCTCGGTTCGCTTCCGCCGCACCTGTACTCACACGGCAGCGCCGTGGTCAGCACCGTGCAGCAGGTGGCGGGGGCCGCGGGTATCGCGGTGATGATCACGATCGTCAACGCCGGGTTCGTCGGCGCGGAGGCTGCGGGAGCGTCCGAGGATGCCGCGTGGGCCGCCGGTGCGCGGATGGCGTTCCTCTTCGCGGCGATCGTCGCGATCCCCACCATCCTCGGTGCAATCTTCATCAAGAAGCCGGCCGACGTCATCGACGTCCCGTTCGCGCACTGAGGCGTGTCAACCCCGTCCGACGGACGCGTGACAACCGTCAGCATGGATGACGTGACAGATCTCATCGGGAAGAAGGTCGCCTTCTTGGCGACGACGGGATACGAGGACTCCGAGCTGACGTCGCCGTGGAATGCGGTCCAGCTCGCGGGCGGCACGCCGGTGATGGTGTCGCCGGCCTCCGATCGCATCGAGGGCAAGAACGGTCACCTGCAGACAGTGGACCTGGCGGCCGCCGATGCGGACGCGAACGACTTCGACGCACTCGTGCTGCCGGGCGGTGTCGTCAACGCGGATCATCTACGGATGGATGCGGATGCCGTCGCGTTCGCAAAGGACTTCTTCGTCCAACACAAGCCGGTGGGCGCTATCTGTCACGCCGCATGGACGCTGATCGAGGCGGAGGTGGTCGAGGGCCGGACGCTCACGAGCTATCCGAGCCTGAAGACGGATCTGCGCAACGCCGGCGCAACCTGGGTCGATGAAGAGGTGGTGGTCGACGAGGGGCTGGTGAGCAGCCGGACTCCCGACGACCTGCCCGCGTTCAACGCGAAGCTCGTCGAGGAGATCGCCGAGGGGAAGCACTCCGGCCAGACCGCCTGAGGGTTCAGCCCAGGCTGCAGCTGCCTCCGCAACAGGAGTCGGCGGCATCCTCCGGCGAGATCAGCGGGAGGAGGCGGGCTTCTGGCGCGAGCGGCTCGAGCGGAGTCGTCGGCTGTGAAACGGTGGACATCGCTCCATCGTACGACTATCCGGCGCTCTGTGGGCCGCACCGGAGCGCGGCGTCATCAGCCGAAGATCTGTGTCGCGATCTCCGAGAGGAAGGCACGGGCGTTGCGGTTGACGCTGGCCAGATAGATCCAGACGCCATCCCGGGCGACGATCATCTCCTCGGTGTTCTCGCCCGAGCCGGGCAGGGTGCAGAAGTCGGCGCCGAAGTCGTCGGACACCTGGCAGCTGTAGCCCTGGGCGGGCAGGTCGCCCACGGCCGAGGTGACAGCCTCCGGCGTCGCGGTGCTGATCAGGAGCAGCAGGCCGGTCGCGTCACCCACGATCCAGTCGCAGCCGAGGGCGAGCGTGGCACCGTCCGGGGCTAGCCGCACGAAACCCTCCCCATTGCTCTGGAGGGTCATGTCGCCGACGGTCTCTTGGCGCGTCGCGTCGGTGGCGAGGGCGTTGCAGTCGGTCGGGAGAGTCACCGGTGCGGACGTTTCGGTCGGCGCCGGCGCGGCGGTGGGCGTGGGGGTCATGACACTCGCGGAGGAGGTCGGGGTGACGGTGGGCGCCGGCTCCGAGCCCCCGCATCCGCTCAGCAGGAGGACCGCGGTCGACACCGCGACCGCAGCGATCGTGATGCGTGCACGTCGGATCATGTCAGCCCCCAAGCCTCGGAACACCCCTGTCGTGGACACCACTGTGCCGTACGCCGTGCCGCCGCGCGAGAGGAATCCGCCTGATCAGTGCTGGCAGGAGGGGCAGTACTGCGCCGTGGTTCCGCCGAACGCGATGTCAACGATGGTTCCGCCGCATCCCGGGCAGGGCTCGCCGGTGCGTCCGTGCACTGCCATCGCCGCCACTTTGGCGGCTTTCATCTCCTCGGGCGGGAGACCGCGCCGCGCGTCGATCGCGCCCCGAATGGTCGTCGTCCGCGCGGTGTACAGCCGGTCGAGGGCCTCGTCGTCCAGGGCGCTGGCGTAGACGGTCGGCGCGATCTTGGCCGCGAACAGGATCTCATCCGAATAGGCGTTGCCGATCCCGGCGAGCGATTCCTGCTCCTGCAGGATCGCCTTGATCATCTTCCGGCGGCCGTCGACAGCGCGCCGGAAGTCGGCACGGGTGAAGCTGAGGTCAGCAGGATCGGGTCCGAGTTTGCGGACGCCGGGGACGTCTGCCGTCTCGGGGACGATCCACACCCCGACCGAGCGGAACTCACCGGCGTCAACGAGGTCGATCGTTGCCCCGTCGTCGAGGCCGAGCCGCGCGACGACCTCTGCGCCCGCCGCCTCCGCGGGCCGCGTGTCGTGCCAGCGGACCCATCCGTGACGACCGAGACTGCACACCACATGGTTCGCGCCGGCGTCGATGTCGAGGTACTTCCCGAACCGCAGGACACCGTTCACCTGCTCCCCCGCCGGATCCGGTGCGGGCCGTGTCTTCAACACGCGCTGGTCGCGCACAGTAAAGGTGCGGATGCGGTGGCCGACCATCCGCTTCGCGAGGAATTCGGCGAGTGCCTGAACTTCGGGTGACTCCGGCATGAGGGCATCCTGTCACGTGTGGCGGGCACCGGCATCGGGCTGTGGACTACGCCATTCCGGTGCCGAGGAGCGTGCCGATGAGGTAGGTCGCGCCGAGGGCCAGGACGCCGCCGATGACGACGCGGAGCGTGGGGCGCAGCATCCGGCTCCCGCCGAGCCGCGCACCCAGCGCGCCCGTGATGGCGAGGGCGAGGAGGACGAGGACGAACGTCGCCGGGATGCGGATCGCCTCGGGGAGCAGGATCGCCAGGAAGGGGATGAGGCCACCCACGGTGAACGCGATCGCCGAGGCGAGAGCCGCCCGCCACGGGCTGACGAGGTCGTTCCGGTCGATGTTCAGTTCTGCGGAAAGGTGAGCAGCGAGGGCGTCGTGTGCGGTGAGCTCCTCCGCGACCTTCCGGGCGGTCTCCCTCGAGATGCCCTTGGCCTGGTAGAGGCCGGCGAGCTCCTCCAACTCCTCCTCCGGCATCTCCTGCAACTCATGCGTCTCCTTGGCGATGAGGGATTTCTCGCTGTCGCTCTGGCTGCTGACCGAAACGTATTCTCCGAGCGCCATGGAGATCGCGCCACCGACGAGAGCGGCGACGCCCGCGGTGAGGATCGGTGCCAGATCGTTCGTCGCGCCCGCGACACCGACCACGATTGCCGCGACCGAGACGATCCCGTCGTTGGCGCCGAGCACCCCGGCACGCAGCCAGTTGAGTCGACCGGAGATCCCCGCTGCGTGCGGTTCGTTCGGGTGGGCGGGAAGAGTGTCAGTTGTCACGATGTCCTTCGGGGTCACGGTGTCCTGCGGGTCGGGCGACCTGGATCACGATACGCCGGCGTCGATGTCGTTGTCGTTGTCCGCGACATGGGTACTCTTCCGTGACATCGCGCACGCCCCTCTCCCGCGTGTGGAGAACGCTCGCACGCACCCCTGCGACAATGGAGAAGCTGACGGACGGAAGGCATCCCTGTGAACATCACCCAGCTCGAACGGTTTCTCGCCGTGGCCGAGGAGCTGCACTTCCCCCGTACAGCCGACGCCCTCGGCATCCCGCTCGCCTCGTTGTACACCTCGATCGAGAAGCTCGAGGATGAGATCGGACAGCCGCTGTTCACCCGGGGGAACGGCACGCAGCTGACCCCGGCCGGCCAGCTCCTGCTCGCCGAAGCGCCTGAGCTGCGCGCCACATTGCCGCCGGTGGCTCCGAAGCCCGTGGTGCCGGCCGGTGGCAAGGCGAAGGCGTCGAAGGGCAAGGGTCGCACGCCCGTCGTAAAGGGGCAGCCGAAGCCCTACAAGAAGCGTCAGGGCCGCTAACAGCCCTCAGCCCGAACGACTACAGCTCGGTGACCTGCCCGGCCTCGACGCGCCACCGGCGGTCGGTGCGGACCGTGGCGAGCATGCGCCGGTCGTGGGTGACCAGCAGCAGGGCCCCCTCATAGGACTCCAGCGCCTTCTCCAGCTGCTCGATCGCGGGAAGGTCAAGGTGGTTCGTGGGCTCGTCCAGCACGAGCACGTTGACGCCGCGCGCCTGCAGCAGCGCCATGCCGGCGCGGGTGCGCTCCCCCGGTGACAGCTCGTCGACCGGACGCGTGACGTGGTCGGCCTTGAGTCCGAACTTCGCCAGGAGGGTCCGCACCTCGCCAGAGGGAAGATCCGGGACGAGACCCTCAAAGGCGACGGCGAGCGGCTGCGATCCCGCCAGCAGCGACCGTGCCTGGTCGATCTCGCCGACGCTGACGTTCGCGCCGACACTGGCGGTTCCCGCATCCGGATGCTGCTGGCCCAACAGCGCGCGGAGAAGGGTGGATTTGCCGGCACCGTTCGGGCCGGTGATCCCGATCCGCTCCCCCGCGTTGACCTGCAGCGACACCGGGCCGAGAGTGAACGACCCCTGCCGGAACACGGCCTCATTCAGCGTGGCGACCACGGAACTGGAGCGGGGCGCCGCGCCGATCGTGAACTCGAGCTGCCACTCCTTGCGCGGCTCCTCGACCTCGTCGAGCCGCGCGATGCGGCTCTCCATCTGCCGCACCTTCTGCGCCTGCTTCTCGCTGGACTCGGTCGCGGCCTTCCGGCGGATCTTGTCGTTGTCCGGCGCCTTCTTCATGGCGTTGCGGACGCCCTGGCTCGACCATTCCCGCTGCGTGCGCGCCCTCGAGACGAGGTCGGCCTTCTTGTCCGCGAACTCGTCGTACTTCTCGCGCTGGTGGCGTCGGGCGGTCTCCCGCTCCTCGAGGTACGCGTCGTAGCCGCCGCCGAACACCTGATTCGAGCTCTGCGCCAGGTCGAGCTCGAGCACCCGCGTGACGCAGCGGGCGAGAAACTCGCGGTCGTGGCTGACCAGCACGACGCCGCCGCGGAGCCCCCGGACGAACGCCTCCAGCCGCTCCAGACCGTCCAGGTCGAGGTCGTTCGTCGGCTCGTCGAGCAGCACGATGTCGAAGCGGGAGAGCAGGAGCGCGGCGAGCCCCACCCGTGCCGCCTGCCCGCCGGAGAGCGAGGTCATCAGCGCATCGCTCGCGAGGGTGAGGCCGAGATCGGCGAGCACCACCGGGATGCGGTCATCGAGGTCGGCGGCACCGCTCGCGAGCCACCGGTCGAGCGCGGCCGAGTACACGTCCGCGGGGTCGGTGCCCGGTGCCGCCAGGGAAGGGTCACCGAGCGCCGCGGCGGCCGCATCCATCGCCTGCGTCGCGTCCGCACAGCCGGTGCGGCGGGCAATGTAGGCGGCGACCGTCTCGCCCGGGACACGCTCGTGCTCCTGCGGCAGCCACCCGACGAATGCATCGGACGGAGCCAGGGTGATGCTGCCCGCCTGCGGCTCGTCGACGCCGGCGAGCAGTCGCAGCAGCGTGGACTTTCCCGCACCGTTCGCGCCCACGACGCCGACGACGTCCTGCGGCGCGACGGTGAGATCGAGCGAATCGAAGAGGGTGCGATGGCCGTACCCACCAGCCAGGCCATGGGCCACGAGTGTTGCGGTCATCCGTCAATCCTCCCACCCGGTGGCGACGGCCACGCGCGCGGGAGGCGAGTCAGTACTCGACCCAGGTGATGTCGCCGAACTCCGCTCGGAGCCGGTCGCGGATCTCCACGAGCTCCGGCTGCTCCCACATGTACGAGATCTTCTCGGCGACAACGCTCGCACCGGGGTCGGTCGGCTGCGGCTCCCCCACGAACGCCGTGAACACCTCGGCGAAGTCTTCGCCCAGATTGGTCGCCGCATACTCGCTCACGAAGTCGTCCTCGTATGCCTCGTAGAACGCCGCGACGTCCTCCTCGTCGGAGCCGTTGTAGGCTGTCGCCTCATCGCCGTACCCTGCCCAGAACCGCGCGTGATAGTCCGCCAGGTAAGCCCCGTCGTCCGTGCAGGCCGCGGATGCCATCTCGGCCTCGCAGTCGCCGGATTCGTCGGTCTGCCCCGGGCCCATCGACAGCAGATGCGCGTATTCGTGGATGAGGGTGAGCAGCAGCAGGTCGCGGTCCTCCGCGCCCGCCAGGTTCACCGCGAGGTTCCAGAGCTCCGGGTCCTCATCGCTTTCGATCACCCAGGCGAGGAAGTCGGAGTCGGCGTTGTCGCCGACCTGGTACCAGAGGATCCGTTCGGCGGCGAACTCCGGGGTGATCACCTCGCGGAACATCTCCCACACCTCGAGGTCGATCCCGGATGCGGCGGGCACGAGGTCTCCGGCCTCGTCGACCTCGTAGACCGTGAGCTCGCCGAGCTCATCGTCCTCGACGGTGCTCGGCCCCTCCTCGGTGCCGACGACCTCGCTCGTGGTCTCCGGCTCGATCAGCGAGCAGCCGGAGAGCGCGATCAGTAGTGCGAGAGCGCCGGCCGCGGCGGAGAAGAGCCGGGTGCGAGGGGGTGTCGGGTGAGGCACGTGTGCACCCTATCGGTCGCGCCGGGGCGACGACGCGACCGTCACGTGGCCCGCGTCTCCGCGCCGCGCCGCACGGGGACGGGGCGGGGCACCCGCGGCGGGTAGACGAGCGTCACCAGCACGACGGAGATGATCATGAGCAGGAACCACGAGCTCAGTTTCGACAGCGACACGAACTGCCATCCGTCGACCTGGTTGGGGTAGAGCCACGCCCCGGCCCAGGTGCCGATGTTCTCGGCGGCGTAGATGACGGCGGCGACCCCGGCGAAGACGATGAGGAGCGGCAGACGGAGCCTCGCACGCCACACGCGCGCGTGGAGCACGGTGGGGGCCCAGAGCGCCACCACCCCGAGGAGGAGCACCCAGCGGGCATCCCACCAGAAGTGGTGGAGGAAGAAGTTCGCGTAGATCGCGGCGGCGAGTACCGCCGTCGCCCACACCGGCGGATAGCGGCGGAACCGGATGTCGAACAGCCGGTACACCCGGACCATGTACGAGCCGACGGCGGCGTACATGAAGCCGCTGAACAGCGGGACGCCCGCGATGCGAAACACTCCCCCCTCGTCGTACATCCACGATCCCGCATCCGTCTTGAAGATCTCCATGGCGGTACCCGTGAGGTGGAACAGCACGATGACCCAGAGTTCACGGCGTGTCTCCAGTCCTCCGGCGATCATGGCGATCTGAATGAGGACGGCCGCGATCGTCAGGGCGTCGTTGCGGGCGAGGATCGCATCGTCGGGGTACCAGAGCCGGGCGGCGACGATGACCGCAAGCAGCAGACCGCCGAAGATGCAGGCCCATGCCTGCTTCGCGAAAAACACGCCGAACTCGATGACCACCGCACGCCACCCGCCGCGCGGCGTCTGCCGCAGGATCCGATGCGCCGCGTCGTCGATCCGCCGCTCCAGGCGCGTGGGTTTTTGCACATCGGGAGGCTAGAAGCGGATGCTGAGCGCTCGGTGTACGCACGCGCCCCACCCAGTGGCGGGACGTGAGCACCGCCGGATGGTGGGCGGTCAGAAGTCGAGCCGCTCCGGCCGGAACCCGTATCCGGCGAGGCGCGGCAAAAGCCGGCGCGCGATCGGCAGCACGATCCGCAGCACCCGTCGTTCGCGACGCGTGGGCGGGCTGTGCAGGATGCGGCGGGGGCGCCGGTTGATCGCACGGTGGACGACCCGCTGGATGCCCTGCATGAGCAGGGTGGGCCCTGACCGGCGCCGCTGCAGTGCCGCGCACGCCCGGTCGATCGCCGCGGGATCCGCATCGCCGCGGAGGACGGGCACGAGGATGCGGGCGGCGGCGACCGCATCCTGGATCGCGTAGTTGATTCCGACACCGAACGCCGGCGACATCGCATGCGCCGCATCGCCGATGAGGAGCGCACCCGGCACCCACCACTCCGGCAGGTGATTCAGCTGGACGGACAGCAGCTTCACAACGCCGGCGACGCGTTCGCGGAACGCCTCGATGCCCGCGGCACGGATGCCGTCGAACGAGTCCTTCGCCACGATCATCCCGCACTGGAAGTACCCGGGCCGCAGGATCGTGACGAGCATGGTGCCACCGGTGACCCAGGCGAGCGTGTCAGGCATCGGCACCTCCGGAGCCGGCAGGCGGAACCACAGCACATCGATCGGCACCCCGTTCACCGCCGGTTCGAGGCGGAGTGCGTCGCGGATGGTAGACCCGCGGCCGTCGGCTGCGACGACGAGATCGGCGTCCACGCGCAGGTCCCCGTCGCGGCTGCGGGCGACGACGCCGGTCACCCGGCCGTTCGTGCGGACGACATCAGTGACGTCGGTTCCCATCCGCAGGCCGAACGACGGATGCTGCCGGCCGGCGTCGGCGAACAGGTCGAGCAGGTCCCACTGCGGCATGAGGGTGAGGGAGTCGTTCGGCGGCGGCAGCGTGGTGAAGTCCACGGCGTGGAGACGAATGCCGTCGACGACGACGTCGAGCTGCCGGAGGGGCTTGTGGTCGATGGCATCGAAGCCGGCACGGAGCCCCAGCGCGTCGATGATGTTCAGCGTCGAGGGATGCACGGTGTCACCGCGGAAATCACGGAAGAAGTCGTCGTGCTTCTCCAGCACGACGACGTCGATTCCGTCGCGGGCGAGCAGCAGCCCGAGCATGACTCCGGCCGGGCCTCCGCCCACCACGCACACTCGGGTGCGGATCGTCTCCATGAGGCCAGTGTGGTGCGACAGAGGCCGCTGGGCCAGACCCGGGAGCGTACCCGCGATTCTCGGACCGACCCACCCCCATAACGCCGAACCACCCCTGTACGCGCAGTGCGGACAGGGGTGGTTCGGCGACGCAGGGGTGGCTCGGCACCCGCGGCGGGCGCCGAGGGTGTCAGCGCGTGGCGCGCCGACGCGTCGCGAACACGTAGATCGCGAGCACGATGATCGCGCCGATGATGGAGCCGATGATCCCGGAGGCCTGCAAGAAGCCGCCGTTCGGGTCGCTGCCGAAGATGAGGAAGCCGAGGAATCCGCCGACGAACGAGCCGACGATGCCGAGCACGATCGTCATGAGGATGCCCATGCTCTGCTTGCCGGGGATGACGGCGCGGGCGATGAAACCGGCGATGAGGCCGACGACGATGAGTCCGAGGATGGTCCAGAGCATGATCTCTCCTTGTTCGAGAAACAGGTGTTCGAGAAACACCGAGCTGGTGCGGGTGCCCCGGTCGGGGCGCCGATCACGCTAACAGGGAGCAGGGGATGGGCACGGTCCGGGGTCGCCCCTGGCCGAAACGCCGCTCAGGCTTTACAATTCCGGGTTCAGTCCCAGCCGAGGTAGTCCTCGATCGCCATCGCCACGTCGCCGGGGTGCGACATGGCGGCGAGGTGACCGGCGTGCGGGATCGTGACGACACTGGTGCGCTCGAGAGCGGTCGCCTTCAGCGCGTCGCCGTTCGCAGGAACCGTGATGCGGTCGTCGGAACCCTGGATGACGAGCACCGGCAGGCTCGGGGCCAGCGCCATCCACTCCTCGACGGGAGTGGCGGCGAGCGCCGCATCCTGGAACGCCGAGACCTGAGGATCACGCGAGCCGGCGTAGACGGGCCACGCCAGCGCGAGCTTCACCTTCTCCCCCACGAGAACGCGGAGCTCCTCCGGCGCTTCGGCGTCCGCGGGCAGCTCGGCCAGCGTCCGCAGCGCCCGCGCCGCATCCTCGCCCGGCCGCTCCGTCGCTTCGGCGCCGAGCACGAGGATGCCGTTCACGCGGTCGTGGTGGTCGAGAGCCACGGTGCGGGCGACGGCACCACCGAAGGCGTGTCCGCCGATCCAGGCGTGTCCGACACCGACGTGGTCCATGACGTCGACAACATCCTGCGCGAGGTCGTGCAGCGAGACCGCCGCGGTGCGGCGACTCCCGATGCGCAGCACCTGGAACCCCAGCTCCACCAGCACGCTTGCAAGCGTGCCGAGGTACGCGGTGTTGAGGCCGCGCCCGGGCAGCAGCACGATCGCGGGCCCTTCGCCTTCATCGACGTAGGGAACGGCTCGGGCGTCGGGCTCGAAGACGGCGCGCGTGGTCATGGGTTCTCTCCGAGGGGTCGTCGGTCGGCGCTCAGGACTCGGCGCGCCGGCTATGCATCAGCGATGTCGGCGAGGAGGGCGACGTCGTCCGTCATCACCGCGAGTCCCTCAAACCGAAGCGCCACGCATCCAGCGTACCGGGGAGCGCGTGACGAACGTCGGCGGCATGTTGCATGATGGGGGTCTGCGTGACGGGTGGGGGCCGCGATGACGACGCTGGACGACTCTTCGGACCAGATGCCGGGGGCGACGGATGCGGATGCGGCCGCCGAGCCGCCCACAGAGGAGGTCGAGGTTGTCTCCGTCCCAGACGCCGACGCCGTGGCGGAGTTCTCGGCGTGGATGCGGCAGGGCCAGGAGATTCCGAGCCGCCGCGCCGCCCTCGATCCGGCCCTCCGTCGCCGCCGTCGCAGGCGCGGGTGGATCATCACGGCGGTCGTGCTCGCCCTCGTGGTCGGCGTGCCCGGCGGGTACACCGCGTGGGCGCTGAACGCCCCGTTGAGCGATCCGGTCGCCATCGCCGAGGCCCCCACCGCCGCAGCCGGCCCGGCGGCGGCGCTGATGCTGCCGGCCGAGGGCGCATCGGCGATCAGCGTCACCGGCGGCGAGGCGTACCTCGGCCCGGATGCGAGCGGGATCTGGGCCACGAGCGGAACCGACGAGGCGCGACCCATCGCGAGCATCAGCAAGCTCATCACGGCCCTCGTGATCCTCGACGCGAAGCCGCTCGCCGCTGAGGGCGATCCGGGCCCGACCATCACATTCGACAAGGCCGCGCACGACCTCTACGACCGGTATTACGTATGCCCACCGGCACCAGCATGTCGGAGTTCGACGCTCTCGCGACGATGCTCATCCCCTCGGCGAGCAACTACGCCGAAGCCGTGTCGACCTGGGCGTTCGGGTCGCAGAGCGCCTTCCTCCGCGCCGCGCGCGTATGGCTCGACGAGCACGGTCTCGGCAACACCACGCTGGTCGAGCCGACCGGCATCAGCGCACGCAACACCAGTACCCCGAGCGATCTGCTCACGCTCGGACGGCTCGCGGCCGCCGACCCCATCGTCGCTCGGATCGCTGCGACCTCGACGCTGTACGTGCCGAGCATCGAGACCACGCTGAACAACACGAACGATCTTCTCGGTCGCGGCGGGATCACCGGGTTGAAGACCGGCAACCTCGGCGAGGGCACCCACAACCTGCTCTACACCGCGTCCATCGACGTGGGGATCGATGCGCCGCTCAGTGTGACGGGCGTCGCGCTCGGCGGGTTCTCGCGCGACTCGGTCGATGCGAGCGTCCTCACACTGCTCGACAGCATCCGGAACGGGTTCCACCGCGTACCGGTTGCGGAGGGAGGGCAGATCGTCGGCTCGGTCACCACGCCCTGGGGTGCCACGGCGGATCTTGTGATCGAGGGCGACAGGTCGCTCCTGACCTGGTCGGACACGCCCATCACCGTGGCCATGGAGACCACCACACCCCGCGCGTACGCAGACAGGGAAGAGGTCGGCACGATCACGTGGGCCGCCGGACCGAACACGACGTCCGCCGCGATCGAAATCGACGGCACCATCGAGCCCCCGAGCGCATGGTGGCGACTCACGCATCCGGGCGAGCTGGGTTAGTCGGTCGGCACGGCCGCGCGGGCGCGCTCAGCGTCCTTCGCCGCGGCCTTGGCTCGGGATGCTGCAGCCTTGTGCTCCGCATCCAGGGTCTCGACCTCGTCGTCGGCGGCTTCCGCATCCGCGCTGACGCGCGCAAGCTCAGCCCGGAGCTTCTCCACGCGCTCACGCACCAGATCCGCGTGCTCGCGGGCCTTCGCCCGTCTCGCCTCGACCCGGCCGAGTTCCCGCTCGGCATCGGATGCGGTGCGCTCCGCCGTCTGCGCGGCGGCTTCGGCGGCCTTCCGCGCGCGGCGTTCAGCAAGGTCGTTGCGCGCGGGCGGCGCGGGCGGTGCGGCGTCGATCGACCCGGCAACGTAGTCGTGGAGGTCGACGTCATCGATG
>NZ_JAPLAI010000001.1 GCF_026393345.1 Microbacterium sp.
GGTGTACTGCGAAGAGGGGGTGCGACGGGCCCAGGAACGCGGAAGGGTCCCTGAGACCGTCGAAGGGGTTACCAGCGGTAGTGCGCGAACGCGCGGTTCGACTCGGCCATCTTGTGGGTGTCTTCGCGGCGCTTGACCGCGGCACCGAGGCCGTTCGAGGCGTCGAGGATCTCGTTCTGCAGACGCTCGGTCATCGTCTTCTCACGACGACCCTTCGCGTAGCTGACGAGCCAGCGCAGCGCCAGGGTGTTGGCGCGGTGCGGCTTGACCTCGACCGGCACCTGGTAGGTCGAGCCACCGACGCGGCGGCTCTTGACCTCGAGGGTGGGACGGACGTTGTCGAGCGCCTTCTTGAGCGTGGCGACGGCGTCGGACCCGGTCTTGGTCTCGACACCCTTGAGGGCGCCGTACACGATCGACTCGGCGAGCGACTTCTTGCCGTCGACGAGGATCTTGTTGACCAGCGAGGTGACGATGGGGGCGCCGTAAACCGGGTCGTTGACGACGGGGCGCTTCGGGGCGGGACCCTTACGAGGCATATTCCTTAACCCTTCTTCGCGCCGTAGCGGCTACGAGCCTGCTTACGGTTCTTGACGGCCTGGGTGTCCAGGGCGCCGCGGACGATCTTGTAACGCACACCGGGCAGGTCCTTCACACGACCACCGCGGACGAGCACGAGCGAGTGCTCCTGCAGGTTGTGGCCCTCGCCGGGGATGTACGCGGTGACCTCGGTGCCGTTGCGGAGCTTGACACGGGCGACCTTGCGCATCGCCGAGTTCGGCTTCTTGGGCGTGGTGGTGTACACGCGGGTGCAGACGCCTGCCTGCTGCGGGTTCGCCTTCAGCGCCGGCGCCTTGGTCTTCGAGACCTTCGGCGTACGGCCCTTGCGAACCAACTGCTGAATGGTTGGCACGTTCTCTCCTTGATTGTGCTGCACGGTGACAGCGACGTGGTCTCCCCCGCTCGATGACGATTCGCGTCCGAGCGGGCTCACATGGATCCACCGGTCCGGCAGGATGACTGACGGATGGAGTGGTGGATATGCCGTGGGGGTGACCTGTTCGCAGGCCCTTCCCTGAGATGGTGCGCATCCTCGCGCCCGACCCCGTACCGAGGCACGACGCAGGGCGCGCGTGAGCGCACACCCGGTCAATCATACGCCGGGTGAGAGGGACGGTCAACCGAGCGTCAACGTTCCCGTCGGACCAGCCGAAGGACGGCATCCCCGAGCAGGAAATCGCCTTCTACTGCGGCGGTCGCCCCGGGCTCCACCTCGACCTCATCGACGACCACGCCGTTGGTGGAACCGAGGTCCGAGATCACCCATGCCTCGGACTGCCGACGGAGCAGCGCATGGGTCTTCGAGACCGTGCGGGTGTCTTCCATCACGGTGATCAGCTGCGCGCCGGGGGCGGAGTGCACCGGGACCGGCCGACGCCCGAGGACGACGGTCTCTCCGGTCAGCTCGACCACCGTGCCGTCCGGCAGGTGCAGCGACCATGCGGGGCGCTTCCGGGAAGCGATGACGGTGTCGTCGACGAAATCGCTCATTCCGGGGCGGAAGGCGGAGATCGAAGCTGCCGCGGCACGGGGCGCGCCAGCGGTGGGCGACCCGACGACAGCGGAGACGGCGCCGGACTCCGCAGGGAAGGCGTCCGGTTCCGGGACATAGGCCTGGCGAAGGACGGGCCGCGGCGCGAGAGGCTCCGGCGCCGGTTCCGGTGCCGGCAGGGGCTCGGGCCGGGCGGCCGGCTCGGGCTCGGGCTCCGGCTCGAAGATGCGTTGCCAGTCCGACTCGACCTTCGGCTGCTCGGCGGCCGGCTGTGGGGTGGACGGATGGGCCGGCTCCGGAAGGACGGGCTCCGCGACGGGCTGCGGCGCGGCGGGAGCGGGCTGCGGGGCGGGCGTGGGCTGCGGCGCGGCGGCGGCGGGCTGCGGCGCCGGAGCCTCGGCCGCATCCTCCGCCTCGGGGGCCGGCATCCACCATGACGTGACCGGGGCGGGCTCCGCGGGTTCCGACGCAGCGGGCGCGTCCCAGGACGGCGGTGCGTGGACGGGTGCGGGCGCCGGCGGCAGCGCGGGCTCGTCCTGCGCCCAGGGCGAGCCGGCGGGTGCGGATTCGACCGGGGCGGGGTCGTACGCGGGGGGAGGCGAGGTGCTCGGCGCGGGGGCGACGTTCGCGGCGAACGGGGCGGGCGCCGGAGGGATCCACGCCGACGGTGCCGGCACATCGCGCCGGGCCTCGAAGGGCTGCTCGCCGAATCCCTGACGACCGAAGTCGGGCGACAGGGCACGGAACGCCTCGCCGGTGTCGTCCCCGGCGCCGTAGGCGTAGGCGTCGCGGCCGGCGCGGGGCTCGGCGCCGCCGAAACCGAGGATGCTGGCCCACACCGGGAACAGCAGCGCGGCGAGCACCGTCATCCCGGCGCCATAGCCGAACGACGTTCCCACCCGGTGCGCCGCGGTGACCACGGCGACATAGACGAAGATCGGGCCGAAGACGGGGATGAGGTACAGCAGCAGCAGCCACCCGCTCAGGCCACCGAGACCGAGGAACACCACCGCGTTGTAGACCGGCACCCACGCCTTCCACCCGTCGATGCCGATCTTGGCGAACACGCGCGAGAGCGCGAGGGCCGTCCAGACGTAGACGATGACCGCGGGAATCAGCGACAGCAGCGTCAGCAGGACAAGGTCGCCCGCCTGCGGCATGAGCGGCGAGACGGAGGTGGCGAGTGCGGTGTGCATGGGCGGTGCCTCAGGGTCGGGGTCCGTCGAAATCACGGGGGTCGAAGGGGGCGTCGAGCGAACGGGTCAGCTCATCCAGGAGAGCCTCGATCTGGGGCTCGACGTAGCGGGCGATCTCCCCCTGTATGCGCAATCGATGATGCAGGAGGATGGCACACACCTCCCGGCCCACCATGTTCGCATAGTCGTCGGCGAGGCCCACCTCCTGACGAAGCGCGGCCTTTGCCTCGTCGGTCAACGGCGGGAGGGCGGGCGCGCTCGCGTCGGCCTGCTCGGCGAGGCCGGCGAGCGTGAACAGGAACGGTGCGCCCGGGGCGGGTTCGGGGTCGAGCGGCAGGCCCTCGAACTCCGGTTCGAGCCCTTCGGCCGGTCGATAGGTGCGGGCCCGGTTGCGCGCTGCCTGCTGGTCGAGTTCCGTCTGGAGGAGCGGCAGGTTCCGCGCGGTGTAGTCGGCGACGGCGCGGTCGACGATCGCCTTGATCCGCGTGGAGAGCCCGTGCTGCACGGCGTGCGGCGCATCGGCGCCGAGTCCTGCCGCGGAGAGGATCGGCGACCCCAGGCAGCGGCGGCACGGAGCGACCCGGCCGCGGTGGGTCGAGGGCTCCCAGCGCGGCAACCAGCGCAGCCAGGCATCGACGGCCTGGCTCACCTGCGTCTCAAGGGAGCGCTCCACGCACACCACGGTAGCCTCCCGCAGCCGTGTTTCCGCGGAACGGGGGTGAATTCGGCCGGATGCGGCGAGCCGCCCTTCGGTCACTCCTCGTCGTCGCGCTCCCACGGCCACTGCGGGCGAGCGGCGCGGGTGCGCACCAATGCGATCGCGGTCCACCCGGCGATCAATGCCGCCGCGGCCACGATGAGCCCCGGCCACCCGATCGCGAGGGAGCCGGTCACCGCCATCCCGGCGCCGATATCGGCAACCACGACGGCGGCGGCGATTCCTGTGATCAGAACGTACGCGAGCCAGGCGGCGACGACGACCACGAACGCGGCGCCGAAGGACGGATGCGGACGCCGGATGGTGCCCCAGACGGTCCCCGCGAAGGCTATCGAGGCCGCGGCCACGCCAATGACTCCGGGAACCTGCCCGAGGCCGGGGGTGGAGATGACGTCGGTGTCGGTCGCGAGGCTGGACAGGCCCAGCCCCGCGACGATCAGCGCGAAGAAACCGATGAGGCAGAACGCGAGCGCGACCGCCGGCCGGACCGGCGGCCGTGGCGGCGGCGCCTGCGTGCTCATCGCTGCTGCAGCTGCGGCCCCGCCTCGAGCGTGCGCTCGTACTCGCGCTGGGCGGCATCGTTCAGTTCGGTCACCCGGCGACCGCGTGCAGCGACCCACGCGCCGAACCAGATCGTGAGTTCACGACCGAGGACGAAGACGACGATCGCGTAGGGGGCGAACAGCTGCCCGGCCAGGAGATCCTCGCCCTCACGGGCGGTGAGCGTCCAGAATGGCGCCTGGAGCAGGGCACCGAGGATGTATCCCGCGTACGAGACGACACCGACGAGGATGCCCCAGATGACCCAGTGCGCCCAGCGCCCGCGGTTGAGAACCGCCCCGAGCAGCCAGAACCCCAGGAAGAACGCGACCACGGGCGTCCAGAACAGCCAGGACGTGAGGGTGCCGACGGTGTAGTCGAGCACGTTCTCACCCGAGAGGTACCCGAAGGCGAAGGCGGCGGCGAGGATCACGCCGAGGTAGAGCACCGCGAAGGCGAGGGCCGCGAGCAGGCCGATGAGTCCCGCCGCGCCGCGGTTGCCGCGGGGGCGGGGAGCCTCGGGAGCCTGCACGAAGATCGGCTGGGCGCCTGCGGCGGCGACGTAGGTGGGAGCGACGTAGGTGTCGGTTGCGTCATCCGTGTCGGCCGGCACGGCGACCGGTTCGACGGGCGCGGGCACGACGACGGTCTCAGCGTCCGCAACCGGGGTCGGGCGTTCCACCACGCCGTCGGGCTCGGCGGCACCCGGGGTCTCATCGAGCGGGCGGTCGTACCAGGCGGTCTCCTCGACGACCTCCTCCTCGACCACTGTCCCGCCGGCGGCGTCGCTCACGGATCCGGGCTCGTCACGGACCGTCCGCTCAACGACGGTCTCTTCGACGACGACAGGCTCGGCGACGGCTTCGCGGCCCGCGAGCTCAGCATCCGCGAGTCCCTCGTTCGCGCGCGCAACAGCGTCGTCCACGCTCGTGTCCTCCTCGACGGGTTCGCCGTTCGGGGTGGTGTTGGGGTCACTCATCGCAATCCGCTCCTCATGCGGGGCGCTCGCCCGCAACGCGAGAGTAGCCGCCCTCCGGCGACGACTCGCGCAGGCGCGCAGTCGTCGGGTCGAATCGGGGCGTTACCGTGAGCACATGACCGCCCGACACCGCCTCGCGACCGCCCTGGGACCGCTTGCGCTCGTGCTCGTCCTGCTGGCGGCGTGTGCTCCGGAGCCGGGCGCGCCCGCATCCGACTCACCGTCCGCCTCCGCGACCGCCTCTCCCACCGGGTCCCCGAGCGCGTCGCCGACCCCCACGCCGAGCGCGACTCCGGTGACGTTCCCGACCGACTGCCGCGCGATGCTGTCGGAAGCGGTGCTGTCGCAGCTGGGCGGCACGCCGCTGAACGATCCGGCGACGGGGGTGCCGACCGGGGTGCAGCCCGACGGCAGCCTGGTGTGCCTGTGGCGCGACCCCGGGGCCGACACCACGTTCCTCGAGACCACGGTGTCGCGCGTCGATCGCGGGCCCGCCCTCGAGCTACTGAACCGGCTCGCCGGCGAGCAGGGCTTCACCTGCTACACCCCCACCGGCGGGACGCGGTGCGAGAGGAGCTGGGTGAACGAGCAGTACCCGGTGCAGGATGGGCGCACCCTGTTCTGGCGCGACGGCGTCATGATCGACACCTCGTACTCGAACCTCGCGCCGTCCGGCTACACCGACAGCATCGTGGCGCACCTGTTCGGCTGAGCGACTACTCCGGCCAGAGCTGCTGCGCCATCCGCTCGGCGTAACGGTCCGGCTGCCAGCCCTCGAAGGCCGTCGTCACCCACAGTCCATCACGGATGACATCCTCTTCGACGGTGCTGCCGTCGGTGCGCAGGCACCGGATGCCGCCGGCGAACTCGGTGCAGACGAAGCCGCTGACCTCGAGCGTCGCTCGGGCGACCGACACCGCATTCGCCGCGACGTCGGAGACGGTCGTGACGATCCGCCCTGCGTTGACCCCGGTGAAGGTGCACGTGACCCGGACGGAGGGCGCCAGCGCGGCCGTGAGGGTCGTGGCGGCCGTGGCGGGAGGAGCCGTGTCCTGCACAGGGTCGCCACCCGCGCGCTGCGTCAGCTGCGACCAGAGGGCGTCCGTGTACAGCGCCCGGCATTCCGGGGCGGTCGTGTCGCCGACCAGGGCAGTACCTGCCTGAGCGAACGAGGGCACCGTGTTCGCGCCCCTCAGGGTGTCGCCGACGAGCGAGACCGCGGCGGGGATCGCAGGGACCGCAAGCACCAGGAGCACGCCGACGACGGCGGCGCAGCCGATACCGACCACCCACGCCATGACACTGTTGCGTCCCGCCACCCGCGCCACGATTCCTCCCCCCTCCACGCTACGTCCGCCGAGCCGCACCGCCGGGCAACGGCGCGCACACAACGCAGAAGGCCCCGAGCGTGATGCTCGGGGCCTTCGGTCGAGGATCGGATGCGGCGGGTTCCGCCGCATCCGCCCGATTCAGTTGTACGTGCCGGGCGTGAAGTCGTCCGTCGAGAAGCTGTCGAAATCGACGTAGCTCAGGTCGGCGTCGCTGTACGCACCGTCGGACGCGAAGATGCGGTTGGGGTACCGCTCGCTCTTCGCCTCCTCCGTCGCCTCGACCACGACGTTGCGATACTTCGCAAGGCCGGTGCCGGCGGGGATGAGCTTTCCGATGATGACGTTCTCCTTGAGGCCGACGAGCGGGTCGCGCTTGCCTTCCATCGCCGCCTGGGTGAGCACGCGGGTCGTCTCCTGGAAGGAGGCGGCCGACAGCCACGACTCCGTCGCAAGCGACGCCTTGGTGATACCCATCAGCTCCGGACGACCCGACGCGGCACGCTTGCCCTCGGCCACCGACGCGCGGTTGAGGTCGATGAACCGGCGGGAATCCACCAGCTCACCGGGCAGCAGGCCGGTGTCGCCGTGGTCGACGACGGTGACCTTGCGCAGCATCTGGCGCACGATGACCTCAATGTGCTTGTCGTGGATCGGCACACCCTGGGAGCGGTACACACCCTGGACACCGCCGACGAGGTACTTCTGCACCTCGCGGGCGCCCATGACGCGCATGATCTCCTTCGGGTCGAGCGTTCCGACCTGCAGCGGCTGACCGACCTCGACGTGCTGCCCGTCCTCGATGAGGAGGGTGGCGCGCTTGAGGACCGGGTAGACGTGCGGCTCGTCGCCGTTGTCGGGCGTGAGGATGACCTTCTTCTGCTTCTCGGTCTCCTCGATCGTGATCCGGCCAGCGGACTCGGCGATCGGGGATGCACCCTTGGGGGTACGCGCCTCGAACAGCTCCTGCACACGGGGCAGACCCTGCGTGATGTCCTCAGCGGAGGCAGAACCACCGGTGTGGAAGGTACGCATGGTCAGCTGGGTACCGGGCTCACCGATCGACTGGGCGGCGATGATGCCGACCGCCTCGCCGATGTCGACGACCTTGCCGGTGGCCAGCGAACGGCCGTAGCACTTCGCGCACACACCGACGGCGGAGTCGCACGTCAGGACCGAACGAACCTTGATCTCGGTGATGCCACCCTCGACGAGCTGGTTGATCACGATGTCACCGACGTCGGAGCCGGCCGCGGCGAGCACCTCTCCCTTGCTGTCGACGACGTCGGCAGCAAGGGTACGGGCGAACACCGAGTTCTCGACGTTGGCGTCCTTGACCAGGACGCCGTCGGCACCGGCAGAGGCGATCGGCAGCACCAGACCCTTGGACGTGCCGCAGTCCTCCTCGCGGATGATGACATCTTGCGAGACGTCCACCAGGCGACGGGTCAGGTAACCCGAGTCGGCGGTACGGAGGGCCGTGTCGGCCAGACCCTTACGGGCACCGTGCGTCGCGATGAAGTACTCCGCCACCGACAGACCCTCGCGGTACGAGGAGATGATCGGACGGGCGATGATCTCACCCTTCGGGTTGTTCACCAGGCCTCGCATACCGGCGATGTTCCGGATCTGCAGCCAGTTACCACGAGCACCCGACGACACCATGCGGTTGATGGTGTTGTCCTCCGGGAAGTTCGCCCGCATCGCGGCCTGAACCTCATCGGTCGCCTCGGTCCAGATCTTGATGAGCTCCTGGCGACGCTCGGCGTCGGTCGTGAGACCCTTCTCGTACTGGGACTGGACCTTCGCGGCACGCTTCTCGTGCACCGCGATGATCTCCGGCTTGTTCGGCGGGGTCAGCACGTCGCTCAGCGCCACCGTGACACCCGAACGGGTGGCCCAGTAGAAGCCGGCGTCCTTGATCCGGTCGAGGGAGGCCGCGACCTCCACCTTCGGGTACTCCTCGGCCAGCTTGTTGACGATCTGCGA
Source organism: Microbacterium sp. (assembly GCF_026393345.1). Classification (GTDB taxonomy): domain Bacteria; phylum Actinomycetota; class Actinomycetes; order Actinomycetales; family Microbacteriaceae; genus Microbacterium. Next base: position 8,303 of record NZ_JAPLAI010000001.1, read on the forward strand.
CAGCTTGCCCTTGTCGGCCTGTTCGCGAACGAACGGGTAGCCCTTGGGCAGGGTGTCGTTGAAGATCGCCTGACCGAGCGAAGCGTCCACGAGGCCGTGGCGCTCGTAGTTCTCGGGCGCCTCGCCCTCGAGGAAGGACAGACCCCGGATGCGGATGCGGACCTTGGCCTGCAGGTCGAGGGTTCCCTCGTCCTTGGCCAGGATCGCCTCGCCGACCGAACCGAACACACGGCCCTCACCGGCTGCTCCCGCCTTGACCGTGGTCAGGTGGTGCAGACCGATGATCATGTCCTGCGAAGGCAGGGTGACCGGGCGGCCGTCGGACGGCTTCAGGATGTTGTTCGACGCCAGCATCAGGATGCGGGCCTCGGCCTGAGCCTCGACCGACAGCGGCAGGTGGACAGCCATCTGGTCACCGACGAAGTCCGCGTTGAACGCGGCACACACGAGCGGGTGCAGCTGGATGGCCTTGCCCTCGACGAGCTGAGGCTCGAAGGCCTGGATGCCGAGA
>NZ_JAPLAI010000003.1 GCF_026393345.1 Microbacterium sp.
GGCCGTGAGCGACGGATACTCCGACCTGTGCTCACGCACGAGCCGGACCGCACGGTCACGGAGCGCGGGATCGATCTTCTTCGGCATGACATACATCCTTCCAACTCAAAAGGATGCGGCATCAAACCTGGGGCGCTTCACAACGCTGAGGTCATGGGATCAATTGAGTTATATGAAACGGCGGCCGGCAGACGGTATCGAGTGCGATATCGCAAGCCCGACCGATCGCAAACGCAGAAGCGGGGGTTCCGAACCAAACGGGACGCCGAACAATATCTCGCAACGCAAGAGGTCGCTCAGATGCGCGGGGAGTGGGTTGATCCCCGTCGCTCTCGTGTCGATGTCTCGATCGTCGCCGCCGATTGGATAGCCGCCCAGGTGCACGTGAAGGCGTCCACCCGATCCGGTTATGAATACTCCCTCGCGAAGCACATCCTTCCGCGTTGGGGGACCACCCGAGTCAGCGACGTCTCGCATGGCGATGTTCAGCGTTGGGCGACCGAGCTGAGCAAGACACTGGGTCCATCCACTTTGCGTCAGGTCGTGCTCGTCCTCGGCGGCATCTTCAAGCTGGCGATCCGTGACGGCAGACTTCAATCCAACCCGGTCGCTGACTTGCGGTTGCCGCGCATCACGCGCGACCGGCGTGGGTACCTGACTCACGAACAGGTCGTCGAGCTTGCTTCGCAATGCGGTGACTACGCCGATCTGATTCTCACTCTGGCGTACACCGGTCTGCGGTGGGGTGAGCTGGCGGCGCTTCGTAGGCGGTCGGTGGATCTTCAGCGCAATCGGATTGTGGTCGACGAGGCGGTGGTAGACGTCCGTGGTGAGTTGGTGTGGGGAACACCGAAATCGCACGAGCGGCGGTCTGTTCCCGTGCCCCAATTCCTTGCTGACAGGTTCATCGAGCGGGTGGCCAGTAGAGGCCACGACGATCTCATCTTCACCTCTGCGCTCGGCGTGGCACTGCGGAATGGCAACTTTCGACGCCGGGTATTCCAGCCGGCGGTTGCGAGATGTCGTAAGGCTGACCCGACCTTTCCCGTCATCACCCCGCATGATCTTCGACACACGGCCGCATCGCTCGCTGTCTCTGCTGGTGCCCACGTCAAAGCAGTGCAGCGGATGCTCGGCCACGCGTCTGCAGCCATGACGCTGGATGTCTACGCTGACCTGTTTGACGACGACCTGAACAGCGTTGCAGCGGCTCTTGGCGCACGTGCCCTCGATGCGGTGGCCAAAATGTGGCCAGAAGACCCGGTGGCGCCTCGCACGGACGCATAGAAAAAGCCCCCGATCCCAGTAGAAGCCTGGAATCAGGGGCAGTGGCTCCGACGGGCGTCGATCCCGTGACCTCACGATTTTCAGTCGTGCGCTCTACCAACTGAGCTACAGAGCCGCGCGGCACTCGTATCGCGAACGACGTGATGCCGCGTCCGAGACGAAGGGCCCTCTTCGAAAAAAGGGCCCGTCGCTCCAGAGCGACCCTGACGGGACTTGAACCCGCGACCTCCGCCGTGACAGGGCGGCACGCTAACCAACTGCGCTACAGGGCCATGCTATTCAATTGTATTTCGGGAAGTTGTGACCCCAACGGGATTCGAACCCGTGCTACCGCCGTGAAAGGGCGGCGTCCTAGGCCGCTAAACGATGGGGCCGAGTGAACCCCTGATTGGACCAACCCGGTGCTCACGCTTACCGACGCTCAAGCATACGTGACGACGGGCCCAAGTGCGAAATCGGGGCGGGACCGGATGCTTCTGGCGCCGCGCGTCCTCCGAGGAAACCGCCTCCGACCGGGGCAAGATGGCGAGGCCGAGTGCGCCCGGCGCCCACAGGGCCTGTTACTGATGTGACCCCTGTTGCTACTGTGGTGCGAGTTGTCTACGGAAGGTGTCTTCCATGCGGGAGAAGCTCGATCTGAGCGAGGAGTGCGACTGCGCTCCGACCGCCCGTGAGCGGCGCCTGTTGTGGCCGTCGATGGACCGCCGCACCGCGATCGGAGCCGGGGCGCTGGGCGTTCTGTCCCTCGCCGGCATCGCCGGGTCCGCGTTCTCTTCTTCGTCCGCCTACGCCATCGCGGGGTACCCCTCCTGGCCCGACGTGCAGGCCGCGAAGGCGAACGAGGCGGCCAAGGCCGCCGAGATCTCCAAGATCGAGAAGCTCATCAACGACCTGCAGGTGGATGTCGCCAACAAGCAGGCCATCGCGCAGCAGAAGGCGCAGGAGTTCTACGACGCGCAGCAGGCGTTCTTCGAGGCCGCGTTCAACGCCGACCAGCTGCAGGCCCAGGCCGACGAGAAGTCGGCGGAAGCCGTCGAAGCCGCCAACAAGGCGGGCCGCGTCGCCAGCCAGCTCTACCGCAGCGGCGGCGACAACACGTCGCTCCAGCTCTTCCTCGCCGGCTCCGCTGCCGGTGCGGACGACCTGCTCTCGCGCCTCGGCACGATGGACAAGCTCCTGGAACGCAATCAGGCCGTCTACACCGACGCGGTCGCCGCGCGCAATGCCGCGCAGTCGCTGACCGACCAGGCCAAGGTCGCCCGCGACGAGCGCGATCGCCTGCAACAGCTCGCGGATGTCGCGATGCAGGAGTCGCAGGCCGCGGCGGATGCCGCCCAGGCCGCGCTCGAGGAGCAGAACAACAACCTGGGGACGCTGCAGGCTCAGCTCGCCTCACTCAAAGACACCACGGCCAAGACGGTCGCCGATTACCAGGCCGGCGTCGAGGAGCAGAAGCGCCGCGATGAAGAAGCCCGCAAGGCGGCGGAGGCCGCACGTGCTGCAGCTGCCGCGGCGGCTGCGGCGGCGGCCGCGGCGGCCGCGCAGAACGGCGGTGGTGGCGGCGGGAGCAGCAGCGGGGGCGGGGCTCCCGCCTCGAGCGGCTGGGTACGCCCGTCCGGCGGAAGCCGCAGCTCCGGCTACGGCTGGCGCACCACCCAGTGCACGCCGAGCTACTGCTCGAGCAGCCTGCACGCCGGGGTCGATCTCGCGGGCGGATGCTGGGGCAACATCTACGCGGCCACGAGCGGCACCGTCGTGTACTCCGGATACAACGGCGGCTACGGCAACTACATCAAGATCAACCACGGCGGCGGCATTGGCACCGGCTACGGGCACATCTCGAACGGCGGCCTGTACGTGCGGTCCGGCCAGTACGTGAACGCGGGTCAGGTCATCGCCGGCATCGGCAACACCGGCAACTCGTTCGGCTGCCACCTGCACTTCGAGGTCTACGTCAACGGCGGGACCGTCGACCCGGTGCCGTTCATGGCCGCCCGCGGCATCTCCGTCTGACCCAGGCTGCGCCGCCTCATCTCACGCTCGGCGGGTGCGGCCGAGTGCTGCCCGCAACGCCGAAACCGGCAGCATCCGCGCACGGGTGACCCGAAGGCCACGATCCGCGCAGATGCTGCCGGTTCGAATCCTGATGCGTCAGAGCGTGTTGGGCGCTTCGCCCTCGCCCTGCGTGCGGGTCTCGCCCTCGTGCTCCTGGAAGCGGACGAACGCCTCGGCGACCAGACGCTCGGCCTCGGCGGCGTCGGCCCAGTCGTCGACCTTGACCCACTTGTTCGGCTCGAGGTCCTTGTAGTGCTCGAAGAAGTGCGTGATCTCCTTCTTGGTCCAGTCGTCGATGTCGCCGACGTCCTGGATGTGGTCCCAGCGCGGGTCCTTCGACAGCACGGCGACGACCTTGTCGTCTCCGCCGGCCTCGTCGCTCATCTTCAGCACGCCGACAGGGCGCACCTTCGCGATGATCCCGGGGTGCAGGTCGCGGTCGAGCAGCAGCAGCACGTCGAGCGGGTCGCCGTCCTCGCCGAGCGTGTTCTCGAAGAAGCCGTAGTTGGCCGGGTAGCCGAAGACGGTGTACAGGATGCGGTCGAGGAAGACCCGGCCGGTGCCGTGATCGACCTCGTACTTCACGCGGCTGCCGCGCGGGATTTCGATGACGGCCTCGTAAGCGCCCATGCGTGTGCTCCTTCTGAAACGATCGGGGATGCCGCGGACAAGCCTAGCCGGGCCGGTACGGTGAACCCATGCGACCGCCGCTCGACCCTGCCGTCGCCGAGACCCGACGCCGGGTCCGCGACGCCCTCGGCCACCTGGAGGGCGACCGCATCGTCGTCGCCCTCTCCGGCGGCGCCGACTCCCTCGCACTGACGGCCGCGGTCGCGTTCGAAGCCCCGAAGCGCGGGATGCGGTGCCTCGCGGTCACGATCGACCACGCGCTGCAGGCCGGGTCGGACAAGGTCGCCGCGCGCGCGGCCGCGGCCGCCCGGGCGCACGGCCTCGAGGCCCGCGTCATCCGCGTCGACGTCGGCTCGGACGGTGGCCCGGAAGCGGCCGCCCGCGATGCGCGATATGCCGCGCTGCGCGAGGCTGCCACCGCGTTCGGCGCCGAGGCGGTGCTGCTCGCGCACACCCTCGACGACCAGGCCGAGACCGTGCTGCTGGGCCTCGCCCGTGGCGCCGGCGCCACGAGCCTCGCCGGGATGTCGCCCGACCGGTCCGACGACGACATGCGCTGGCTGCGTCCGCTCCTCGCGGTGCGGCGCGCCACCACCCGTGCCGCCTGCGCGGCGCAGGAGCTCGTGCCGTGGGAGGACCCCCACAACCTCGACCCGCGGTTTGCGCGGGTGCGGGTGCGGAGCCGGGTGCTGCCGGTGCTGGAGGCCGAACTCGGCCCGGGGGTCGCCGAGGCCCTCGCCCGCACCGCGGAGCAGCTCCGGGAGGATGCCGCCGCGTTCGAGGAGATGATCGAGGAGACGATCGAAGACATCGTCGAGCCCGCAGAGGCCGGCATCGCGATCTCGGTCGCTGCCCTCGCCGCGAACCCGCAGGCGCTTCGCCACCGCATCATCCGGCATGTGGTCGCCAGCGAGTTCCATGCCTCGCTCACCCGCATCCAGACCGTCGAGGTCGCCCGTCTCGTGACCGACTGGACCGGCCAAGGCCCGGTGGACCTCCCCGGCTGCCGCGCCCGCCGGGTCGCCGGCCGCATCGAGATCGTCGCCGCCTGACCCGTCTGACCCGTCTGGATCGATCGGGGCGGGCGGGTACGCTCGAAGGCATGCGCGCAGCGGACCTTGCCGACGATCTGACCGACGTTCTCGCGACCGAGGAGCAGATCCTCGCGAAGCTCGACGAGATCGCCGCGCAGGTGGCCGCGGACTACCAGGGCAAGGACCTCGTCCTCGTCGGCGTCCTCAAGGGTGCCGTCATGGTCATGGCCGACTTCTCCCGCGCCCTGCCGCTGCTGGCCCCGATGGACTGGATGGCCGTCTCCTCATACGGCACCGGCACCCGCTCCAGCGGCGTCGTGCAGATCCGCAAGGACCTCGACACCGACATCCACGACAAGCACGTGCTCATCGTCGAGGACATCATCGACTCCGGCCTCACTCTCAGCTGGCTGCTGGAGAACTTCGAGGCCCGCGGCGCCGCATCCGTCGAGGTGTTCGCGCTGTTCCGCAAGCCCGAGGCCGCCAAGGTGCAGGTCGACTGCAAGTACGTGGGCTTCGACATCCCCAACGAATTCGTCGTCGGCTACGGCCTCGACTACGCCGAGCAGTACCGCAACCTCCGCGACGTCGCCGTCCTCGCCCCGCACGTCTACAGCTGACGCGGCTCCCGGCTCGAGGCCGGCGGGATGCGGCGGGGTCCCTGTACGCCTTGGGCGAATGCACAGACCTCCCATAGCGGGCGCGCGCTACCCTGAAACGACTCGCCTCGGGCGGGTTTCGTCGACGAAAGGGCCGGGGCTCTCCCCGCACAATGGACTTCAAGAAGATCAGCCGCAATCCGATCATCTATGTGCTGTTGATCGGTCTCCTGCTCATCGTGGGCTTCTCCCTCATTTCCAGCCTGGGAGCTGCGAAGCAGATCACCACGCAGGAAGGGCTGCAGCTGCTCAAGGGCAGCACGGTCACCGAGGTGACCAACACCGCCGGTGACCAGCGCGTCGACATGACCCTCTCCAAGGAGTACGAGGGGTCGACGAACGTGCAGTTCTACTACGTCGACGCCCGCGCCGCCGAGGTCGTCGACGCCATCACCGCCTCCGACCCCACCGACGGCTTCAACGACGTCGTGCCGCAGTCGACCTGGCTCGACGGCCTGCTGTCGCTGATGATCCCGATCCTGCTGCTGGGCGTGATCTTCTGGTTCCTGCTCTCCTCCGCCCAGGGCGGCGGCGGCAAGGTCATGCAGTTCGGCAAGTCCCGCGCCAAGCTCGTCACCAAGGAGACGCCGACCGTCACGTTCGGCGATGTCGCCGGTGCCGACGAGGCGATCGAGGAGATGCAGGAGATCAAGGACTTCCTGAAGGAGCCGGCGCGGTTCCAGGCGCTCGGCGCCCGCATCCCCAAGGGCGTGCTGCTGTACGGCCCTCCCGGAACCGGTAAGACGCTCCTCGCCCGCGCGGTTGCCGGCGAGGCCGGCGTGCCGTTCTACTCGATCTCCGGTTCCGACTTCGTCGAGATGTTCGTGGGTGTCGGCGCCAGCCGCGTCCGCGACCTGTTCAGCCAGGCCAAGGAATCCGCCCCCGCGATCATCTTCATCGACGAGATCGACGCCGTCGGCCGCCACCGCGGTGCGGGCATGGGCGGCGGGCACGACGAGCGCGAGCAGACGCTGAACCAGATGCTCGTCGAGATGGACGGCTTCGACCCCAAGGCGAACGTCATCGTCATCGCGGCGACCAACCGCCCCGACATCCTCGACCCGGCGCTGCTGCGTCCGGGACGCTTCGACCGGCAGATCGGCGTCGACGCCCCCGACCTCAAGGGCCGCAAGCAGATCCTCGAGGTGCACGGCCGCGGGAAGCCCCTCGCCGACTCCGTCGACCTCGAGGTCGTCGCGCGCAAGACCCCCGGGTTCACCGGTGCCGACCTCGCCAACGTGCTCAACGAGGCGGCGCTGCTCACCGCCCGCTCCCACGCGCAGCTCATCGACAACCGTGCCCTGGACGAGGCGATCGACCGCGTCATCGCCGGTCCGCAGCGCCGCACCCGTGTGATGAAGGACAAGGAGAAGCTCATCACCGCGTACCACGAGGGCGGTCACGCGATCGCTGCGGCGGCGATGAACCACACCGACCCGGTGACCAAGATCACGATCCTGCCGCGCGGCAAGGCCCTCGGCTACACGATGGTGCTGCCGCTGGATGACAAGTACTCCGTCACCCGCAACGAACTGCAGGACCAGCTCGCCTACGCCATGGGCGGCCGTGTCGCCGAGGAGATCGTGTTCCACGACCCGACCACGGGCGCGTCCAACGACATCGAGAAGGCCACCGGCATCGCCCGCAAGATGGTCACCGAGTACGGCATGACCACCGACCTCGGCCCGGTCAAGCTCGGCGGATCGTCGGGGGAGATGTTCCTCGGCCGTGACATGGGCCACGGCCGCGACTACTCGGACGAGGTTGCCGAGCGCGTCGACGGCCAGGTGCGTGCCCTCATCGAGCAGGCGCACAACGAGGCCTACCAGGTGATCAACGAGAACCGCGACATCCTCGACAAGCTCGCACTCGAGCTGCTGGAGAAGGAGACGCTCGACCACGTCGAGCTCGCCGAGCTCTTCAAGGACATCAAGCGCCTGCCCCCGCGCCCGCAGTGGCTGTCCAGCTCGGAGCGCCCGGTGTCCCCGCTTCCCCCCGTCGAGGTTCCCCGCCGGTCGGATGTGGATGTCGCCGCGCAGACGGAGGCGGAGCCCACCACCGCCACGGCCGCTGCGCGTCGTCGTCCCAGCACCGGGCAGGCGCGACCCGCGACCGCGTAGGCTCGCTTCGTGGCTGTCGACCGTGAACGCGTGGCCGCGTTGGTGCGAGAACTGCTCGAAGCGATCGGTGAGGATCCCGGCCGTCCCGGGTTGACGCAGACCCCGACGCGGGTCGCCGACGCGTACGCGGAGTTCTTCGCCGGCGTGGCGGAGGATGCGGCCGAGCCGCTGCGGCACACCATCTCGGTGTCTCGCGGACCCGCCCCCGACACCCTCGCCTCCGGCGCCGTGATGCTGCGGGATGTGCTGTTCCGTTCCATGTGCGAGCACCACCTGCTGCCGTTCCGCGGGCGTGCGCACATCGCGTACCTCCCCGGGGAACGGGTCGTCGGCCTCGGCGCCATCCCGCGCACCGTCGACATCCTCGCCGCCCGTCCGCAGGTGCAGGAGCGGCTGGGCGAGCAGATCGCCGACACTCTGGCTGGAGCGCTCGATGCCCGCGGCGTGCTCGTCGTCCTCGACGCCTCGCACGAGTGCGTGACGACCCGCGGGGGTCGCCACCCCGCCGCCCCTGATCATGGGGATCGTCAATGTCACCCCCGACTCCTTCAGCGACGGCGGCCGGTACCTGGATGCGGATGCGGCGATCGCGCACGGCGTGCGACTGCGCGCCGAGGGCGCCGACCTCCTCGACGTCGGCGGGGAGTCCACCCGGCCGGGTGCCGAACGCGTCGGCGTCGTCGAGGAGCAGGACCGTGTCCTCCCGGTCATCGCCTCCCTCGCCGCCGAGGGCGCCGTCGTGAGCATCGACACCATGAACGCCGCCACCGCGGTCGCCGCGGTCGCCGCGGGCGCCCGCATCGTCAACGACGTGTCGGGCGGACTCGCCGACCCCGACATGCTGAGCGCGGTCGCCGCATCCGGTGCCGACATCGTGCTGGGGCACTGGCGCGGGCCGTCCCGCGACATGTACGCCGGTGCCTCCTACAGCGACATCGTGCGCGAGGTGACCACCGAGCTTCTGGGGCGGATGGATGCCGCCGCCGCCGCGGGCATAGCGCCGTCGCGGCAGATCCTCGACCCGGGCATCGGGTTCGGCAAGCGCGGGGCGCAGAACTGGGACACGCTGCGTGCGCTGCCGCAGCTCACCGGCCTCGGCCCCCGTGTCCTCGTCGGCACGAGCCGCAAACGCTTCCTCACCGAGCTGCTCGGCGACGACATCGACCTCGCCCGGCGCGACCTCGCGACCGCCGTGACCAGCGCCCTCGCCGCCCGCGACGGCGCCTGGGCGGTCCGCGTGCACGACGTCACCGCGACCCGCGACGCGCTCCGGGTCGAATCCGCCTGGCGGGAGGACGCATGACCGGCGCACCCCGGAGCGAGACTTCACGTATGTCACGCAAAACGGCAAAATACGGGACATTCGTGAAGTCTCGCGCCGAGGGGGAGGACGCATGACCGGCGACCGGATCATCCTCACGGGCCTCCGCGGCTTCGGCTACCACGGCGTCTTCGAGCATGAGAAGCGCGAGGGGCAGGAGTTCGTCGTCGACGTCGAGATCACCCTCGACACCCGCCCGGCCGCCGCGAGCGACGACGTCGCCGACACCGTCCACTACGGCGAACTCGCCGAAGAGGTCGTCGCCGTCGTCGAGGGCGACCCGGTCGACCTCGTCGAGACACTCGCGCAGCGGATCGCCGACACCGTGCTCGGCCGCGACGCGGTCGACGCCGTACGCGTCACCGTGCACAAGCCCGGCGCCCCCATCACCGTCCCCTTCGCCGACGTCGCCGTCACGATCGAACGGACCCGGCCGTGAGCCGCCGGCTCGCGCAGGGGATGCCGGCGCAGACCGCCGTCATCGCCTTCGGGGCGAACCTCGGCGACCGCGAGGCGACGATCACCGCGGCCGCCGACGAACTGCGCGCCCACCCGCTGATCGACGATCTGCGGATCGCCGAGCCGATCTCGTCCGTCGCCGTCACCACCCACGGGCCGGATGCGGACGCCCCGGCGTACCTCAACACGGTCGCCGTCATCCGCACCCGCCTGGCGCCGTCCGTGCTGCTGCAGGAACTCCACGAGATCGAGCGCCGCCACGGCCGCGTGCGCACCGAACGGTGGGGCGACCGCACCCTCGACCTCGACCTCATCTCCTACGGGGACGTCATCTCGGACGATCCGGCGCTGCTCCTCCCGCACCCGCGCGCCGCCGAGCGCGACTTCGTCCTCCGGCCCTGGCTGGCCCTCGACCCGGAGGGGGAGCTCCCCGGAGCCGGCTCGGTCGCCTCCCTGCTCGCCGCGCTGGAGGAGGAGCGATGACGCGTACCAACCCCGGCGTGCTCGTCATCTGCGCGGTCCTCGGTGCCGGCGTCGGCTTCCTCGTTGATCAGCTGCTCACCACCGCCGGCGCCTCCACCTTCACCCCGGGCATTTCGATGGCGATCGTGCTGGCTCTCGTCGGCGTCGTCGTGCTCGCGTTCGCGATCCCCATCCGCCGCGTCATCCAGGGGCGTTCGCAAGCCCGCATCGACCCGTTCCGCGCGATGCGCGTCGTCGTGCTGGCCAAGGCCGGCAGCATCCTCGGATCGGTGGTGGGCGGCGTCGCCGTCGGATTCATCGTCTTCCTCCTGACCCGTCCCGTCGTCCCGTCGGTAGAGTCGATGGGGACGACCATCGCGACGGTCGTGGCCGCCGTATGGCTGGTCGTCGCGGCGCTCATCGCCGAACATCTGTGCACCATCCGGAGGGACGACGACGATCACGAACCCGGACCAGACGACCCCGGAGCCGGCGTCACCCCTTCCCACCACTGACCCGCTGCCCGGTGTGCTCGACGCGGACACGTACGACAGGTTCGTGGAGCCGCGTTCGCCGCAGCGCCTCGAGGTGACGGGCGGTGAATGGCACCGCGTCTCGCGGCGCTATCTCACGGTGCAGCTGATCACCTCGGGCACCCTGCTCGCCCTCGTGCTCATCGCGGTGACCGTGCTCACGCTCGTGTTCGGTCAGCTGTGGCCCCTCATCCCGGGTGGCGTCCTCACGATCATGCTCGGCGTGACCCTCGCCGTCCTGCCGCGGCAGGTGCGCGCCATCGGCTACCAGCTGCGCGCGGACGATCTCGTGCTCCGCCGCGGCATCCTGTGGCAGCGCATCGTGGCGGTGCCGTACGGCCGGATGCAGCTCATCGACGTCACGCATGGCCCGCTCGATCGCGGCTTCCGCATCGCACAGCTGCGCCTGGTCACCGCCGCCGCGGCGAGTGCCGTCACGATCCCCGGCCTCGACCAGGCCGCCGCGGAGGCGCTCCGCGACCGTCTCGTCGAGGTCGCCGAGAACCGGCGCACCGGGCTGTGACCGCCCCGCAGCCCGCCCTGGTCCGCTCGCCGCTGAGCGACGGGCAGTGGCACCGGCCGCACCCGCTCACCCCGCTCCTGCGCGGCGGACTCGCGCTGCTCGTCGTGATCGGCGTCATCGTCGCGAATCTGCGCGAGCGGCTCGTCGCGGTCGTGCTGCCCTGGTTCGCCCCCGAGATCGGCGATGACTACAGCGATTGGGAGGAGCCCGGCGACCCGATCGACTGGGTCGTTGCGAACAACCTGTACCTCGTGGTCGCGCTCGCGGTGCTCGGCGCCCTCGTGCTCCTCGTGGTCGGCTTTGCCCTGGCCTGGCGTTTCCACACCTTCCGCATCACCGGCGACGACGTGGAGGTGCGCAGCGGCATCCTGTTCCGCTCGCACCGTCGCGCCCCGCTCGACCGCGTGCAAGGGGTGAACCTCACCCGGCCGTTCGTCGCGCGACTGCTGGGTCTGGCGAAGCTCGAGGTCGTCGGTGCCGGTGCCTCCGGCAACGTCCGCCTGGAATATCTGCGGGTGCGGGACGCCGAGACGATCCGTGCCGACATCCTCCGGCTCGCCTCCGGGCTGCGACTGTCGGAGGGGATGGATGCGGAACCCGCAGCGTCCCCTGCCGCCGCGCGCCTGCGCGAGACGGTCGCCCGCGGGATCAACGGAATCGTCGAGGGTGACGAACCCGCCGGCGAACCCGCATCCGTCGTCGTGCTGCCGGTCACGCGTCTGGTGCTCTCCCGCCTCCTCGACACCACCACGGTCGTCGTCGTTCTCATCGCCGTCGCGGCCGGGATCATCGCCACCGTCGGGCCGCCCTGGGTGCTGCTCGCCGCGGTGCCGGCCGTCCTCGGTATGGGGGCGTACCAGGTGCGCCAGCTCGTGCGGTCGCTGCGGTACTCGATCGCGCCGACCCCCGACGGAGTACGCATCACCTTCGGGCTGCTGACCACCGTGACCGAGATCGTCCCGCCCGGCCGCATCCACGCGGTCGAGATCACGCAGCCGCTGCTGTGGCGTCCCGCCGGGTGGTGGACCGTGCGGATCAACCGGGTGAACGGCCGGAGCTCCGGCGACACCAGCACCGACCAGCTGACGACGGTGCTGCCGGTCGGGACGGTCGAGGACGTCGAGCGGGTGCTCGCCCTCGTGCTCCCCGGTCTCGAGCCCGCGGAGCGCCGCAAGATCGTGGCCGCCGGGACGGCGTCGCGCGGCGGGAGCGACGCGGTGACGACGATGCCACGGCGGGCCTGGTTCCTGCGCCCGCTGTCGTGGTGGCGCAACGGCTACCTGCGCACGGCCGGGGCACTGGTGCTCCGTCGCGGCGTGGTCTGGCGAAAGCTCGCGATCCTGCCCTACGCGCGGCTGCAGAGCATCGCGCTGCACCAGGGGCCTCTCGCCCGTGCTGTCGGCGTCGCGGGGGTGCACGCCCACACGGTGAGCGGCCCGGTATATGCCTCGCTCGCCGGCGTCGACCGTGACGGCGCCCTCGCCCTGTGGGACGATGTCGCCCGCGCCGCGGTGGTCGCCGCATCCGCCGACACCTCGCACCGGTGGGCGAGCGACGGGCGGGGTCATGACATCCCGCCGGAACCCATCCAGCCCGCATCGGCATCGGCATCGACATCCGCATCGGCATCCGCATCGGAGGAGAACGCATGAACCGCGACGGCAGACTCGGCGTCGGCATCATCGGCGCAGGCCGTGTCGGCCCGGTGATCGGGGCGGCGCTCGCCGGAGCCGGCCACGCGCTGGTCGGCATCACGACCGGTTCCGACGACGACCGGGTCGACGCGATCCTCCCCGGGATCCCCACGCTCGAGGCGCTCGAGGTGGCCCGGCGCAGTGAGCTGGTCATCGTCGCGGTGCCACACGACGAACTCCCGGGCCTCATCGCCGGGCTCGCCGAACTCGGTGCCTGGCAGATCGGGCAGCTGGTGCTGCACACCGACCCCGCCTACGGCATCGGAGTGCTCGCCCCCGCGGCCGCGGCCGGCGCGATCCCGCTCGCGGTGCACCCCGCCATCTCGTTCACCGGCACGAGTATCGACCTGCGGCAGCTCGCCGCCTCCTATGCTGCGGTCACGGCGCCCGGGGCTGTGCTCCCCATCGCGCAGGCGCTCGCGGTGGAGATGGGATGCGAACCCGTCGTCATCGCCGAGGCCGATCGGCCCGCCTACGCCGAGGCCATCGCCACCGCGACCGAATTCAGCCGCTCCATCGTGCGGCAGTCGACCGGCCTCCTCGCCCGGATCGGGGTCGAGAACCCCGGCGGCTACCTCTCCGCGCTCGTGCGCTCCACGGTCGATCAGGCGCTCGCCGAGGGAGCCCCGGCCGACGGCGAGACCCCGCCGCTGTGAGCGACATCGAGCTCGCTCGGATTGCCCCCGGCGCGGTCACCCTGCACGACGCGCGGAGCAAGACTCGCCGCACCGTGACGCTCGAACCGTTCGAGATCGGCGTCTTCGCGGTCACCGAGGAGCAGCTCGCGGAACTCCTCGGCGTCACCGCCCGCCACCCTCGCCGTCCCGCGGTGGAGGTCAGCTGGCTGCGTGCCGTCCGCTTCTGCAATGCCGCATCCGAGTGGGAAGGGCTGGAGCCCGCCTATCGGGTCGACGGTGACGAGGTCACCTGGGACACCACCTCCGACGGATTCCGGCTGCCGACCGAGGCGGAGTGGGAGTACGCCTGCCGGGCGGGCTCCGCCGCACCCCACTACGGCCCGCTTCCCGAGATCGCGTGGAGCGCAGCGGACGGCGTGCGCACCCCGCAGGACGTGGGCGGGCGGATGCCGAACCTCAACGGCCTGTTCGACACCCTCGGGAACGTCTGGGAGTGGTGCTGGGACCTGCTGGACCCGGCCCGCTACGACGAGTACCGGGTGTTCCGCGGCGGCGGGTTCGCCGACGACGCGTGGAGCGTCCGCGCCGGGGTACGCCGCGGCGGGGCGCCCGGCACGCGCCAGGACGACGTCGGTTTCCGTGTCGCCCGCGGCGGCTTCGACACCCTGGATGCGGCGCAGGGATGGTCCGCGCGTGCCGATCGGGAGCGGGCGCTCTCGGACGATCCGCGCCCGCCCGGCTGGACCCCGCGGCGCTGAGTGCCCTCGGTAGACTGGCGGGCGACCCCCAGCCACGCTCAGCGACCGGAGCACTGCCACCCATGACCTCTCAGCCCGATTCCGCTGTGCCTGCCGAGCCCACCGAAGAGGACGTCTTCGAGCAGAAGGCCGTGCGTCTGGCCAAGCGGGAGCGGCTGATCGCCGAGCGTGAGGATGCGGCCGGCGGCGCCTACCCGGTCGCCGTCCCGGTCACCGACACCATCCCCGCCCTCCGCGCCCGCTACGCGGACCTCGAGGCCGGCGCCGAGACCGGTGTCATCACCGGGGTCGCCGGCCGGGTCGTGTTCAGCCGTAACACCGGCAAGCTCTGCTTCGCGTCGCTGCAGTCGGGCGACGGCAGCCGCATCCAGGCCATGGTTTCGCTCGCCGTCGTCGGCGAGGAGTCGCTCGCGCGGTGGAAGGAACTCGTCGACCTCGGCGACCACGTCTTCGTCTCGGGCGAGATCATCTCCAGCCGCCGCGGCGAGCTGTCGATCATGGTCTCCGACTGGGCGGTCGCCGCGAAGGCGCTGCTGCCGCTGCCCAACATGTACTCCGAGCTCAGCGAGGAGAGCCGGGTGCGTTCCCGCTTCCTCGACCTCATCGTCCGGGATCAGGCGCGTGCCACGGTGCGCGCCCGCGCCGCCGTGAACGCGTCGCTGCGTCAGACGTTCGGCACGCACGAGTTCATCGAGGTCGAGACGCCGATGCTGCAGGTGCAGCACGGCGGGGCGTCCGCGCGTCCGTTCGTCACGCACTCCAACGCGTTCGACACCGAGCTGTACCTGCGCATCGCGCCGGAGCTGTTCCTCAAGCGCGCCGTCGTGGGCGGGCTCGACCGGGTCTACGAGATCAACCGCAACTTCCGCAATGAGGGTGCCGACTCGACCCACAGCCCCGAGTTCGCCATGCTCGAGGCGTACCAGGCGTACAGCGATTACAACGGCATCGCCGACCTCACGCAGGAGCTCATCCAGAACGCTGCGATCGCGGTCGCCGGCACCACCCAGGTGACCTGGGCCGACGGCACGGTCTACGACCTGGGTGGTCAGTGGGACCGCATCTCGATGTACGACTCGCTGAACGCCGCGATCGCCGGGATCGATTGTGCCCCGCAGATCACGCCGCAGACTCCGGTCGCCGAGCTCGCCGCTTTCGCCGCCGCATCCGGTGTCGATGAGCCGCCGCACGCCACCCACGGCAAGTACGTCGAGGAGCTGTGGGAGCACTTCGTGAAGGGCGGGCTCGAGCGGCCGACCTTCGTCATGGACTTCCCCCTCGACACCAGCCCGCTGGTGCGCGAGCACCGCTCGATCCCCGGTGTCGTGGAGAAGTGGGACCTGTACGTGCGCGGGTTCGAGCTCGCCACCGGGTACTCCGAGCTCATCGATCCCGTCGTGCAGCGGGAACGCTTCGTGGAGCAGGCGAAGCTCGCCGCCCGCGGCGACGACGAGGCCATGCGCATCGACGAGGAGTTCCTTCGGGCGATGGAGCACGGCATGCCCCCGACCGGTGGCATGGGCATGGGCATCGACCGCCTGCTCATGGCGATCACGGGCCTCGGCATCCGCGAGACGATCCTCTTCCCGCTCGTCAAGTAAGTTCCCGGCGCGGCGCGTCAGCGGTGGAAGGCCCAGTCGGGCAGGTGCCCCGCGGCGACGAAGGTCAGCATGATGGTCGCCAGTCCGTGCTCCGGCTCGATCTCACAGGCCGCGCGGGCGTAGATCTCGGCGTGCGTGAGGCGACCGAGGGCCCACGATAGCCATGCGCACGCCGCCAAGGCTCCCGGCCGTGACTCCTCGGGGGCGACGCCCGCGGCATTCCGGCAGGCCTGCAGTGCGGCGAGGAGCCGGTCCGCATCCGGTCGCGTCCCCTCGCCCCACATGCGCTGCGCCAGCTCCGACGGGTAGTCCTCGCCGTCCTGCCACAGCAGCTGCCCCTCGACCGCACGGTCTCCGACTTCGAGGCCGCCGAGCCACGTTGCGAGGGCGATGTCCCGCAGGGACGGCCGGTCCAGGCACCACAGGAGCGCCGCCTGCGCGTACGCCTCCGGCACGTCCGGATGGTGGGCCCGGTTCGTGGTGCCCGCCGGAGCGTCCGTCGGGTCCGCGGCGCACCCGTCGAAGAACAGCGGCAGATCGTCGAGCAGCACGGTCGCCGCGAGTGCCGCCGGATCGATCCGGCACCCGTGGTCGGGTCGGTCGCCGTCGTCGGCGGGTGCCCCCATCAGCACCCTCATCGCCCGCATCAACTCATGCGCCGCGCTCGCGACCTGCGCGACCCGCTCCGGGGAGGCAGGCAGGAGCTCGGCGCCGCTGCGCTGATCGCCGTCGGGCGGGGGGTCCTCGCCGCCCGGGGTGGGCAGGTCGGCGAGATCTCCGCCGATCGCGGGATCGAGCGAGGAACGCCAGCGCGTCGGCCCCACATGGAGCGCATCCATGACCCGGAGCCCGCAGGCGTCACCACGGCTGCGGAACGCCTTCGCCAGTCGCCCGCCAGCGGAGAAGGTTGTCGAGTCGACGTCGTCGTAGACCACGAGCATGAACGCGTCGGCACCGTCGACGCGGCACACCATGCCCACCAGGGTGGCGGCGACGGCATCGACGTCGCGGCCCGGTGGCAGATCGACCCGCATGCCGCCGACGCTGCGCCCGTCGGCGAACGGGACGACCACCACGCTGTGACGCGGCGTGAAGCCGAACATGCGTGGCACGAGGGAGAGGAAGTGGGCGGCGTCGGTGGCCTTCACGATCGTGGTCATGCCCCGAGGATGCAGCGGGGCGGCTGGCCGGAACCGGGTCCCCCCGTGGGTGTGGGAACCGGGGCTCCGGCGAGGGGCTGGGGAGGAGAGTTCGCGGCAGGCCGCATTCAGGCGGCGCGGCGTACGATGGAGGAATGGACAGCTTCTGGGTCGCCGCGCTCTGGTCGATCCTCCCGACACTCGCCGGGATCGCCGTGTTCTTCTTCATCTTCCGCTCGATCGTCCACATGGACCGCAACGAGCGTCGCGCCTACGCGAAGGCCGAAGCCGAGGAACGCCGCAAGCGCGGTCTCGCCCCGGCCGCCGCAAACATCACCGCCGAGCGCTGACCCTCGGGCATCGAGCTGCCGTACGCGGTCACCCGATGCACACCGAGCTGCGGGGTGTGCGCTGACCCGCTCCCGAGCCGCCGCGGGGCGCGGTGACTCGACGCACCCGGTGACGGCCGCATCCGCCGTATCACCGCATCCGGCTCCCGGCCGCGTCCCGAGCGCCCACTACGCTTGATCCGACCCGGGGGAGTGCACGTGATCCAGATCCAGTTCGATGCGACGTGGTGGATCGTTCTCGTGTTCGTGTTCGACGTCGTGGTGCGTATCGCGGCGGTCATCATCGTGCCGCGCAACCGCCGCCCCACCGCGGCGATGGCGTGGCTCCTTGCGATCTACTTCATCCCGCTCATCGGGGTGTTCCTGTTCCTTCTCATCGGCACCCCCCGACTACCCCGCAAGCGCCGCCGGAAGCAGCGCGCGATCAACGACTACATCGAGGACACCAGCACCCACCTGGACTTCGGTACCACGCAGCCCGGCGCGGAGGAATGGTTCACCTCACTCGTGCGGCTCAACCGGAACCTCGGCGCTATGCCGCTGTCCGGGGACAACGAAGCGCACCTCATCGCCGACTATCAGACCAGCCTCGACGAGATGGCCGACGCCATCCGCGCCGCCGATCGGTACGTGCATGTCGAGTTCTACATCCTGCAGTCGGATGCGGCCACGGAGCAGTTCTTCCGCGCGCTCGAGGAGGTCGCCGCCCGCGGTGTGACCGTGCGGGTGCTGCTGGACCACTGGGCCAACCGGGGCAAGCCGTTCTACAAGAAGACCCTCCGGCGGCTCGATGCGATGGGCGCGCAGTGGCACCTGATGCTGCCGGTGAAGCCGCTGCAGGGCAAGTACCAGCGTCCCGATCTGCGCAATCACCGCAAGCTCCTCGTCATCGACGGGCAGACCGCCTATATGGGGTCTCAGAACGTCACCGACTCCACGTACAACCTGAGGAAGAACATCCGCCGCGGGCTCCACTGGGTCGATCTCATGGTCCGGCTCGAAGGCCCGGTCGTCGCGAGCGTCAATGCCGTGTTCCTCTCGGACTGGTACAGCGAGACCGACGAGATCCTTTCCGGGGAGGTCGACGAGTTCGACATCGCGGAGGCGACCGGATCCCTCGACTGCCAGGTGGTGCCGTCCGGCCCCGGGTTCGAATTCGAGAACAACCTGCGACTGTTCCTTGGGCTGCTCTATTCGGCACAGCGACGGATCGTGCTCATCAGCCCCTACTTCGTCCCCGACGAGTCGATGCTGCTCGCGATCACCACCGCCTGCCACCGCGGCGTGGAGGTCGAGCTGTTCGTCTCCGAGGAGGGCGACCAGGCGATGGTCTACCACGCGCAGCGCAGCTACTACGAGGCGCTGCTGCGCGCCGGTGTGAAGATCTGGATGTACCGGAAGCCCTACATCCTGCACACGAAGGCGTTCACGATCGACGAGGAGGTCGCGGTCGTCGGTTCGAGCAACATGGACATGCGCTCGTTCGGTCTCAACATGGAGATCTCGCTGCTCGTGCGCGGTGTCGGGTTCGTCGCGCAGATGCGCGAGGTCGAGGAGAAGTACCGCAGCCTGTCCCGGGAACTCACCCTGGAGGAGTGGCTGAAGCAGCCGCTGCGTTCCACCGTGCTCGACAACCTCGCCCGCCTCACCTCCGCGCTGCAGTAGCGCCGGGGTACCGTTCGCGGTTTCGCCGCGGGATGATGTCAGGACCGACGTCGGGAGGCAGCATGAACGGTCGATCGAAGGCGGGGTGGATGCTGCTGCTCGCCGCCGCGGGATTCCTCACCGGATGCGGTGGCACCGCGGCGCCGGCCGCGACGACCCCCGTCGACATGGATGTCGAGGCAGCGTGGCTCGACGGCGGACGCCTCCTCGGCATCGTCACCTGGGGTAGCTCGTCCTGCCCGCCGATGGATGGCGAGGCGACGCTCGCCGACGACGGCACCCTCGATGTCGTGCTCGTGGACCCCGCCGAGACCGATCCCGACCGCGCCTGCACCGCCGACTTCGCGCCGCGCATCACCACGGTGGGAGTTCCCGACGGGGTGGATCCGGCGCAGCCGCTCACCCTGGCGGTCTCGCTCGGCGCCGCGACGGGTCAGACGACCCTGGCTGGGGTGCCGGGCCTCGGCACACCGGTTCCGGACACCGACTACCAGCCCAGCGCCGGCTGGACCGGCCAGCCGGGCCTCCTCGCCTACGTGACCTGGGGATCGTCCACCTGCGTCCCCGCCGTGCAGGACCTCGCCGTCAGCGGTGACGCCCAGGTGACCGTCACCTTCCAGGAGCCCGCCGCCGACCGGATGTGCACCATGGACATGGCGCCGCGGCCGGGCCTCCTCGAGGTCACGGATCTCACCACCCCCGTCGGCGCAGAGCTCGTGCTCTCGGGGGATGGCGTCGACGCGACGGTGCCGATCCTCGGCGGCGCCTGACCGCATCCGGTTCCCCTCCCTGTCCTGGCGGGTGCGTCCGCCCTGGTGGTTCCCCCGTCCTGGCGGGTGCGTCCGCCCTGGTGGTTCCCCCGTCGCATATGTGGCGTCCACCGGTACCGCACCCTCCATGTGTGACGGGTGAGCGAAGGAGCCCTGGCCCGCGGAATGGCACCGGCTGTTCGCCCGTCGCGGATGTGACGTCCCTGTGGCGCGGACCTCGCATATGGGACGGATGAGTGCGCTGTCTGCGCGGGATCTCTCCTCCACAGGGGGGCGGTGGGCGGGTTCTGCTCACAGAACACCGCCGCGACGCGGAACCGCGCGAGCGTAGCCAGAGAGTGGACGGATGCGGCGCAGCGACCTTCCTTCTGACCTCGGCCATGTCTTCACCAGCCGTCAGGCGCGGGAGCGCGGCGTCTCCGCCTCGCGCCTGAGGTCGCATGACCTGGAGGCGCCGTTCCACGGAGTGCGACGTCGCCGGGCTGCGCTCAGCCCGGATGATTGCGGACTCGCCGACCGGCTTCTCGCGAGCGCCGAGGCCTACGCCCAGCGGATGACCGGGGAGGAATTCTTCTGCGGCGTCACGGCCGCCGTCGTGTGGGGACTGCCGCTGCCCGCCTGGACGTTGCAGGACGCCCGAGTGCACGTGGCCGTGCACTCCCCCCGACGTGCTCCGCGTGGCCGCGGAGTTGTCGGCCGTGAGGTCGATCCACGGCTCGTGACCGTGAGACGGGAACCCTCATCGGGATGGCGTGTGACGAGCCCGGCCTCCACGTGGGCGATGCTCGCTCCGGTTCTCCGCCACCCGTACGATCTCGTCGCCGTGGGTGACGGTGTCGTTCGACGTCGGATGGTGCCGGCCGATCCGCCGCCGCTCGGCACCATCGACGAACTCGAGGCCGCGGTCACGGCCGGTCGTCGACTCGGCGTCGGCGCGCTGCGGGACGCGCTTCCGCGGATCCGCGACGGCGCCGCGTCCCGTCCAGAGACCTGGATGCGGCTGACCGTGCTCGATGCGGGTCTCGGAGAACCGATGCTCAATCACGACGTGTTCGACGACGAGGGCACCTGGATCGCTCGGGTCGACGCCGCCTATCCCGCTCAGCGGGTCGCGCTGGAATATGAAGGCGAACATCACCTCCTCGATCCTCTGCAGTGGGCGAAGGACCTGCGACGTTATGAGCTGTTGGCCGCAGCGGGATGGCACGTCATCAGAGTCTCCAAGGACGCGCTGTTCCAGCATCCCGATGACGTGGTCCGTCGACTGCGGCGAGCCCTCGCCGCCCGGGCCTGACACGCACGGATTCACCCGCCGCAGATGGTGGGTGCGATGCCTACCCACTGTGCATTTGCGACGGGCGAACATGTCGGCCCCGAATTCGCCCGTCGCATATGAGAGGTCCGGCGCGGGAACATTGCGCATCTGTGACGGGCGAACATGAGGGAGGCAGGCGAGGCCCGCACGACCGAAGGAGGGGGAGGCAGGCGAGGACCCCGCGAGCGAGGCAGGGGAAGCGCACAAGGGACGCACGTGCGAGGCGCGCACGAGGATGCAGCGCGGCGCAAGCCCTCCCGTGCCCATCCGCCTACGGCGAACACGGCCGCTCGGTTCCCGGATGCTGGTTAGCCTCGATGTACGGCGCCAGAAGTGCGCCCGGAGGAGTCGACATGTTCGAGAGATTCACGGACCGAGCCCGTCGTGTGGTTGTCCTCGCCCAAGAAGAGGCGAAGATGCTCAACCACAACTACATCGGCACGGAGCACATCCTGCTGGGTCTCATCCACGAGGGTGAGGGCGTTGCCGCCAAGGCACTGGAGTCGCTCGGTATCTCGCTCGACGCCGTGCGCGAGCAGGTCCAGGACATCATCGGTCAGGGCCAGCAGCAGCCGACCGGCCACATCCCGTTCACCCCGCGCGCCAAGAAGGTGCTGGAGCTGAGCCTGCGCGAAGCGCTGCAGCTCGGCCACAACTACATCGGGACCGAGCACATCCTGCTGGGCCTCATCCGCGAGGGCGAGGGCGTCGCCGCCCAGGTGCTCGTCAAGCTCGGCGCCGACCTGAACAAGGTGCGCCAGCAGGTCATCCAGCTGCTCTCGGGCTACCAGGGCAAGGAGACCGCGGGCGTCGCATCCGGCGCCGGCGAGCAGACCTCGCAGACGGCGCAGGGCGGATCCGCCGTGCTCGACCAGTTCGGTCGCAACCTCACCCAGGCCGCCCGCGACAACAAGCTCGACCCGGTGATCGGGCGCGAGAAGGAGATCGAGCGGGTCATGCAGATCCTCTCCCGCCGCTCCAAGAACAACCCC
>NZ_JAPLAI010000030.1 GCF_026393345.1 Microbacterium sp.
CAAGGCAGACTGGTTGTGGGTCATCGTGGGATCACTTTCTTGCTTCTTGGCGGAACAATTGGGTCTCCCACGATGACCCCCTCTACGTCAACGACGACGACGGGCCAGCGGGGAATTGACACCACGATATGGGACGCACCCTGTCCGCAGCACGGCGGCTGAGCTCGCGGCGCTCACCGGGCGTTAGTCAGGCGGCAGTCGCACAGCGGAAGCGCACCCTGCCCCGATCGGGCGGGCTGCGCTTCCGCTGCCGCGTGGAGCGGATCATGACCCCGGAACACCACTGCGTTCCCGGGATTCATCCTCGAGACGCCGCTTCCCTCCCGCACCGTACGCCGCCTCCTCCGTGCGTGTTCTAGGGTGCTCCCTATGGGGAGCGATCGGAAGGTGAGCGTGGGGCGCCCTCGCGCTGCGTCCGTGCACGATGTCGCGGCTACCGCGCTTCGGCTGTTCGAGCGCAACGGATACGAGGCGACCACGATGCAGCAGATCGCGACCGCCGCAGGGATCAGTCGGCCCACGCTGTTCCGCTATTTCGGGGGCAAGAGCGACATCGTCTGGGACCGCTACGACGACCAAACCGTCGAGTTGCGGGAATTGCTGGCCAACGCCGACGTGGCGCTTTCCCCCCTCGATGTGCTCGCCGTTGCGTTGCCGCGGATCCTCAATTACGACGCCGGCGATCTCGATCTGCTTCGCACGCAGGTGAAGATCATCGCCAGCGTCCCCGAACTGCGCATCCACTCGGAACAGCGTGCCGCCGACCGGATCGCCATCATTGCCGAATTCATCGCGGACCGATCAGGCTGCGCTCCCGACGACCTGTATCCGCTGGTGATGAGCCGGTGCGTGTGGAGTGCGGGATGGAGCGCGCTGACCTCCTGGGCGTCGGGTCATGCGCAGAGCCCTGCCGATACGCTCGCCGCCGGGTTCGAGGTGCTGCGCTCGGGATTCGCGCTACCCGCGCCGACGGATCAGCCCCGAAGGCCCGCCTGACCCGCCCGCCTGCCCCTATTTCGAGATAGAGTTTCAATATCTGATCCGTGGTGGCGAAGGAGCCGTTGTGACTGCCGAATCCCTCCCCGAGACACAGCGCGTCCGCGTTCGGGGTATTGATGTCGCCTACTCCGACGAAGGATCGGGGCCCGTCGTCCTCAGTGCCCATGGGCTGAGCTCAAGTCGCGAGAACAACCGTCGGATGGGGCTCGCGGAGTTCAGGGAGGTGGCGGGCAGCCACCGGCTGATCTCCTACGACGCCCGGGGCCACGGCGAGACCGAGGGCACTGCCGACGAGGCCGACTATCACTGGTCGAATCTGGCTGAGGATCTGCTCGCGCTCGCCGATTTCTTCTCACCCGATGCTCCGGTGTCGGCCATCGGCTCATCGATGGGCACCGGCACCGTGCTGCACGCCGTCACCTCACGACCGGACCGGTTCGACCGACTCGTTCTGACGGCACCGCCGACGGCATGGCAGACGCGTGCCGCACAAGCATCCGGGTACCGCTCGCTGGCCGACCTGATCGAGAACGGCGAACCGGGCGCGTGGCAGGACCTGGTCGCGCGGATGCCGATACCGGCGATCTTCCAGGGCCTACCCGGTTACCCTCAGCCGCCCGCTGTTGCGGCGGACCTGACCCCGACCGTGTTCCGCGGCGCCGCGGGCGCAGATCTCCCCCCGCTGGACGTGATCGGCGAACGCGTCACGCATCCGACGCTGATCATCGCCTGGGCGGGCGACCCGGGCCACCCGGTCTCGACCGCCGAAGCGCTGCACGCGGCGATCGACGGTTCCGTCCTGCACGTGAGCGAGACACAGGGCGACCTCATGACATGGGGCGCGCGCGCCGCCGAGTTCCTCGTCGCCTGACCATCACCACCACGGCGCGCGCGGCGTGCTGGAACACAGAAAAGGACGGCATCATGCTGCTTGAAGGAAAGACTGCTCTGATCACCGGGGCGAGCTCCGGTATCGGCGAGACCACGGCGAAGCGGATCGCGACGGAGGGGGCATCCGTCCTCGTCGCAGACGTGAACGAGGAGGGCGGCCGACGTGTCGTCGATGAGATCACGGCCGCCGGCGGCGTCGCGACGTTCCTCCGCGTCGATGTCACGGACGCTGACCAGGTCGACGCGATGGTGGCCGAGGTCGTGGCGAAGTGGGGTCGTCTCGACCTTGCCGTGAACAACGCGGGTCTCGCGGAACAGCCCGGCGCCATGCACGAGCTCGCCCTCGACGCGTGGAACAAGACGATCGGGATCGACCTGACCGGCACCTTCCTGTGCATGCGGGCGGAGCTGCGGCAGTTCGTCTCGCAGGGTGGGGGTGTGATCGTCAACACCGCGTCCGGTGCGGGACTCAAGGCGACCCCGAACCTGACGGCGTACTCGGCGGCGAAGCACGGCGTGGTCGGACTCACCCGCACCGCGGCGATCGAGTACATCACGCAGAACATCCGCGTGAACGCGGTCGCCCCCGGCACGATCCTCACCCCCGCAATGCAGAACTTCGGGGATGAGCAGCTGAAGGAATGGTCGGCCTTGATGCCCACCGGCCGGCTCGGCACCACCGACGAGGTCGCGGCCGGGATCGTCTGGTTGCTGTCGGACCAGGCGTCCTACACGACCGGAACCGTGCTCGAGATCGATGGCGGATACATGCAGGTCTGATTCGAAATGCTGGCGAGGGGGCGTGCCCGGGTGGAGCGCCCCCTCGCTCACATCCGCCGCTTCCCACCCGGCACGAAGGCCCCGTTGACGCGCCGTCCCGCCTCCGGCAAAGATGAACTCCGGCAGGGAGGCGCGACGCATGGGCGTGAACGGGATTGGTGGGCTCTTCTTCCGCAGCCGTGACCCGGAGGCCAGAGCGACCTGGTACCGCGACCACCTCGGCATCGAGGCGGGGCAGGACGGGCTGTGGCAGCAGGATGCGGGGATGACGGTGTTCGCGCCGTTCCCCGCGGACAGCGACTACTTCGCCGCCGACCAGTCGTTCATGCTGAACCTGCGCGTCGACGACCTGGCCGCGCTCATCGCAGGACTCGAGATCGCGGGCGTCCGGGTGGAACGCCGGCCGGAGTGGGAGACCACCGAGTACGGCTCCTTCGCGCGGGTGCACGACCCCGAGGGACTGCCGATCGAGCTGTGGCAGCCGCCGGACTGAGCCCCGCCGCGGCGACGACCTAGGCAGCGGACTCCGCGCGATCGATCACCGGGAAGTTGTCGCGGAACACGAGGTCCGGGTCGTAACGAGCCTTCAGGGTCCGCAGGCGCTCCAGCGTCGCGGGCGGGAATGCGTTCGCGAGCTGGCGGTCACCCCGTCGTGTCTCGAAGCTGAGATAAAGCCCCTCGAACTGGGACTCGAGCTCGTTCCACAGCATCTCGAACGTCGCCGACGCCCCGATCGCGGTCACCGAGAAGTTCGCTCCGCGGTGGGCGTAGGCGGTGGCATCCGGGGCGACGTCGGAGATCGCGCCGCCGACCGCGCGCACCTGGAACCACGGCGCGCTGCCGGAGGTGACCAGGTGCGCCGCCGCGGTGGCGGCGGTGGCATCGATATGGGTCAGGAATCCCGACCGGAACCGAGGCTCGCCGCGGCCGTCGTGCGGACCGTCGGGGGCGTTCGCCATGACCGCCGCGTAGGAGGCGAGCTGCACGGACTGCTCGAGCAACGGCCCGAGGGCGAGGAACGGCGTCAGCCGGGAGATGATCGTGTCTGGATCGGCCGCGTCCACCACCCCATACATGCGGGCGACGGGCGGAGCGCCCGCGCTCCCGGGTCCGAGGATGAGGAACATGGTGACGTCGCGCGGTGCCGCCTCCATCAGCGTGCCGAAACGCTCGAGTAGCCCGGCGGTGTCGGTCGCGTCGAAGGTGAGTTGCACCCAGCCGAGGTCGCCCACCGGATGCGCGTCGAACTCGAAGGAGACGACGACGCCCATGTTCGCGCCCGCGCCCCGGATGGCCCAGAACAGGTCCGGGTTCTCGTCCGCGCTGGCGCGCACCACGCGACCATCGGCGAGGAGCACGTCGGCGGCGACGAGGCTGTCGATGGTCAGCCCGTGCTCCCGTCCGAGGAAGCCGATCCCGCCGGCGGTGGCAAGGCCCCCGACGCCCACGCCGCCGTAGTCACCGCTGGAGATCGCCCAGCCGTGCGGCGCGAGCGCCGCGGCGACATCCTGCCACCGGGCCCCCGGACCCACCCGCACGCGCCGGGTGTCCGCATCCACGATGTCGATGTCGTTCATCGCTTTCAGATCGATCACGATGCCGCCGTCGTTGGTGCTGCGACCGCTGATGCCGTGCCCGCCGCTGCGGATGCCGAGTGGCAGGTTCGGATGCCGGCGGGCGAAGGCCAGCGCCTCCCGAGCCTCGGCCACGTCCCGCGGCTGCAGCACGAGCCCGGGCCGGCCGCCGCGCATATAGGTGGAGCGCACCGTCCGGTAGGCGAAGTCGCCCGGCTCGATCGCGATCTCGCGAAGGGATGCGGGCAGCTCGTCGTAGGCGATGCCGTCGCGGCGGAGCGCCCGCGCGCGGGCGGAGCGGGTCTGTGTCACCACACCCGCCGCCGCGCGCTCGGCGGCGACGATCTCCCGGGTGCGCGGCAGTACCTCGGCCGCGAACCGCTGCAGCAGGGTCGGGTCGTCGGCGGCGACGATGAACGTGCCGAAGCCGTGTTCCAGCGCCAGCTCCGCGATCCGCTCCGGGTCCTCGTGGCCGGAGATGTTGAGCAGACGCCGCACCTCGGCGGGCGAACGGCCGGAATCGGTGGCCGCGGCATCGATGCGTGCGTTGCCGTCCTCGATGTCGCCGGGCTTCATGTACGCCAGGCTCGGGAGCCACCCGTCCGCCTTCGCGCCGGTGAGGCGCAGCATCCGCGGCTTGTACGCGCCCAGCCAGATGGGGATGTCGTGCGCGGGAACGGGCCCTCGCTTCGCGCCGCGCACCGGGTAGTACTCGCCGCCCCGGAGCGGAGCGCGATCGTCGGTGTTCCAGGTGGCACGGATGAGGTCGATCGCCTCCGACAGGGCGTCCACGGCCTGCCCCGGCGTGAGGCGCCGACCGCCCATCGCCTCGATCGCATCCCAGAACCCGCCGGCGCCGAGGCCGAGGTTGAAGCGGCCTCCGCTGAGCAGATCAAGCGAGGCGGCGGCGCGGGCGACGACCGGCGCTGGGCGCAGCGGCAGGTTGAGCACGTTGGGGGAGAGCTGGATGCTGGTGGTGGCCGCCGCGACGTAGGAGAGCAGCGTCCACGTGTCGTGGAACGCCGCCTGGTACGGGTGGTCCTGGAACGTCACCAGGTCGTAGCCGAGCTCCTCGCTCAGCCGGGCGAGCGCGACCGGTGCCTGCGGCTGCGCGTTCGAGGGCGTGATGAATGTGCCGAACTGCAACGGATGCCCGTAGTCCATGACCGACCTTCCTGGAGTGGCCCGACAGGTTCGGGTCACCCTCTCCACTGTGATCGCCCGGCTCGGGGCTGGCAAACCACGCGTGAGTGACTTATTCTTCGTAAGTGACAACCACGCAGACCCGGACGACTATTCCGGAGCACGAGTGCCGGGTGTTCCAGCACGCCGCCGAACTCACCGGCAAGAAGTGGAGCGCCGCCATCCTTCTGGCCATGCAGCGCGGGGCCGACAGGTTCTCCGAGATCCGCGGATCGGTGACCGGACTCTCCGACCGGATGCTGGCCGTGCGGCTGCGCGAGCTCGAAGAGCATGCTCTGGTGCGCCGCACCGTGATCCCCACGGTCCCGACGACCGTGCAGTACACGCTGACACCCGCGGGGGATGAGCTCATCCGCATCCTGCAGCCGCTCGTCGACTGGGCGCATCGCTGGGAGACCTGACTCCGCAACCCCTATCCCGCGGGACGCACCTGGGCGTAGCCTGCGAAGGTCGGCGACACGTCCGTCGTCCCCTCGACCCGGGCAGCCGATGCGGGAAGAGGACAGAGCAATGTGGACCGTGCTGATCATCCTGCTCGTCGCGTGGGTGGTGCTCTCCATCGTGGGCTTCGCCTTCGAGGGCCTGCTCTGGCTCGGCGTGATCGGAATCGTGCTGTTCGTCGGCACCGTGATCTTCGGCATCATCCGGCAGCGCGCCCGCCGCACGCCCTAGGTCGCCGGGTCGGCTGGTCAGAGGGCGGTCGCGACGCTCACGACCCACCGGGTGGTTCCCCTGACCGCGGTCAGCTCACCTCGTAGGCGGTGTAGCGCCGTGGTCGGCCGCAGCGAGCCCCCCCGCCAGGAGCCGTCATGACCACCACGCACCTCCTCGCCGACACCGCCGTGCTCACCGGACGCACGATGCGGCACGTCACCCGCAGTCTCGACACCGTCATCACCACCGCGATCATGCCGGTCGGCATCATGCTGCTGTTCGTCTACGTCTTCGGTGGCGCGATCGATACCGGGACCGCCTCGTACATCGACTACATGCTGCCCGGGATCCTGCTCATCACGATCGCCTCCGGCATCTCGTACACGTCGTACCGGCTGTTCATGGACCTGAAAAGCGGCATCTTCGAGCGCTTCCAGTCGCTGCCGATCGCCGGCTCCAGCGTGCTGTGGGCGCACGTGCTCACCTCGGTGCTCGCGAACATGGTCTCGCTCGTCGTGGTCGTGGCGGTTGCCCTCCTCATGGGCTTCCGCACCGGCGCCGGCGTCCTCGACTGGCTCGCTGTGACCGGAATCCTCGTCCTGTTCACGCTGGCGCTGACGTGGATCGCGGTCATCGCGGGGCTGTCCGCCCACACCATCGAGGGTGCGAGCGTGTTCGCCTACCCGCTCATCTTCCTGCCGTTCGTGAGCTCCGCTTTCGTCCCGACGGCGACCATGCCGGGACCGGTGGCCTGGTTCGCCGAGCACCAGCCGGTCACCTCGATCGTCGACAGCATCCGGGCCCTGTTCGCTGGGGAGAGCGTCGGCGCCGACATCTGGATCGCGCTGGCCTGGTGCGTCGGCATCCTCGCCGCGGCCAGCGTGGGGGCGATGGTGGTCTACCGGCGGAGATTCCGCTGAGCCGCGGCTAGGGTCGGAGCCGTGAACCGCACCGACCGCCTCTACGCCCTGGTGGAGGAGCTGCGGGCGGTGGCCCCGCGGCCCCGGAGCGCGCGATGGCTGTCCGAGCGGTTCGAGGTGAGTTCGCGCACGGTCGAACGCGATCTGTCCGCGCTGCAGCAGGCGGGCGTACCGATCTATGCAGAGCCCGGCCGGACCGGCGGGTACTGCATCGACGCGGCACTCACCCTGCCGCCCCTCGGGCTCACGGTGGACGAGGCGCTCGCCGTGTCGATCGGACTCGGGATGCTGGACGGGAGCCCGTTTCGGCGGGCCGCCTCGTCGGCCCTCCGAAAGATGGCAGCCGTCACCGGCGAGGTCGAGGCGGGCCGCACCACCGAACTCGCGTCGCGGGTGTTCCTCCTGGACGACGAGGACGCACCCGCGGAGGCGCCGACGCTCCTGGCGGACGCCTTGCGGGAGAGCGCGGTGCTGCGTCTGGTCTACCGCGCCCGCGAGGGGGCGGAGACGACCCGGGACGTGGAACCGGTGGGCTTCGTCGGCCGTGGCAGGCAGTGGTACCTCGTTGGATGGTGCCGGCTGCGCGACGGACTCCGGCCGTTCCGGGGCGACCGAATCGTCTCGGCGGTCCCGACCGGCGAGCGGGTGGCGCGCCGCGACCTCACCGCGGCGGACATCGCCATCGTCTACGGGAGGCTGCGCACCGTCTCCCGCGGCGACTGAGCGTCACTTTCCGGAATCACTCTCGGAAACACCGACAGGACGCTGTCGCGACGGGGTTCGAGCATGGGGATAACGGGCCCGTCCGGGCCTGCAGAAAGGCACTGCCATGGAGTTCGCATCCGTCCGCATCATCACCAACGACGTCGACCGCCTCGCCGACTTCTATGGTCGCCTCACCCAGACGACGCCGCTCCGCCCGGCTCCCGTGTTTGCCGAGATCCGCACCGGCGGCGGGGTGCTCGCGATCGGCAGTACCGCGACGGTCGCGATGCTCGGCGAGAACGCCCCGCAGCCGGGCCGGAACGACTCGGTCATGATCGAGTTCCAGGTGGCCGACGTCGATGCCGAGTTCGCGCGGCTGCAGCCGGATGAGGTCGTGCTGGCACCGACGACCATGCCGTGGGGCAACCGCTCCGCGCTGATCCGCGACCCCGACGGAAACGTCGTGAATCTGTTCAGCCGGCCTGCCTCCGCCTAGACCCGTTCAGTCAGCTCCGTGCGGCCGGGATGCGGCGGGTCAGCCGCGCACCCGGATCTGCAGCACCGGCGCAGCACAGCAGCTGCCGCCGTCGAACGCTCCGGCGCCGCCGCACACCCCGGTCTCCGGAAGCACGAGGTCGTTCCGGGCTGCGGCCGCGTGGTCGCCGGCGAGGTGGGCGACCACGCTCCGCACCTGCTCGTACCCCGTGAGGGCGAGGAACGTCGGGGCGCGGCCGTAGCTCTTGGCGCCGACGATGAAGAATCCCGGTTCGGGGTGCGCGAGCTCGCGTGCCCCGGTCGCCGCAACCGAGCCGCAGGAGTGGATGTTCGGATCGATCTCGGCGGCGATCCCCGCGACCGCCTCCAGCGCCGGATCCAGATCGAGGCGTAGTTCTGACAGCATCCCGAGATCGGGTCGGAACCCGGTGTGCGCGAACACCTGCGCGACCCCGGTCACGGTGCGGCCGTCCTCCGCGACCACGGTGAACGTGTCGCCGTCGCCTCGGAACTCCGCCACCCGGAAGCCGGTCACGAGCGTGACGAGCCCTTCACCGATGAGCCGTTCCGCGCGCGCGCCGAGGGCGGCGCGTTCGGGTAGGTCATCGTCTGCGCCGCCGCCGAACAGAGCGGTCGCCGCGGGTCGGCGCAGCGCCCAGGTGACGGTGGTGCCGGGTTCACGGCGGACGAGTTCGGCCAGCCGCAGGACGGTGTGCGTCGCGGAGTGGCCGGCGCCGACCACGAGGATGTGGCGTCCGGCGAAGCGGCTGACGTCATCCGGGATGCGGTGGGCCACGGCCGCGGCCGTCTCGCCGACCGCGGGGAGACCGTCGGCGCCGGCCGGTCCGGGGTGCGCCCAGGTGCCGCTCGCATCGAGTACGGCACGAGCGAGGAGGCGCTCCTCGTGCCCAGAGGTGTCCCTCGTGTGAACGACGAAGGGCTGCATGTGACGGCCTCCCTCGACGACCTTGTCGCGGCCGAGACGGCTGATCCCGGTCACTGCGACGCCCGTGCGCACCCGATCGCCCAGCGCCGCCGCGAGAGGTGCCAGATATCCCCGCACCCACTGCGCGCCGGTCGGATAGCCCGCATCCGGCTCGCGCCACGCCGTCCGCGCGAGGAGGCGTCGGGAAGCAGAGTCGATGAGCTCCGGCCATCCGGAGAACAGGCGCACGTGACCCCATTCGGCGACGGCCGCGCCGGCGACCGCGCCGCGCTCGAGCACGACGGCATCCATGCCGCGTTCGGTCAGGTGTGCGGCGGCGGCGAGGCCCTGCGGCCCGGCTCCGACGACCACAACGGGAAGTTCCGCCATCACTCCTCCTCGCATCGAAAAACATCAATACGAGAACTGTGCGGGATCTATCGATGGTTGTCAATGCGTGCGAGACTGGCGGTATGAGCCTGCCGGTCACCCTCGCCTCCGGTGCGTCGTGCTGCACTCCGCGGCGCGCTCCGGCCCTCAGCGTCTCGGAGGCCGAGCGCATCGCGCACGTCTTCAAGGCGCTCGGAGACCCGACGCGGGTGCGCCTGCTTTCGCTGATCGCCGGCGCAGACCGTGGAGAGGCCTGCATCTGCGATCTGACCGAACCGGTCGGACTCAGTCAGGGCACGGTGTCGCATCATATGAAGCTCCTCGCCGATGCCGGCCTCGTGACCCGGGAGCAGCGCGGCCGGTGGGCCTACTATGCGGTCACCGCTGGCGCGCTGGATGCGGCGGCCGAGGCGCTCCACCGGGTATGAGCGTGCTCCGCATCCGCCCGCTCGAAAACTGTGACTGGCCCGCCGTCGAGGCTATCTACCGGGAGGGAATTGCGACCGGGCACGCCACGTTCGAGGCGGAGCCACCGAGCTGGGACGCGTTCACCGCATCCCGCTGCCCGGATCTGCGACTCGTCGCCGTTGATGTCGCCGACCGTGTCACCGGGGGTGAGGGGGAGCGGGTGCTCGGGTGGGCGGCAGCATCGCCGATCTCCGCTCGTGCCGTGTACCGCGGGGTCGTGGAGCACTCGGTGTACGTGGCACAGGATGCGCGCCGCGCCGGAGTCGCGCGCGCACTTCTCGATGCGCTCCTCACGGCGGCGGATGCCGGCGGCTACTGGACCGTCCAGTCGAGCATCTTCCCGGAGAACACCGCCAGCCTCGCCCTGCACGAGCGAGCGGGGTTCCGGCCGGTCGGGACCCGGGAGCGCATCGCGCTCATGACCTACGGCCCTCGCGCTGGCACCTGGCGCGACACGATCCTGGTGGAGCGCCGACGGCCCTGAGCGCCGGCGCGGCCATTCCTGCTCATGCCACGTCGACCGGAAACGACAGCGGATCGATCCTGCCGCTCGTCGGGCCTCGCGCGGACACAACTCCTCACATTCTTTGCCGCCGCCCCTTGCGTCGGGCGCCTGGATCGGTGTCTGAGGAGTTGTGTCCGCCGCCGGCCGCGTATTGGCCGACCTGCCAGGATCTCGCCCGCACGGGTTCCCTTGCCGCGTGTCAAGGGAGTACCGGCGTCGTCCGTGGCTGCGGCAAGGTGAGGCAGTGGAGCAGAAGGAGGAGGTGCCGGTCGTGGCGAGGATGACGCCCGAAGAAGAAGGCCCGCGCGCGGGCGAACGGATCGTCTTCTGGGCCTGGAGCGCCGTGCTCGCCGCCGGACTGATCGTGATGATCGTGATCCCGCTCGGGGAGATGTGAGATGCGCGCGATCCGCGACAACGGACTCAGTATCCTGTTCGGTGCGCTATTCCTCCTTGCCCTGTGCGGTCAGGCGATCGCCGGGTACGCCACCGAGGTGCAGGAGGTGACACGGCACGGGCAGCAGGCGCCCGCTTTCTGGGCGTTCGTGTTCTCCTCCGACTTCCTCGTCGACGTGGCTGAGAACTGGCAGTCGGAGTTCCTGCAGTTCTTCCTGTTCATCCTCGCCACCGTATGGCTGGTGCAGCGAGGGTCGCCGGAGTCCAAGAAGCCCGGAGACGAGGGGCCCGGTAACGATGCCGAGCAGCAGATCGGCGCATACGCGCGGGCGGACGCGCCGGCATGGGCACGCGCTCGAGGCATCCGACAGACCGTGTTCTCCAACTCGCTCCTGCTCGCGATGGGAACGGTGTTCGTGCTGTCGTGGCTGGCGCAGTCGCTCGCCGGTGTCGTGGTCTTCAATGCGGAAAGCGCCGAGCACGGCGAAGCCGCGATCAGCTGGCTCTCCTATCTCGGCAGTTCCGACTTCTGGAACCGTACACTGCAGAACTGGCAGTCCGAGTTCCTCGCCGTCGGCACGATGATCGCGTTCTCGATCTTCTTGCGCCAGCGCGGGTCGAGCGAATCCAAGCCGGTCGGCACACCGCACGAGCGGAGCGCCGTAGAGTCGGAGTAGCCGACCGGGAAGGTTACGGGGCGAGGAGCTCGGTGGTCAGCCGGTAGCCGACGCCGCGAACGGTCTCGATGTAGCGGGGGTTGCTCGGATTGTCGGCGAGCTTGCGACGCAGGTTCGTCATATGCGCCTCGACGGCGCGCTTGTCGGCCTCGCCCACGTAGTACGAGGTGACGTACGACTCACCGCGGAGCACAAGCGTGAGATCCGCCTTGCTGCGCACGCGCCGCTTCGACTCCATGAGGGTCGCCAGCAGGTCGAACTCGGTGCGGGTGAGTTCGACCTCGTTCCCGCCGATGAGCACGATGCGGGTGTCGGGATTCAGCTGCAGGTCGCGGTGGGTGATCCAGTAGCCGCCGCCGGGAACGACGGCACGGGATGCGGGCACGGCAACCTCGGCGCCCGAGAACGCGGGAGGCGCGACCCCCTGCGCCGGGGGGAGTGCCGGCGACGGGTAGGCGGCCGGCACCTGCGCGGGAGGGGCGTACGCAGGCGGGGTGTAGGGGGGCGGCGCCTGGTTCGGCATCGCGGCCTCGGCGGGGAAGTCCCGCGGTGCCGGGTAGTCCTGGCCGGGCATCGTCGGCATGACGCCGGTCGGGGCGGTGCCGCGGGCGCCGGGGAACGAGGGCCCGGAGGACTCCTGACGCGGCTGGGCGCCCGAGCCCGCTTCTGGACGCGGGCGACGCAGCAGCGCCTCGACCCGGGCGCGGAACTCGCGCGGGCGGAAGGGCTTGACGATGTACTCGTCGGCGCCGGCGCCGAGTCCGAGGACCACATCGGCTTCGTCGGCGAGCCCGGTGAGCATGACGATGAACGTGTTGCTCTTCTCGCGGATACGGCGGGCGGCGTTGAAGCCGTCGATCCCGGGCACGTCGAGGGTCGTGATCAGCGGCTGGTACGCGAGGACGGCGCGGACGCCATCGATGCCGTTGCCGACCGAGACGGTCGAGAAACCGGCGGCCTCGAGGACCTCCACCAGCAGGTGGCGCACATCGGGATCGTCCTCGACGATGACGGCGGTCTTCTGTCCCTCTAGAGCATCGCTCATGTATTCAAGGCCTCGGCTTCACGGAGTACGACTGCGGCGCCACATCCATGGGTGCTCCGCGTGTCGCCATTGTTCCACACTTGGCACGCGCACCCGGGGCGCCGCGCTTTCATCAGCGGATGGCATCCCGGGTGAGCTCCACCGAACCGGCCGGCCACCACGCGCCCGCGACAGGGCCACCGTTGCACTCGCCGTCGCTTTCGCCCGGGGGCTTCACCCACAGATTCGTGTCCACCACGTCATCGCCGTAGGTGCCGCCGCTGTCGCCGGTGAGGCGGCCGGACGGGTTGCACCAGACGGCGCCGTCGGGTCCGGCACCGTTGCGGGAGGTGTCGACGATGGCGTGCCCGTGTCCGAGGACCCCGGCGATCTCGTGTGCGTAGGCGAACTCGTCCGACGTGGTGTTGTAGTTCGATACGTTGACCGCGAAGCCACGCACGGTCGTTCCGCGCTCGACGCGTGCGATGAGCGCCGCCTGATCCTCGGCCGTGCGCCAGTTCGAGTGCCCGCCGTCAAGGTAGATCCAGGTGCCGGCCCCGGCGATGCGGTCGACGGCCTGGCGCAGCTGCACGACGCGCTCGTCGACGTTGCCGCAGTCGGGCGCCTGCGCCAGGCTGTCCGGCTCGAGGATCACGATCTTCTGCAGGTCCTTGAGGCTCGCGAGCGCCTCGCCGATCTGCCCGGTCCAGGTGTCGTAGTCGGCGTCGTCGAGTCCGCCGGCGGAGTGCTCGGAGCTGCAGTCGCGTTCCGGGAGGCCGTAGACGACGACCGCCACCGCCGCGTTCTGCTCGCGTGCTTCGGCGGCGAGGTTCAGGATGCGCGTGCCCACCTCTCCCACCGGATCGATCTCCGGGGTGAGCCAGTAGGCGGTCGGTTGCACCGCGAGGTATTCGGCGGCGGACTGCTCGTCGCCGCTCAGCGTCCCGGCGGCGGCGGCCTTCGCGGCCTTGGACTCGTCCGGGGCGACGATGGTCGTGCCGACCCCGGGCGGTGTCGCGGCGAGCGCCTGCAGTCCGGTTGTCACGAACCACCCCACTGTCCCGATGATGGTGAGGACGACGACGCCACCGAGGGCGATGAGGACGATCAGCATCCGTTTCCGGAACTGACGTCGTCGGCGCAGCGAGTGCGAAAGGCTCACCCCAGCGACTCTAGTGGCGCGGCCGCCGCTGCTCGTGCGCCCGGCCCGCACTCGCCGTACACTTCCAGGTCATAGCTGTGCGCGGCGATGGTGCGGCGCTCCGAGAGGAGGCCTGCGTGGAACCGCGCGAGAGCACCGGCCCGTCGCCGGTCGAACCCGCCCTGGGGGAGCCGCTGCGTCGTGCCCTCCGTTCCCCCCGCGTGCTGCTCGTCGTCTACGGCGTCGCGTTGGCGCTGATCGCGGTGTGGCCGGTGCCCGTCGACCGGGGAGCGAGCCGCTACCTGGCGTTCCTCACCCGGCTTGTGCCGCAGCTCACATACGACCGGATCGAGTTCGGCGCCAATATCCTGCTGTTCCTGCCGCTCGGCGTGCTCCTCCCGCTCATCCTCCATCGCTCCCGCTACCTCGTGCTGCCGCTGGCCTTCCTGATCACCGTGGCGATCGAGTCGATTCAGGCGCTGCTGCTCGATCAGCGCACCCCGAGCGTGCTCGACATCATCGCCAACACGGCCGGCGCCTGCCTCGGCATGGTGCTGCTCGCTGCGGCGCAGGCGTCGCGGCGAGCCCGCCGCGAGCAGGAGCGCTCGCACCCACCGGCGCGCTAGCCTGGCCCTGTTCACCGAGAGGGGTTGGCCATGTCGGACACGATCATCGTCGGATTGACGGATGCGGCGGCATCACATCGCGCCGTGCAGTGGGCGGCGCGCCGCGCACACGATCTCGGGCAGCGGCTCGTCCTGTTCTCGGTGGTCGGTGGCGCGGTCGGCGCCGTCGGCGAGGACGCCGTGGTGCAACGGGTCGTTGCCGCGGCCACGGAGCGGGTGGCGGTGACGGTCGCCGAACTCACCGCATCCGGGCTCGAGGTCGAGAGCCGCGTGACCCACGGCGACCCGGTCGCCCTCCTGGTCGAGGCATCGAAGGATGCGGCTCTTCTCGTGATCGGCGGGGAGCCGCGCGGCCGCGGCCGTCGCGGTCAGCACGGCGCGCGGCTCGCCGCCGGTGCGCACTGCCCCGTCGTCGTCGTCCCAGAGGTCGGCGGGGTCGACCGGCACGGCGTGATCGTCGGTGTCGACGGTTCCGAGACCTCGAACGCCGCCATCGCATTCGCCGCGGCGGAGGCGGAGCGACTGCGGCAGCCGCTGCGGGTCGTCGCGGCCTGGATGCCGGTGGCGGTGCCCGGTGACTTCGGGGTGTACCCCGACGTGTACCTCTCCGATCTGCAGGGCATCACCCAGGAGAACGTCGACCGCGTGGTCGAAGCGGTCGCCGCGGACCACCCGACTCTCGAGGTGACGGCAGAGGTGTCGGAGGGTGACCCCGCCGGCGTGATCGGCGATCACGCCGCGCACGCGACGCTCGTCGTCGTCGGGTCCCATGGCCGCAGCGGTTTTGCGCGCTTCCTGTTGGGCTCGGTGAGCGAAGAGGTGCTGTCGCACCTCGTCGCGGTGACCGCCGTGGTGCGCTGACCGCGGAGAAGTTTCCACAGACTCCGTGATCCTCCCCGCGGAGCGGTGAGGGACGCCTATGCTCGTGTGCCAAGTACCGTGCGCACCACCGAAGGACAAGGGAGTCCTCATGGGTCGTGGAGTTCAGATATCCGTCGCCATCCTGCTCGCGCTCGAAATCGTGCTGCTCGCCGCCTGGGCGGCGACGTTGCTCGCCGGCGCCGGGTCGGGGTACGACCTCCGGCTGCCCGGGGTCGTGCTGTTTCTCGCCGCCACCGCAACGGTCATCGCGGCGATCGCCGTGGCCGCGGCTCGGCCGCACTGGCGAACGCGCAGCCGCATCCGTCGCTGACACGCGGACGCGTTGACGGAGGGCGCCGGGGGACGAAGCGGCCCCCGGCACTGGGTGGTTGCCGGAGGCCGCGGGCGCCGCCAGCCCCGGCGTGAGCCGAGGCCTAGGGTTTGGCGGATCTACCGCGTTGACTGTACCGCGCCGACGCCCCAGGGTGCACCACCGCGGTCGGACACGGTGCACGCCCGTGCCCGCGCGCAGCAGAGATCCCCTCCCGGCTGGGGGACCGGAAGGGGATCTCGTACGCGGGGCTTGCGCCTCGCCGCGTCTTCACTCGCCGCCATGACCCGAACACTTTGGCGTGTGGTGTTGCTGCATTCAGTATGCGAGAGGGTGGTCTGTCCCCGCAGAGGCTTGACAGGCCTCGCAGGGCGGAGGTAGACGGGGCGGTGGGTTGTGTCACATCGGCCGGGGAATGTGCCGATAGCATGTGCGCATGACGCGCGACGACATCCGCGACCCGAATGGCGGGCGCTCGAGGTGGCTCATCTACATCGGTGTCGCTCTGCTGACGTTGGGCGTCGCGGCGCTGGTCTACGCGTCGATCATCAGTTATCTCAACGCGATCCTCTGACGCGTCGAGCGTCGCCGATCAGCGCACGTAGCGGGTCGGCGGGTGCCGGTTCTCGGTGAGCTCCTGGACCAGGTCGGTCAGCTGGCTGACGGCATCCTGCAGCGCGTCGAGCGCAGACACCACCGGCGCATCCGGATACATGACGCGGGCGTCCTCGATGTGTGCCAGGGCGGTGCTCAGTCCCTGGCGGATCGGGTACATCCGCTTTTCCATGCCCCTACTATGCCTCGTCGGTCAGGCGCGGATGTCCGCGGTGCCGCGGCCGACGGCATCGGCGAACACCAGGACGGCGACGAGCCCGCCCGAGGGCGGACACTCCAGGCGCACGGTACCGCCGTTGCGTTCGGCGAGTTGCCGGGCGATGGCGAGCCCCAGGCCCGTCCCGGGTGTGTTGGCCTGCACGGCATCGTGCCCGCGGTAGAAGCGGTCGAACGCCTGCGCGAGGCTCTCGGCCGGCATTCCGGGACCGGTGTCGCTGACGGCGAGGGCGATGCGGCCGTCGTGCTCGGCCGTGGCGACCCGCACCGTCCCGCCGGGCGGCGTGAACTTCACCGCGTTCGAGATGAGGTTGCCGAGCGCGCGCGCCGCGTCGTCGGCGGCGCAGTGGGCGACGGCGTCCTGGTCGACGGCGAGGGCGAGCCGGATGCGACGGGCATCCGCCATCGGGCGCTCGACGTCGAGCACCTCGCCGGCCAGTCCACGTAGGCTCAAGGGTTCCAGGGACGCGGCCGGGATCCCGGAGCGCCCGAGCGTCAACAGGTCCTCGACCAGGGTGGTCAGCCGGGCGGTGTTCCGGATGATGATCTGAACCCAGGAGCGCTCGGCGGAGGAGAGGGCGGCCGACTCGGAGAGCAGCTCCGCGTAGCCCGCGATGCTCGTGACCGGGGTCCGCAGCTCATGACTGGTCGTCGCCACGAAGTCGTCGCGCTGACGCTCCAGGTCGACGAGGGTGGAGTGGGCGGCGGCGCGTTCCCGTTCCGCGTCGTGGTGGGCCTGGGCCGCGCGGATCGTCGCACCGACGTCGACCAGCTGGGCCGAGACGCGGGTGATGTCGCCGGGGATGCGGGTGGCCAGCACGCTGATGGTCGTCCCCGCATCGAGATCCTCGTGCATCACCTCGATGCCCTCCTCGATCGAGGTCAGGGCATTCCGGGCGAGCGGGCCCGACCAGACACCGTCCGGTGCGAGCTCGGCGTCGATGGCGGACACCGCGGCCCGGTTCGCCCACAGCACCGTGATGGCGCCGTGGTCCTCCGCTGCGATGATGAGCCCGACCCGGGACGCGACGAAGCCGCCGGTGATCAGCTGCGAGACGCTCAGCGAGGTGCGCGTGGCCTCGCGCGCCTCGTAGCGCGCCGCGATCATCATGATCGTGATCACCCCGAGCACGATCATGTACAGCTCGACGACGAGGACCAATGCGGAGGTGTTGAGCCCCCCGTTGCTGAACGGACCGCCACCGGCGATGGTGAGGGCGAGCACCGCAACCGACGCGACGAGGGCCTCGGTGAGGGCGAGGTGCACCGGGAAGCGGAACGCCGCCCACACGATGAAGGCGAACGGGAGGAACGAGAGCGGCAGGTCCATGCCCGGTGCGAAGACAAACGCGACGGTGAGCGAAACGAGCGCAGTCTGGGCCACCATCTCGGCGCGGGGGGCGGCGTCCGACAGGTGCCGCGGCACCACGGCGAACGAGGCGATGAGCAGGACCGCCGAGACGTGGGATGCGGTCGCGTGGAGCGCCGTGTCGAGGAACGACAGCGTGAGCAGTCCGGTGCCGCCCGGGAACAGGGCGAGGGCGCCGGCGGCCCAGAACCCTGCCGCGAGGCCGCCGACGGCGCACGCCAGGACGAAGCGCAGCGCATCGCGCGCGGTGGACATACGGAAGGTCGGACGGGAGCGGTGCAGCATCAGCGAGACGATCAGCGTCTCGAGCGCGTTCCCGGCGCCGAGGAGACCGCCATGCAGCAGGTCGCGCCCGCCGAGGGCGTTACCGATCGCCGTCGCGACCAGGACGAGCGCGACGACCCGCCACCGGGAATCCCGTCCCGCGCGGAGCATCAGCCACACCGCGACGCCGGCTGCCGGCCACCAGGCGGCGAGGGCGACGCCCGCCGGTTTCAGATGCACCCCGCCCGCGGCCAGCGCCACCATCACCAGTGCGGCGATGAGCCAGCCGTAGCCGGGAAGAGGGCGGGGCGCGGGATCTGGGACGGCCAGCCGTTCGGGTCGGAAAGCACGCTCCATATACGCACCGTATACCGGGCAGGGCGACACCCCGG
Source organism: Microbacterium sp. (assembly GCF_026393345.1). Classification (GTDB taxonomy): domain Bacteria; phylum Actinomycetota; class Actinomycetes; order Actinomycetales; family Microbacteriaceae; genus Microbacterium. The sequence continues at coordinate 18,422 of NZ_JAPLAI010000030.1, forward strand.
CCCGGGTCTCGTGATGCATCGGCCCGCCGGGCGCGATACGGTCTGGGTACCAATCAGCGAAGGAGGGGTCGGTGGCCAGCATTCTCGTGGTCGAGGACGACGCCGACGTGGCGGGCCTCATCCGGCTGCGCCTCTCCTCATCCGGGCATCGGGTGGCGGTCGCCCCGGACGGTGAGGCCGGCATCGCCGCGGCGCGTGCCGAGGTCCCCGATCTCGTCATCCTGGACTGGATGATGCCGCGCAAATCCGGGATCGAGGTGTGCGCGGAGCTGCGCGCGGACGAGCGCTTCACCGGCACCAAGATCATGATGCTCACCGCCCGCGCCAAGGACAGCGACGTCGAGCGGGCGTACACCGCCGGTGCGGACGACTACGTCACCAAGCCCTTCTCGGCGCGGGAGCTGTTGTCGCGCGTCGAGAAGCTGGTCGCCTGAGTCAGCGCACGGCCTTCGCCGCATCCCGTGCCGCGCTCCGCCGTGTCTTGGCGAGACTCGCCACCGTCGCGACGAGGACGGTCACGCCGATGAACGTCAGCGAGAACCAGATCGGGATCTCCGGCGCCCACGCCACGCTCTCCCCGCCGTTGATGAACGGCACCTCGTTCACATGTAGCGCGTGGAGCACCAGCTTCACCCCGATGAATGCGAGGATGACGGCCAGTCCCTGCGCCAGGTAGACGAGACGCTCCAGCAGGCCGCCGACGAGGAAGTAGAGCTGACGCAGACCCATCAGGGCGAACGCGTTCGCGGTGAACACGAGATAGGCCTCGTTGGTCAGGCCGTAGATCGCGGGGATCGAGTCGAGCGCGAAGACGAGGTCGATGAAGCCGATCGCGACGATCGTCAGCACCATGGGCGTGACGAAGCGCTTGCCGTTGATCACGGTCGTCAGCCGGTCGCGGTCGTAGTCATCGGTCACGGGCAGGATGCGGCGGGCGGCCCGGACGAGGATGTTCCGGGTGGGGTCGGGTTCGTGTCCGTGGCTCGCGACCTGGCGCCAGGCGAGCAGGAGCAGCAGGGCGCCGAAGACGTAGAACACCCAGGCGAAGTTCTCGATGAGCGCGGCGCCCACCGCGATGAAGATGCCGCGCATGATGAGGGCGATGACGATCCCGATCATCAGTACCTTCTGCTGATAAGCGCGCGGAACCGCGAACCCGGTCATCACGATGAGGAACACGAAGAGGTTGTCGATCGACAGCGCCTTCTCGGTCAGATACCCGGCGAAGTACTCCCCGCCGAACGTCCACCCGGAGAAGACGCCGACGCCGATGCCGAAGAGCACCGCCAGGCCGATGTAGAACACCGACCACCGGGCAGACTCTCGGATCGTCGGCTCATGCGGGCGCCGTACGTGGGCGAAGAACTCGTAGACGAAGAACGCGATCGTCACGACGATCGTGATGATCCAGATCACAGGGGTGATGTTCATGGAAGCTCCCAGGGGCATCGAACGGTGTCCCAAGGTCTCCTCCACCCGTGATGCGGGCCGGTGGACCGGGATGCCATGAAGCATCCGTATTGACGGCCCGACCGCGTGGGAGTACTCCCCTTGCGGTGTCCACCCTACGGCATCGCGTGGACGCGAGTGTCAGAGCAGATGGTCGAGCACGGCGCGCTGCGCCTCGGCGAACGTGGCGAACGTGCCGATGTGCGCTGCCTGGCCGTCCCGGGCGAGGTAGCGTCCACGCGAGGTGCGGTCGACGGATCCGAGGAAGTGACCGTCGGTCGAGGCGACGTAGAAGCCGCGATCGACCTGCGCCCAGGTGGGGGTGATGGATGCGGTGGTGCTCATGATGGTGCTTTCGGGTGAAGAAGCGGGCGGCTCACGCGGCGACGGGCCGGCGCATGGCCGGGGCGGTCACGACGGAGGGGGCGACCTGCTCCTCGACGACGTCCGTGATGTTCAATGCCAGGTTGCCCGCCACGTTGGCCGCTTTCGCGAGCCGCGAGAGCAGCTCCGGGTCGAGCGACTCGGGCTCCGGCGTGCTGAACACGAAACGCAGCGGGATCGACTGCTGGATCCAGATGGACTCGCGTCCGGTTTCGCTCGCCCAGCTGAGCGTGAACGCTTCGCCGCGCCGCAGCTTGGTGGCCATGACGACCTTGACGTGGGCCAGCAGGCGGTCCGGAATCTCAATCGGCGACGAGCTGCTGCCGTAGAACAATTTCCCCATTGCGTTTTCCCCTCGATCAGGCTTCCTATACGGGAACTTACTCACTAAGCTAGCTACATTGCAATCGGGTAATCATGAGAGTCGCCTCATATTAGGGTTCGAGTGACATGTGGACTGAGATCGAGACAACCGCCTGGGATCACACCGATCGCGTCGCCGCGAGAGGGCAACGCGTGATGCACGCATTGCGCCGCTTCGAGGTCGCGGAGGCCGCGATGCGCGAGCGCAGCGCACAGACGATGCAGGTCAGTGAGAACGAGCTCCTGGCGCTGCGCTACGTCATACGCAGGCAACGCGACGGCGAGCCGGTGACGCCGACGGACATCGCGCACTACCTAGGGACCAAGTCGGCCGCGGTGACGATCATGATCGACCACCTCGAGCGCGCAGGTCACCTGCAGCGGCGCCCGCATCCCACCGACCGGCGCAGTCTCGTGCTCGAGGCGACCGAGACGGCGAGCGCCCGGATCGATGAGATCTTCGGCGCCATGTACGACACCATGATGGGTGTCGCCCGACAGCTGGAGGGGCAGGAGGCGGACCGGATCATGGAATTCCTCGACGGTCTGGCCACCTCGCTCGACGGCTTCGTCGCCGACGGCGAGCCCACCCCGCGTCGGCACACCGCGGAGGCGGTCGATGCGGATGCGGCTGCCGAGGCGGCGGTGAGCTCCGGGCAGGCGCTCGCTTCGTAAGTTTCCGCACTGCCGCAGGGAAAAAAGGTGTGGCGCGGCGGCCTCATGATGAGCCAGAATGTGCTCGAGCCGGTACCCCGCGAAGGCCACCGGCTCAGGGGACTACGACACCCACAGAGGGCCCGACAGAGATGTCGGGCCCTCTGGTCGTGTGAGCTCAGCCCTCCTGCGGGTCGTCCCCCGCCTGATCCGGCGCGTCCGCGTCCGTGCCCGCGGCGTGGACGCCGTCGGGCCGGATGAGCTCGCGGACCTCGGCCATGAAGCTCGTGAGGTGCTGCTGCTGCCACCGCAGCTGACGCGTCTGGTCCTCCGCGTCGCGGAGCACCGCGGTGGTGTGGCCGATCACGGTGTCGACGATCTTCTGCGCCTTGATGCGGGAGCGGTCGAGGGTGTCACGGGCGCGCACCTGGGCGTCCGCTTCGATCTGGGATGCCTGGGCGCGCATGAGCCGTTCATAGTCGTCGGCCTTTGCCGAGATGCGCTGCGCGTGGTCGAGTGATGAGGCGACCTGCTCATTGGCGTCGGCGGTGATCCGCTCGGCGTGGGCGACCGCCTGGTTGTGCAGCACGAGGAACTCCTGCTGTGCGTCGTCCTGGCGGCGCGTGAGGGTCTCCTCGAACTCCAGCACGCGGGCGTTCATCTCGCGCAGGTCGCGCTCCGCGTCGGCGCGGAGCTGCGCGGTCTCCCGGGTCACCATGGCGCGAAGCGCCGCCGCGCCCTTCTCGGCCTCGGTGCGCACCGCGGCGGCTTCCTGCTCGGCCTGTGCCACCTTCTCGGCGGCGTGGGCGGACTCGCGCTGGATGCGGGCCTCGTGTGCGGCGAACTCGGTGTCCATGCGCAGTCGCACCTGGTCGGCGTCGTGCTGGGCCTGCGCGGTGATGCGCGCCACGTCGGCGTCGAGCTCGGCCCGCTGCGAGGCGACCTCCTCACGGGCCGACTCCAGCATGCGCTCCGCAAGACCGGTGGCGTTCTGCACCAGTACGTTGGCCTGCTCCTCGGCGACCTTCAGTACCGCCTCGAACTGCTGGCGGGTCTGCGGCTCGTCGGCGCCGTCGGGTCCTTCGACGAGCTGCGTGCTCAGCGCCGCGATCTGCTGCTCCGCGTCGGCGGCGTGGGCGCGGGTGGCGGCCAGCTCCGCGCCGAGTCGTTCGAGCGCCTGCTCGTTCTCGGCACGCAGGGTGTCGATCGTGTCGTTCTGCTCGGTGCGCAGCTGCTCGAGCTCGGCCCGGTACCGCTCGTCGAGCTCGGCCACCTCGGCGGCGCTCCGCTGCACGCGTGCCGTCAGCTCGGCGACGGCCGCGTCCACTTCCTGCTTGTCGTATCCGCGGAAGCCGATCGTGAACGACGGCTGATCGGGCTGCGGCTCGCGCCCGGCGGACTGCATCAACCGGTCGAACGGGGACCCGTTCCGCTCGTCGTCGGCAGGGGATGCGGTGGTCGAATCGCTCATCCATCCAGTGTGCCGCACCCCGCGATGTGTCCGCCGTGAACGATCGGCTACGAGAGTTCGACGGTCTCGTTCTCGCTGCCGGCGCTGGGCTTGCCCCGCAGCAGCGCCACCGCGCGCACGATCACGCCGCCGGGGCTGTGCCAGTACTCGGCGCCGACCGCACTGAACTTCAGCAGGCCCACGGCGGGGTTGTCGATGCCGTCGGGGAACCAGGCCTCAAGCGCCGGATTCCACACTTCTTCAAGCTTCGCGCGATCCTCCACGAATCGGGCGATGCCGGAGAGTGATACCCAGGCGGAGTTCGAGCTGAGGGAGATGCCCGCCTCGGCGTCCCGCGCGAGGTTCGCGGCGGCCGTCGACTCCTTCGACAGCACGAACCACAGATCGCCGTCGAACTCGGTCTCCTGCACGGTCAGCGGGTGGGCCACGAGGCTGCCGTCGGATTCGACGGTGGTCAGCATCGCGAAGCGGAAGTCCTTCATGAGGCGGACAAGGGTTTCGCGGTTGTCATCAGTCATGACGGCAGGCTCGCAGGTCACCCGGGAACGGAGGAAGCGGTTGCGAGCTGCGGACGCAACAGGGTAGTGCGTCGTCGCCGGGGGAAGGGACGGCGCCTGCTCCCGCATGCCGAGCACACTGGGGTGCATGGTCGCTCTCGCTGTGCTCCTCATCATCGTCGGCATCGTGCTGCTGCTGCTCGGCGTCTTCGTCCAGGCGGTGAAGTTCCTGCTCTGGGTGGGGATCATCATCCTCGTGATCGGGCTCATCGCAGCACTCATGCGCTTCATCCGCCGCCAGACATAAGCACCTCGTGCCCCCGGCGGCACGGCAGAATCGTGCACATGAGCGCGATACCCGAGCTGACCCAGACGCCAGAGCCGCAATACGTCATGTCGGCGGACGGGCATCGCATCGCCACCTACTCCTGGGGTGACGACGCCGACCCCACGGTCGTCCTCGTGCACGGCTTCGCCTCGAGCACGCGCGACAACTGGGTGAACACCGGGTGGGTGCGTGATCTGCAGCGTGCCGGATACCGGGTGCTGGCGATCGATCAGCGTGGGCATGGCCGCAGCGACAAACCGCACGACCCGCGGGATTATGCGATGCCGATCCTTGTCGCCGATGTCGAGGCGGTGCTCGACACCTATCTGATCGACACCGCCTCTTACGTCGGGTATTCGCTCGGCGCGCGGGTGGGGTGGGAGGTCGCGCAGGTGGAACAGGAACGTCTGACCCGGGTCGTCCTCGGGGGTGTGCCCGACGGGGTCCCCCTCAGCCGGCTGGACCTCGGCCAGGCGCGGGCGTTCGTCGAGGACGGGGTGCCGGTGGCGGACCGGGTGACACAGAACTACGTGCAGCTGATCGAGCGGGTCGGCGGCAATGATCTACGGGCGCTGCTCGCGATCGCCGAGGGCCTCCGCAGCTCGGGTGTCGCCGATCCCGATCCGGAGTACGCTCCGCGGCAGCCGATCCTCTTCGCGACCGGATCCCTCGACGCGATCATCGAGGGTTCCCGGGCGCTCGCCGCGGCCTGCCCGCAGGGCAGGTTCCTCGAGATCCCCGGCCGGCACCACTTCAACGCGCCGGGATCCCGGGTGTTCCGCGAGACGGCGCTGGAGTTCCTCGCCGCGGGGTGAGTGCGACCCTCAGACGTCGACGACGATGCGGATGAGGGCGCCGTCCAGTGTGATGAGGGCGACCGTGTACTCCGCAATCCGGATGCCGTCCTTCGCTCGCAGCAGCACGAGAACGGCCACGGGTTCGTCGACGTACCGCTCGGTCACACTGACCTGCGCGTGCTTGTCGGCGAGGAGGTCGGAGACCCAGGTGAGCACATCGTCGACACCGCTGTAGGACGACTGGTCGAACGAGGACGCCTGGACGCGGGGGTGCAGCAGCGGCCGCATCGAGGCCATGTCCCCGGTCCGGATGGCCGACTCGAAGGCATCCGCGATCTGCGTAGCGGTCATGCCCACTGGTCGATCCGCAGGATGCGTGCCGCTGCGTGAGCGGTGCGGTGGGATCCGATTCCAGGCATGAGTCTCAGGTTCTTCGATGCGTGCGAGGCCGACGGATGCCGGCGCCGTACCGCCGATCCCAGATCGGCACCTCCGCAGAAAACGTCCCACGGGTGCTTCGGAAGAATAGCAAAACTATAGGTGTCTCTATAACACCGTTCGGGTGCCGCGGGGCGACCACGGTCAGAGACTGGCGCCCGACGAGAGGGTGCGGAGCCACTTCAGCAGCAGCGCCGACTCCGCTGTGGGCAGCGCTGGGGGGTCGAGTTCGAGAGCACTGGTGAGCGCGGCGGCGTGTGTCGCCACCTCGCTGCCCGCGGCGGCGGGCCGGACGGTCTCCGCTCGGCGGATGCCGACGTACGTGGCGTCGCGGAGCGTGGTCGACAGGGCCGGATCGGGCGAGGACGCGGCGATGAGGTGCAGCACCATCCCGGTGATGGTGGCGAGGATGCGTTCGGTGGCCTGCTCCGCGGTGACGCTCAGCAGTCCACTGGCGGCGGCCTGCGTGGTGAAGCGGCGCACCTGCTGCCAGGCGAGGTCGGCGCCCGGGCTGCGACGGCCAGGCGCTACCCGGCCGTACATCAGCACGTAGAAGGAGGGGTTCGCCACACCGAACGCGACGTGCGCATCCCATGCTGCCTCGAGCCGATGGAACTGATCCGCCGCGAGCGTCCGGGTCGCCTCGTCGATCTGCTCGGTGAGGCGCTCGAATCCCGCCTCGGTGACCGCATCCACAAGCCCCCGCTTGTTCTCGAAGAAGTGGTAGAGCGTGGGCAGCTGCACTCCGGCACGGGTGCAGATCTCGCGGACCGAGACATTCTGGTCCGCATCCGCGCTGATGAGGTCGGCCGCAGCATCCAGCAACCGCTGTCGAGAACTTTCGGAATACGCCGGCAACAGAGCCCCCCTCTCGGTGCAGCATTGTGTCACGGCGCTTCCGGCTCATCTGCGTTGTCCCCAGGCGGGTCAGATCCCGGCCGCCTCGTCAAGCCATGCGTTCCCGAGCGTCCCGGATCGTAGGGTCGGCGCATGGGAACAACGGATGCAGACACGACAGGGATGAGCGACGACGAGAAGCGTCACGACCAGCTGACGGCGGCGCCGAACGCGACCGAGGACGATGCTCGGCCGCGCATCGAGGTCACCGAGCACGACGGGGTAACCCGCATCGACATCGCGGACGACGCCCCGGTGCGCCCGGGGGATCCGACGCAGGACCCGGGCGCGTAGCCGTCAGGCGCTGGCGAGCAGGCGCTCGGTCTCGTCGCCCACCAGGCGGACATCCCGCGGGTTCAGGCGCAGCGGCGTGCCGGTGTCGACGAGGGTGTCGAGGTCGATCCAGAAGACGCTGGGGCTGCGAGTCGACTCGAAATAGTAGGTGCGGTTCGTGAGATCCGCGGCGGAGTGCCACCAGGTGGGGTAGACGCTGCCGTCGGTGTACGGGGCGCCGTAGGGGACAGAGACGTTCTGGATCAGCTGGAACACGCCCGCGACGGCCTGCTCGACGTTCTCCGGCTCCGGCAGGTATTTCAGGAAGTACGAGGCGCGCACGAAACGGTCGAGCGAGGCGATGTCGCCCGGCAGGCTCTCGTTGCCGCCGAAGCCCCTGTATCGGGCGCGGTTGGCCAGCTGCTGGTCGAGCGAGGGCGAGTTGCTCATGACGGTGTATTCCGGGCCGTGGTGCACCACGAGGCGTCCGCCGATCGGTTCGATGATCGCCGCATCGCCGGAGGGGTCTTCGATGGCCATGTGGCCGCCCATGTGCTGACCGCGGATGCGGGGCGCCGCGATCCGCACCCGTTCGAGGTCGGCGATCGCCTCCGCCACCGTGGCGTAGGCGTCGAGGATGTACTGCGCCCACTGGATGTGGGCGACGGCGGGCCGGTCGTCCTCCGGGGCGAACACCGCTTCATCCGCGTCGAGGTAGCGCGTGTGGGCGGCGAGACCCTTCTCGTTCAGGCCGTCGATCGTGCCCTGGCCCCACATCGTCACGCCGACGCTCGCATATCGGCTCGTCCAGGTGTGCGCGTGCGCCACGTGGTCGGTCGGTGCGGCGGATGCGGCATCCGTCGCGCCCAGGGGGTCGCCGGTGTGCTCCTCGCCGCGCGGGAAGAACCGGAGCTCGGGGTCGTCGTTGATGGCCCAGTCGAGGCAGCGGCTCACTGTCTTGGCGACGGTGTTGTCATTCCAGAAGATGCGGGTGCACACGCGAGCGAGCCTACGGGGAGCGCGGTAACCTCGCGCGCATGACCGTGCGGCTGCTCCTCCTGTCCGACACCCATGTCCCGGCGCGCGCCCGGGTGCTGCCGGCCGCCGTGCTGGCGGCGGCCGATGCGGCGGATCTCATCGTCCACGCGGGTGACTGGGTCACCGCATCCGTCCTTGACGAGCTGCAGACGCACGGGGATGTGCTCGGGGTATGGGGCAACAACGATGGCGACGACCTACGAGGGCGGCTGCCGGAGATCGCGCGCCGGGACATCGAGGGGGTGCGACTCGCGGTGATCCACGAAACCGGTACCGCGACGGGGCGGGAGGCGCGGATGGATCGCGCTTTCCCCGACGACGACGTGCTCGTCTTCGGTCACAGCCACATTCCCTGGGACACGACGACGCCGAGGGGCTTGCGCCTCCTCAACCCCGGGTCGCCCACCGACCGGCGGCGTCAGCCGCGGCACACGATGATGACGGCCGTGATCGACGATGCCGCGCTGCGAGAGGTGACCCTCGTCGAGCTGTGACGGCGTCGAGGGTAAGACATCCCCGGTACCGGTGCAAGGCCCCGCGCCCCGCGGGGAGCGCCGCGTTCACTGGATGCGGGCGGCGTTCGCTGCCCGATCCCGTGACGAAGGAGGCCTCATGGCTCAGGTGATCAAGACCGTCGACGTCGATGTGCCGGTGTCGACGGCGTACAACCAGTGGACCCAGTTCGAATCGTTCCCGCAGTTCCTGGACGACGTCGAGTCGATCACCCAGGTCGGGGACACCCGCACTCATTGGACCGTGACCATCGCTGGTCAGACGCGTGAGTTCGACGCCGAGATCACCGAGCAGCACCCGGACGAGCGGGTCGCATGGAACAGTGTCGGCGGCGAGGAGAACCATGCGGGCGTCGTGACGTTCCACAAGCTCACCGACACCGCCACCCGCGTGACGGTCCAGCTCGACTGGGAGCCGCGCGGCGCGCTGGAGAAACTGGGCGCCGTCGTCGGCGTCGACGACCACGCCGTAGAGAAGAACCTCCAGAACTTCAAGCGGTTCATCGAGGCCCGCGGCGCCGAGACCGGCGCGTGGCGCGGCGACGTCGAGAACTAACCCCCAAGAGACAAGAGGAGCACGACATGAGCGGATCCACCCCCGACAAGCCCAGCCAGGCCGAAGGTGCCGTGGGCGACGACGACCTGAGCGCCGAGGACGTCGAGCCGGAGCCCGACGCAGAGTCCGGCACGATCGGCGACTCCATCGGCTGACCTCGATCACGCCGGCCGTGCGCGCACCACGTGCGCATCGGTCGAGATGGTGCACAGGACGACGCCCCGCTCCGATGAGGAACGGGGCGTCGTGCCGTGCGGGTCGTCGAGCGGCGGCTCGTCGGGATGGGGTGCTGTGGGCTCTCCGGGGATGCTCATGGGTTCAGCCTCCCGACGGGTTGTCGAGCGGGCGGCCGTTCTCGTCCGTGGTGACATCGGCCGCGTCGGGGGAGCCGCCCGAGGCCGTGTCGGCCTCCTCGTCCTCGCCCGGCGTGCCCTGGGTGTTGTGGATGTCCTTCGAGGTGTCCATCCTCCGAGTACACGCGACCCGGGCGCGGGGCGCGAGGCCTTGACAGGCGTCAGTGGGTGATCACCGCGGCGAGCGCGAGGGCCATGACGCCGGCCGCCAGCAGGATGACACCCACGTACAGCGACCAGTGGATGCCCTGACGCGGGATGCGGGGACGCGAGCGGCGTCGCCGGTGACTCCGGCTGCCGGTACTCCGCGAAGTGCTCATACCGGGAACGATAGGTGGCGGCCGTTGCCCGGGGGTTTCCGGGATGGGCACGGCGGATGACGTTTGGCCATGAACGCCGCCCTGCCCCGGCGTAGGCTCGAGGGGATGAGCGCGAGCAGCAAGCATTCCGAGGACGGCATCAACTTCCACACGCGCAAGTGGGTGAAGCCGGAGGATCTCAACGCCAACGGCACGCTGTTCGGTGGCAGCCTGCTGCGCTGGATCGACGAGGAAGCCGCGATCTACGCCATCATCCAGCTGGGCAACTACCGCGTGGTCACCAAGCTCATCTCGGAGATCAATTTCGAGGCGTCCGCGCTGCAGGGCGACCTCATCGAGATGGGCTTGACGGCCACGAACTTCGGCCGGACCTCGCTGACGATGCGTGCCGTGGTGCGCAACATGATCACGCGCAAGCGGATCCTCACGATCGAGCGGATCGTGTTCGTGAGCGTCGACGAGAACGGGGTGCCGACGCCGCACGGCTACACGGACATCACCTACGACCGCGACCGGATGCCGCGCGAGCACCCGGGGACGGACACCATCCGCCTGCCCTAGGTCCGCGCGTCTCCGATGGGCCCGGCGATCAACGACCCGAACGGCGTTCCACGGCGACGCGGAGCAGCCCTTCCGCCTCCTCCAGGGCGCGACCGGCGCGCCGTGGTCCTCGAAAGGCTTCGCTGGCGGTTACGACCTCATGTCGCATCGGGTCGTGGAGCGCGTGCGTCAGGCGACTCAGTGCTCGAGGTGCTGGAGGAAGCCACGCGATAGGAGGGAGCGCCACCGTCGGCCGGACTCGCGCTCGGACCGGATCCACGTGTTTCCCCCCGTATCGCCGCGGAGGGGATAGATTCGCACCCACGCACCGAGGTCAGGGTCGACGCGGGATGGAGGACGGATGCGAGGCAGAAGTGTCGTCGACCGCCTTTCGAATGCGACGCCCGCCCACCGGCGGTGGGGCATCGTGGCGCTCCTCGTGGTCGTTCTGCTGCTCGCCCTCCTCCTGGCTTTCCTCCGCGTGGAGGGTCACCTCACCTCACCCTGGTGGCCCGCCACGGCGGTCGCGGCGCTCGCGTTCTACCTCGCCCGTGGACTCGGCGAGCGGACGCTCGTGCTCATCGGCGTGTTCCTGTTCGGGGCGGTCGCGAACTATGTCGGCGGTACCGAGGTGGCCGTCGTGCTCGTCTTCAGCCTCGCCAGCGCGGCGGAGACCGCGGTCATCGGGTCCCTCCTTCCCCGGCCGCATCCCCCGGGGACGTTCGGCGTACGCACCGCCGTGAGGATCCTGCTGGCGAGCTTCCTCGGATCGGCGCTGGCCGGTTTGGTCGGAGGCGCCGTCGCCGCGTCCGTGGGGAACAGCGATCCGCTCCTCCTCGGATACAGTGCGTTTGCATCGCACTGGAGTGCGGCGGCACTGATCCTCCCGTTCGCGTTCCTGTCCGCACAGTTCTATACGACCCGGCGTGCTGCCGAACTCGCGGGCGAGGCGGTAGTCGGTCTCCTCGTCGTCGGCGTCATGTTCCTGCCCGAGCAGCGGTTCGCGCTGACGTTCGCCATCTTCCCGGTGCTTATGTGGCTGGTCTTGCGCTTCCCGACGGGGATCGTCATGGCTCAGGTGGGGGTGATCTCCGCCGCGAGCGCGATCGCGCTGGAACTCAGCGCCGCGTTCGATGGGGTGGCGCCCCTCACGTGGACCCCGTACATCCAGACGTATTGGATCGCGATCACCTCGACCTGCCTGATCTTCAGCGGGTTGCGCAACGATCAGGCGGAAGCCGACCTGCAGTTGCGTGCCAGGAACGACCTGCTGCGGGGCAGCATCGTCGACGCGCACGCCGGGTTCCTCTGCCTCGCCCCGTCGTCGCAGTATCCGGGACGCTACGAGGTGATGGATTCGAACGCGCAGGCGCGCGCGCTCCTCGATGATCACCTGGACGACGGCGACGTACCGCTGCATCTCCGGGAGACCAGCGACCTGATGCCGGTCGTGGAGGCGGCGCTCGCCGACACGCTGGACCACCAGTCCTCGCTGCGGGCGGCGAGCGGGAACACGGTCGCCGTGCGGTCCCGGCGCGTGCACAACGCGCGGATCGGTGACCTCGCGATCGTCGAGGTGATCGACGTCACCCAACGACTCGAAGATGAGGAGAGCTGGGAGCGGACGCTCCTCATGGAGCGGGCGAGCAAGCGACAGCTGAAGGAATTGGATCGGCAGAAGGAGGTCTTCATCGGCGCCGTCAACCACGAGCTGCGCTCTCCGGTGACGAATATCCTCGGTCACGCGGACCTTCTCGTCCAGGAAGACCTGCCGGAGGGGGCTAGGTGGCGGGCCGAGGTCATCGTCCGCAACGCCGAACGGCTGGCGACACTGATCAGTGATGTGATCGCCACCACGCGGATGGCGGGGGCACTGCCCGAGCCGGTGCTTCGGCCGGTGGATCTCGGCCGGCTGGTGCGGGATGCGGTCGAGGACATCTCGCCGAACGCCCGCGCCCTGCACGTCGCGGTCCACGTGCTTCCGACCGCATCCGTCGGTGTGGTGACGGGCGAGCTCGATGTGCAGCAGATCGTGGAGAACCTGCTCGGCAACGCGGTGAAGTTCGCGACGCCGGTCAGCATGGTCCATGTCGCCGTCCGTGAGGTGGAGGGGCGGGCGGTCGTCGAGATCGCGAACCTCGGGCATCCGCTCACCCGCGAGGAGCAGAGCCGGGTCTTCGATCGCTTCTATCGCACACCGCAGGCGGTCGCGGATGCGACGCCGGGCAGCGGGGTCGGACTCGGCATCGCCCGCGTGCTCGCGCACCGCGTCGGGGCGGACCTGACGCTCGAATCGAACGAGACCGGCATCACCGTGGTGCGCCTGCGGTTCCCGCGGGCCACCTGAGCGGTCTTCCGGTGCTGGCGGGATTCTCAGTCGGCGCGGGTGCCGCACCCGCTACGATAGGACGAACCGCCGAGCACTGTGGTAGGTAGGACAGAGGACGCCGGGAGCCCGCCCGGAAACCGATCGTCTGGGGGATGGTGCGATGCGCGACACACGTTGGTGCCCGCTGCGTGGCCGCCGTCCGCGGGACGGAGGTCGCGGATGATCTTCGAGCTGATTCGAGACCATGCGCTGCTTGTCTTCGTGCTGGGTCTCGGCATCGTGCTGGTGGCGCTCGCCGTCGGCATCCGCTTCGTTCCCGCAGTGGCTGAGCGTCGTCGGGCGCAGCAGGAGCGGAAGCGGATGCGTCAGCAGGCGATCATCAACTTCCACCGTGGCTACGCGGAGATGGCTATCGCCGCGGGCGCGGCAGAGCCTGTGAACGCCGTGGCGGTGGCGATCGGGGACCCCGTGAAGGACGCTCAGCCGGTGGTGATCGAGGAGCCCACGGCCGTGGGCACACCGGTCCTCGAGGTCGAGTCCGCCGACCGCCCGGTCAGCGACGAACTCACCGACCCGGCCGATTTCCCGGTCGCGTCCGCCATGGCCGCGACGGATCCTGCTCCGGATGCTGACGGAGCTGCCGTCGTCGACCACGAGCTCGCGGGCGCCATGCTCACGGACGCGGGACCCACGGACGAGGCGCCCACTGAGGCGGTACTCATGGACGAAGTACCCACGGGCGCTGTACCCGTCGGCGCGATACCCATGGACGCTGTGTCTGTGGACGATGTGCGTATGGACGAGGTGCCTGTGGACGATGTGCGTATGGACGATGTCCCCGTCGACGCTGTACAGGTCGAGGCGGCGCGCGAGGTCACGCCGGCTCCGGCCCACGACGTCACGGTGCCGGCCCGGTGGACGAGCGCGGCCGCCACGGAACCCCCGCCCGGATATACGCCGCTCGAGATGCCCGAGCTGTGGGAGCCGTCCGCGGCGGATGGGGGCGCGTTCGACGAGTACGCCGATCCGTTCGATGAGCCGCAGTGGACCCAGGAACCGTCCCGTGCCGCAACCGTCGCACCCGTCCACGCTCCGGAGGCACCGCACGCCGCGTCCGAGGTCGACGTGTCGGATCTCTGGGAAGATCCCTCGAACGTGGAGATCAGGATCATCCCGTCACCGGCGGCCGTGGAGCAGTTCGGCACGGTCCCGCGGGAGCCGGTGCCCCCCGTGCCCGTCGCCCCGGTGAACTGGCACGCGCCCGCGGCGTGGTCGACGGACCCCGCCGCGTACCCGAGTGGCCCGCACCCGGTGTGGCCGGCCGCCGCGGCGCCGGTACCCGCAGCGCCTGCACCCGCAGCGCCCGCGTACGCGGCGCCCGTGGCGCTCGGGGTGCACCGCGTGCCTGACCCGACCCCCACCGCGGTGCCCGTTCCACGGACCCTCGCCGACCTTCGTACGGGGGCGCTGGGCAGCCGGACGTTTGACTCGCCGCAGCAGCTCGCCGTCGCCGCGGTGCTGGAGGGCGGCTACAGCGTCGGCGTGATCGCGCGCCTCTTCCGGGTGCCGGGCTGGCGCGTCGAGGAGTGGATCCGCTCGGCCCAGACTGCCCCGCAGCCGCCGCGCCACTATGGCACGGCCGGTCACCGCGCCGGCCGCTGACCCCGCACACCGCGCACGTGGTCCACTCGTTGAGTCGTCGGGGGCTGATGGCCGTTGCGGCACTGGCGGTGCTCGCCGGGTTCGTCGACGGGTTCGGGTACGTCTATCTGGGTGGCTACTTCGTGTCGTTCATGAGCGGCAACACCACCCGCGTGGGCGTGGGCGTCGCCGCGACCGACTTGGCGACGGCAGGGTTCGGGATGCTGCTGATCGTCGCGTTCATCGCGGGGGTGATGGGCGGTACCGCGCTCGCGCGTCCCGCTGGGCGCCACACCTCCACCCTCGTGCTGAGTCTCGTCGCCGTCGCGCTCGCCGCAGGTGCGGTGCTGGCCGCGCTCGGGGCGACCCCGGCGGCCGCCGCCGCGCTCGCCGTCGCCATGGGCGCGGTCAACACGACGTTCTCGGGCGGAAACGAGGTCTCGTTCGGCATCACCTACATGACCGGGGCGCTCGTGAAGATCGGCCAGGGCATCGTGAACGCCCTGCGCGGCGGGAGCCGCACGGCGTGGCTGCGCTACGTCGTGCTCTGGGTATCGATCCTCGCCGGTGCGGTGATCGGTGCGTTCGCACAGCGGACGATCGGCGAGGGGGCGCTGTGGCTCGCCGCAGCGTGGGTCGCGGTCGTGGCGACCGCGCTGCACGTCGTGGCTGCTCGGCGCTGAGCGGAGCGGGTCAGCGCGGGCTTACTCCGTGCCGATGGACTTGTCGGCGCGCTCCCGCGCCTTCGCGATCTGCTCGGCGTACTTCCCTGCGCTGAGCTTGTCCGCTCCACCCGCCGCCCCGTCGAGGAGCTTGTCGCTGATCTGCTCGGCCCGCTCGCTCTTCAGCGCCGCGTCGATCTTGTCCTGGTTCTGGGTGTACAGGGCCTTGCCCTTGGTCACGAAGTCTTCGAGTCCCATGTCGTCTCCTTGTCGTCGTGGCGCTGAGTCGGCGCATCCCAGACATTGTGGCGGCGGGCAACGCTCGCGATGTAGGGCTTGCCAAGGCGGGGGAGGCCGGTCCCGCTACGCTCGCAGCATGACCGATGAGACTCCGGATGCGGTGACCCCCGGCGTCTACGAGCACTTCCGCGGTGCGCGGTACGAGGTGATCGGCACCGGCCGGCACAGCGAGACCGAGGAGTGGCACGTCTTCTACCGGCAGCTGTACGGCGACCGCGGCTTCTGGGTGCGTCCGCTGCGGATGTTCACCGAGGAGGTCGATCGCGACGGCGCTCGCGGCCCGCGTTTCCGTCGGGTGGAGTGAGGCCTACGGGGTGGTGGTGTCGGCGACCCGTTCCCCGGACAGCTGCTCGACCACACCGACCGCAGCGGGCCAGTACCGCGCGTAGTGCTGCGGGTCGCGGTTGATCTGCGTGCGGTGCGCGACGAGGGTGGGCTGCAGCTGCTGCCGTTCCGGGTCGGGCACCTTCCGCAGCATCGCGCGGTAGAAGAGCGTTGCCGCGGTGTACGGGTCGAGGCGCTGTTCTCGGCTGCCCCAGCCGTCCTGCTGCTGGAAGAGTCCGATCGATGTGGTGCGTGACCCGTCGGGATTGGTGATGCCGCCCGTCTCCCAGTCCCCGTAGTCGATGTTGCGCAGCGACGACTCGCCCATCGCGGTCATGACGGCGATGGCTTGATCGCGCAGCGGGAGGCCGAGGTCGCGGCCCGCCGCCATGATCGTCGATGCGTTGTCGAGCTGCTCGGCGTCGTACGATGCGGCGGGTTGTTCGGCCACGGGCCCGGTGGCGATGCTGCTGCCGAGGTCGCCCATGCTCTGCCCCAGGTCGTCGAAGGCGCGGACGGCGGTCCCGATGACGACGACCACCCCGACCAGCAGTACGAGGCTCACCGCGGTGACCGTGGAGATGACGGCGATCCGCATCCGTCGGGCGCGTGCAATGCGTGCCGCGCGCGTGTTCCGGCGCCGCGGGCGCGTCGTCCGGGACGGGCGTGAGGTCGATCGAGACGCCCGCACCGACGGCGCGGCTGAGGAGGTGCCCGCGCGCGTCATGCCTGAATTCTCGCAGCCGAAGTCGGGTGCGGGCTCGGAATGCGGCTCAGCGCCCGCGCTGCTGCCGAGCGCGTGATGACCCGTCCGCGAGCGTCTCTTCCACCCACTGCTCGATGCGCCACGCGGGCACACGGAATAGGCGCGCGACCGACGACGCGGGGTATCCCGCCTCGAGCACCGCGGCGACGGCGAACTGCTGCATCGAGGTGAAATCGCGGCCGGCGAGCAGGGCGCGGAGGTCTTGCAGCGACCGGGGCCCGGTGGTGCGGCCGGGGGATGCGGCGGACCCGGCGCCCGGGGACGGCCGGGAGCCGCCGAGCGGAGGCCGGGCCGTCGCGGGCGTGGCGGCTGCGGCTTTCGTCGAGCGGACCGGCGTCGCGTGTGGCACGGGGGATGCAGGCGCGACGCCATTGCGGGAGGCGAGCTCGGCCCGGAACGTCGCCGCGCGTGCCGCCGCGTCGTCGACCCTCGGCGCCGGCGCAGATGCCACCATCGACCTCGGCGCCTGTCCCGACGGCTGCCCCGTGGCC
Source organism: Microbacterium sp. (assembly GCF_026393345.1). GTDB lineage: Bacteria > Actinomycetota > Actinomycetes > Actinomycetales > Microbacteriaceae > Microbacterium. The sequence continues at coordinate 35,805 of NZ_JAPLAI010000030.1, forward strand.
GGTGCAGCCCCGGGAACCGTGGCCGGCACGGTCTCCTGCCCCGGAGTGCCGTATGCGGCAAGCTGGCCCAGGCCGTAGCGGACGATGGCCTCTTCGAGCAGGTGGCGCAGCTCGCGGTGGTCCCGGCGGCGCGCGAGGATGAACGGCGCTCCCACCGCGGGGACCACGAGCACCAGCAACCAGAGCCAGGCCATCGGGTGCCGGTTGAGCCACTGCAGTGCTTCGGGTCGGAAGTCCCACCCCGCGGTGTCGTTGTCGGCCACGACGGCGTCGGCGTGCTCGATGATCTGCACCGCATCCTGCCCGATGCCGATGATCGTGTTCCCCGTCACGGTCGTGCGGTCGGTGCCGGCGAGCTGAATGGCGTTGCCCTCGTCGATCGTCACCGTGTTGCCGCTGAGAGCGATCCGGGCGTCGTCGACGCGCACACCGACCGTGGAGCCCGTGATGGTCGATCCGGTGACCTTCGCATCGGTGATGTCCCCGTCGATCACGAGGGGGACGCTGCGGCGCGAGGTCAGCCTCGCATCGGTGATGCTGACGGTGTGCGCCTCGCCCCGGATGGCCAGGGCGGTTGACGTGCCGTCCACATCCGCGCCGTCGATCAGCACGTTGTTGCCCGAATCGACGGTGATCCCGCCACTCTCGTTGTCGGTCGCGGTCAGCCCCGACACGGTGAAGCCGGCGGCGAGGGTGGTCGCTTCGCCCGACGGATTCGGCCCGTTCGCCAGCGGCGCGCCCGTGATGCGCAGGCCGAACGCTGCGGTGCGCGCGACGCTGCTGTCGGTGACCGCGACGAGGCTCGAGCCCTGCTCGACCGTGATGCCGTCGCGGCCTGTTCCGTCGACGGCGGTGTCGCTGATAGTGACGCCGATGGATCCGCCGGTCACCTCGATGCCGCTCAGGTCGGCCCGGAGGACCGTGGCCGAGGTCACGGAGCTGTCGATCACGCCGGACAGGAACACGCCGAAGGCCAGGTCGACGTGCTCGGTGTGGCTGAGGGCGGCGCTGGCGAGCCCCACGTCGGTTGCGGTGACGGCGACACCGCCGGTGCGCCCGCTCCAGAACCCGAGCTGCTCGTAGCGGGTGAAGGACGACTCGAAGCGTCCGTTGCGGACGAGCACGAAACCGCGGCCGTCGCTCGTGTCGGTATCGACGGCGCCGAGGTTCTCGTCCCACGAGGTGACGACGAAGGGCTCACCTTCGGCGCCGTTGAGTGCGATCGTGCCGCCCCATCCGACGAGCTCGGTGAAGCCGGTGTCGGTGCTCAGCATGCGTAGCGTGGTGCCGGGCGCGTCGACCTGGAGCCGCGCGCCGGAACGCACGACGACCGGCCGCACCAGGCTGAGGGTCGTCGCGTCGTCCTGGCGCACGGCGCCGCTCGCGATGAGGTCGCCGAGACCGTACGGCTCGTCCCGCGCCGACAGGATGACCGTGCCGTAGTCGGTGAGCGCCCGCGGGTCATCCCAGGCCAGTCGTGAGACGCCGGTGAGCCAGCCGTCTACGGCCGCCACGATGAGGGCGGGAGTGGATGCGGCGACCCGCTCGGTCACGTCCTCGGCCGAGGTCATACCGCCCGCACCGCCGTCGAGCGCAGCGGGGGTCGCCGCAGCCGTGGCTGCCTCCGACGGGGAGGGCGCGGATGGCGTGGGTGACGCGGCCGCCCACGGAGTAGCGCCGTTCCCGGCGAGCAGGTTGCCTGTGACCACGATGCCGACGACGAGCGCGACGGTGAGCAGGACCATGATCGACCGCGTCAGTGTGGTGCGGGTGACGGAGGTGTCGCCGCGCTCCTCCGCGGTGATCGCACCGTCGTCGCGCGGGTCGCTCATGCCGCCGCGCTTCCGGATGCGGGCGCGGCGGGCTCCGCATCCATTGTCGAGCCCAGACTGGCCTCGCTCTGGCCCTCGCCGCCCTGCGAGGAATCCGAGCGGGTGAGCCAGCCCTGCTTGTTCATCGTGAGGAGCGCGAATACTTTGATCGGCAGCGCGACGAGGATGATCACGCCGGTCACGAGCGGCAGAATCGCGATGTCTTCGGGGCGACGCCACAGGTGCGAGAAGCCGCGGATGCCGCGGCCGACGATGACCCACAGCAGTGCCACCGCGAACGAGAGCAGGGCGTGGTCGGAGCGGAGCGCGAGCACGACGTACGTGAGCGCCACGGCCATCGTGAACGGGGTGATAAGGATCTGCATCATCGCGATCTGCGAGATGACCGGCGCCTTGAAGACCCAGCCCTTCGCGATGGCGGTGAGGTAGCAGCGGTAGGAGTTGCGGCTCCAGCGCACCCGCTGCTTGACGAAGGCGCGGAAGGTGCCGGGGAACATCGACAGGGCGCGGGCGCTGTCCTGGTGTACGACGCGCAGGCCCTGCGACAGTACGAGCCAGGTCATGCGGCCGTCGTCGCCGGCGACGCATTCACGACCGAGGAAGACCTCGTGTTCGAGGCGCTCGACCTGCGGCACGATCGCGGAGGTGCGGTAGGCGGCGGTGCGGCCGGACGCGCAGATGACGCCGCCGTAGCGACCCATGGCGGGGGCGTAGTCGGTGTAGCGCAGATCGATGATCCAGTCGGCGACGCGACGCCACACGCTCGAGTGCGGCCGGTACACGTTCTGCCGTGTCGACACCGCACCGACAGCGGGGTCGATGAACGGCATCTGGATGGCATCGTGCATGCCGTCCTCCCACGCCGTATCGGAGTCGACGAAGAGGATGAGCTCGGTGTCGACCATCCGCATGCCGTGTCCGAGCGCCGACCGCTTGCCGTGGTGCTCGAACATGACGACATCGACGTTCGGATACCCGAGGGCTTCGATGCGCGTCTGCGCCTCGACATCGGCCACGTCGAGCACGATGAGGATGCGGGTCGGGTGCTGCCGCACCCAGGTGGCGAGGCACCGCAGCAGGACGTCGGGATCTTCGTGGAAGGACGGGACGACGACGGTCGTGGTGGTGCGAAAGTCGTTGACGACCGGTCGCGTGATCGCCGACAGCACCTTGCGGACGATCCAGTAGCCCCAGGAGATGATTCCGAGTACGCCGAACGGCAGTGCCCACAGCACGTAGTCGATCGGGTTCGCCGGCATCGCCCACCCCCTGTAGACGCCGCGAGCCAGTCTAGGTGGTGCGGCGTTACACCCAGGTGAAAATGGGAGCGTGCGGGCTCAGTCGTCGCTCTCGGTGCAGGCGACGTTGGTGCGGATCGAGGCGCCGGATGCGGTGGAGTTGTTGCAGCCGACGAGGTTGCCGCCGTCGCGGGCATCGCCCACCACCTCGATCGCGTAGGCGTCCGCGGCGACATCGAAGATGTTCGCGAGGAGGACGTTCCGAAGGCCCCAGCCTTCGAGGATCCGGTGGATCTGGATGCCGGCGTCGGATGCGGTCACCTGGTTCGCGCGCAGCATCCAGTCGTTGCCCTTGACGTCGATGACGGAATCGACCTGTGCGTCGCCGGCGATTGAGAGCCGGTTGTTCGAGATGACGCCGTTCGAGGTGCCCTCTTTGACGTCGATCGCCTCCGCCGTGGTCTCGGAGACCGTGTTGCGCAGGAGCACGTTGTGGTCGCTCGCGTCCGGCGCGCACTCCGTGTATTCGCACCAGTTCGGCTGGGCGGTGCCGATGTAGATCCCCTCGCCGTAGGCCGGCATCGTGAGTCCGGTGTGGTGGACGGTCGACCCGACGATCGAGTTGCCGCTGCTGCCGCTGCGCAGATGGATGCCTTCCTGGCCGGTGTGCGACACCTCGAGATCGGTGAGCACGTTGGAGCTCGAGGCATCGAGCATGATGCCCTTCGAGCCGCCGACGACGCCGAACCCGTCGAGCTTCCAATGTGAGGCGCCGTCGAGGTGCAGGGCGTAGCCGCTGTCGCCGCCATCGATCACCGCCCCACGCGACCCGCAGAGTGTGATCTCTTCTTCCCCGCGACCCGAGGCCGTGATGGTGAAGTGTCCCGAGTAGGTGGTGTCGGCGAGTTGCAGCACGTCGCCCGGCTGTGCGGCATCGAGCGCCTCTTGCAGAGCTGTGACCGAGTCGCCGACGGGGTCGGCACCCGGTCCGCATCCGGAGTCGGTGTCGATCGACGCGCAGGCCGTGAGGGCGAGCGCGGCGAACGTCATGACCACGCCCGTCGTCGCCCTGCTGCCCCAGCCCACCCTTGAACAGTAGACGAGGCGGATGCGGGCGCGGAGGCGCTCCCGCAGTACCTATATGATATCTGCTATATAACCGGAAAAGAGGGAAGCGCTCATGGTCGAACGGCTCATCATCGACACGGACACGGCGCAGGACGATGCCTTCGCGATGTTGATCGCGATGCGGCATCCGAACACGCAGGTCGACGCAGTGACGATCAACTACGGCAACGTCGGGTTCGATCAGATGGTCGAGAACGCCCTCTACACGATCGAGGTGGCGGGCTTCGGCGGCACCATCCCGGTGTACCCGGGGGCGCGGTTGCCGATGTTGGCGCCCTTCGACGATTCCTCGTACGTGCACGGATCCGACGGGTTCGGCGGGGCGGGCTTCCCCCCTGCGGTGCAGCGGCCCGAGCAGGAGAACGCCGTGACCGCGCTGCTGCGGCTCATCGACGAGAACCCGGGCGAGTACACGATCGTCGCGCAGGCGCCGTTGACGAACATCGCGTGCGCGGTCGTGGCCGATCGGTCGTTCGCCACGAAGGTCAAGCACCTCGTGGTCATGGGCGGGTCGAACAACGCTGCCGGCAACATCACCGCTGCGGCAGAGGCGAACTTCTTCCACGATCCCGAGGCGGCCGCGATCGTGATGCGCGCCGGCTTCTCCGTCACGCTCGTGCCGTGGAACCTCACCATGGAGCAGGGCGTGTTCACCCTCGACCAGCTTGCGCAGATCGCCGCGCTCGGCACTCCGCAATCCGAGTTCTTCACCCGCGCGAACCAGGGGACGCTCGCCTACAACAAGAAGGCGCACGACATGGATGGCAGCACGCATCCGGATTCGCTGGCCGCGGCGATCGCCGCCGACCCCCGCATCGTCACGAAGGCGACCGACTACTTTGTCGACGTCGAGACCGGAGGCGGGCTCACCGCCGGGGACAGCCTCGTCGACGCGGTACGTCGATCCGGACGTGAGCCCAATGCCCGGGTGATCGAGGAGATCGATGAGGACCTCTTCTTCCAGACCATGCTCAGCGTGCTGTCATGACCTCGCCGTTGCGCATCGAGGTCGGGCAGCCGCTGCGCATCGCGGTGTACGACCGCATCGCTCGCGCGATCCGCGACGGCGACTACGCCCTCGGGGAGCTGCTGCCGAGTGATGCCGAGTTCTCGGCGAGCTTCGGGGTGAGTCGCACCGTCGTGCGTGAGGCCCTTCTGCTGCTCGAGGAGGATCGGCTCGTCCGCACGCGTCGCGGAGTCGGACGGTTCGTCGCGGATGCCGTTCCCGCTATCGGGTGGGAACGGCTGCGCCCCATCGAGCAGGTGCTGGGCGAATCGGGCGGCACCGCCGAGGTATCGCGGGTGTCCGAGGGGGAGCAGCAGGCCAGCGGCTTCGTCGCCGCGGCGTTCGGGGTGGAGGAGAAGGCGCCCGTGTGGGCGCGCGAGAGCGTTCTCCGCCGGTCCGGCAGGCCGGTGTGCGTGAGCTTCGAGTGCGTGCCCGGCGATTCGGCGTTGGCCGCGGAGCTCCGCGGCCGCGGATCATCGGCGCCCGGAACGTTGCTCGGTGAGCTTCTCTCGTTCGCGGGTCGGTCGGCGGTGGCGAGCCGGTGCGAGCTGACGGCGGGAGCAGCCGGTGCGCAGCGCGCAGCGCAGCTGGGTACCGACGAACACGCGCCGGTGCTCGTCATCACGCAGTTCGTCTCGATCGCCGGGTCGCCGGCGTACCTTGCGAAACACGTGCTCTCGCCGGATGCGGGGGCGGCAGAACTCGTGCAGACCTACGGGCCGGGGTCGGTGTAGGCAGCGATCCCAACCGCCGCCGCGAACACCGCGATCGCCCGCGGGCTGGTGCTGGTCCCTGGCTGTCATGGACTGGCACTGAGACCCGTGCGCCCCGGCTACGTCGGGAACGCGTGCGGCGTGAGGAGCACAGATCAGAAGGGCGCATCTTCACTGACGTCGCCCTCGCCCCGGCGAAGGCCGACGTCTGGCGCGAAGTGCACCGATGGAATGGGAGGTTCGTCGATGTAGACCCGCCCCAGTGGCGAGGTGAATTCCATGACCCCGCCGTCGAGTTGTCGCACTTTCCACGGGGTGAACTGCTTCATCGAATGATGTCGCTGGCAGAAGTTGCAGAGATTGCAGACCTCTGTCTTGCCCCCGAGAGCGTGGTCGTGATTGTGATCCTTCTCGCATCTGATGGCCGGCATCATGCAGCCGGGGAATCTGCAGCGGATATCACGGCCGTCGAGGTAGCGGTCCATGGATGCGGGGCGGGTGTAGGTGTCGACGTGGAGGACGATGCCGCTGACGGGGTGGGTGAGGAGCCGATCGAGCGGGGATCTGATCACGCAGGCGAGTTCTCGGGCGGTGTCGGGGTCGACGGGGGAGCGGCCGATGAGGTCGGCGGGGCCGTCGTCGATGCCGAGCAGGGTGGTTGCGGCGACCACGACCTGCACTTTGCCCCGGAGTTTGCCGAGCAGGCCCGGTCCGTCGTCGGTGCGGGTGGGGTCGGCTCCCGGGGACGTGGTGAGGAGCATGTCGGCGAGCAGGTCGGCGCGGATCTGGTCGGTCGTCCGCGTGTCGGACGCGATCGTTGCGAGCGGGTCCGCGGAGGGTTCGCCCATGGAGGGTGCGCCCGCGGCATCCGTGCCGTTCGCGGCACCGTCAGCTCCTGCTCTGGACCGTTCCGCAGCGGCCCCGAACGCGGCACCCGCACCCGCGCCCACACCCACACCCACACCCACACCCGCACCCACACCCGCACCGGAACCCGACCCCGCAACGACGGAGCCGTTCGCGGCTGACTTCGCGCGTTTCCCGAGTTCTTCTTTCGCCTGTCGGCGGGTGTCGATGATGACGCGGGCTTGTTGGGTGAGGCGGTCGTAGATGCCGTCGGCGAGCAGGGTCGGGAGGGTGACGGTCAGGTCGGACATGCCGTCGCAGAGGGGGAACACGCGCACCGCTCGGGTTTCGCGGGCTTCTCGGTGACGTTCTCCCATGGTGCGGGGGTGGAGTCGTTCGGCGACGATGCGGAGCTGTGCGCGGGCGCGTCCGGGGGTCTCACGCTGGCAGTGATCCAGTGCGACCTGTTCGAACCGCGGACGTGCGTCCCGCGGCAGCGTGAGGCCGAGGTCGGTGACCACGTGCACGTGTGAGCGGGTGATGCGGCCCGCGGCCCACGCGTCGAGAGTGGCGGGGTAGTCGGTGACGAGTCGCTGTGCTTCACCGATCTGGTGCTGGACGGAGCGGTCGGTCAGTCGCAGGATGCCGGCGAGCTCGGCGGCGATGGACCGGAGCGCCATGTCGCGGTCGCGAACCCGGGCGGAGCTTCCCGCGGCCTGTTTCTCGGCGAGGTCGGCGGCGCGGGCGAGGGCCCGCACCTGGGCGGCTTCGAGGGCGGCGAGTTCGGTCTTGATCTTCTCGACATCCGCAACGATCTCAGCGAGTGCGGTGGTGTCACCGTCGCTGTAGCCGATCGCGTGGTTCGAATGCATGTTCTAATGTTGCCACGCGCCACCGACATTCCCCATGGAGTTCCGCGAGTTCTCATGAAGACGTGGATAACCGTCATTTCGCCCCGCCTGGGGAGGGGAGGATGCGCGGAAAACGCACGAGACGACCCCGTCAGCCGTGAGTCTCGGTGCAGCCGACGATGTTGCCGCCGTCGCGGGCATCGCCCACCACCTCGATCGCGTACCCGTCCGGTGCGGCGACGCTGTTCCCCAGGATCACGTTCCGCACGCCCCAGCCGTCGAGGAGCTGATCGATCCTGGTCCCGACCCCGGATGTCCGCACCTGGTTGGCCCCGTTCACCGCGATGACGGAATCGACCTGCGCATCGTCGGCCACGGCGAGCCGGTTGTTCGAGATGGCGCCGTTCGAGGTTCCCTCGCTGCCCTCGATGGCCTCGGACTTGGTCTCGAAGACCGCGTTCCGCAGGAGCACATTGTGATCGCTCGCGTCGGGCGCGCACTGCGTGTATTCGCACCAGTTCGGCTGGGCGGTGCCGATGGAGATGCCCTCACCGTACGCGGGCATCGTCATCGCCCCGCCGGCGCTCCCATTCCCGAAGCGGCGCTACCGATTCCCGAACCGCAGCCGAGCCGCATTCGCGGTGGAGCGGGTGCTCCCTCAGATGCAGAGCGGATCCCCGAGGTCGATCCGCTTGCCGTCGACGGTGAAGCTGCCGTCGGCGCAGAGGAGGGTGTCCGCAGACGGTCGTACCAGAAGCGTCGTGTACGCACCCTGCACATCGTGCTCCGTCGCCTCCTGGCGGTCGGGGCCGTCAGGACTTGTTTGAGGGTAGATCGCGATCGAGACAGTGTTTCCTTGATAGAGCCCGTCGTATCGCGTGATCCGACCCCACCCGGCCTGGCATTTATCCGACCAGACGATCTCGAGCAGGGAGTTGTCGGCACGAGTGTCGCCGGTCGCGACGCGCGCGTCGTCCACACACGCCGTTTGCGCGGGGTCCTCACCTGTCGTGACAACGATCTGCGCTCCCGCGGAGGCGGTGGCCTGCGCGGGGATCATCGCTGGGACCACAAGCAGGACGACGACGATGCTGGCAAGGATCCCCGCAACGAACGAGCCGGCGGCGATCCACGTGACCCCTCGCCGGGACACTCCGGACGACCTCGGCATCGTGGGAGTGGACGCGGTCGCGGCGAGGACGGATTCGTTGCGCAGCGCCTTCACGAGCGCGCTGCGGCGATTGAGCCAGGGCACCGGGTCGGAGTCACATGCGCTCGCGAGGCTGGTGACCGTGCGTTCGGACGGCACCTGCTTCCCGGCGAAAGCGTCGGAGAGGACTGTCCGGGAGATGCCGGTCTCGCGCTGCAATCGCTCCAGTGTCGGGCTGCCTGCATCCAGGCGCAGCCGTCGCAGGTCGGCCGCGAAGGCTGTCACAGAGTCCGTCTCATGGTGCTCGGAGGGTGAAGACATCGGTCCCCCAGGTAAGGATGTCGCAGTCGTGCTTGGCACTAGTTATAGCAGTGACACGTGGACCTCCGGTGCGTCCGCCGGACGTGAGAGCGCAGGATCCGGCTTTTCCGGTTTTTCCGGATCGAACGATTTCGACGCCGGCTGGGCCGAGCCGACTGCTTCACTCTCCCTCGCTGGGGCATGGGGAATATTCCCCATACGACCGCGGCGAGGAGTGGGTTCTACTTAGACCCACAACGGCGGGGGGACTGCCGTCTTCTTAGGGGAACAGACGTGCCAAACGTGTTCGGCCTGCTGTTGAGGCATCGCGCCGCCGTGGCGTCAGGGGCGACGCTCACTGCGGCCGCGGTGACGATCTCGACGCTCGCCGTGCTCTACCAGGGCATTCCCACCGCCGACGTCGAACTCGATGACGGCGGCGTCTGGGTGACGAAGAGCACTGACCTGCTGGTCGGTCATCTCAACTATCCCTCACGGCTGCTGGATGGCGCGGCGCGAGCCCGGGCCGGACAGTTCGATGTCCTTCAGGACGGTCCGACGGTCCTCGTGCACGACGAGACGAACGCCACCGTATCGGTCATCGACCCCGCTCTGGTCGAATTCGGCGATGCCGCACCCGTGCCTGCAGGGGCGTCGGTCGCCCTTGGCGGCACCACGGTGGCTGTCCGATCGGGATCGTTTCTTCATGTCCTCAGCGCCGATTCGTTGAGCGGTGCCGCATTCGAGGAGGATGCGGCCACCGCCGATGTCGGCGCTGGCGCAGGCGTTGCCGTGTCGCGGGACGGATCGCGCGTCTTCGCTGCGGGCGCGGATGCGATCACGATCGCGACGGTCACAGGCGCCGTGGCACAGGTATCTTCTTCCGTCGCGCTCGCCGATGTGCCGACCGGAGCCGAGCTCGCGGTCACTGCGGTCGATGAGGGCGGAATCGCTTTCGATGCGGAAACCGGTGTCCTCTACCTGTCGGATGGCACCCCGGTGGCGGTTCCGGACGGCGCCGGCGGGGTGCTGCAACAGTCCGGCGCAGATCAGGATGCGGTCTATCTCTCGACGCCGACCGCGCTCGTGCGGCAACCGCTCGATGGCGGACCACTCGAGGTCGTCGCGACCGTCGACGAGGGCACCCCCGCCGCGCCGGTCTGGCTGAACGGCTGCGTTTACGCGGTATGGAGTGGTTCGGGCGCGTATGTTCGCGACTGCCTCGGAGACGCGGAGCCGACGACGAAGACGATCGAGGTCTCGTCCTCATCGACACTCGTGCTCCGGGCCAACCGCCGCGTCGTTGTCGTCAACGACGTGAACGCCGGATCGGTGTGGATCGTCGACCAGGATGTCGAGAAGGTCGACAACTGGAACGACGTCACGCCGCCAGCCGATGACGACTCCGAGCAGGACGAGAGCGAGGAGGAGGAGCCGCAGTACGAGCTCCCCGAACGTTCCGCACAGAACAATCCGCCGACTGCGGTCGACGATGAGTACGGCGTGCGGGCCGGTCGCAGCGTGGTGTTGCCCGTCACCGAGAACGACAGCGATCCGGACGGCGATCTGCTGTCTGCCACCCCCGCGGGAGGACCGCCGACCGGATACACGGTCGCGCCGGTGCTCGGCGGTTCGGCGCTCCAGGTGGCCGTGCCCGCGAATGCTTCCGGCACGACGAGCTTCACCTACCAGGTCGATGACGGTCGGGGAGGCACGGACGAAGCATCCGTCTCGCTCCCCGTGCACGATTCGAGCGTGAACGCTGCGCCGGAGCAGCGCCGTGTGAACACCGTGCAGGTCGAGGAAGGATCTTCGCTCTCCTATGGTGCGCTGGACGGCTGGGTGGACCCGGACGGCGACGACTTCTACCTCAAGCAGGCCACCGTCCCGACCGACGACACCATCACGTATCGCAGCAACGGCGTGGTCGAGTTCTCGGCGGCGAGCGGCTCGGTCGGCCTCATCGAGGTGGTGCTGACCGTGTCCGACGGGCGGGATGAGTCGCAGGGCGTGCTGCGGGTGAACGTTCGTCCCACCGGCTCGCTCGACCCGGTCGCGAACGCCGATCGGGTCACAGCCGTGCCCGGCGTCCCCGTGACGGTCTCCCCCCTCGCCAACGACCTCAGCCCCAGCGGCGAGCCGCTCTGGCTCTCGAAGCTCGACCCGGTGCCCGGTGTGACGATCACGCCCGATTACGCTGCCGGAACGTTCGAGTTCGCCGCTGATGCTGCCGGCACGTACTACGTGCAATACCTCGTCACTGCCGGGCCCCGTTCCGGCATCGGCCTGGTGCGCATCGACGTGCTCGCCGGCGACGCCGGCGCGCAGCCGCCGGTGGCGGTGCGTGACCTCGCGCTCCTGCCCACCGGGCGCGACGTCTTGGTCGACGTGCTCGCGAACGACTCCGACCCGGCAGGCGGAATTCTCGTCGTGCAGTCGGCGAAGGCGGCGGCGGGCGCCGGAGTATCGGTGGAGGTGCTCAACCACAGCGTGCTGCGGGTGACCGACCTCGCTGGGCTGTCGTCGACCATCGCGATCCAGTACACGGTGTCGAATGGCACGCAGAGCGCGACCGGCGAGGTGACCGTCCTTCCCGTCGCTCTGCCCGAGAAGCTGCGGCCGCCGGTGGCGGTCGCGGACAGCGCCGTCGTCCGCGCGGGGGATATCGTCACCATCCCGGTGCTGAAGAACGACTACCACCCCGACGGCGACACCATGGTCCTCTCGCCAGAACTCGTGGAGACGGATGCGGCAGACCCCGCAGCGATGTTCATTGCCGGCGAGTCGGTACGGTTCCAGGCGGGGAAGACCGCGGGCACCGTGCATGCGACGTATCAGATCGAGGATTCGCAGCAGAACCGCACGGCCGGTTACGTCACCATCCAGGTGCTCCCCGCCGACGAAGGGACGAACTCGCCCCCTCGCCCGAAGCCCGTGACCGCCCGTGCGGTGGCCGGCACGGTCGAGCGCATCGCGATCCCGCTGGACGGGATCGACAGCGACGGCGACTCCGTCGAACTGGTGGGGGTCTCCTCCAACCCGGCAATGGGTCGGGTCACTGTCGGCGACAGCTGGCTGAACTATGACGCTTACCCCACGGCGGCTGGGCGCGACACCTTCACATACACGGTGCGGGACCGACTCGGGGCCACCGCCGAGAGCACCGTGACGGTCGGTGTTGCCGCGCCCGGTTACGAGAACCAGGCGCCGTACGCGGCGAAGGATGTCGTCACGGTGCGCCCGGGCCGCGCGGTGACCGTTGCCGTCACGGCGAACGATTCCGACCCAGACGGTGACAGCCTCGCGCTCAGTGGTGATCTGGTCGTGCCTTCCGGGGTCAAGGCCTCCGTCGCGGGCGGTCGTGTCCTGGTCACCGCGCCGGGCACGACGGGCGACTACACCATCACGTACACCATCACCGATGACTACGGTGCGTCGGCGCAGGGCGTCCTGCTGCTTACCGTGGACGCCGACGCGGCTCTGCGCGCGCCGATCGCCCGGGACGACCGGGCCTCCATCGCCGACATCGGCGACGGGCTGTCGGTGTCGGTGTCGGTGCTCGACAACGACGAGGACCCGGACGGCACCGTGTCCGCGCTCGAAGTGACGGTGGCGTCGGATGCGGCCTCCGTCGCGCGCGACGGTACCGTCAGTGTGCCGCTCGACGATGCCGCGCAGATCCTCCGGTACGCGGTTACGGACGAGGACGGCAACGTCGGTCAGGCGTTCATCTTCGTTCCGGGGACAGGCACGCTCGTGCCCACGCTGCTGAGCACAAAGCCGATCGTCGTGGACAGCGGGGAATCGGTCAGCATTCCGCTCTCCGACCATGTCCGGGTGCGGGAAGGGCGGACGCCGCGGATCGCCACCGCCGATTCCATCCGCACCTCTCACTCGGACGGGTCGGCGCCGATCGTCGACGAGACGACGCTGCAGTACACATCGGCGGCGGGCTACTTCGGAGCCGACACGGTCGGGGTGCTCGTCACCGACGGTACCGGTCCGGATGATCCCGAGGGTCTCTCCGCCTATGTCGCCATCCCGATCACCGTGCGACCGGCCGAGAACCAGTCGCCGACCCTGCGGAACGCCGCAGTGACCGTCGCGCCGGGTGAAGAAGCCGCGACGCTGAATCTCACGAAGCTCGCCTTCGACCCCGACGAGGGTGATCAGCAGAAGCTGACCTTCTCGATCTCGGGTGCCGTTCCGGAGGGCTTCGCCGCATCCACCTCGGGGGGCACGCTCACGGTCTCCGCGGACGCTGACGCCCGGGCGGGGGCGACCGGACAACTCGTCGTGGAAGTGAGCGACGGCACCACGGCGCCGGGCAAGGGAACCGTCACCCTCACGACGGTGACGAGCCAGCGACCCTTCCCGGTCGCGAACGACGATGTCGTCGCACCGGCCGATCAAGGCAAGACGCAGTCCGTCGATGTTCTCGCCAACGACTACAACCCGTTCACCGACCGAGGTCCGCTCACCATCATCAGCGCGCGCGTGGACGGTGGCCGAGGCGAGGCCGAGGTTCAGGGCGACCGAGTGTCGGTGACGCCCGCTGCCGACTTCGTCGGGACCATGATCGTCACGTACCGGATCGCCGATGCCACGAAGGCCGCGGACCGCCAGGTGGAGGGCCGGATCCTGCTCACGGTGCAGGGCAAGCCGGACGCGCCCGGCACCCCCACGGTGACCTCGATCCAGGATCGCACCGTCGTGCTCTCCTGGGCCGCGCCCGCCAACAACGGTGCCGCGATCACCGAGTATCGCGTGGCCGCACCGCAGGGCTACAGCAAGACCTGCGCGTCGACGACGTGCACGCTGGATGGCCTGACGAACAACGTGGATTACACGTTCACGGTGCGTGCCGTGAATGTGGTCGGCGAGTCGCAGCCCTCGCCCGCATCGGCTCCGGCCCGGCCAGACGCGCGTCCCGACACCCCGTCAGCACCGACCACCGTGTTCGGCGACAAGAGCATCACGGTGAACTGGGTGACGCCGAATTCGAACGGCTCCCCGGTGCTGGGCTACAACCTCGAGATCGCACCGGCCCCAGCGAGCGGCTCGCTGCAGAAGACCGCCGTCACCGGCAACTCGTTGGTGTGGAGCGGACTGGAGAACGGGGTCGCGTACCAGGTGCGGGTGCAGGCCATCAACCGCGCCCCCGACCCGTCGGAGTGGAGTTCGTACTCGGCGACGGTCGTGCCCGCCGGGGTCCCGGATGCGCCGAGTACGCCCACCACGACGGCGGCGACGCCGGTCGGGGCGCAGGCGCAGATCGCAGTCAGCTGGGCGCCACCCGCGAACGTGAACGGTGATGTGGTGGCGGATTACACGCTGAACGTGAAGCGTGGCGGGTCGACCCTCAAGACCATCGTCACCACCGCGACGAGCCAGAACGTCGTGGTCGATGCCAACGAGACGGACTACACCTTCTCGGTAACGGCGCGGAACAAGGCGGGCAGCTCCGCCCCGAGCGCGGATTCCGCGCCCCGCCGCGCGGCCGTCGCGCCCGGTGCGCCGACGAATGTGACGGCTGTCCCCGGCGACACCAGCGTGACCGTGACGTTCACGCCGGGTGCCGGCAATGGCAACCGTGCCGCCGACATCACCTACCGGTACCGGGTCGACCAGTCCGGGGCGCAAGGCGTGGCCTCCCCGGGCGGCACGGTCATCGGCGGGCTCGCGAACGGTTCTTCGTACTCGGTCACGGTGTGGGCGGAGTCTTCGGTCGAGGGGGTCGCGAAGAGCGGGGAGGCCTCGTCTGCCGCGGTCGTCCCCTTCGGCAAGCCGATCATCTCGTTCCAGGCGGTGAACCGGAAGGATAACGCAGTCGAGTTCGTCTGGAACGTGAACCCCAATGGGCGCCCGATCACCTCGACCAACGCCCCGGCTGGTGGCGAGGGAACGCTGTCGTGGACCGCGACGGGTCTCCAGCCCAGCCAGAGCTACACGCTGAACCTCAGCTACACGAACGAGGCGGGGACCTCTGTGGATTCCCGGACCGGGCAGGCGAACGATCCGCCGGCCCCAACGCAGTGGAGCGTGAAAGTGGATGCCGCGGATTCATGTCTCGAGGACTCCGATAACGGAGCAAGCCACTTCAACGGCTCTACATGCACCTCAACGTGGGCGCCGAAGAACTCGACTCAGACGGCTACGTGCTGGGCCCAGTGGTCGCACAAAAGCACCAACGGTGACTACCGATGGTTCCGCCTCACCAACAACTGGTACCTCTCCGTGTACACCACTGTCGGCGAAGCGATCCCGGCAGGCATGCCGCCGTGTTAGTTGACAAGCCGGCGCACTTCTCTCAGAACAGGGCACTCACATGACACTCACGCAAGAACAGGCGACGTGGTTCGCCGAGACATTCCAACGACTGAGCGACAACGTCGGGCAGGCGGTGCTCGGCAAGCCGGCAGCCATCCGGCTCGTGCTCACGGCGCTGCTGGCCGAGGGACACGTCCTCCTCGAGGACGCGCCCGGCACGGGCAAGACGCAGCTCGCCAAGGCGCTCGCCGCCACGGTGCAGGGGACGAACAGCCGCATCCAGTTCACGCCCGACCTGCTTCCCTCCGACGTCACCGGTGTGACGATCTACGACCAGCAATCGCACAAGTTCAGCTTCCATCGGGGGCCGATCTTCGCGTCGATCGTGCTGGCCGACGAGATAAACCGCGCCAGCCCGAAGACGCAGTCGGCGCTGCTCGAGGTCATGGAGGAGGGGCGCGTCACCGTCGACGGCGAGGCGCACGAGACCGGGCGCCCGTTCATGGTCATCGCCACGCAGAACCCGATCGAGCAGGCCGGCACCTATAAGTTGCCGGAGGCACAACTCGACCGATTTCTGATCAAGACCAGCATCGGCTACCCCGATCTCGCCGCAGCGGAACAGATCCTCAGCGGGGCGTCGACCCGCGACCGGTCGTCGATCCTGAAGCCGATCATCACCACGACGGCGGTCGCCGAGATCGCCGACGTCCTCACGCAGGTCCACGTGGACCCCGCCGTGCTGCGCTTCACGGCACAGCTCGCAGAAGAGACCCGAGCCGATCCGAACACGCGTCTCGGGGTGTCGGTGCGGGGGATGCTGGCGATGATCCGGACCGCCAAAGTGTGGGCTGCCGAGGAAGGGCGCACCTATGTCATCCCCGATGACATCAAGACGCTCGCTCAGCCTGTCTGGCAGCACCGGCTCGTGATGGATCCGGAGGCGGAGTTCGCGGGAGCGACGGCCGCATCCGTCATCGGGCGTGTGCTGGCGGATGTCGCCGCGCCGCAGTCGAGGAGCACGGCGGCATGATCCGACGGGCGGCCGGCCTCTGGTCCACGCGTATCCTGCCGATCCTGCGACGGTCAGCCCGTCCGTTGCAGATCGGTTCGACGCTGGGCTGGATCGTCGCCGCCGCGGGCGTGGTCGCCGCGCTGCTCGCGTTCGTCTTCGGCTGGAATGAGATGCTCGCGATCTCGATCATCTGCCTCGTCGTGCTCGTCGCAGCCGTCCCCTTCGTGCTGCGGTCCGCCACCTACCGCGTGACACTCGAGTTGGCCTCCGCGCGCGTACAGGTGGGCGAACCCGCGGTGGGCCGGCTGATCGTGCACAACGCGGCGACCCGTCGGGCCCCCGGAACTCGGGTGCAGCTTCCCGTCGGTCACGCCCGCCCGGAGTTCCCCATCCCACGGCTCGCCCCCGGGGACGAGCACGACGAACTCTTCACCATTCCCACGCAGCGCCGCGCCGTCCTGACGCTCGGCCCGGTGACGTCGGTGCGCAGCGATCCGCTCGACCTGCTGCGCCGCCGAGTGACCTGGACGGAGCCGAGCGAACTCTTCGTTCATCCGCGAGTGCTGCCGCTCGACGGCGACACGACGGGCATCCTGCGCGACCTGGAAGGCCTCCCGACGCGCGACCTCGCCGACGACGACGTCTCGTTCCATGCGCTGCGTGAGTACGTGCCCGGAGACGACCTGCGCTACGTGCACTGGCGATCAACAGCGCGGGTCGGTTCGCTCATGATCCGCCAGTTCGAGCAGACCCGACGCTCGCATATGGTGATTGCGCTGTCGACCCGCTCCGACGAGTACGTCGGGGACGAGGAGTTCGAGCTCGCGGTGTCGATCGCGGGATCCATCGGGCTCTCGGCGTTGCGCAGCGGCAAGACGGTGACGTACCTGAGCCCTCGGCGGACACTGGCGCTGCGCTCGAGCAATCAGTTCCTCGACGCGCTCTCCGGGGTCGACACCGGCGATACCGACGAGGGCGTCGCGGGTCTCGGCCGCAGCGTTGGCGCGGCAGCGGTAGGCGCATCCGTGGTGATGTTCGTCACCGGGTCGGGCGCGCCAGCTCTCGATGTGCGTGCGGCGTCGCTGCGGATCCCGGTCGGCGCGCGAGCACTGTGCGTGCGTGCGGCCGTGGGTGAGCAGCTCGCGCGGCGGATGCTGGGAGACGTCGTCATGGTGAGCGTTCCAGAGCTCGATGCGCTGCGCGCGGCGATGCGGGCGGTCACCGCATGAACGGTCTTCGGGCGACGCTGAACGCCGGCGCCATGGCCGCTCTCGTGCTGGTCGGCCTGGTTCCGCTCTCGGCCGCGTACGGCGACGTGAACTTCTGGATCGCCGCGGTCGGCGGCGCGCTCCTCGGCACGATCATCGCGGTGGCCGGGTGGCGGCTGCGATGGCACACGCTGACGATCGCCGCGATCACCGTGGTCGTGTACTTCCTGTTCGGTGGCGTCCTGGTCTTCCGGACTGAATCCCTGGGCGCTGTCGTCCCGACGCTGAACGTGCTCGCCGCGCTCGCGCTCGGGGTGGTGCAGGCGTGGAAGCAGGCGCTCACTCTGCAGACGCCGTTCACCGGATTCGACCACCTGGGCATCGTGCCCTACCTGGTCTCACTCGTCGCCGCCGTCATCTCCGTCAGCCTTGCGCTCCGGGCGCGGCGTGCGTTCGGTACGGCCGTGATTGCCCCTGCCCTTGTGCTCGTCTTCGCGATCACGTTCAGCACATACGACGGCGTGTTCCCCGGCATCGTCGGCGCCGGGTGGGCAGGCACCGCCCTGATCTGGACGGTGTGGCGGATGCGCGTCGCCCGAGCCGGGGAAGGAGGGTGGGCGCCGGAAGGGGAGGAACTCGCATCCCTGCGATCCCACCGCCTGCCGGTGCTCGCGGCGACCGCATCCGTTGTCGTGATCGCTTTGCTCGCCGGGGGCGCGGTCGCCTCCGCTTCTGCCGCCACCGACCGCGAGGTGCTGCGTGACCATGTCGTGCCGCCGCTGGATCTGCACGACTACGCGTCCCCGCTGACGACCTACCGGAAGTACGAGCGCGATGGTGCGGACTCGACGCTGTTCACTGTCACCGGCCTCCCCTCCGGTGCACGACTACGCCTGGCTACCCTCGATCTGTACGACGGTGTGGTCTATAAAGTCTCGGGCTCCGGCGGTGCCGGCTCGGGCGTGTTCACAAGGGCCGGTCGCGAGATCGACACGACGGCTACGGGCAACCCGGCGGTCGTCACCGTGCGTATCGACGATCTCACCGGGGTGTGGGCGCCGACGGTGGGCTACGCCACCGGCATCGCTTTCGAGGGGGAGAACGCGGCCGATCGGGGCGGCGCCCTTCACTACAACACCGCCACCGGCACCGCACTGGTGACGACCGGGCTGGCGGCGGGCGATGAATATCGCCTGCGCGTGAATGTGCCGGCGACGCCATCCGAAGACGAACTGCTGGCGGCCACGGTGGCGTCTGTCAAGACTCCGGCGCCGACAGAGTTGCCGGACGAGGTGACGGCGCTCCTCGACAAGGTGACCGCGGGCGCCTCCTCCGATGTCGAGCAGGTACGCGCCGTCGAGGCGTACTTCCAGACCACCGGCTTCTACAGCAGCGGGCTCGAGGGGCAAGTGACCTCGCGGTCGGGTCACACCGTCGATCGGGAGGCGGACCTCCTCGCGGGTGACCAGATGATCGGCGATGGTGAGCAGTACGCCGTCGCGATGGCACTCATGCTCTCGCAACTGGACTTCCCCGTGCGGGTCGTCATGGGATTCGTGCCGGAGTCGGACGGCGACACCGTCACGGTCAGGGGTGAGGACGTGCAGGCGTGGGTCGAGGTGCCGTTCGAAGGCCTCGGCTGGGTGGCGTTCTCGCCCACACCATCGAAGGACCGCGTGCCGCAGGAGGAGACGCCACAGCAGAGTCAGAAGCCGCAGGCCCAGGTTGCGCAGCCGCCGCAGACCCCCCAGGAGCCCGCGGAGTTGCCTCCGACGACACCGGTCGAGGATGCGGCGCCGCAGGATGCGCCGAGCGATCTGGGTTGGTTGTGGGCGACGCTGCAGATCGGCGGGACGGCGCTCGTGATCCTCCTCGTTCTGCTGGGTCCGTCGCTCGCACTGGCGATCGCCCGCGCTCGTCGCCGCAGCAGACGAGCACGGGAGGGATCGAGCGTGCAACGCGTCGATGGGGGATGGGCCGAGCTCGTGGATGCGGCGCTGGACGTCGGGGCGCCGCTCACGCGTGGCGCCACGCGGCGAGAGCAGGCGCGTGCGCTCGACGACCGCTACCCCCAGGCGGCGGTCGCGACCCTGGCGGTCCGTGCTGACCAGGCCGTCTTCGGTGCCGGCGATCCCGCGGACGATGAGGTGGAGCGCTACTGGGCCGATGTGGCGAGCGCGACCCGCTCACTGCGCTCTGCGACGCCCTGGCACCGCCGCGCGCTGGCACGCATGTTCCCGATATCCGTCGTGCGTCGCATCCGGTTGCCGCGGCTGCCGCGCCGGCGGCGGGGAGCCGCGTCATGAGCGGCGCCGTCACCCTGTCGTGGGGTGCGGAGAGCGACCGGGGGCTGCGGCGCGCTGCCAACGAGGATTCGTTTCTGGCTGAGCCGCCGCTGTTCCTCGTCGCCGACGGCATGGGCGGTCACGATGCCGGCGCGGACGCCAGCCGTGCGGCGATCGACGGGTTCCGCCCGCTGGCGGGCCGCGACAGTGTGACGGTGGAAGAGATCCAGACAGCGTTCGCGGCCGCGGCCCGTGGGGTGGGGTCCATCGAGACGCAGCGATCCGCCGCCGGAACAACACTCACCGGGGTCGCGATCTGCGAGCAGGGCGGGGTCAGCTACTGGCTCGTGCTCAACATCGGCGACTCCCGCACGTATCGGCTCGCCGGTGGGCGACTCGAACAGATCAGCGTGGACCATTCCGCGGTGCAGGCGCTCGTTGACCGTGGGGACCTGGCACCAGAAGCGGCAGAGACCCATCCCGAGCGCAACGTCGTGACACGGGCAGTGGGAGCGGGGTCGACGGGTGCGCCGGACTACTGGCTTCTCCCGGCCCACGCCGGCGATCGCGTCATGGTGTGTTCGGACGGGCTGTCGAAGGAACTCGGGTTCACGCAGATCGAGGCGGCGCTCGTCGCGGAGGCGTCGCCTCAGGCCGCGGCGACGCGGCTGCTTCACGAGGCGCTACTACAAGGCGGCCGAGACAACGTGACGGTTGTCGTGGTGGATGCGCACACGGTCATCGAGGCCGATGAGGATCGAACGCTCCCGGGTGGCGGTTCGCCCGACGAACCCGAGGAAGACACGGTGCCGCGCGCACCGCGCGTAAGAGAAGGGGACGCCGTTGCTGACGTATAGCTCCGGGGACTGGCACATCGTGGCCGTCGGGTCTAGCGTGGCGCTGTTGCCACCCGAGATCGACCAGGCGACGCTCCTGCGTGTATGGCGGGGGATGCGGGAGGGCGATGCTTTCGCGGTCGTGCTAGGTGAGCTCGTGGCGACCGTGGGGGCGAATATGGCGGCACTGCCCGCTTTCGCGATCGTCAGCAGGCAGGATGCGACCGCGCGCATCATCGTGCGGGGTTCGGTGCAGGCTCGGATCGAAACGCGTGAGGGTCGGGTCGAGCACGTCAGCGCGCTCGGCTCGCCGACGTGGACGGATCGCACGATCGATGCGCCGGTGTCGCTATCGGTGGGGACGCCGCACGGCGAATCGTCGCTGCCGCTGAACGACGGTGTGGCCGCCGCGGCCGGCGCGACATGGGCGCTCGATGATGTGACTCCCGCATCATCGCTTCCGGTTGACGAGGCCGTCGCGGTGGCGACCGAACCCGTTCCGGAACCCATCGCGATCGCGCCGATCGAGCCCGCCGCCATCTCGGAACCCGGCGAGACGCTGTTGCCCGCGCCCTCCGAGGAGACCGCAGTGCCGGATGCGGGACTGACGATCACCGAATCGGTCGAGCTGACGTACGCCCCGCCCGTCGACGAACTCCCCGACGAGACCTCGGCGTACGACGACCTCATCTTCGGTGCCACGCGGAT
Organism: Microbacterium sp.; assembly: GCF_026393345.1. Taxonomy (GTDB): domain Bacteria; phylum Actinomycetota; class Actinomycetes; order Actinomycetales; family Microbacteriaceae; genus Microbacterium. The sequence continues at coordinate 57,191 of NZ_JAPLAI010000030.1, forward strand.
GTCGACCGTCGAGGACGCGGCTGTGCGGGACGAGCCGGACGCCGAGGCCGAGTCCGGAATGATCAGCGGTGTTCCGCTCGTGTCGATCCCGCCCGCCGCCGCGGAACCGGTGCTCGGCGACCACGACGGTGAGACGATCTCCGCCGAGCAACTCGCCGCGCTCCAGGCGCAACTCGCGGGGGGCGCGGTCGACCCGCGACCGCCGGGACCACCGGCCGTCGCCAGTCCCGCGCCGACACTGATCGTCTCGTCCGGCGAACGGGTGGTGCTCGATCGGAGCGCGGTGGTCGGGCGACGTCCGCGTGCCGTGCGCGCCACCGGCATGCTGCCGCATCTCGTGACGGTCGCGAGCCCTGACCGCGGGATCTCCAGCAACCACGTCGAACTGCGGGTGGAGGGGACGGATGTCATCGCGGCGGACCTCGACACCATGAACGGCACGCGCCTGCTCCGCCCGGGCGCGGAGCCGGTGCGACTGCACCCCAGTGAGCCCACGCTGCTTGTCTCCGGTGACCGCCTCGACCTGGGTGACGGCGTCGTGCTGTCCTTTGAGGGGATCTGATGCCTCCGCGCCCTCCCTCCCAGCCGCCCGTCCTTCCCGGGTTCGACCACATCAAGCTGCTCGGCCGGGGCGGCTTCGCCGACGTGTTCCTCTACCAGCAGCTGCACCCTCGGCGGCAGGTCGCGGTGAAGGTCCTCCTGAAGGACCGTCTCGGCACGACGAGCGCGGAGGGGTTCACCGAAGAGGCGAACCTCATGGCGCAGCTGGCGACGCATCCCTCGATCGTGTCGGTCTACCAGGCCGGGGTGTCCGACGACGGACGTCCGTACTTGGTGATGGAGTACTGCTCGAAGCCGAACCTGCAGGCGCGCCACAAACGCGAGCGGTTCTCCGAGGCTGAGACGCTGCGGGTCGGGGTGCAGATCGCCGGCGCGGTCGAGACCGCTCATCGTGCCGGCATCCTGCACCGTGACATCAAGCCGGCGAACATCCTCGTCACCGATTATGGTCGCCCCGCACTCACCGACTTCGGTATCTCGGCGACCACGAGCGACGCGTTGAGCGGCATGAGTATCCCGTGGTCACCGCCGGAGTCGCTGCGCACCCCACCGCAGGGGTTCCCCTCGTCGGATGTGTACTCCCTCGCTGCGACGCTCTACACGCTGCTGACGAATCGGAGTCCGTTCGAGATTCCCGGGGCGTCGAACACCGAACTCGATGTGATGGCTCGGATTCAGTCGATGGCGCTGCCCTCCACGGGCCGTCAAGATGTGTCCTCAGCGTTGCAGGCTGTGCTCGAACGAGCCATGTCGAAAGACCCGGCCCAGCGGTACGCATCCGCGATCGAGTTCGCACGGGCACTCCAGCGGGTGCAGATCGAGCACGGCATGCAGGCAACGCAAATCGACGTCCTCGAGGAAGAGCTCCTCGAGGAAGACGAGGAGGACGGCGAGGAACGAACGCGGTTCCGGGGGGTGACCAGCATCGATGCGCAGAGCGCGACGGCGGTCGTGCCGCCACATACGCTGCCCTCCGCCCCGGGGTTCATCGTTCCTTCCCCGCCTACGTCGCCGTCCCTGTTTCCGGGCGGGGATGAGACCCGTGCGAGATCCCTGTCGGGGGCCACGCTGCCGCCGAGGCCCGTCCCCGCAGGAATCACGGCCCCGCCCTCGCCTTTGCCCCTCGACGCGACAATCGTCCGCGCCCCGGAATCGATCTCGGTCGACGACGGGCCATCGGCCGCGCCGAAACGACGGCGACTCGCCTGGATGCTGACCGCCGCGGCCGTGATCGTCGTGGGCGCGGGCGTCGGGATCGCGGTCGCACTCGCTCCGGCCGGGGTGGGTACGCCGAGCGCGCAGGAATCGGCGGCGGCACCCGTCGATCCGGTCAACGAGGAGGTGCCCCCGCAGGTGTCTGCTCTGGCGGGCACCGCGACCTCGGAGGGCATCGCCTTCACCTGGACGAACCCCGATCCCGTCACCGGTGACGTCTACCTCTGGCGGCCGGTGGTGCCCGGTGAGGAATTCCCCTTCGAAGAGACGGAGTCGGCCACGGCCACTGTCGCCCCGGACGGTTCGGGCCGCGCCTGCATCGAAGTGGTGCTGCGACGGGCGGACGGCACCTCGGCAGCAGACAGCGTGGAGGGGTGCGCCCCGTGAACACGATCGACCCGGTCGCGCCGGTTGTGGATTCGGGCTCCGAGCGGGAGCGCGCCGTTTCGGTGGAGTACTGCGGCGAATGGTTTGCGGTCGTGCCGGGGCAGACCTTCTCGATCGGTCGTGAGGCGGATCTTTCCGTCGACGACAACCCCTTCCTGCATCGACGGCTGCTGGAGATCCGCGAGTTCGAAGGGATCTGGCTGCTGCAGAACGTGGGGTCGCGGCTCGCCGTGACCGTCACCGATGGCGCGGGACGCCTGCAGTCGTGGCTCGCGCCGGGCGGCAGGCTGCCTCTCGTCTTCGGCAGCACCACGGTCGTGTTCACGGCGGGACCCACGACCTACGAGATCTCGTTGCACGTCGCCGAGCCGATGTTCAGTGAGACGCTCCCGTCGAGTGCCGAGGGGACGACGACGATCGGCGATGTCACGTTCACGCTCTCGCAGCGCCAGCTCATCCTCGCGCTGGCCGAGCCGATGCTGTTACGCGAGGGGAGCGGCATGGGCGAGATCCCCACCAGCGCGAAAGCGGCCGCGCGCCTCGGATGGGCGATCACCAGATTCAACCGCAAGCTCGACAACGTCTGCGACAAGCTCGACCGGATGGGCGTTCAGGGGCTGCGCGGCGGCGTGCGGTCCTACGCCACGAATCGCCGCATCCGGCTCGTCGAGTACGCGATCGCGGCGCGGCTCGTCACGCGCGCAGACCTGCCGCTCCTCGACCAGGAAGACGACGAATGAAGCTCAAGCTCACCCTGCGGCGACCCGGGGGCGCGGTCGATCTCACCGTGAGCGCGGATGCCACGGCGACCGTCGCCGACGTCGCCCGGATGCTGCTTATCGCGGACCCGCAGAATGCTGGCGCTGTCGACGAGGGCGCGGTGACCCTCCGCGTTTCGGACGTGGCCGGTGCCGACGCTGCGCGCACGGTCAACGGCGATGCCAGCCTCGCGGAGTCCGGCCTGCTCTCCGGCACAGCCGTCGAGGTGGTCCGGGAAAGTGGCAGGTTCTCGTCCGCTGAGGGCGGGCGCGGGGCGCCGGTTGCGACAGTGCGGGTGCTCGCGGGGCCGGATGCGGGGAGGGAGTTCGCGGTGCCGGCGGGAGCGAGCGTCATCGGCCGCGACCGTGCTGCGGACCTGCGGCTGACCGACCCCATGGTCTCGAAGCAGCACGCCAGGCTGAACGTGGGCGAGAGTGTCGAGATCCTCGATCTCAACTCTGCGAACGGTGTCATCGTCGGCGGTTCGCTGGTCACCCGCGCCGCGCTCTCGCCCAGTGATGTCGTCGTCGTTGGGGACACATCGCTGTGCGTCGTCCGGACGCAGCAGCCGCCCCAAGCATCGACGACGCCGCAGGTCGACCACGTGCGTTCGCCACGGGTGGTGCCGCTGTATCCCGGGGTGGAGTTCGCCGCGCCGACTCCACCCAAGGTGCCGCAGCAACAGCGATTCCCGTTCATCGCGCTCGTCGCGCCGCTCCTCCTGGGCGCCGTGCTGTGGGCCGTCACGCAGCAACTGCTCGGCGTGATCATGATGGCTATGAGCCCGATCCTGCTGGTCGGGGCGTTCGTCGATCAAACACTCACCAGCCGCCGCGATCTCAAGGCGCAGCGGAAAGCCTTCGACGAGGGCATGTTGCGTACGCAGGAGCGACTGGAGAAGGCACGCGACGAGGAACGCCGTGTGCGGCGGACGGAGCTGCCCTCGAGCGCAGAGTTGCAGCAGGACTCCCGCCGACTCGGCCCGCTGCTGTGGACGGAGCGGGTGGAGTCGCCACGGTTCCTCGTGGTCAACGTCGGCGCCGGGCGGGCGCTCGCGCGCAATCGCGTCGCGCTCCCGCAGAGCCAGGACACCCTCCCGCACTGCTGGGATCAGCTGCTCGGCCTGCAGTTGGAGTTCTCCACCGTCGATGACGTTCCTGTCGCCGTCGACCTTGCCCTCGCCGGTTCCCTCGGGTACGCCGGACCGCAGGGGACCGTGCAGGCCGTGGCGCGGTCGGCGGTCTTCCAGATCGCTGCCCGACACTCTCCTGCCGAGGTGGCGATCGCGGCGATCGTGTCCCCGGGTACCCGGGCGGAGTGGGAGTGGCTGAAGTGGCTGCCTCATGCAAGCTCTAGCCACAGTGCGCTCACCGGCCCGCATCTCGCCGACGCAACGGGAACCGCATCCGCCCTGCTCGCCCGCATCGAGGGGATGATCGAGGCGCGCACCGAGGGTGGAGCCTCTCTTCGCGGCCCGATCGACCCCGCCAAGAGTGAGGAGCGGCCTGTTCCGGTCGTGCCCGCCGTCGTTCTGGTCGTCGAGAACGGCGCGCCGGTTGACCGTGCGCGGCTCACACGCATCGTGGAGCGGGGACCGGATGCGGGCGTGCATGTGGTGTGGTGCGCGCCCCGGGTGGAGCAGCTGCCTGCCGCATGTCGCAGTTTCGTCGTCATCGACGCAGCAGCGTCGGTCGGTGCCGCGGGTCAGGTGCGTCTGGGGGAGCGAACGTCACCCGTGACCCTCGAGATGCTCGACGTCGTGACCGCTGAGCAGCTGGCGCGGCTGCTCTCACCGGTCGTCGATGTCGGGGTCCCCGAGGCCGACGACTCTGACCTCCCCCGTTCGGTCGCATATCCGACGCTGACCGGGATGGAGATCCTGGGCGAGTCGGATGCGGTCGTGGAGCGATGGCGTCAGAATGGGTCGCTCGTCGCGCGGGATGGGACCGCCCCGGTGAGGCGGAAGAAGGAAGGCAACCTACGGGCGATCGTGGGGCACGCGGGTTCGGAGCCGTTCGTACTCGACCTGCGCGCGGACGGCCCGCATGCTCTCGTCGGTGGCACGACCGGCGCAGGCAAGTCGGAGTTCCTGCAGGCGTGGGTGCTGGGGATGGCTGCCGCGCACAGCCCCGACCGCCTGACGTTCCTGTTCGTCGATTACAAGGGCGGCACGGCCTTCGCGGACTGCGTGAAGCTGCCGCACACCGTCGGGCTCGTGACCGACCTCTCGCCGCACCTGGTGCGGCGCGCTCTGACCTCACTGCGTGCCGAGCTGCGCTATCGCGAGCATCTGCTGAATGCCAAGAAGGCCAAAGACCTGGTCTCGCTCGAGAAGACCGGCGATCCGGATTGTCCGCCGAGCCTGGTGATCGTCGTCGATGAGTTCGCCGCGCTCGTGCAGGAGGTGCCGGATTTCGTCGACGGCGTCGTCGATGTCGCCCAGCGCGGGCGCTCGCTCGGGCTGCACCTCGTGCTGGCCACGCAGCGACCGGCGGGCGTCATCAAGGACAACCTGCGGGCGAACACGAACCTGCGGATCGCGCTGCGCATGGCGGACGCCGATGATTCGGTCGACATCCTGGGCGACAAGATGGCGGCGTACTTCGACCCGTCGATCCCTGGACGGGGCGCGGCCAAGCGCGGTCCCGGACGCATCACCGCCTTCCAGACCGGGTACGCGGGTGGGCGCACGACGGGCGAGCCGCCGGTGCCGCGCATCGACGTCGAGGAGCTCGACTTCGGCGGCCATGCGGTGTGGGAACCGCCCGCCGTCGAGGCGGTGGAGGAGGCCGAGCCCGGTCCCACCGACATCGCCCGCATCGTCGCGACGGTACGGGGAGCTGCGACGATCGCCGCAGTGGCCGAACCTCGCCGGCCCTGGCTCGACGAACTCGCGGCGGTGTACAGCTTCAGCCGCCTCCCGAATCCTCGGACGGATGAGCGGCTCCCGCTGGGTGTGCTCGATCACCCCGAAAGTCAGTCGCAGCCGACGGCCTTCTACGAACCGGATCGTGACGGCAACCTCGCGATCTACGGCACGGGCGGCTCCGGCAAGAGCACCGTCCTCCGCACGATCGCGGTCGCCGCTGCCGCGACGACCCGGAACGGTGGTCCCACCCACGTGTACGGACTCGATTTCGGGTCACGCGGTCTCAGCATGCTCGAAGGCCTGCCGCATGTGGGGGCGATCGTTTCCGGTGACGACGACGAGCGGGTCGTCCGCACCATCCGGATGCTGCGCGACATCGTCGACGAACGTGCCGTGCGCTACGCCGCGGTGAGTGCCGACACGATCGGCGAGTACCGCCGGCTCGCGAACGCTCCGCAGGAGCCGCGCATGCTCCTTCTGGTGGACGGCATCGGTGTGTTCAAGGAGCAATACGAGTTCGGACCGGTGAATCTGTCGCCCTGGTACACCGCGTTCGCACAGATCGCGGCGGACGGGCGCGGTGTCGGCGTGCACATCGTCGTCGCCGGAGACCGGCCCAACTCGGTGCCGAACTCGATCGCATCGACCGTGCAGCGCCGAGTGGTGCTGCGCATGGCGAACGACGACGAGTACCTCATGCTCGGTGTTCCCAAAGACGTGCTGAGCGCGTCGTCGCCCGCCGGGCGGGGGATCCTCGATGGCAATGAGGTGCAGGTTGCGATCCTGGGCGAGAGCAGCAACGTCGCCGTGCAGGCGCGCGAGATGAAGCGTCTCGCGGCCTCGCTCGGGCGTGCCGGTGGGGCACGCCCGGCGCCCGTGCGGCGGCTCGACGACTCGATCTCGTTGGCGTCGCTGCCCGCGGGGTCGCCCGGTCGTCCGGTGATCGGGGTGGATGACGTGACCCTTGGGCCCGCGGTGCTTCCCGGGTTCGGCCCGCTCCTGGTTGCAGGGCCGCCGGCGAGCGGGCGGACCACGGCTCTCGCGACCATCCGTGCGGGGCTGGCGCAATCGGACCCCGCCGTCACGCGCGTACTCGTCTCGCCGCGCCGCTCGCAGTTGGCTCGCGCGGCCTGGGGCGAAATCGCCACCGGGCCGGAGGAGGCGGCGGCGCTCGCACAGCGGCTGGTGGCCGCCGTGGAGCAGGGTACGGGGGAGCGCTTCGCGGTGTTCCTCGAGGCGCTGCCGGAGTTCACCGGGACCTCCGCGGAGTTCGACCTCGAGCGTCTCATCCGTGTTCTCGCACGCGAAGACCACCTCGTGATCGGCGAAGGCGAGACATCGACGTGGCAGCAGGCATACACGCTCGCCGGTCCCATGAAGGCAGGGCGTCGCGGACTTCTGCTCGTCCCGGGCGAGATGGACGGCGACACCTTCATGGGCACACCGCTCGGCCGGTTGCGTCGCGCGGACTTCCCGCCGGGGAGAGGATTCCTGATCGTCAACGGGCGGGCGTCGAAGCTGCAGATCGCGCAGGTGGACGCGTGAGCGCCACATCGTCCGGTGTGGGGATTTCTCCCCATCGACGCATCCTGCAGCCACTCAATAGCTTTGCCTCATCGCACCAGCGGGGGGCGAATGGCCGGTCCGGGAGTCGGGTCGGTACACCGAAGGGAATGGGGTAGATCATGGCCGTTTGGGGACTCGACGTTCAGCAGGTTCGTCAGCTCAGCTCGCAGCTCAATCAGAAGGCAGGCGACATCGACAGCATCCTGTCGACGCTCACCGGCGCGCTCAACGGCACGCAGTGGGAGGGGCCGGACGCCAATCAGTTCCGCAACGACTGGAGCGGTCAGTACACGTCGTCGCTGAAGCAGGTCGCGCAGGCCCTCCGGGACGCCGCGCAGAAGGCGACGCAGAACGCGAACGCGCAGGAGCAGACGTCCAACGCATGACCCGCGAGGGGAAGTGGGCGGTCGGCTCGCTTCCCCTGCGGTCCTGACCGGGGGAGAAACGATGGGCGGAATGTACGGCGCCGATGTCGCGCAGTTGCGGCAACTGGCGACGCAGTTCGAGCGGTCGGCCGCGCAGCTGGATGCGGACCGCATGAGCGTCGGCAATGCGATCCAGGTCAGCTCGTGGATCGGCCCGGTTGCCGTGCGCTTTCGACACGAGTGGGATTCGTCCCACAGTCGACGGGTGCATGACGCCGCACTGCGCCTGCGAGAGGCCGCGTCGGCGCTGCGGCGTAACGCGGACGATCAGGACAAGACGAGTGCGGCCGATGGGCGCTCCGGATCGAGCGCGGGAGGCCGGGGAGGGGGCTCGGGTACGACGCCGGACTTGTCATCGCTCCCCGATGAGATGCGCCGGCAGCTACAGGCGCTGATCGACGCGATCCGCGAGGGCAAGGTCGGCCGGGTTAAGCCCTGGGAGCTGATCGGCCTTCTCGGTAAGGCGGCCTCCCTCAAGGGCGTGGATATGACTTTCTTGAAGTTCTTCGGCGCGGCGTTCGATGGTGTGGACATCGCCAACAAACTCATCGACGGCGATCCGTCGGTGATGTTCAGCGCCTCTCATGCCCTCGCGGATCTCATGGGGCACGCGAAGGACCCCGTCGGAAAGCTCGTCAGCCTGAATCTGCATGCCTGGACGGACGTTATCGAGGAGTCGAGCAAGGCCGATTTTAGCGCGGCGACGCGTGAGCGAGTCGGAAACTACATCGTGAACAACCCCGCCGAAACCATCGGCATCGTCGGGGAGTCCGTCGTTGAGGTGGGCAGACGCTTCGTCGGCTGGTTGCCGATTCCCTAGCCGGACAGACAAGGAAGACGGATCGACATGGTTGATGCAGTGAAGTTGACGGACGATGAGGTGGTTGCCCTCGCGGGTCGCGTGGGAGGTGCATGGATGGGGCCTTTACCGTCTGTCGATGACGGAAACTCGGTGAGCCTCATGCAGGCATTCCTGCGCGGCGAGCGAAGTTTCGCGATGCGGGGCGGGGTCGTCATGTCTTCAGAAGGAGTGACATACTCTCTCGCCGACCTCGGGGACATGTTCGGGGATGCGTTCGGAGTGAGGCCACAGCTGCTCGGTTATGTTGCTGACCGCAGCACGCCGACCGTGCCTGCCGGAACCTCGATCGCGGTGTTCAGGCGCGACGAAGCGAGCCGCATCGTCGCTCTGACGCGGCGCGAGGGGATTACTGAGTTTGCCTTGGTGGACTCAACCAGCGCTCGCCAGATCATTCGGACGATGTGGGAGGCGCCTTCGGCGGCGACCGAGAATACGGGAATGCTCGCGGTCGTCTTGGCCGCCCCCACGGGCGAGTCGTCAGGCCGCACTCTGACCGTGACCAAGGACACCGCCCACGAGGGCACATTCGACGCTGATGGTGTGAACTTCGTCGTGCGTGGCCTCGCAGACGGATCGTTGGAAGAACTCCTGGCCGGGGTGTAGCGGCAGGCATGGGGATGTGGTGGGGAATAACTGATGGCCAAGCCGCATAAGTATGCCTGGAACGGGCTGGATGCTGAGACGTCACTGTCGATCGAGACGATCGCCAACATGGCGCAGCGAGCCGCGCTCGAAAGCACGGGCGATCTACTCAAGGGCAAGCAACGCATCGTCTCGGTGAAGTCGACGGACCGCGAGATCGAGTTCCGCATCAATGATTTCTTGATCTCGTTCAACAAGCTCCTCGTCTTCACGCTGGGGTTCACCGAACGCAACGGCCGGGTCTACGCATCCACCTCGATCGACTGGTACATCACCAACCAGACGACGGTCGGCGGGTTCATCCCGGTGAGCAGCAAGGTGATGGTGGCGCACCACACGTTCATGCAGTTCGTGCGGAACCTCGCCGGGCAGATCCACGCCGCCGACCCGACCGCTCGCGTCACGATCCGAGAGGGCGTGCAGACGCTGGGAGCACCGCAGGCCGCGGCATCCTCGACCTCAGGATCCGCAGTGCCCCCGGCTCCTCTAGCGGCGGCACCGACCGGGGTGCCCGCCCCGCCGCCGCCGCCGATGCCGCCGCCGATGCCGATGCCGATGGCCGGCAGGCTGCCTGTGCCGCCGCCCCCGCCACCCGGCAGTGCGCATCCGGTGCCCCCGCCCCCGCCACCACCCGGTGATGCGCGCTCCGTGCCTCCTCCTCCTCCTCCTGCCGCCGCCTCGACGGCCATCGTCACGGGGGTTCCGCGCGCCACGCTTCCGCCGGTCCCTCCGGTCTCGCTTCCGCCCGCGGAGGTCGCTGTTCCCGCTGCCGCCGCGTCGATGAACGCCGTGGTGGCAGGGATATTCGCCGAAGACGACGATCTGGAAGCGACACGGCTGAACCAGGCGTCCGGCGTGGCCCGTCCGTGGATGCTGACACTTGCGGACGGTCGCCGCATCCCGATGTCGTCGATGCCGGTGGCGGTCGGGCGCGGGCCCGTCGCGCCGGCGAGCCACCCGACGGCAACGGCGCTCGCGGTCAGCGACCCACACTCATCGGTGTCGAAGACGCACGCCGTGCTCGAGGTCCGCGACGGGATGCTGTGGGTCACCGATCTGCACTCGACCAATGGCACGAAGGTGACCAACGATGTCGGCGAGGCCACCTCGTGCCCGCCTGGCGTTGCGATGCCTGTCGGCAACGAATGGACGGTATCGATGGGGGAGTTCATGATCAGCGCTGAGTTGGAGTCCTGAGATGTGGAGCGGCTACGACACGCTCCTCCTCGTGACCGGCATCCTCACGGCGGCCATCGCCCTCATTCCGATACCCACCATCGAGGCGAAGACCCGCATTTCGGCGGTCGCGATCGGTGGAGCGGTCGTCGTGCTCTCGCTGATCCTGGGCAGCCTGGCGAGCTTCACCTATCCGGCGCTGGTGACTGTCGCGCCAGTGATCCCGATCGTCGCAGCCGGGGCGATCGCCAAGTCGGCGTGGGAACGTCAGAAGCATCGGGATGCGGCGAGCCGAGGGGAACCCGGCGCGACCCCGCAGGCAGGTTACTCGGCGGCTTTCGTTGCCCGGTCGGCGCCTGTTTCGCCCGCACATGTGCCGAGTGCGGCCGCCGACGACGATCGTACGCGGGCGTGGACGGCACTGTTCGATCCCGTCACGCCACCCGGAACCCTTGCCGAGATCGCGGCGTCGTACCCGGAGTTCGCCCCGCAGATCGCGGCGCACCCGCAGTGCTACCCGGGCCTGCGGGAGTGGGCCCAGACGCAGGCCGCCACCGATGGAGGCACCCCATGACATATTCCCGTCCGAGCGGTGAGCCGCCGCTGGACCGGCCGTACGCGGGGGCGCCATTCGGGGCGGCCGTCCGGCGGTTCTGGAAGAAGGCCTTCACCTTCTCGGGCCGCGCCAGTCGGTCGGAGTTCTGGCTGGGTTACCTGGGGTGCCTGGCATGGGGTTCGCTCCTGTTCCTGCCCGGCCTCCTGTTGCTGCTCGTGGGTGGTGCGATGGCCGCACTGACTTGGGTGCTCTGGGTGGGGATGCTTCTCCTCGTGGTCTCCTCGCTGTTCGCGGTGGTGATCGTGATCCCGATGATCGCGCTGTCGGTGCGCAGACTTCACGACGCCAATCAGTCAGGCGCCTTGTACCTGCTGAACTTCATCCCCGTCATCGGCGGGGTCGTTCTGCTGCTCCTGCTCGCGCAGCCGTCGAATCCCGCAGGGTCACGTTTCGACGTGCGCTCGTACCCGGAGTTCGTACCGCCTGCCCCCGCGCCCTCGCTCGCGATGCCGGTGCCCGCACCGATGACATCGATTCAGCCGATGTGGGCTCCCGCCTCCGCGGTACCGACGGTTGCCGCAGCGCAGGCGGGTGCGCTGGAAGAGACGCGCAAGTCGGCACCGCTCGCAGCGGCCGGCTGGCTGCTCGCACTGCCCGACGGACGGGTGTTGCCGATCAGCGGTGCGGTCTACGTGGGGCGCGCCCCGGCAGCACCCGTCGGTGAGCCGTCCGCCCTCCTCGTGCCGGTGGACGAGGCTGCGCGTTCGATGTCGAAGACACACGGCCGCATCTCATTGACGCCGCTGGGTCTTCAGGTGACCGACCTGCACTCCACGAATGGCACGGTGCTCACGCGCCCTGGCCACGCGCCGGTGTCGCTTGCGCCGGGGGTTGCCGCTCTCGCGACCGACGGTGCGACGGTGAGGTTCGGCGACTGGGCGGTCGAACTCCGCAAGAACCTGTGACCGCTCGGTGCCGACATGAATGACGAGGCGGAGGCCCGCGAGCGGGCATGGTACGCACTGCACGATCCGGCAACGGATGCGGTGGCGCTCGCCGCCATCGCCGAGCGCCACCCTGAGTTCGCGGGTGCGATCGCGCAGCATCCGAACTGCTATCCGGATCTTCGCGTGTGGGCGGAGAGCCAGGATGCAGCCTCAGCCCTCTCCGGCGTCGCGACCGACCCGGTTCACCCCGACCCGGTTCACCCCGACCCCGCGCATCCAGTTCCCGCGCACTCTGCTCCTGCCCGGAGAGACCGGGTGAAGCCCGCATCGTCGCACCGGGCCGGGTGGATCATCGCGGCGGGGGCCGCGGCGACGATTCTGCTCGGGGGCGGAGCCGTTTGGGCGGCGGTCGCGCTCATTCCGGCCAGCCCCACCCCCTCCGGTGGCACAGAGGTGATGGCGGGGGAGGGAGGGCGTGTGCTTGCGGGGGAGCCGGTGTACATCGGTGACGAGCTGGACTGGTTCCTCCTCGACGAGAACACGCTCAGCGGCTATTTCCCTGATGCTGGCGACATGACGACCACGCCGTCCTTCGCCATGGTGGGGGAGTCTGAGGGGGTGCACACGTCTCCCGACGCGTGCATGTCGTGGGTGATCCCGGACGACTGGATGGTCGTCAATGCGCGCCGGACCACCTGGCCGGTCGCCGGTGGGGAGTCGTGGGCGGGCGGTGCGTACGGCGTGTATCAATTCCCGACAGGGGAACTGGCGGCGAACTACTACGACCGCCTCGCCGGGACGGCAGCGGAGTGCGCCTTGTTCGATACCCTCGGCCCCGATGAGAGCGTGTACGGCACGACTCAGCTGCAGGTGGTCGCGGGATCTGCAGGCGACGGGGCGGTGGTGGTCGATGCCCGGGGCACGGACTCGCTGGGGCGGACGCAGATGACGACCCGCGCGTACGCGCTCGAGGGCAACGTGGTCGTCGCGATCGCCGCCGACCGGACCCAGGAGACCATCGTCGACGCGGAGGGCCTCGTGACGGATCTGCGCGAGCGCATCGCTCAGGCCAGGACGGCGCTCACGGAGAAGATCGGCTACCGCTGAATCGGTGTCAGTCGGCGCGGTACATCGGCTCTGTGTCGATGTACCGGTCGCCCTGCTGGTGGTTGAGGACCTGGACCAACCGTGGCTGACTCGAATCGTGGGCCGACGAGAAATCCGACTCGCACCCCGGCCACCCCGTGGCTGCGGCGAACGCCTCGCAGTCCCAGTCCGCGCCGACGGGGAAGTAGTCGAACAGCATGGTCGCGGCCATCGTGCACCCGTCGTCGAGGTCGGCGAGGAGGCAGATCGCGTACCGTGTCGCCCCGGGACGTTCGGATGCTTCCGAAGAGTCGACCCAGGCCGAGGGGTACTGGTCGCTGATGTCGGCGAATGACACGCACGTCGAACTCGAGCGCGTGCACCATTCGCCGTCGAGTTCGGCCGGCAGACCGGGGAGGGAGGCGGCGCCGGGTTCTTCGACGACGGTGTCCTCTGCCTCGAACGGAATGCGGGTGAAAGATGCGTCCTCCAGGTCGATTCCGAAGATCGATCCGGCACGCGTGCGTGCGACCGTGTCGCCGCCCACATCGCCGGTGGCCCAGAAGGTGAGCAGATGCCCGCGCCGATCGGTCAGCTGGTACGAGGGTGTGCCGAGCACCTGGATGATCGAGTACATCCCGCCGGGATAGGTGTTGGCGGCGGTCCCGCCCGTCTCGCCGATGCGGATGCCTCGAGCGTGGGGCAGGTTCGCCCCTGCGGTGGACAGCTCGGTGTCGTTGCTGATGGGCGCACTGATGCGCACAGCCGTGAGTCCGTGTGCCGGATCGAACTCCGCCCACAGCCACTGAGCGCCGGAGGTGTCGTTCGCCGCGGCAGAGGTCTCGGAGATGACGGACAGGGTCGGCATGACGGCCCGGGCCTCATCCAGGGTCATTCCCAGTTGCAGGGGGCCGACGCTGTCGAAGGTGATCTCCCAATCCCCCACGCGCGTGGATACCGCATCAACGGGAACGCACCTGCACACGATGATCCGCGTAATCGTCCGGCCGGATCCGTCGAGGGTCATGCGGTACCCGATCGGGCTCCCGGGTCGCGTCTGGAACACCACGCTGCGCTCGCCGCCGGCGGTCGTTTCGTCGACGGGGTCGCCGTAGATGGCCTGCGCGTGGGAGGCGGTGTCGCCGGGGACGATGCCCTCCGCCGTCCCGCTCTCGGCGCTCTGGGGTCGAATGGTGACGACGCGGTCGTCGTGCAGCTCGACCGTTCCCCACCCGCACTCGACGAAGACGATCTCGACACCATCGACGGTTTCGGGGTCTGAGACCTTCGCGCCGTCGACGCGGGATCGCACCTCGTCGAGGCTCATTCCGAGGGCGACGCCGTTCATGCCGCGTTCGCTGAGTACGGTGCTCGATGAGGCTGCCGCACGCAGGCGTGATTGGAGTTGTGCGGGGTCGGATGCGGACACCGCGGTGCCGCCGCCGACGCCGCCGATGCACGTCATCTGCTGCTGCGCGGCCTCGTCTTCATCGACGCCGAACCCGACGACGTTGATGGTCACGAGCGGATGGTCGCGGTGAAGTTCGGACGCCACTTCGCAGGAGGACGGTGGGGCGCAGGTGTCGACTCCGTCGGAGATGAGCACGATCGTGCCCGGTTCGCCGTCGGGGAGCATGTCGACCGCCCGTCGCAGTGCGGGGCCGATGGGGGTGAAGCCAGAGGCGGCGACCGAGTCCACCGCATCCGCCATCGCCGCTCGGTCGAGAGTGCCGAGGGGTGCGAGCGTCTTCACGTCCGAGCACCCCGCGGCCCGCTCGGCGTCGGTGTTCCCGGTCCCGGTGCCGAAGACGAGCAGCCCCACCTCTGCCTCGTCGGACAACGCCTCGACGGTGTCGATCGTGGCTTGCTTTGCGACATCCATGCGGGTTTCGCCACTGGCCGTCTCGCGGACCATCGAGCCTGAAGCGTCGAGGATGAAGACGATCGAAGGAACATCGGAGGCGGCTTCTGCGGAAGGCATCTGCCCGGTCGTCACCGACGCGGTGACCGCGAGGCCGGTGAGGAACATGAGCAGGGGTTTTCGGCCCAGCGATGGTCGTCGCGCAGCGTGTTCCGGCACCTCATCCCCCCTGGGGCTCAGGATATGGCGAGATAGACCGCCCACACGATGGGGAATATCGCCCATCGCCCACTGCCCGACGAGGCCGTTACGGTTTCGCTATCCGAGCTCCGATCGATGGGGGAGAGACATGGCAACGTGGGCAGACACCAAAGGCTTCATCGCCGCGAACTACCGGTACGAGGAGGTGAATGACACCCTCCTGAAGCTCGTGTTCGACACGGGTGGCCTCCGTAGCCAGCTGGTCTTCGTGGCGTGGGACAAGAACAGCGAGGGTGTCGAGTGGATCCGGGTGAACTCGCCCATCGGTCCGGTGGGCGAGGTCGATATCGCCCGCGCAGCAACACGTCTGGGCGACATGATCGTCGGCGGGATCGTCGTCATCGGTGACTACGCCTACGTCACGAACGCGGTACCGCTGCTCAACCTCGACGCCAACGAACTGGTCGAGCCGATGGTGCGCGTGCTGTCGATCGCCGATCAGCTCGAGGGTGAACTGCTCGGCCGCGACCAGGTCTAGTGGGCAGCCCACTCTGCGCGGCGGAGGAGGTGAGATTCATGTTCAAGACTGAGGCATCCAAGACGTCGACGGGCAACTGGAACGTGCAGGCCACATGTCAACGGGGCCACACGGTGTTCAAAGACCAGTTCCACGTCAGCGACCCGTACACGTGCCCGTACTGCGGGAACGACGTCTACTGACCGGATCGCTCCCGCGGCAGGGGGACAGGCCGCGGGAGTGATCCCTTCCTGCCGTGTGGCTCGATTGCCCCGCTCTCGGACGACCCCGGATGTGGATCCGCACCAGGACAGCCGCATCCGCGACACCGTCGTCAGGCGCGGCGCCGCCGCACCGCGGTGAGAATAACCCCCGCCGCGACCAGCAGCAGTGCGATCGCGGTGAACCCGCCCAGCTCGCCGCCGAAGCCCGTGCCTGCGATCGCCGAACCCGAGGCGTCCGGTGCCGTCACCGTCGCGGCCACGCTGGCGAGGGTGGTGCCGTCGGCGGCGAGGATGACGACCGTGTGGGCTCCGGGAGGGGTCGATGCGGGGATCGTGAACGAGCCGAGCACGGCGCCGCCGACGGACGGCACCAGCGTCCCGAGCACTACCGGGATGGAGTGGAGTTCGACGGTCAGGGGTGTGGTGTCGGCGAAGCCGGTGCCGGAGATGATGACGGTGCCGCCGGCGACGACCGTGCTGGAACCGAGCGAGAAGGTCGGCAGCGGTGCGATCTGCGCCACAGTCGACGTCGCCCGCACCGGGGCGTACCCGTCGAGGGATGCGGTCACCTGCACGGAGAGCGCGGTGCCGGCCGCCGAGCGGGGAACCGTCAGTGATGCGCCACCGCCGATCGGCACCCCGTCGGCGAACCAGGTGTATGTGAGCCCGGTCGGTGCCGGGGCGAGCGTGCCCCCGGTGGTGGCGGTGACGGTTTCGCCGGCACGCAGCACGCCGCTGATCGTGGCGGTGAGGGTGCCGGAGGTGCGACGAGTTAGACCCCTGGCTTATGTATATCGGTATTGCGGGGCAGCAGTGACAACAATGGGAGACGGCTCAGCGCTGGGAAGAAGGTCACGTATCGAGCAGGAATCATCGAGCCCGGGCTGCGGCCGCACTCGCTGCGGCGGCCCTGCTGCTCGCCGGGTGCACCCCCTCGTCGCCCGCGATCGACCTGCCCCCGGTCGGCGCCGCGCCGGACTATCAACTGGGCGGGGCGTACGACCCCGACCCGCGGGTGGAGATCATCGCTCGAGACAGGACCGAGCACCCCGCAGAGGGCGCCTACTCCATCTGCTGTCTCAACGGATTCCAGACCCAGCCGGGCGAGCGTGACCTGTGGTCCGACGATCAGGTGCTGCGCGATCCCGATACCGGCGACGACGTCATCGATCCCGATTGGCCGGACGAAGTGCTGCTCGACACCCGCACCGATGCGGGGCGCGAGGCGATCGCCGATCGCGTCGGTGAATGGATCCGTGGCTGCGCGGATGCCGGCTTTGACGCGGTCGAGTTCGACAACCTCGACTCGTACACGCGCTCGAACGGACTGTTGACCTTCGACGACAATCTGGGGTTGGCCCGGATGCTGGTCGACGCGGCGCACGCGGTCGGTCTTGCCGCCGCGCAGAAGAACGCCGCCGAAGATGCGGCTCGCCTCCACGCCGACGCCGGGTTCGACTTCGCCGTGGTGGAGGAGTGTGCGGCCTACGACGAGTGTGGCAGCTACACGGACGTGTACGGCGACCGCGTGATCGACATCGAGTACACGGACGAGCTCCCCCGGCCATTCACCGACGTCTGCGCAGACGAGTCGGTGCCCGCGTCCGTGGTACTCCGCGATCGCGGTCTGGTGACCCCGGATGCGGCGGAGTACGTCTTCGAGCTCTGCCCGTAGGCGCGGTCCAAGACTCGATCGACGGGGGTCTGTTTCCTTCCCCGCGACACGGGGAACCGGGGGCCGGATCCGGGAAGTCGCGGATCAGAATGGCGCGGGTTCGTCGTCGGGGATGAAGGTGATGGGGATGGGTGGCTCGTCGATGTAGACCTTGCCGAGCGGGGAGGTCCATTCGTAGACGCCGCCGGCCAGCTGTCGCACTCTCCAGGCGGTGAACTGCTTCATGCTGTGATGTCGTTGACAGAGGTGGCAGAGGTTCCGGGCGCAGGTCTTGCCGCCGAGGGCGTAGTCGATCGTATGGTCGACCTCACATCTGACGGCGGGCATGCGGCATCCGGGGAATCTGCAGTGCTGGTCTCGTGCTCTGAGATAGCGGTCGATCGCCGCGGTGCGCTGGTAGGTGTCGACGTGGAGCACGGCACCCGTCACCGGGTGGGTGAGGATTCGTTCGAGCGGATGCGAGGTGCAGCCGGCGAGACGCCGGGCGGTGTCGGGGTCGATGGGACCGTGACCGACCAGTTCTGCCGGCCCGTCGTCGGTTCCGAGCAGACTCAGTGCCGGGACGACGACCTGGACCCGAGCCCGAATGGCACCGAGCGCCCCGGGCCCGTCGTCACCGGCAGTCGGGTCGGCGTCGGGGACCGAGGTCAGCAGCATGTCAGCGAGGATGTCGGCGCGGATCTCGTCGGTGGTGCGGTTGTCGGAGGCGACGATCTCGTCGGCCTCTGGTGAACGGCGGGCGTCGATGATCGCGCGCGATTGCGCGGTGAGTCTGTCGTAGGCGGCGACGGCGAGCACTGTGGGGAGCGTCGCGATCAGGTCGGACATACCGTCGCGCCCCTCGACGACCGTGACACGTCGTTGCTGGCGGGCGTCGTGGTGGCGGTCGGCGATCGTGCGCGGGTGCAGGCGCTCGGCCATGAGCCCCAGCGGACCTTTCGCGCGGCCCGGGGTCTCTCTCTTGCACACCTCGAGTGCGGCGGTTTCGAACGCGGTGCGGTCGCCGTGGGGGAGGATGCTGCCGGTCTGAGTGATGACGTTCACGTGGCCGCGGGTGATCTCGTTGCGCTCCCAGGCGGCGAGCGTGGCCGGGTAGCTTTCGACGAGTTCGACGGCGTCACCGATCTGTCGCTGCACGGATCGATCGCTCGTGCGCATGATGCCGGCGGCCTCGGCGGCGATGGCCCGCAGTGCCATGTCGCGGGCGCGCACGGTGGCGGACTGGCCGGCGGCCTGCTTCTGTGCAAGCGCGAATGCCCGCGCGAGGGCTCTCGTCTGCGCTGCCTGCCCGGCGGCGATTTGGGTCTGCGCGACCTCGATCTCGTGCGCGATCTGGACGAGCTCGGCGAAGTCCTGGTCGCTGAATGCGATGTGTCCGTCGTCGCGCATCGTGCCCTCGTTCGGTCGGAGGCGGCGCTGGCTTGTGCCACCTCTTCCGCCGCGGGCACTCGGCGGGACTGTCGTTCTGAAGAGTCGTGTTCGGCTCTGAGAACAGTGTCGCACTGACCTCCGACATCGAATCAGCGGCGGACATGCGGATCCCGCCGGGCGCGTGCCGTCGACGACGGACAAGGATGCTGCGGGCTTCGGATCCGTGCAGCTATGCGCTCAGCCGGCCCGTGAGTTCTTTCAGCCACGACTCCAGCGCGGGCCCGAGATCCTCCCGGTCGAGAGCGAGCAGCACGTTCGACTTGATGTAGTCGAGACGGTCGCCGGTGTCATAGCGGCGGCCGCGGAAGATCACTCCCAGCACCGGGCCGGCGAGCGACTCGTCCGCAGCCAGTGCCTCGAGAGCATCCGTGAGTTGAATCTCGCCACCCTTGCCCGGCTGGGTCTGCTCCAGCACCTCGAAGATCTCGGGCTTGAGCACGTAGCGGCCGATGACGGCGAGGTTGCTCGGTGCATCGGATGCGGACGGCTTCTCGACGAGATACTTCACCTTCACGACATCGCTTTCGGGCGTCTCGTCGACGGCGGCGCAGCCGTACAGATGGATTTGATCGGGCTCGACCTCCATCAGTGCGATCACGGTGGCCGACTGGGCGCGTGACACGTCGATCATGCGCGTCAGAAGCGGATCTCGTGCGTCGATGAGGTCGTCGCCCAGCAAGACGGCGAATGTCTCGTTGCCAACGTGCTTCTTGGCGCGAAGGACCGCGTGCCCGAGCCCGAGCGGGTCGCCTTGCCGCACGAAGTGAACGTCGGCGAGCCGACTGGCGGCCATGACCTTCTCGAGTTTCGCCGCGTCGCCCTTCTTCTCGAGCGTGTGCTCGAGCTCGGCCACCCGGTCGAAGTGATTTGCCAGGGCGTTCTTGTTGCGTCCGACGATGACCAGCACGTCGTCGCTCCCTGCGGCGACCGCTTCTTCCACCACGTACTGGATGGCGGGCTTGTCGACGACGGGCAGCATCTCTTTCGGCATCGCCTTGGTTGCCGGTAGGAAGCGCGTGCCGAGCCCTGCTGCGGGGATGACGGTCTTGATGCCAGGAGTGATGGTCACATTCAGAACGCTAGGGAAACAACGTGAACGGAGCGTTTCGATCGCGTGTTTGTTACGGGCGACCTATCCCTCTTCTGCTGTGTTCGAGCGGTGGGTCTCAGTGGCCCACCGCCGGGAGGCAGCCGCCGTCCATGATGAGGCCACCCACGTCGACCGACACGGCGGAAGAACTCACGGAACCGAAGATGCATCCCGCGACGCCGGTGCCATCGCCGGGCGTGAACACCGCACCGAACAGGATGCTGTCCGCCTGCGCCTGGACTTGCACGCCGCGGGGATCGAGCCCCGCCGAGGCGAGCGCAGCGGTCACGGCATCGTTGTCCAGCGTGGCGCCCGATGCACGCAGATCGGTCAGTGCGCCCGAGGCCGCCTCAGCCAGTGCGGCTCCCGCCTGCGCCCCGGCGTCGGTGAGTGGCATGCGTTCGCGATATTGCTCGTTGGTCTGCATGTTGACCTCGGGGTCGTAGACGGTGCAACCGTCCGGCGGCTCGACGCCCGGTTGCGCGGCCACCGCGCAGGTGGGACTCGCAGATGGTGTGGCAGCCGACTCGGACACAGCGACAGTGGCGCAGCCCCCCGAGCGCGAACACCGATGCAACGGCAACCAACCATCCCACCGTCACGCGCGGCCGTCGCTGCTTGGAAAGGTGCAGCGGAGCGCCCGTCATATCGCGATTCACCCGCGTCCCCATCCCCAACGTCCGTCTCGACGTCGTTGACCAGAGCCGGATGCGTCCGAAACAGCTGTCTCCTCAGCCGGTCAGGCCGAACGCTGCCCAGATTATCCCGACGACGCCGCTCAGACTCGCGACAGCTCCCAAGAGCTTGCCCCACCCGTCGATGGTGACCTTGCGTGGCTGGTTTCGGTCGGCGTAGTGCGCCCACGCTCGCATGAACGCCGCGATCGCGCTTTCGACTGCCCAGCACGCTAAGGCAACGAACGGTGCGGTGAACGGTGCCCAGATACCCGCCAGCAGTCCGATGGCGATTGGCGCAGCGCCGAGCCCAGCCCAGGTGAGGATGCGGCCCCATCGTGCCTGCGGCTTCCGAGGCTGCTCGTCAATGTGCTCGTCCTGCGTGGCCGCGCTCGACCCGCCAACCGCCGCAGGATTCGTGTCGGTTGGTCCGGCGGCCGCGGATGTCACGGCCTTCCCATGCCGTAGTACTCCCACCCCGTGGCGCGCCACGCGGCCGCGTCCAGGCAGTTGCGCCCGTCCACGATGACACGCCCCGTGGCAAGCGTCGCCACGTGCTCGGGAGAAAGTTCGCGCCGGTACTCGTCCCACTCCGTGACGACGATGACAGCGTCCGCGCCGCGCAGGGCCTCGTCCGTGTCTTCGACGTAGTTCAACTGCGGATGGATGCGGCGAGCATTCTCGATTGCGGCGGGGTCGGTGACGGTGACCCAGGCGCCGAGGCCGTGAAGCTTTACCGCCACATCGAGGGCGGGGGAGTCGCGGATGTCGTCTGAGTGGGGTTTGAAGGCGGCACCGAGCACCGTGATGTTCTTCTTGAACACCGACCCGCCCAGGCCGTCGACGACGAGCTGCACGGCGCGCTCGCGCCGACGCAGGTTGATCTCATCCATCTGACGGAGGAACGCGACGGACTCACCGCGACCGAGCTCTTCAGCGCGTGCGGAGAACGCGCGGATGTCTTTCGGCAGGCACCCGCCGCCGAAGCCAATGCCGGCACCGAGGAAGCGCCGACCGATGCGGGCGTCGTGCCCGATGGCGTCGGCGAGCTGGGTGACATCGGCCCCGGTAACCTCTGCGATTTCGGCCATGGCGTTGATAAACGAGATCTTGGTCGCCAGGAACGCGTTGGCCGAGACCTTCACAAGCTCTGCGGTCGCGTAGTCGGTGACGATGAAAGGCGTGCCCTTCGAGACAGAGGGGTGGTACACCTCGCGGAGAACGGATGCGGCTCGCTCACCCTCCTCGCCCGCGGGGACGCCGGCAACCAGACGGTCGGGGTCGATCGTGTCTTGCACGGCGTACCCTTCGCGCAGGAACTCCGGGTTCCACACGAGGGGGGCGCCCGTGGGGCTGACGCGCTCAGCGAGCGACGCCGCCGTCCCGACCGGGACCGTCGACTTACCTGCGACAATGTCGCCCTCCGCCAGGTACGGCAGTAGCCCATCAACGGCGGCGTTCACGTACGTGAGGTCTGCCGCATAGCTGTCCTTCTGCTGCGGAGTTCCGACGCCGACGAAATGCACCTTGGCCCCTGCGGCCTGAGACATATCGGTGGTGAAGCGCAGATTTCCAGACGCGATTCCCGCCGTGAGAATCTCCTGCAAACCAGGCTCGAAGAACGGCGCATCCCCCTTGGAAAGCGATTCGATCTTCCGCTCGTCGACGTCGATTCCGACCACGTCGTGACCGATCGACGCCATCGCGGCGGCGTGCACGGCGCCGAGGTAGCCGCAGCCGATGACAGACAGACGCATGGATCTCCTCGTAAGTTGGGGTGCCGACGTATTTAGTCGGCTATTCGTTGATATCAGACTTGTGTTTCGAGTACTCGACGCGAGGGAGTAGATGACCGTGAGCTACCTACCCGAGGCGCTGTATCTGCAGATCGAAGAAGCGATGCCGATCGCCTGCGTCGATTTCGTTCCGGTTCGTGACGTCGACGGGGTGCGTGAGGTGGGGCTCATCTTGCGAGACTCGCCGCATGGACCGGTGTGGTGCCACCTGGGGGGCCGCATTCTGCGCGGGGAGACGATCGCCCAGGCCATTCGCCGTCACGCCGCGGATACGGTCAATCTGGTGCCGGTGCTGCCGCTGAATCCGCAGCCCGACTACGTCTACGAGTGGTTCCCGACGCAAATCGCCCCCACTGATGGGACGGTCTTCGGGAACGACCCGCGCAAGCATGCGATCGGGCTGTCGTTCGTGCTGTCGTTGGACGGGACCCCGGAGCCGCAGAACGAGGCGATCGACTTCGCCCACTTCCCACTCGGTGACCTTCCGCGTGATCTCTGGCCGGGTTGCGGCGAGCTCCTGGAGCGTCTCGGGCTCGCCGAGTGACGAGTCGCCGTCACACGACATAGTCCCCGTTCCACCAGTCCGAGATCGTCGCCATGTACCGTCCCACCTCGATGTGCCGAGCATCCTGGCGAAAACGCTCGAAGGCGGCGTGATCGGAGAACGATCCGTCTTCGACAAGGATGCGGCCCTTGCGAGCGTCGAGAGACAGCTCAACTCGCCACTGTTCGATGCCGGGCAGGACGGCGAGTGACCGAAGCCGGGTGAGGGCTTCGGTCACTCGCTCGTCGTTGACATCGCCGTGCACTCGAAAGAGCACGATGTGTCGATACACGCGTTACTCGCGGATGGAATCGACGTGGTCGTGGTACCAGGCGACGGTGCGCTCGAGACCTTCTTGAAGTGAGATCTTCGACGTCCACCCGGCGTCGGCCAGCTTGGAGACATCCAACAGCTTCTGCGGGGTGCCGTCGGGCTTCGTGGTGTCCCACTCCGTCTCGCCCTCGAAGCCCGTCACACCCGCGATGGTCTCCGCGATCTCCCGAATCGTGACGTCTGACCCCGTACCGACGTTCACCTGATCCGGACCGTCGTAGTGCTCAAGAAGGTGCAGGCAGGCATCGGCCATGTCATCGGCGTGCAGGAACTCACGACGCGGTGTGCCGGTGCCCCAGTTCGTCACCGAGGATGTCCCGGATTTCGCCGCTTCGTCGTACCGCCGGATCAACGCGGGAAGAACGTGCGAACCCTTCGGCGAGAAGTTGTCGTTCGGCCCATAGAGGTTCGTCGGCATGGCGCTGATCCACGGCAGACCGTATTGGCGACGAACCGCCTGGGTCTGCAGGATGCCGGCGATCTTCGCGATCGCGTAGGCATCGTTCGTCGGCTCCAGATGGCCGGTGAGCAGCGAGTCCTCGCGGATCGGCTGTCCGGCCATCTTCGGGTAGATGCAGGACGACCCGAGGAACAGCACCCGCTCGACGTCGTTTGCCAGGGCAGCGTCGAGCACGTTGACCTGGATGCGCATGTTGTCGGAGAGGAAGTCGACGGGATAGGTCGAGTTGGCGAGAATGCCACCCACCTTCGCAGCAGCGAGCACGACGTACCTCGGCTTGACCGAGCCCATGTACTCGAACACCGCGTCGCGGTTCTTCAGGTCGAGTTCGGCTGAGGTCTTCCCGACGATGTTCTCGAATCCGGCTGCTTCGAGGCGGCGCCAGATGGCGGATCCGACGAGCCCACCGTGCCCGGCGACGTAGAACGTCGCATCGCGGTCTAGCTCCGACGGCGAGTAGTCGACACCGTCGATCGCGGTGCTCACGCGGTTCCCCACGAAGCAAGCTTCACGGTGTCGCGATAGTCGGAGCCCTTTTCAAGTTCTTCCACATCGGCGTCAACCATGAGCTTGGCCAGTTCCTTCCCATCGATAGTGGGAACCCAGCCGAGTTTCTCGGCCGCCTTCGACGGGTCTCCGATGAGCGCGTCTACCTCGGTGGGGCGCAGGTAGCGGTCGTCGAACTTGACGAACTCCTGCCAGTCCAGCCCGACTCGGCCGAACGCGGTCTCGAGGAAGTCCTTGATCGTGAGGCCGACACCCGTCGCGAGAACGAAGTCCTCGGGCTCATCGACCTGGAGCATGCGCCACATGCCCTCGACGTACTCCGCGGCGTAGCCCCAGTCACGGATCGAGTCGAGGTTGCCGAGGTAGATGTCCTTCTGCACGCCAGCTTTGATGCGAGCGACGGCGCGCGTGATCTTGCGCGTCACGAAGGTTTCACCGCGGCGAGGGGATTCGTGGTTGAACAGGATGCCGTTCACCGCGAACATGTCGTACGCCTCGCGGTAGTTCTTCGTGATCCAGTAGCTGTACAGCTTCGCCGCGGCATAGGGCGAGCGCGGGTAGAACGGGGTGGTCTCGGACTGCGGGGGAGGCGTCGCGCCGTAGAGCTCCGAGGTGGACGCCTGGTAAAAGCGCGTTTCGACACCGGATAGCCGAACCGCCTCAAGCAGTCGAATCGTGCCCGTACCTGTGGTGTCGGCGGTGTGTTCGGGCTCATCGAACGAAACGCGCACGTGTGACTGCGCGGCGAGATTGTAGACCTCGTCGGGATTGATTTGCGCCATGAGGGTGACGAGGCGTGCACCGTCGCTGAGGTCGCCGTAGTGGAGGAAGAGCTTCGCGTTCGGGTCGTGCGGGTCCTTGTAGAGGTGGTCGATACGGTGGGTGTTGAACGTTGAGGCACGGCGGATTAGGCCATGTACTTCATAGCCCTTCGAAAGTAACAGTTCGGCGAGGTACGAACCGTCTTGGCCCGTGATGCCGGTGATGAGTGCACGTTTAGCCAACTAGAGATCCCCAGTTCGAGTATTCATGACGGCGACGCCCGGGCTCAGCAACCAACGCTCGGGCGGCGTTATACGACAACGACGGCAGTGTATCCAATGGATCGAACAACCATGTTTCAGGAACGGGAGGCTGACCCGCTTTTCCGGACACCTGGGTTGAGGCGATGATCGTCTCAGAGAGTACGTGAGATACCTATTGAACACTCGCCGGAGTTCCGGCGTCGAGCCCTGGACCTGGTCGCGCAGGCGAACCCGGTCGGCCAGACCGCCCGTGATCTCGGGATCAGCGAGTCCTCCCTATGGAACTGGATGAACCGGGACGCGTTCGATACCGGCCGCAAGCCCGGTCTGACGACCAGGCACAAAGAGTTCGTCGAGCTGCGGCGCGGGCTGCGGGTACTGGAAGAGCAGGTCAAGTGGCAACCTATCCGTTCCTCGCACCCCTCAGTAGCCCGATTCATTCCCCTCGCCCAACCGGAGCAGACGCGGTTCAACCTGAGTTTGACCTGAGGGGACGGACTCGTCAATACTGTCCGTGCCGACGAAGCGCATAGCACGTGGCCCATCAGAGCACAGAGCGCGCGCACGTCATGGCTGGTTTTGCCTCTGATCTCGATAGACAACAGACGGTGGGTGTATGAGTCAGACGTATCAGTCACGCCTAGCTCGCGTAGTCAGCGATCCAAAGCGCAGCGCACTAATTCTGAGTGGGAGAATGCGGCGCGTTGCCGCCTCATACGTCATGAATGCTGCCGCCTCTACGCTCATTCCAATAGTGTTACGTACATCTATTTACAGAGTCTGCGGAGCCCGAATTTCTTCCAGTGCCAGGGTATTTGGCGGGGTATTTGCTCGATCTCATCATCTGCGGCTGGGGCCCAGAGTTACTATTAACGTCAACTGCGTGATCGACAACTGGGCTCCTGTGACGGTGGGGGCCCGCACGGGAATCGGGGTCGGCGTGCAATTGCTCACTAGCTCGCACGAGATGGAGGATCCCCGGGTCCGCGCCGGCAAGTCGACCTTCGGTGAAATATCTATCGGCGAAGGAGTGTGGGTTGGTAGTGGTGCGATAATCTTGCCGGGCATCACTATCGGTGACGGTGCAGTGGTGGCTGCGGGCGCGGTGGTCACGAGAGATGTCGATCCCCACACTCTGGTAGGAGGCGTCCCGGCACGAGTGCTGAGGAACCTCCAGTGAGCACGAAGGTCTCGGTCGTTATTCCGACCATGCTCAGGTCGACGCTTTCCGCCGCAGTGGAAAGCGTTGAGCGCCAGACAGTCGACCGCTCGAATATAGAGATAATTGTGGTGGCTGACGTTGGTCCCGATTCTATAATCCCGGAAGGAATTGCAGATCGTTGTGATCGAATAATTCTTACTGGCGGCGGGAAGGGCGGCGGTGGCGCACGTGCAACCGGGGTAAGGGCCGCCACCCACGATCTCGTAGCCTTCTTAGACGATGACGACGAGTGGCTCCCCGCCAAGCTTGAGCATCAGCTCCACGCCTTGGGAAAGGGTGACCCTTTGACCATTGTGAGTTGCCAGGTCATCCAGCACGGGGCTTCGCTAGCCGAACGCGTTGTGCCCGTCGATGTCATTGCGCAAGGCCAAAATATTCAGGACTACCTGTTCCGCCGCCGAAGTGCGTCCATTGGCAGAGCGTCGATGTTCACTTCAACGCTTCTCGCAAGTCGCGAGCTTCTTCTGCGGACTGAGTGGAATAGTTCGCTTCGTCGACATCAAGATTGGGACTGGCTTGTGCGTGTTGGCCGTGTCCCAGGGGTCCAGTTTGTTCAATTGCAGAAGCCTCTGGTTCGGTATTGGACGGGTTCTGCCAACTCGATATCCGCAAGCGCAAACTGGAGAGATTCCCTCAATTGGTATCTCTCGGTAGCCGAGGACTGGCACCCCCAAACCGCCGTCGATTTTCTATTTGCTCAAACATTGCGTTATTCGCTGCAGTCTCGTTCTTTTTCCGGCGTGCGTTCGGTCTTGAGTGCTGCCTTATCGCTGCGCAGAATGCCCTCGTGGTCGTGCGTCATCGTGGGCGCCAGTGGTGTTTTCGGCCGAGCTCAGCTACAGCGAGCGATGCATGCTACAGGACGCGCATACGTATCAAACGGGGAGCGAGCGAATCCCTGACAACTTGACCGCCCCGCGGAATAGGTTCTAGTTTTGGTGGCTACTGGTGACCTTATCCGGCTCATCGCGTTTGAGGGTGTAGTCGGGGTCTGAATCCTCCGGACTCGAGCAGGCTCCGTGCGATGTAGTTGGTGAGGTTGCGGAAGCCCAGGGCGGAGCCGCGGAGGTGTTCGAGCTGGCCGTTGATCGCCTCGGTCGGTCCGTTGCTCGTGCCGTCCGGTCGAAGGACGCGAGCATGTCAGCGGCGCGCTGCTGGGCGTGAAGAACGAACTGGTGACAGATTCGGTTTAGGCCGCGAGTGTGAGCGGCTCGGTTAGCTTGGCCTCGAACTCGATGGGCGTCAACCCGCCGAGGGTGTCCTGGGCTCGCTGGCGGTGGTATTTCCGCTCGATCCAGACGACGATCGCGAACCGCAGGTCCTGCCGGCTGGCCCAGCGCTGCTGGTTGAGGACGTTGGTTTGAAGGAGCGACCAAAAGCTCTCCATGGCGGCGTTGTCCGGCTCTTCGGACTTCCGGTGGGGGTGAGGCTCGCCGGGTGAGTTCGGGCGGGTAGGGGTCGAGGTCCCCGAGGATCAGTAGCGCCAACTGCTGCTCCAACCGAGGACCTCGACGTGTCTCACCATAGTTCGGGGTTCGTTGAGGGGATCGAGGACGACGAGTCCGACATCGGACAGGCCCTAACGACCAAGTTTGTGCCTGTTGGCGAGCCGGGATACGACATCATCCCCGTCTTCGGACAGTCGAACTCTGCAGGGGCGGGTACGGGATATGACACCGTCCGTTTCGATGTGCAGGACTCGCGTGTCGACGCATTCCCCTCCGGCGGGGCGTACGCGCGTCAAATCGTCCGTGCAGGCGAGCCCATGTCGCAGTACGCGCAGGACGCGTCGATCGCGACAGCGCCCCCGGGGATGAGTTTCGCGCTGCCTTTCGCGCGGCAGTATGCCGCGACCCTCCCATACGCGCGGAAGGTGCTCTTGGTGCCGTGCGGGTTCGGAGGTACGGGCCTCTCCACGCCCGACTCCCGCGGCGGGACGCGGAACTGGGCGGCTACCACCACCGGCTCAGATAGTCTCCTGAATGCCACGATCGCCGCTGTCGCCGCAGCTGTCGCTGCCGCCGGCCCTGGTGTCCGCATCCCCTTTGCTCTCTGGCACCAGGGTGAGCAGGACGCATCCAACGGTCGCACCACTGCGCAGTACGCCGCGGACTTCGACGCGATGCTCGCGAAGTTCCGGGCGGCGGTGTCGCCCGATCTCCCTATGGTCGTCGGCCGGTTCACGGCGGAGCAGCGGGCGTTCGGTTCGTCCCAGGTGATCGACGCTGCGGTGCTCGACGCGCCTCGACGCAACCTCCGGGTAAGTGTCGCCGCAGCAGTGCCCTCGGGGAACTCCGATCCGCTGAATGGCGCGGTTCACTTCAGCGCGGGCGGACAGCGGATCCTAGCGAAGAACTACTTCGCTGCGCTCCCGGTGGCGTTCGCGAACGTGCTTCACGAGGCGCCGGTCACGCCCGGCTCAGTGTCGCTGACGCAGGCGGGCACCACGCTCACGGCAGAGTGGGCGACGCCGTTGTGCCGCGCGACGGACTTCAACGTGCGATACAGCACAGATGGTGGGTCGACGTGGGCTAGTCTCACGCGGGCGCAGTCCGTGGCACCCGTTGCCACACTGACCGGGCAGACGCTCGGCCAGACAGTTCAGGTGCAGGTGCGGACGGTGAACGAGGAGGGCGTGTCGGCATGGAGCGCCTCGGCGACAGTCACGCTCAAGCGGACGCCCAACGCTCCCACCGGGCTGAACGCGGGCTCCGCCACGGGCAACGTGCAGCCGCTGGCGTGGGCTGCACCGGCCACAGATAGCAACCACGACGCGGCGACTAGCTACCGCATCGAGTACAAGAAACCGGTCGATGCCACCTGGACACAGGGGCCGGTTATCACTGGCACAACGGGCACGGTGACAGTTCCGGAGTTCGTGACCGAGTACCAGTACCGGATCGTCGCTCTCAACGCGGGTGGCGCGAGCGCCGCCTCCAACACCGTCACAGCGACGACTGGGATGGTTGCCGACATGCGCAGCGGGCTGCTCCGGGAGTATTCGGCGGCCTCGGTGACCGGGGTGTCGGACGGTGGAGTGGTTACATCCGTCCCCGACAGCAGCGGCTTCAGCGGGCCCGATGTGACTCAGGCGACGGCGGGAGCGAGGCCCACCCTGAAGCTGAATGCTGCGAACGGACAGCCCGCGCTCGTCTTCGACGGGGTGAACGACTTCCTCGCAGACAGCAGCAGCCCGTATGCAACGACCGGCGCGGAGACTGTTGTCGCGATCGTGAAGCACACGGGCGGCACGCTTTCATCCGGGGAGGCGGTTCCGGTCATCGGGTCGGGTCAGAACCCGCGCTGATTCAGGTCTACAACCCGTCGTCGGGGAACGTGTTCACGATCAATGCCGGGTCGCTGCGCAGCTCGGGAGTATCCGCAGACGGCGGATTCCAACTCGTGGCCGGTCTGTTCGCAGGGGGTACTGCCGCGATGGGGACGGCCTATGCAGACGGCGCAAGTGCGTCGGGCGGCACGGGAACGAATGCCCGTAACGGCATCGTCCTCGCCGGGTCTGCTCGATCGGGTGGCCCCGCCGTCGACACGTTCGCGTCGGTCGAGATTGTCGCGGTTCGCCTCTACGATCACCAGCTGACCACGGCCGAACTGGCTGCGCTGCGGACTTTCTGTCAGCAGCGGTACGGAACTCCCTAGCCGCGGCTGTCGCGAACGCCGGCCGTCAGGTGCACGACGTGGCCGTGAGGGGCCCGTCCCACCTGACGGCCGGCCGGCTTCCTCACGGCTGCGACCGGCGCACCCAGTTCGGGCGCCGGCTCCGATTTCATCCCCGTCGACATGATCGCTGTGATGAACAGGAATGCCGGAACGACCGCGAAGTTCATCCCGTACAGGTGCAGGGACAGGAATGGCTCAGTCGGAGAGCTGGCCAGGAATGCGGCGACCAGCGCGGGATACACCGGGCGTATCGGGCGCTGAAGCGCCATGAAAACGAAGATCGCGAGCATCACCACAGTGAGGAGACCGCCGAGGAGACCCGTCTCTGCGACCGCTTGGAGGATTTGATTGTGGGCGTGAAGCAATCCCGCATCGAGATATGGCGAAGTGCCGTCTGGCTGGAAAGCCAATGGACCGTATCCCTGTAGTGGGTTCTGCCAGAAGTAGCCCTCAACGAGCGCCCACACCCGGAATCGTCCATTCGTGGCCAGGTCGGAGGTCAGCACGCTCGCATCCTCGCTCGGGACGAGGTTGGCGATCAGCCAGACAAGGATAAGGATGACAGGAGCGGAGACGAGCGCTCGGCCGACGACGGATCCGCCTCGGAAGAACCAGGCGACGACCGCGACGACACCGAGCGAGACGATCGCTACTCGCGACTCCGCGAGTCCGAGGGCCAGCAAGGACATAGCGAAGACAACCCACCTCATCCGGGACCGCACGGCGAAGGCAATGACGATCGCCACAAGCGCGGTCAGGGAGAGCAAGTTCGGGTGAGGCGCGAGACCCCCCAACCTCCACATGAGCCCGAGTACCTGGACGCGTCGCTGGTCGCTCTGAAAGTGCGCGTATGCGAAATCAGGCAAGATGAAGGCCAGCAGGACGCTGCCTGTAACGATGACGGCGGCAGCGCTACCCGCCAGCCGCAGTAGTTGCTCTCGGGTGGACCCGCTTTGATACACGAGGTACACGAACAGCGGCAAGAATGCAAGCGAGGACTCTTCTTGTACGTGGCTCGCGATGGGGCCTCCAGCGAGGAACATGTAGACCAGCTCGAGGATCGTCAAGATCACCGTGACGACGAGCAAGGCTCGGTTCAATTTCCCTTCGCCGCGTCGGTGTGCGAAGAGTGATATCGCCCCGATGAACAGCAGTACTGCAGTGCTTACCAGGACGATCTGACTTGCCACTGCGTCGAGCTCGATTCGCCGCAGTACGGTGATCGTTCCACCGGATGCCACCGTGACCCAGAGGCCAGCCCGGAGTAGTCCGGACCTACTGATTAGGCCGCGCCGCGTGAGTGTGCCCAGGGCGACAATCCACACGATCGCGGTGATAGCTATGAACGCGCCAGCGAATAGGGGCAACGTGATTCGCCTTTCGCTTAGCGGTGCCGACTATCCGAGCGGTACAACCAGAAGACGACGGGAGCGAGCACGCCAAGCACGAGACCACCGATCTCGTACCATCCCCATTCCACCCTGCCCGGGTCGAAGAGGACTTGGGCGATCAAGCCTATGAGCGCGAAGAACGCCCCGATCTGGATGTAGACCAGACCGTCGTCGGAGTCGGGGCTGGACTGGTCGGTCATGACTGAATGGTAGCGGCTCGCCGTTACCCATGCTTCACGGGCAGGCGTAGGAAACAGTCAGGGCACCGATCGCACGGTCAATCAACTTAGTTCAGCCCTCGACAGGCCCAATCTCCCTCAGTTAGGTACAGTTCCGATCCTCACCGAAACGCCGAAATCAGTTCAGCCCCTACACCCTCAGTTAGGTGCGTTTGCCAATCCTCACTGAATCACCGAAATTTGCCGAACCCGCGATCGTCCGCAGCGCGATGAAGCGACCTGATCGTCAGCCGCGAACCTCAGCGAGCGTCGGGTAGTCGATGTATCCCTTGCCGGTGGCGCCGTAGAAGTGCTGCGGCCGCGGCTCGTTCAGCTCCGCCTCGTGCTGCCAGCGGTGCGCGAGGTCGGGGTTGGCGATCACGGCGCGGCCGATGCCGATCGCGTCCGCCCATCCGCCCTCGACGATCGCGGTCGCTTCCTCCCGAGTGGTGGGCGTGGCGAAGCCCGTGTTGGCGATGAACGGCGCGCCGACGGTGCGGCGAATGTGCTGCACCAGGTCGCCGGTCGGCTCGTGGTGGAGCACGTCGACGAACGCGAGACCGAGCGGGGCGAGCCCCTCGGTGAGAGCGGTATAGGTCGCCCACACGTCGGCCGCGTCCTCTTCCATCACGCCCTGGATGTTGCGCTCCGGTGACAGCCGGATGCCGGTGCGATCGGCGCCAATGGCTGCGGCGACCGCGCTGGTCACTTCGATCGCGAAGCGGGAGCGGTTCTCGGGTGACCCGCCGTACTGGTCGCCGCGGACGTTAGATGTCGGTGCGAGGAACTCGTGGATGAGGTATCCGTTCGCACCGTGCACCTCGACGCCATCGAAGCCGGCGGCGATGGCGTTCCGCGCGGCTTGCACGAAGACCTCGACGGTCTCGGACACTTCGTCTGTCAGCAGGGCGTGGGGGACGGGCATGTCGGCCTTCGTCCCGTCGGCCAGATGAGTCGCTCCCCCGGCGGCGATCGCGCTCGGCGCGACGATGCGCGCGGTGCCGGTGATGCCCGTGTGCGAGACGCGGCCACCGTGCATGAGCTGCACGACGATTGTGCCTCCCGCGGCGTGCACGGCGTCGGTGACGCGGCGCCATCCGTCGATCTGCGCCTGGGTGTAGATGCCGGGCTGCCCCGGGTACGACCGTGACTCGGGAACGAGCCAAGTGCCTTCGGTGACGATCATGCCGGTGCCGGCGCGCTGCGCGTAGTGCTCAACGAGTAGCTCGTTCGGCACCCCGTCGGCGCCGGCGCGCAGGCGCGTGAGCGGTGCCATGACGATACGGTTGGACAGTTGAAGAGCGCCGAAGCTGGCGGGTTCGTAAAGATTCACCTAGGCCGCAACCCCCGCGCGTTCAGGATCATTCCGCGGCCCGTCTCGCACGCGTCGAATCAGAACGTCGCGGTATCCGGGTCAGCACCCACGCGCTGCCCGCGGTCGATCGCGTTGATGGCGTCAATCTCCGCATCGGTGAGCTCGAAACCGAAAACATCGAAGTTCTCCGCCATCCGAGCGCGGGTCGACGACTTCGGGAACACGATGATGCCCTGCTGCAGGTGCCACCGGATCACGACCTGGGCGGGGGCGACCGAGTGTGCGGAGGCCGCGGCCGATACGGCCTTCTCACCGAACAGGTCGTACTTTCCCTGCCCGAGCGGGCCCCAGGCCTCGGTGTGGATGCCGAGGGGCTCCTGGAAGGCACGCAGTTCACGCTGCGCGAAGCCCGGATGCAGCTCGATCTGGTTGACCGCGGGCACGGTGCCCGTCTCATCGAAGATGCGCTGCAGGTGCGGCTGGTGAAAGTTCGAGACACCAATGGAGCGGGTGAGTCCCTCACTTCGGAGTTGCTCCATCACGCGGAACGTGTCGACGTAGCGGTCGAGATCAGGGCGCGGCCAGTGGATGAGGTACAGGTCGACAGAGTCGAGGCCGAGCTTCTGCAGGCTGGTGTCGAGCGCGGCACCCGACGTATCGCTGCCTTGCTCCGAGTTCCACAGCTTCGTCGTGATGAACAGCTCGTCGCGCGGGATGCCGGATGCGGCGATCGCGCGTCCGACGCCTTCTTCATTGCCGTAGACCGCAGCGGTGTCGATGTGCCGGTAGCCGACCTCGAGCGCCTCGGTCACGATGCGTTCGGTCTCTGCCGGGTCGACCTTGAAGACCCCGAAGCCGAGCTGCGGGATGCTGTTACCGTCGTTGAGGGAGATGAGGGGGATCGTCATCCCTCCAGTTTCTCACCGGTCACGTCCTTCACGGGGTCGTTGCACGAGCGAAGCGAGTCGAAAAGGGCCCGCGGCCACAGACATCTGTGGTCCTGTCCCCCGAACGGCGGCGCCCCTGCCAGCTACCATCGACCGGGGGCACCATCAATATGACGCTAGATCACTCACGCGACACACCACCGTCACAATCGGCTGCTAGCTTTCGAGCCGACAGTGACGACGAGAGCGCGAAGGGGGACGCTGTGTCGACCGACTCACAGGTCGATGCGACGAAGGAGTCGCTGATCGATATGTCTCCCATCTCAACGTCCGGAGGGAATACTCCCGCTCGCGTTGACGGGGGAGAACAAGGTGAAGGCCGCCATCCCTCCGGCGGCACTCCGAGAGCCCCCCGACAGGCAGACTGGCGGCACCGGTATCGGCGACGGTTGATCGTCAGTGACCTGCTCGCCATCATCTGGGTCGTCTTCGGCACGCAGATCGCCTGGTTCGGCCTTGGCAACGCCCAGCTGTCCATTACTGAGGACAACCGCCTCAGCGACATCTCCTACTGGGCATTCTCGACCCTGCTGGTCGTTTTGTGGATGGGCGCTCTCTCGTGGAGCGACTCTCGCAGCTACCGCGTAATCGGAAGCGGTTCCACGGAATACGTGCGCATTGCGACCTCGAGCGTCCGCCTGTTCGGGGTCATCGCGATTGTTGCGTTCCTTGCCCGGATCGACGTGGCGCGGGGCTTTCTACTGATCAGCCTCCCGCTCGGGGTACTCGTACTGCTCGTCGTACGCTGGCTGTGGCGCCAATGGCTCGTCGCGAAGCGGTCGAGCGGCGAATGGTCGGCTCGGGTGCTGCTCGTCGGATCTCAGGAATCCGTCCGTCAGATAACCCACGAGTTGGCGCGCTCGCCGAGGTCTGGTTACGTCGTTGTAGGCGCCTGCATACCGCATGGGCGCATCGCCGGGACGATCGAGGGAACGAATATTCCCGTGATGGGCAATGTAACCGCCGTCCACGAGGCAATGGACGCAATAGACGCAGATACAGTCGTGATCACAAGCACGGACGAACTGCCCGTCGATAAGGTCAAGGAAATTTCGTGGGGGCTTGAGGCGGGCCGCCAGCATCTTGTGCTTGCCCCCAGCATCATCGACGTCGCTGGTCCGCGACTGCATACGCGCCCTGTTGCTGGGCTACCGCTGATTCATGTCGAAACGCCACGATTCTCGCTAGGGCAAAAGTTTGTGAAGCGCGCCTTTGACGTCTTCACGGCTTCGATCTTTATTGTTCTTCTCTCTCCAATCCTAATCGCCGTAACAATCGCCGTCATGACCACTAGCCATGGACCAGTGATCTACAGGCAACAGCGGATTGGTCAACATGGAAGCCCTTTCTACATGCTGAAGTTTCGCTCGATGCGCGTCGGCGCTGAGCGGGAGCTGAAGGGGCTCCTTGAGGCCCAAGGGACGAGCGAAAAGCCGCTGTTCAAGATCAAGAACGACCCACGTATCACCGCAGTCGGTCGTGTCATCCGGAGATACTCGCTCGACGAACTCCCGCAACTGTTCAATGTCCTTACCGGATCGATGAGCATCGTTGGCCCGCGCCCGCAAATCGCAGCCGAGGTCGCCCTGTACACGGACGCGGCACGGCGCCGCCTCCTCGCCCGCCCTGGGCTGACCGGGCTCTGGCAGGTAAGCGGTCGGTCGAGTCTTGGTTGGGAGGACGCAGTCCGCCTCGACCTCTACTACGTGGAAAACTGGTCCCTTGCAGGCGATCTGGCAATTTTGGCGAAGACCGCGCGCGCCGTCCTGTCACCAGGTGACTCCGCGCACTAGATCTGCAGCACGCGCCTGCAATGCCTAAGGAAAGAGATGCCGTGACAAGAACCCGCTGCAACCTACTCGCTAAGTCACCTCGCGAAACACCTCACGGTGTCGAGACACCCGCGGGGGATTTGCGAACCTCCCCCTCGCTACGTTGGAGTTGTCTTGCTTGAGGTAGTTGCAATCGCGACTTGTTTCAACCGGCGCGAAATGACAGTGGCGGCTGTTCAATCGATCGAGAAGCAGTTCGAGACGATCGAGAACGCGACGGTGCGCTTTGTCGTTGTCGACGATGCAAGCACGGACGGGACTGCTGCTGCCCTTGAGGAGATGAACTCAGTCGAGCTGATCCACGGGACTGGTGAATACTATTGGGGCGGTGGCATGTCAGTTGCAGCGGCTGCGATCGGTCTGGCGGACATGGTTCTGTGGTTCAACGACGATATTGAGCTCAACGAGGGCGCAGTCGCCGCGATGCTCGTCACATCAGCCCGAAACCGAGGAGCCATCGTAGTCGGCTGCATATCACACCCAAAGTCCGATGAGCCGACTTACGGTGGCTACTTCGTCAACGCCGCGCCGTTCAGGCTGTCTTTTGAGTTGGCACCCGTCGGCACCGAACTGGAGGTTCACACTTTCAACGGCAATATGGTTCTTTTTCCCGCCGATGTTCACGCGAATCTCCGTGGCCCGGATCCGTCGTTCACGCACCACTACGGCGATTTCGATATGGGTCTGCGGGCGCGACAAGAGAATGTGAAGATCGTGACATGCCCGGAATACGTCGGCAAGACTGAGCGTAATTCAACGGATGGTACGTTCCGCGATCCGTCCGTGACACGACGGCGGCGGTTGAAATTGCTGCTCGGCCCAAAGGGTTTTCCGATCAAGGAACGGAGGACGTATCTCAGGCGGCATGCGGGATGGACATGGCTGGCCCAATGGGTAGGCTTCTATTTCGTTTGGATCGCACGGATATGCTTCCGACGATGAACGCGAGCCTCATTCACTTAATGGGCGAGTTGAGGCCGAGTGGCATGGAGCGGATGCTGGCGTCCTCCGCCGCCCACTGGCCCGATCGCTACAGGAATGCAATGGTTGTCGGGCAGGGCTCAGATCACTCGTTTGCCTCTGACCTTGAGTTCGCCGGGTACGACGTCCGCTTCGTCCCGAAGCTGACCAGCTTCCGCGGAATGGTTCAGCTTTGGGGACTCGCGCGCTCCAACCGCGACGCCGTGTGGAATATCCATGTGGAGCGCGAGTATGCGATTATGGCAGTCATCCTCCGATCAGCAGGAGCGCGACGAATCGTGCGAACGGTGCACAATGTTTTCCCCCGCGCTGGCGGAAAAGGGCTGATCCGGACGATGGCGAACCGCGTCGGGGACCGGTGCAGTCGCGCAGTAGTCGCCGTTTCGGACGACGTGGCCATTCACGAGCGAGCATTCGGTCGGCGAACGACCACCATCCTCAATTGGGTAGACGACCGCTTCTTCGAAGCAGCGCGCTCGCGCCAGTCGGCTCCGGATGTGGGCGAGATATTCGCCCTCGTCGGAAATTGTTCGTCGATAAAGAACCACGAGTTTGCCCTGTCTGCCTTGCCGCCCGAGGCACGGCTTATCCACCTTGGGGATGAAACTAATGCCGCAGCCGAGGAAATTGCACAACTCGATGACCTGGAGAAACAAGGACGTCTCATCGCGCGCGGAGTGAAAGACCCTGCGCGTTATCTCGCCGAGACCGACATATTTCTTATGCCTTCCCTTCACGAGGGAATGGGTGTCGCGCTGGCTGAGGCGACAGTGTCTGGCTGCCATGTTCTCGCAGCAGACTCACCCGGGCTTCGTTGGTCAAGGGGGCTTCCAGGGGTGGAGCTGCTGCCGCTCGATCAGGCGCTCTGGCGCCGCCGTATTCGCGAGCCCATCCAGGCGATCGCAGGCACACGTTCCGTTGTCGACCTGCTCGCGAGCCGCGGAACCAGAGAATACGCGAAGCTATACGATGAGGTGGTTCGGCAGTGCACGTATTGATCTTGGGGCCCGTCACGCCTGCAGATCTCGTTGAGTACCTGCCCGGAGTGCCAGACGATGAACGAGGGCGAAATTACGGCGCACCGGTTGGGGCGCTATGTACAGCCTTGCTCCGTGTTGGACTGAGCGTGACTGTAATTACGCATGAGCGAGGACTCCCCGGCCTCACCCTACGAGGTCCGCGTATCAACTTCATTCGCGTGGCGTCGCGTGCCTCCCCGAAGCTACAGATCGCAGACTTCTTTGCTCAGGAGCGACGCGCGATGAAGCGCGCCGCTCTTGCTATCGACGCCGACGTAGTGCACGCCCACTGGACGTACGAATGGCAAAGGGTCGCTCTCGATCTCGGCCTGCCCATGGTCGTTACTATTCACGATGCACCATGGACCGTTTTCATACAGAATCGAGGGCCGTACTGGGCGCTGCGCGCGCTGCACTCACTATGGAACCGCGTGAGGACACCGGCGCACACACAGCTCGTGGGAGTTTCGCACTACGTAAGCGATCGTTGGAAGCGGCAACATGTGTGGCCCGGCGATGTACAGGTTATACCGAACGTGGTGGAGGTTGAGGTCGATATGGAAGATCTTCACCAAGATCGGGGCGTCGTCGGTAGTGAAGCCTTCCTTCTCGAGATTGCGGACAGCAGCCGACGAAAGCGGTCCCACCTCCTGGCAGCGCGGTATGCGCGGTTGGGTCTCCCCTGGGTTATGGAATTTGCCGGAAAGGGTCTGGACGAGAGCTTCCGCGCTCGTGTCGCGAAGCGCGCGGAACTACCAAACATCCGCATGCGCGGCCCTCTTGCTCGCGGAGCGACTATGAAGCGGCTTGCGCAGGCGAGGGCGCATGTGCATGCTTCCGCGGAAGAGAGTTTCGGGTTGACGGTCGTTGAGTCGCTAATCCTGGGCGTGCCCGTTGTCGTGGACACGAAGAGCGGTGGTGCCGCGGAGAACCTGAAGAAGTACAACGTCGGTGTGACCGTCGATTTTCGTAGGGCCCGCGACCAGGAACTGACGGCAGCGATCAGCCAAGCAATCGAGGGCGCACCGCTGGTGCGCCAGATGGCTCCCACAGTGCGCAGCGAGCACTCCGGACCAACCGTCGCTGCCAGGTACATCAAGGTATATCGGCGCGCGATCGCCTCATCCTCTGCGCTGGCCAGGCGAAGTGAGTAACGCCCGACGTTTAGGCGCCGGAGGCGCGTGGCTACTAACAGGCCAACTGGGGAGCGTAGTGATCCAGTTCGCGTATGCAGCTCTGACCGCTCGAATACTGACGCCTTCAGACTTCGCGATATACGCGATCGCAGTAATAGTGGCGAACCTAGTCGCGGTGTTCAGCGTCGCAGGACTGGGGCAGGCGGTCGCGCGCCTTGACGTCCTCGACGCCTCGCTTCTGCGAAGCCTGAGCACGGTTTCATTCGTGGTGGGATTGGCCGCGATGCTTATCGTTGCCGCGCCTGCGTCTCTTTGGGCGCTCCTGTGGAATAGCCCATCCTCCGGCCCAGCTATCGCGCTCGCCGGTGTTACTGCACTGTTCGCGCCAGCCGTGGGGCTACTTTCCGGATACATGCGTCGAGTAGGAAAATTCCGAATTCTGTCGATAGTCCAACTAGGTTCTTCGTTGGCAGCTTTCGGCGTGTCCTTCGTCATGGTCCTGGTCTGGCGTTCGTCGCTTTCGCTCGTAGCCTCCGCTGTCATGCTGCAGATATTCTGCTGGATTGCCCTGGCGATAATCTGCCGTCGAAATATCCTTCCCGGGAGAGTCCGGTGGAAAGAAACCGCTCCCCATCTTTCATTTTCCTGGCGTGTGACCGCCGCAAACCTGATGTCATTCGCCCTGGAAAACGTGCCAAAGCTATTAGTTTCCCGGTTCAGTGGACCGGTGCAACTTGGATATTGGAACCGCGCCGACGTCATCGCAACCGTTCCGTTCGACCGACTGAACGCAGCAGTTGCACAAGTGCTTTACCCGGAGTACCGACATGATGCAGGCAACCCGAGTCGCGTCGGGCGCAGATGGCCGGATATGCTGGCCCTCGTCGCGTGGCTAACTGTGCCACTCGCATGCTTCGTCGCTGGCGCAGCGCCCGTTCTTGTGCCTCTGCTCCTCGGGCCGGCCTGGGTGGAAGCGGTCCCGTTCGTCACAGCACTAGCGCTCGCTTCCGCCCTGCGAGGCATTTCTCTGCAACTCGCTTCTGCGCTAGAGGCAATTGCCAGGTTCAAATGGATCTGGGCTGCGCAGGGCGTATTATTGGCGGCCCTAGTGCCTGTGGGGATTTTGACTAGCGTCACGGGAAATATATGGATTGCCATTGGATATTGTGTAGTCTTCCCAGCCGCGCGCCACGCGTTTCAATTGATTATGTGCGTGAGGGCCGGCTTCTTTCCGCTTGGCCTAGTACTGCGAGCATATTTGCAGCCGGGCCTGATTGGCATGTTCGCCTTCGCCACCGCTCGCATGGCCGCCGAAACAACGGGCGCCCTGCCACTCGTCATGCGAGTCATAACGGAAGGCCTACTTGCGCTCGCGGCCGTGTGCGCGATCTGGCTACTTAGACGCCGTCTAGGCATTTGGGCACTGCTGAGCACCTACGGGTTCGGAAAGAACTAGTGCCGACAAGCGACATCCTTATTGCGCAGCTCTGCGTCAGCGCCGCGATAGACGTGCTGAGCCTTACCCGAATAGCGTCACTTGGCGCCCACCTCAGGGTGTAGCTCGGGGAGAGTGTCGAGAGCCTCGCCGTCGGACGGCGTGGGTGCTGGTGCTGGTGCCCATCGATGCTGTTCATCGCGTTGCGGAGTCGCCGGGCCGCTCTCCTGTCGCCGAGCTATCGACGAGCACGTCGAGGTCGAAGCGACCTGGGGCATCTGCCAACGCATCGTCGCCGCCTACCTAGAACCCGACAAACCTAAGGGCAAGCGGGACTGCTGCACGAATAGGTGACAGGTTGTAGTCACGCCGCCAGTGCGGCGGTCGTGTTCATGATGGTCTCGAACTCGATGGGCGTCAAACGGCCCAGGCGGAGTTGGCGCCTCCGGCGGTGGTAGGTCCGCTCGATCCAGGTGACGATCGCAATCCGCAGCTGCTCCCGGGTGGTCCACGAGCGGCGGTCGAGGACGTTCTTCTGCAGCAGGGCGAAGAACGATTCCATGGCGGCGTTGTCGCAGACGGCGCTCACCGGATTTCCTCAACGCCGCTCGCCGGATTTCCTCAGGTCGCGGGGTAACGCTAGCGCAGGTTTGTGCCGCTGGTGACGCGGCGGAGTTCGTCGGCTGCGGCGTGGTGGTTGCGGAGGCGGTAGGAGGCGCCGTCGAGGGTGACGACGACGGAGCGGTGTAGGAGTCGGTCGAGCATCGCGGCGGCGACGGTGGTGTCGCCCAGGATCTCGCCCCAGGCGCCGACGGGCCTGTTCGTGGTGAGCACGATCGAGGTCTTCAGGTAGCGCTGGTTGATGACTTGGAAAAGTGCGGACGCGGCTTCTCCTGGCAGTGGGAGGTAGCCGAGTTCGTCGATGATCAGCAGCGTGGGGCCGGCGAAAAACCGCATCATGGTCGCCCATTTCCCCTCGATCGCGGCGCGGTGGCAGCGGGCGGCGAGGTCGGCGGCGGAGGTGAAGTAGACCCGGTAGCCGGCGTTGACGGCGGCGTGGCCGAGGCCGGTCGCGATGTGGCTCTTCCCGACGCCGGGTGGGCCGATGAGGAGCACGTTGGTGGCGGTGTCGAGGTATCGGCAGGTGGCGAGCTCGGCGAGCAGGTTCTTGTCGATGCCGCTGGCGGCGTCGAGGTCGAAGTCGTCGAGGGTTTGACCGGTGGGAAGGTTCGCGAACCGGAACCGTCCTGCGAGGCGGCGCGCCTCGGTCGCGGTGACTTCGATGTGCAGCAGTCGTTCCAGCGCGGTGGTGAGGGTCCAGCCCTCGGCCTGGGCCTGGTCGAGGACTTTCGGGAGGGCGTCGGCGGCGTCGGCGAGTTTCAGGTCGACGAGGTGGTTGCGCAGCTGCTGGTAGGTGCTCGCCGCCGCTTTCGTCGCGGCGTTCGTTGTGGGGATGGTGGTGGTCATCGGAGAGTGTTCCTGTTCTTCGCGGCCTGCTCGTAGGCGGCCAGGCTGATCACGGTCGAAACGGGCTGGCCGGTGCCGGAGAGCACCTGCGCGGCGCGGAGCGCCGCGGGTCCGGGCGGAATGCGCTCTTTGCGGCGGTGTGGGCGCCCTGGAGGCGTCGACGCCATCGCGATCGTCTCCAGCGCGGTGACATGTCCGGTGTCACGGATCGTGACCCCGAGCCCGGGTTCGGCGACCGGGGCTTGACCCTTGATCTTGGACACGCTGATTCCAGCACGATGCTGGGGGGAGCGAGAATCCAAGGATGGCCAGGAAGAACTACACGGACGAGTTCCGTCGCCGAGCGGTGGACTTGTACGAGTCCACGCCCGGGGCGA
>NZ_JAPLAI010000019.1 GCF_026393345.1 Microbacterium sp.
CATCTGGCAGACGCGGGCGCCGATGATCGAGACCTACGGAACGGCGGGAACGATCTCGGTGGGCGACCCGAACGGCTTCGACGACGCGACTGAGGCCTGGACCCAGGACGCCCCCGAGTGGAGGGTCGCTCCCGTCTCCGGCGGCTATGCCGACACAGGGCGCGGTGCGGGTCTTGCCGACATGGCCCGGGCGATCGAGACCGGGCGCCCGCATAGGGCCTCTGGCGCGCTCGCCTTCCACGTGCTCGAGATCATGGAGGCGGTGCTGTCGGCCGGACGCGAGCGTCGCGTGGTGGAGCTCACGAGCACTGCCGAGCGACCCGAATCCGTCCCGGCCGGTTCGTCCCCGGATCGGTGGTAGATCTTGGCATTCTCAACGGCGGCAGTGAAAGGAAAGACTTCATGACCGATCGACGTGCACTCGTCGTCCGTGGCGGCTGGGAGGGGCACCACCCCGTCGAGACGACGGAACTGTTCCTCCCCTTCCTCGAGAAGTCGGGATTCGACGTGCGCGTCGAGGAGTCCAACGAGATCTACGCGGATGCCGAGGTGATGGCCGCGACCGACCTCATCGTGCAGTCCGTGACGATGTCGGAGATCTCGAAGGAGGCGTTCGCCGGGCTCCGCTCCGCCGTCGAGGCGGGGACAGGGCTGGCCGGTTGGCACGGCGGTATCGCCGATTCGTATCGAGCGAACTCCGACTACCTGCACCTCATCGGCGGGCAGTTCGCCACTCACCCAGGGCGTCCGCCGGCAGAGCGCCCCGGCGACGAGACCGACAACTACCTGTCGTACACGGTCGACATGACCGAGCTCGGACGCGAGCACGAGATCACCGCGGGCATCTCGGACTTCTCGCTGACGACCGAGCAGTACTGGGTGCTGCACGATGACCTCATCGACGTTCTCGCGACCACGACCCACCCGGTTCAGCCGTATCACCCGTGGCATCGGCCCGTGACGTCACCCGCGGTGTGGACGCGGCAGTGGGGCGCAGGCCGCGTCTTCGTCGCGACCCCTGGTCACAGCGTCGACGTGCTCGAGGACCCGAACGTGCGCACGATCGTCGAGCGCGGGATGCTGTGGGCCAGCAGGGCGGCGCGCACGAGCTAGGCGAGCGCGACCAAGAGGGCATCCCGCGGCACGGCCGCTCGGAATCACGTCACTTGCCCTTCTCGTCGTCCTTGTCATCCTTCCGGTCGCCGGAGTTGTTGCCCGGGCCCTTGTTGGGGTTCGACTTCTGCTCGTCATCGCCCACATCTTCGACGGAGTCATCAGCGGGGTCGGACTCGGACTCGGTGCCCGTCTGCTCCGACTCCGTGGGCTCGACAGTCTCGGGGGTCGGTGGCGTGAACACTTCGTCGGCGGACATCCGTGAGGCGACACGCCCTGCGGAGTCGGGTGCGAGCGCGAAGGTCGAGAACCCTGCGATGGCTATCATCGCCGCCGCGGCAACAGCCATGGCCGCCAGTGCCGCCCTGCGTAGCCTCCGCGCGCGGTGGGGCGGGGCTGGCGACGACGGCTCAGCGGGAACGGTGATCTCCTTGGTCGGTCCGGTGGGCTGATCATCCGACACGATCGGAGTGAGGGCGGGCGGAAGGGGCTGGCGCGCTGACTGCTCGAGCGGTGGACCGCCGCCCAGAATCACGGCCGCCTGCGAGACCTCCCGTGCTGAGGGGCGCTCCTCGGGTGCGACGCGCGTCATGCGCGTGAGGAGCGCTCCCCAGCGCGGCCCGATCGAAGCGGGTATCTCCGGAGCCTCAGAGAGCCGACGGAGGGCCGTCGGCACCTTTCCCATCACGGGGAACGCGGGCTCGCCTGTCAGCGCTTCGATGAGCACGAGCCCCAGCGAGTAGATGTCCACCGCAGGAGTGAGCTCGGCCCCGCTGACCTGTTCGGGCGCCATATACGCGGCCGTGCCGATGACGACGCCCGGTGAAGTCACCCGCGCATCGGAGACGTTGTACGCGATGCCGAAGTCCATGAGCTTCGCGGTCCACCCGGATCCGCGCCGGGACGCGCGCGCCAGCATCACGTTCGAGGGCTTGATGTCCCGATGGATGATGCCCGCGTCGTGCACGACCTGCAGAGCCTCCGAGAGATCGCGGGCGAGAGCGGCCGCCTCCGAACCGGAGAGCGGTCCCTGCGAGAGCCGTGATGCGAGCGTGGGCCCGTCGACGTACTCGATCGCAAGGTAGCGGGCATGTCCGGGGTCGAGCCTCGCGTCGTAGAGCGTGACGAGCGAGGGGTGGTTCAGAGACGCGAGAACCGTGGTCTCGCCGTGCACCCGATCATCGGTTGACGCCTCGTCCGCGGTGCCGAGCAGCTTGATGGCCACGGTGCGCCCGAGGATCGTGTCCTCAGCGCGGTACACCGCGGCCATCCCGCCCCGACCGAGGCAGGGCCCCAGCCGGTAGCGTCCGTCCAGCAGAAGCTCGGTCGTATGCTCGTCGATCGCACCCATGGC
Source organism: Microbacterium sp. (assembly GCF_026393345.1). Classification (GTDB taxonomy): domain Bacteria; phylum Actinomycetota; class Actinomycetes; order Actinomycetales; family Microbacteriaceae; genus Microbacterium. The sequence continues at coordinate 2,468 of NZ_JAPLAI010000019.1, forward strand.
CACTCCATGTCGTGCGGCTCGGGTACCGCACTTCCGCCGACCTTACGAACTCCGCGCCGCGTCGTCTTCCGCCTTGACACGCATCGCCCGACGTGCTTGGAGGCGGATCATCGGAACGCCCGCAGCCGCAGACTGTTGCCGACGACGAACACGCTCGACAGTGCCATGGCCGCACCCGCGAGCATCGGGTTCAGCATTCCGAGCGCGGCGACCGGGATCGCGGCGACGTTGTATGCGAAGGCCCAGAACAGGTTCGACTTGATGGTGCCGAGCGTCTTGCGCGACAGGCGGATCGCGTCGGCGGCGCTGCGCAGATCGCCGCGGACGAGGGCGATGTCGGATGCTTCGATCGCGACGTCTGTGCCCGTGCCCATCGCGAGGCCGAGGTCGGCCTGCACCAGCGCGGGTGCGTCGTTGACGCCGTCGCCGACCATCGCGACGACCTTGCCTTCGCGCTGAAGCCGTGCCACGACGTCGACCTTGTCCTTCGGGAGCACCTCGGCGATGACCTCGTCTATACCGACGTCGGCAGCGATCCGCCGGGCGACAGCCTCGTTGTCGCCGGTGAGCAGAATGGGGTGCAGGCCGAGCTTCTTCAACTGCGCGATCGCCTCGGGGCTGGTCGGCTTGACCGTGTCGGCGACGATGAGGATGCCGCGGGCGGCGCCGTCCCACGCGACGGCCACGACCGTCTGCCCGTCGTTCTCGGCCGCGGCCTTCGCCTCGGCGACGGCGGGGGAGAGCGCGAGGCCCCAGTCGGCGAGCAGCGATTCCCGTCCCACGATCACGCTGTGCCCGTCGACGACGCCCTGCACGCCCCTGCCCTCGAGGTTCGCGAAGCTCTCGACACTCGGGAGCGTGCCGACCTGTGCAGCGCCGACACGCGCGGTCGCGGCCTTCGCGATGGCCTGGGCGATCGGATGCTCTGACGCATCCTCCAGCGCTCCGGCAAGGCGCAGCAGCTCATCAGCATCCGTCCCCGGCTCCGGGACGACGTCGACGAGAGCCATCCGCCCCGTGGTGACGGTGCCGGTCTTGTCGAGCACGACCGTGTCGACCTTGCGGGTCGACTCGAGCACCTCAGGGCCCTTGATGAGGATGCCCATCTGCGCGCCGCGGCCCGTGCCCACCAGCAACGCGGTGGGTGTGGCGAGGCCGAGTGCGCACGGGCAGGCGATCACCAGCACGGCGACGGCGGCGGTGAACGCCGCAGCGGCCGGGAACCCGGCGATGAGCCATCCGGCCAGCGTGACCACGGCGATGCCGATGACGATCGGTACGAAGACGCCGGAGATGCGATCGGCGAGACGCTGCACCTCTGCCTTGCCGGTCTGCGCGTCCTCGACCAGCTGCGCCATCTGCGCGAGCTGGGTGTCGGTGCCGACGCGCGTGGCGCGCACCACCAACCGCCCTCCGGCGTTGACGGTCGCTCCGGTGACGGCATCCGCCGGCCCGACCTCGACGGGCACCGATTCACCGGTGAGCATGGAGGCGTCGACCGCAGACGTGCCGGAGACGACGACGCCGTCGGTGGCGATCTTCTCGCCCGGACGCACGATGAACTCGTCGCCGACCTGCAGATCGTCCACCGGGATGAGGGTCTCGACGCCGTCGCGCAGCACCGAGACTTCCTTCGCCCCGAGCTCGAGGAGCGCCCGCATGGCCGCACCAGCCTGGCGCTTCGAGCGCTTCTCGAAGTAGCGGCCGGCGAGGATGAACATCGTCACGCCGGCGCCGACCTCGAGGTAGATGTTCGCCGTGCCGTCCGAACGCGAGAGCGTGAACTCGAACGGGTGCGTCATGCCCGGCATGCCCGCCGAGCCGAGGAACAGCGCATACAGCGACCACAGGAACGCGGCCAGAGTGCCCATCGAGATGAGCGTGTCCATCGTGGCCGCGCCGTGGCGCAGATTGGTCCAGGCGGCCTTGTGGAACGGCCATGCGCCCCACACGATCACGGGTGCAGCGAGCGCCAGCGACGCCCACTGCCAGTACGTGAACTGCAGTGCGGGAATCATCGCCATCGCGATGACCGGCACCGTGAGGATGATCGAGATGATCAGACGCTGGCGCAGCGAAGCGAGCTCGGGATCGGCATCCGTCGCCTCGGTGGTCTTCGCGTTCTTGGGCGCCGGCACCGCGGCGGTGTATCCGGCCTTCTCGACCTCGGCGATGAGCTGTGCGGCCTCGTATCCGGCGGGCGCGGTCACCTTCGCCTTCTCGGTGGCGTAGTTGACCGTCGCGGCGACGCCGTCGAGCTTGTTGAGC
>NZ_JAPLAI010000071.1 GCF_026393345.1 Microbacterium sp.
ACGACCGGGGGTGGGGGATGCGGGGGCTCCGGGCGTGGAATCGCTGGACGCGGGGGCGGCCTCGGCGGGAGCACTCGGCGCGGATGCGGAGAGGAAGACATCCGGCTCGGCGCGCAGGGCCTGCGCGTGCCGCTCGGTGAGCTGGGCGAGGGCCGCAGCGAGGGTCGGATCCTCGCCGCGGGCAAGGCCCGCGTACTCGATGCGGAGCTTGCCGTCGCGGGCGGCGACCTTGACCCACATCCGGCGGCGCGGCACGAACAGTGCCAGCAGCAGCCCGGCGAGGGCGAGCACCGCGAACAGCAGCACGAAGGGCGCCGCGACATCGTGGTGGATCGAGAGCGATACGTACCGCTTCACCGACTGCGAATAGTCACCGTCGGCGGCGTTCGCGTCTGCATCCGCCGGGGTGGCGTCCTCGAACGTGACGGTGCCGAGTCCGTTCGGCAGGTCGGTCGTCTCCCCCGGCATCAGCTGGATGGAGTCGACGCCGGTCTCGCCGCCGGTCAGCTGCTCCATGCCGGTGGGATCGAGCGTGTAGACCGAGCGCGCGGTGCCGTCATCGATGCCGAGGTCGCCCGCGTACACGTTCAGCGTCAGCATCGGCACGACGAGGTCGGGATAGATGGACGTCAGCGCACCGGTCTTCAGCTCCGCCATCGTCGGGTAGAAGAATCCGATGAGGCCCAGCTGGTCGGCGAGACCATCGGTGACCTTGACGACGCCGAGCGAGGTCATGTTCGCGGTCTGCGGCAGGAAGGCGACGGAGTCGTGGAAGACCACCGTGCCGTCGGGGTCGCGCACGGTGATGGTCGGGGCGTAGCCGTTGCCCATGAGGTAGATGCGGTCGGCGCCGACGTCGAGCGGGTGGTTGACGCGCACCTCGCCGTCGACGGCATCCTCCCCGGGACGGGTGGTGGCGACGTGCGCGACGAAGTCGCCGGCCTGACCCGACCCGACCTCGCCGTAGGGCACGTAGGAGACGTCGAACTTCTCGAGGTTCACCGAGTACGGCGTCAGCGTGTCGCCGTCGACGAGACGCCCCGGGTTGAACGAGGAGTAGAACGTGAGTGCGTTCGTGAAGGACGTGCCCTCGATGATCGCGCGCTGACCGGTGTACGTGTAGGCACCGCCGATGCCGACCGCGAGCAGCACGCCGACCAGCGAGATGTGGAACAGCAGGTTCCCGGTCTCCCGGAGGTAGCCGCGTTCGGCGGAGACCGACCGCGTACCCGTGCCGTCGTACCGCTCGACGCGGTAGCCGGAGGATCGCAGCTGCTTCTGCGCCGCCGCGATGGCGGTCTCGGCGGCCGCGTCCGCATCCGTCCCCGGCGCCAGGGGCACCGTCACGGCCGAGTGATGCTCGAGCCGCGACAGACGAGCGGGCGTCCGCGGCGGGCGGGTGCGGAGGGCCTTCCAGTGGTGCTGGGTGCGAGGGATCACGCAGCCGATGAGCGAGATGAACAGCAGGATGTAGATCGCCGAGAACCACGCGGATGCGTAGACGTCGAACAGCTGCATCCCGTCGAGGATCGGGAACAGATCGGGGTTCTCCGCCTTGAACTGGGTGACGCCGTTGGGGTCGGCGGTGCGCTGCGGGAAGATCGAGCCCGGCACCGCGGCGATCGCGAGAAGAAGAAGGAGCACGAGGGCCGTCCGCATGCTCGTGAGCTGTCGCCAGCCCCACCGCACCCAGCCGATGAAGCCGAGCCGGGGCGACGTGACGCCGTCATCGGACGCACCGGCCCCGTCACCGTCGACGTGATCGGACGGGCGGAGCGGATCGGCCTCCGCCGGCGTGTCAGAGCGCAGGTGTGACACCGGCGATCACCCCCTGCAGGTTGGACATGAGCACGTTCCACAGCCCCGTCACCATGAGCAGCCCCAGCGCGATGAGCAGCACGCCACCGATGATGTTGACGGCCCGGATGTGCCGGCGCACGAACGTGATCGACCGGGACGCCCAGCCGAAGCCGAGCGTGATGAGGACGAACGGGATGCCAAGCCCCAGCGAGTAGGCGAGGCCGAGGACTGCGCCGCGGCCGGCCGAGGCCTGGTCGAAGGACATCCCGAGGATGACCGCGAGGGTCGGGCCGATGCATGGGGCCCAGCCGAGCCCCATGGCGAGGCCCAAGAGCGGCGCACCGACGAGACCGAGGTTGCCCTTGACGGCCGGCTTGAGCGTCCGCTGCGCGAACCCGAACAGCCCGATGAAGACAAGGCCGAGCAGGATGATGACGACACCCATGATCCGGGTGATGACGTCCTTGTAGACGAACAGGAACCCGCCGAACGCGCCGCCGAGGATGTTCATCGCCATGAACACGACGGTGAACCCGGCGATGAACAGCAGCACTCCGCCGAGGAGCCGGCCGCGGCCCGCCGCCCCACCGCCCCGCGGGGCGACGGCGCCGCCGAGGAAGCCGAGATAGCCCGGGACGAGGGGCAGCACGCAGGGTGAGAGGAACGACACGAGGCCGGCCGCGATCGCGATAGGGATCGCGAACCAGAGCGCGCCGCCTTCGACGACCCCGGTCACGAGGTCTCCGCGATGGTGTCGCGGACGAGGGTCGTGAGGATGGAGGCGTCGGGCAGCTGCCCGATGATGCGGGAGGCGACGCGGCCCTGGGTGTCGAGCACGAGGGTCACCGGGACGGCGGTCAGCGGCACCGCATCCGCGAAGGCGAGAGTGACGTCGCCGTCGTCGACCGCGATGACGCTCGGGTAGGTGAGGCCGTAGGTCGTCATGAAGGACGCGGCGGTCGCGGGCTGGTCGTAGATGTTGATGCCGAGGAATGAGGCGTTCTGTCCCTCGAGGTCGTCGACGACCTCCACCAGGTCGGGCGCTTCCGCCCGGCACGGGCCGCACGCGGCGTACCAGAAGTTCACGACGAGCACCTGGCCGGCATAGTCGGCGCTCGACACCGCGGCGCCGGTCTCGGTGACGCCATCGAAGACGATGGGGTCACCGCGGTCGTCCGGTGCGGTCTCCAGCACCCGCGAGTCGCCGGCGATGAAGCCCTTGTTCGAGCCCTCCAGGTACTGGTCGGCGAGCGGGTCGTTGCTGCACGCGGCGAGGCCGGCAGCGAGGGTGAGGGCGAGCGCGACGGATGCGGCGCGGCGAGCGAATCGACGAGTCATACCGCCCCCACATCCACGGATCCGGCGGTGCTCGCCGGTTCCGCATAGCCCACTTCGTGCCAGTCGCCGGGGCCGCCACCGAAGCTCGTGACGCTGGAGAGCGTGCAGCGCCGGCGACGCGGGTCGTGGCGCAGCGGCTCGCCGGCGATGGCGAGGTGCGTGACCCAGATGGGCAACTGGTGGCTCACGATGACGACGTCCCCCGACGGGACGGAGTTCCACGCGTCGGCCATGGCGGCCTGCATCCGGGCGACGACCTGGAGGTACGGCTCGCCCCAGCTGGGAATCTCGGGGCGGCGGAGGTAGTGCCAGTTCGCGGGATTGCGCAGTGCACGCGACATGCGCTGACCCTCGAAGACGTTGGTGGGTTCGATCACGCGGTCGTCGATCACCGGTTCGATGCCGAACAGCTCGGTGAACGGCTCGGCCGATTCGCGGGTGCGCTGCAGCGGTGAGCAGACCAGCGCCGTGACCGGCCGGGTCAGGCGGTGGACGTAGCCGGCGGCCTGCCCGGCCATCTCTCGTCCCGCCGCGCTGAGCGAGAACTCCGGAAGCCGGCCGTACAGCACGCGGGTGGGGTTGTGGACCTCCCCGTGGCGCACGAGATGAAGGCGGTCGGCGGGCACCCGTTGATTTGACGTGTCTGTGGGATATGAGGACGCTGAGCGTCGGCTGGATGCGGCGTCAACCGATGGCGGAGCCCACGAGCCACGCACCGACGACCCAGGCAACCGCGCCGAGCGCGATGCCGACCAGCGGCACCCAGAAGCCGAGCCGTCGGCGCACGAGCAGCACGATCGTCGCGACGACGCCGAGGAGCCACACACCCCAGGGTGCAACCAGGGCAACCCAGAATCCGACGTTCATCTGGTCGTAGTCGCAGGTGCCGGAGCCGCAGGAGTCGGAGGCGAACGCGAGGAACAGGGCCAGCACGGACGCGAGCCCGGCCGCAGCGGCACCGACGACAAGCAGCACCACGCTCAGCACGATGTCCCACCCGCGGTGGCCGCGTGGCGACGGCTCGGTTGCCGTGGGGGCCGGGGCGGCGGCCGTGGGGGCCGGCGTGGGTGCCGGCGTCCCGGGCGGCGCGGACGGCGGCGCGGCGGGCGGGGAGCCCGCATCCGCCTCCGCATCCCCGACGCGGTACGCGGTCGGCGGCATCGTGTACACGTCGGGTTCGGCGTCGGGACGAGGTTCGCTCACGCCGCCATCGTAGGGCCGGGGCGGCCGTACTCCCCGCGCGGGCGCACACGTAGACTGGACTCTCGTGAGCGAACGCGTCTTGGTCAACCAGCTTCTGTCCCTTCCCGACGGCACCGTCTCGGTCTCGGGGTGGGTGGAAACGGTCCGCGACCAGAAGAAAGTGCAGTTCGTCATCCTCCGTGACGAGACCGGCGCCGTACAGCTGGTGAACCCGGCCACGCGCGAGCTGCCCGAGGACGCGGATGACGCCGCATCCGCCGCGCTCGCCCTCACCGAGACGATCTCGGGCCTCGCGAACGGCACGTTCCTCACCGTCACCGGTGAGCTCAAGCACGACGAGCGGGTGAAGCTCGGCGGCGTCGAGGTGAAGATCCACGCGCTCGACATCGCCGCGGCCGCGAACCCGGAGACCCCCATCGCCGCCGATTCCAGTGTCGACAAGCGGATGGACTGGCGTTTCCTCGACCTGCGCCAGCGTCGCAACAACCTCATCTTCCGCGTGCAGACGACGCTCGAGCACGCGATGCGCACGTACTGGGTGGAGCGCGACTACATCGAGGTCCACTCCCCGAAGCTGATGGCCTCGCCGTCGGAGTCGAACGCGGAGCTGTTCTCGCTCGACTACTTCGAGGACAAGACCGCCTACCTCGCGCAGAGCCCGCAGTTCTTCAAGCAGATGGCCCAGGTCGCCGGCTTCGGCAAGATCTTCGAGATCGCACCCGCCTTCCGCGCCGACCCCTCCTTCACCAGCCGCCACGCGACCGAGTTCACCTCGATCGACGCGGAGATCAGCTGGATCGACTCCCACGAGGACGTCGCCCGGATGCAGGAGGAGCTCATCCAGTTCGCCTTCCAGGCGGTCAAGGACAAGCACGGCGCCGAGATCGAGGAGCTGTTCGGCCTCGAGGTGCAGGTGCCGGCTGTCCCGTTCCCGCGCATCCCGCTCGCCGAGGCGCGCGAGATCGTCAAGGCTCGCGGCTACGACATCCCCCGCACCGACGGTGACCTGGACCCCGAGGGCGAGCGCCAGATCTCCGCCTACGTCGAGGAGACCTACGGTCACCAGTTCGTCTTCATCACGGACTACCACCCGGAGATCCGCGCGTTCTACCACATGCGTGACGCGGAGACCGGGCTCACCAAGTCGTACGACCTGCTCTTCAAGGGCGTGGAGATCACCACCGGCGCGCAGCGCGAGCACCGCGTCGACATCCTGATCGAGCAGGCCAAGGAGAAGGGTCTCGACCCCGAGCACCTGGACTTCTACTTCGACTTCTTCCGCTTCGGCGCTCCGCCGCACGGCGGGTTCGGCATGGGCCTCGCGCGGGTGCTCATGCTGCTGCTCGGCGAATCCTCGATCCGCGAGGTCACCTACCTCTTCCGCGGCCCGACCCGCCTCGCGCCGTAAGGCGTCAGCGGAACCGCCAACGGGCCGGAAGGATGCAGATCCTCCCGGCCCGTTCCGTTTGTCCAGGCGAATCGGAGCTGCGCCGCTGCGCCGACCTGCTGCCGTGCTGCCGTGCTGCCGTGCTGCCGTGCTGCTGGGCTCTGAGGGTCAGGCGGTGAGGTCGAAGCGGTGTCGGCCGCCGGGGCGTGGGGTTTGGGTGGGGTCGAGCCAGGGTGGGGGGATGAACCAGACGGTGGCGTTGGTGCCGGTGCCGTCGATGTGGATGTCCCAGCCGTCGTCGTGGATGCGGTGGTGGCAGGTGGTGCAGAGCAGGATGCCGTTGTTCAGGTCGGTGGGTCCGGTGTCTCGGTGCCACCAGCGGAGGTGGTGGACGACGGTCATGCCGGGTGGGGCGCCGCCGTTGGCGCAGCCGCCGTCGCGTTCGGTGAGGGCGAGTTTCTGGGCGGGGGTGAAGAGGCGTTTCGCTCTGCCCCAGTCGAGGATGTCGCTGTTCCCGCCGAGGACGCAGGGGATGATCTGCGCGTCCGCTGCCATCCACCGGGCGGTGGGGATGCTGACCGGGGCGGGGACCCCGTCGATGGTGGCCGACCCGGTCCCTGCCTGCAGGTCTTCGAGGG
>NZ_JAPLAI010000079.1 GCF_026393345.1 Microbacterium sp.
GACCAGGGCGATGGAAGTACTCATCGACCTGCCCGGCACGAGCGGCGAGAACCCGGCAGACACTGCCACACCGGTGGGAGACGCTGCCATGGTGCCCCTGGTCGGGCGCATCGCCGCCGGCGTGCCGATCACGGCTGAGCAGCAGATCGAGGAGATCTTCCCGCTCCCCCGTCAGCTCGTGGGCAAGGGTGACCTGTTCATGCTCAAGGTCTCCGGCGAATCGATGATCGATGCGGCGATCTGCGACGGCGACTGGGTCGTCGTGCGCTCCCAGAACAGCGCGGAGAACGGTGAAATCGTCGCGGCCATGCTCGATGACGAGGCGACCGTCAAGACGTTCCGGCGCCGCGACGGCCACACCTGGCTGCTCCCCCGCAATTCCGCGTTCGAGCCGATCCTGGGCGACGAGGCGACCGTGCTCGGCAAGGTCGTGGCGGTGCTGCGCTGCGGTGCGCATAGGCTCGATGCATGACTGCGCCATCCGGGTCCTGGACCTCCCCGTTCTCGGCGTCCTCGGTCGCCTCCTCCTCTCCGCGCATCGACGGGTCCAGATTCGTGGGTGACGAGACCTGGTGGGGCGAGTCGGTTCCGGCCCAGGGCGGGCGCATGACGGTGCGCAGCTCGAGTGGCGCCGAGGTCCTCCCCTCCCCCTGGAGCGCACGTTCCCGGGTGCACGAGTACGGGGGCGGAGCATGGACGGCGGATGCCGACGGCATCCTGTACTTCGTCGGTGCCGCCGACCAGCGCGTGTACCGGCTCTCCCCCGACAGCGACCCGGCACCGCTCACCCCGGGCGGCCCCGCGCACGGCGGTCTCCGGATGCAGCGGGGTCGACTGTTCGCCGTGCGGGAGGACCTGACGGTCGAGCCGCATCTGCGTGCGATCATCGAGATCCCGACCGACGGCTCGGCGGCAGACGATGTCTCGGCTGTCGACGTGCACGCAGAGGGCGAGGGCTTCTTCGCCCATCCGGCGCTCTCCCCTGACGGCACCCGCCTCGCCTGGGTCGAATGGGGCGGACGACGGATGCCGTGGCAGAGCGCGCAGCTGCGCATCCTGTCCATCGCCGATGGCAGCCTCGGCGAGCTCCCTGCCAGCACTGCGCTGCAGCCGGAATGGCAGGACGACGCACATCTGCTCTTCGCCGACGATCGCGACGGCCGGTGGGCGCTGCATCGCGCGACGCTCGACGGCGTCGAACTCGCAGCGCCCGTCATGCCGATCGCGCCCGCCGACGCCGACACCGGGTACGGCCTCTGGGTGCTCGGAAACCGCTGGTATCAGCCGCTGGAGGACGGACGCATCGTCGCGGTGCGCACCAACGGCCGGGATGCGATCGACGTCATCTCACAGCACGACAGCCGTCGACCGCTCGAGGTTCCGGCCGACGGGCATGTCAGCGTGGACGACGCGGCGGGAGCCAGAGTGCTGCTCAGCGGAAACGGGTCTCGCGTCGCGCCCGGCGTCTGGAGCGTCGACGTGGACTCAGGTGAGGTCGTGACCGTCGCCGGCGGCGCGCCGGCGGACCCGAGCTGGATGCCGTCAGCGCAGCCGATCGTGGTGGATGGCGCGCACGGGCCCGTCCACGCCTTCGTCTACCCGCCGGCGAACCCGACGGTCGCGGCGTCGGCCGACGAACTCCCGCCGTACCTCGTGTTCGTGCACGGCGGACCGACCGCGCACGTGACGGGCGCGGCATCCTCGGCGATCGCCTTCTACACGAGCCGCGGCTTCGGCGTGCTCGATGTGAACTACGGCGGTTCCACCGGCTACGGCCGCCCCTACCGCGAGCGCCTCGACGGCCAGTGGGGCGTGGTCGATGTCGATGACGTAATCGCCGTAGCCCGGGGCCTCGCAGACACCGGTCTCGCGGACCCTGCCAGGATCGCGATCCGCGGCAGCTCGGCCGGCGGCTGGACCGTGCTCTCCGCACTCGTGCGCGGCGGGGTCTTCGCCGCCGGGATCAGCCGCTACGCCGTGACCGACCTGCGGATGCTCGACGAGCACTCGCACGACTTCGAGCGGCACTACACCGCCGGGCTCGTCGGCGCGCTCCCCGAGGCAGAGACGCTGTACA
>NZ_JAPLAI010000029.1 GCF_026393345.1 Microbacterium sp.
TCGGAGTACTGGTCGAGCGTCACGATGTTCGCCTTGTTGCGCGTGATCAGCGCGGTCACCGCGGCCACCAGGCCGGGCTGGTCCGGGCCGTGCACGATCAGGCAGGCGTGGTCGCGGAGGGCTTCGGTGTGAACGGTCATGTCGTGCTCCCGGGTCAGGACTGCGCGGCGACGTACTCGCCGGCCCACTGAGCCGTCGCGAGGAGTCCGCCGAAGGTGTAGAAGTGCAGTCTGACATCTCCCGAGCGGGGGTCCTGTGCCAGCAGGCCGGACAGGTCGGTGACGAATTTGTCCGGACCGGCGGTGCCCATGAGGTTGGTCAGGGAGAAGCCGTACTTCTTCACGATCATCGCGTTCGCGCCGATGCCGAAGCGGCGGGCGAAGCCGAGGAGACGCTTGATGCCGGCAGGTCCTGGGGTGCCGATGCGGATTTCGCTGGTGATGCCGCGGTCACGGACGCTGCCGATCCACCGCATCACCGGCTCGGTGTCGAACGCGAACTGGGTGAGGATGACCGCATCCAGTCCCTGCTCGGTCAGCGCCGCGGACTTGTCCTCCAGGTGACGCCAGGATGACGCTGAGCGAGTCCGGGTAGGGGCCTTCGGGTTCGGCCGGGTCGCCGCCGACGCAGAACACGTGCTCGGTCGCGCCGACTTCCTGCAGGCGGCTGAGGAATTCCTCCAGCTGCTCCTGGCTCGACAGGCGCCGGGCGGAGATGTGCGGCACCGGGGTGAATCCGAAGTCCTTGGGCGGAGATGTGCGGCACCGGGGTGAATCCGAAGTCCTTCACGGCCTTCGCCGCCGCGACCCGCATGTCGAGGTCCTCGTTGCCGAGGAACGTGACGTTGATCTTCGTCCCGGCGGGGATGGCGGCACGCGCCTCCTCCAGTCCGGGAACATCCTTACCCGTCATCTCCAGCGAGTAGTCCTGGATCAGTGCGACGGCTGCCGCCGAGGCGGCAGCGGGGGTGTGTCGTGACATGGTGTTCTCTCCCTGTTCAGATCTCGACGAGGTAGCTGGTGAAGCCGCCGTCGCCGCTGGTCACGCCGTTGATGGCTTCGTTGATCTGCTCGAACGGCCAGGACTTCGGCCGGAGCGGCGACATGTCCACCACGCCGTACCGGATCATGTCGGCCAGTTCCAGGCCCTCCGCGGTGGAGAACCATGCCGATCCGATGAGCTCGCGCGACTCGTCCATCAGCCACTTGACGTCCAGGGCGAGCTCACCCGCGGTGCCGCCGATGTTGACGATCCGCCCGCCACGGGCGACGCCCAGCATGGCGTCCTTGAAGGAGTCGAGGGAGGCCACCGCTCCGAGCGTGTCGATCATGAAGTCGGCGCCGATGCCCTCGGTCCGGGAGCGGACCCATTCCGCCGTCCCGCCGTCCGTGTTGGAGAAGATCTCGACGCGATGCGGGGCGAGTTCCCGCAGGCGCTCGAGCAGCGGCACACCTCGGGCGACGGCGAACACCCGGGAGATCCCGAGGGCGAGGGCGAGCATGGTGACTCCGACACCCAGGGTGCCGGTCGCGCCGTTGACGATGAGTGTCTTCCCCGCAAGAGGTCCGAGCTTGCGAACGGCCGAGTAGCCGGTGCCGAGGTAGCCGAGCCGGGTGGCGTCGCGGAACTCCAGGTTGTCGGGGAGTCGGACCATGGCCGCCTGCGGGGCGAGCATGTACTCGCAGAAGCCGCCGTGCGGGTATCGCGCGTACATCTCGAGGCTCCGCTGGTTGAAGCCGAAGTAGCCGGCGAAGGTCCAGTAATCGCACTTTTGCGGGGCACCCGACGTGCACGCGTGGCACGCGCCGCACGACCGGGACGGGTTCACGTAGACCCGGTCTCCGGGCGAGATGCCCACGACCTGGTCGCCGACCTCCTCGACGATGCCGACCGGGTCGAGCCCGAAGATGGCCGGCCGAGGCGGCAGCGGCTCGTGCGGGTACCACGTCTCCCAGTTGGCGAGCACGTTCGCCAGGTTAGGAACCATCCCGCATCCCTTGACGGCGACGACGACGTCGGTCCCGGTGGCGCGGGGGCGTTCGACCTCTTCGATCACCATGGGTTCACCCACCTGATGCAGGCGGGCGGCGCGCATGGTCAGCGGGGATGCGGATTGCTGTCCGAGCGAGCGCTCGGGGAGTGTGGTGGACATCTCGGTTCTCCAGTACGTCGTTGTCGTGGGGTTGGGGGTGGATACGGTCAGTCGGCGCGGGCCGGTTCGGCACCGATGAGGACGAAGCACATGGTCGCGGTGGTGTCGCCGGCGTTCCGCCACGCGTGCCGGGCGCCTCCCTGGATGACGACGTCACCGGCGGACAATCGCCTGGTGCCGCTGTCGAGCTCCAGCCAGATCTCACCGTCCAGCACGATGTCGTAGTCCACCGAGGCGGTCTGGTGCACGCCGGGTGCGTCCGGGTCGAAGCTCGCGGCGAACTCCGGGTAGAAGTCGTGCTGTTCGCGGGCGCTGCGCACGGGATCGAAGTCGGGCGAGAAGTACACGGTGTCCGGGGGGAAGGTGACGATCATGACGACGGTCTCCCCCGGCTTCGGCAGCGTCGGCCGGGTGATCGGGGCGATCTCGTCCCCGCCCACGGGCAGCGTCGCCGGGGACGCCGTGGCGTAGAGCACGGACGCGGTCATGCCCGGCACGGATGCGTAGCGGTAGGTGTTCTCCGCCGGCCCGTCGCTCAGGAAGGTGGACGCACCGTCAACGGTGCCGGTCACGACCCGTCGCGGCACGAACGGGTGGTCAAAACGATTCATAACGCAGTCCCTTTCTGATGAGTCCCTCTCGCAGGGCGGGGCTGACGTCGAGGCTGAGCCGTCCCGAGGCGTACTGGACCCGCTTTTCCTCCTCTGCGGCGACGCGGTCCCGCGCGACCGCGAGCACCCCCTCGGCCGTGGCCGCCCGGACCACGCAGACGCCGTCGTCGTCGGCGACGACGACGTCTCCGGGCGCGATGGCCCGCCCCCCGCACACGATGGGCACCTGCACGTCGGCGAGGGTCTCCTTGACCGTCCCCTGTGCACTGATGGTCTTGCTCCATACCGGGAAGCCCATCGCGCGCAGCGTGGCGATGTCCCGCACCCCGGCGTCGATGACGATCCCCCGGATGCCGAGGGCCTGCGCGGAGGTCGCCAGGAGATCCCCGAAATAGCCGTCGTCACAGGGCGACGTGGGCGACACGACGAGGATGTCCCCGGGCTGCGCCTGTTCCAGCGCGACGTGGATCATCCAGTTGTCGCCGGGCGCCACCTCGCAGGTGAGCGCATTGCCCGCGATCGACACGCCTCCCAGCCGCGGCCGCAGGCGGGTACTCAGCAGTCCGGTGCGCGCCTGGGCCTCATGGACGGTGGCGACGCCGATCTCGGCGAAGGCATCGAGCAGGGCGAGCGGATTGCGCGGTACGCCCGTCATCACGCGTGCCATCTCACTGCTCCCCGGCCGGCCGCGGGACCACGGCGTTCCGGGCGTCCGCACGACGGTCCTCGGCGATCAGGCCCGCGCGGAGCATGACGTCGATCGTCGCGTCGAGCGCGTCGGGGGAGACCTGCAGGCCCGCGGGCCACATCCCGAGGCCCCGGGTGTAATCGAGTCCGCGCCGGGCGAGCTCCGGATGATCCGGTGTCGTGATGCGCTGATAGATCGGACGGGTGATCTCGTCGTTGGCGGGGTCGTTGACGACGGCGTGCGCCTGCGAGAGCACGGCGAGGAGGCGCTCGAGCACCTCCGGGTTGCGGTCGATCCATCCCTCGCTCGCGATGAGCGCCGCGAAGATGATCGACGGGATGGCGTCCGAGACCTCACCGACGAGTTCGTACCCCCGCTCCTGAGCGAGGAAATTCCACGGCGCCGGCTGCGGCGCCGCATCGATGTCCCCGTTCTCGAGGGCCGCCCATCGCGCGGTGTGCACCCCGGACAGGACGAACTCGTAATCCCCGGGGTAGTGCAGGTCGACCGCTTCGAGCATGGCGCGGGTGTAGATCGCGGTTCCCTCCGTCAGCGACGAGGTGCCGATCCGCGCCCCGCGAAGATCGGCCAGGGTCGAGATGCCCGCCCGCGCGACCATAGACATGGGCAGTCGCTCGGAGTTCGACCCCACGATGCGCAGCGGCCCGCCGGCGAGGGAGTCGACGATCGCCCCCTCCGGCGGCGTGATCGCCAGATCGGCCTCGCCATCCCGGACGGCGGCGGTGGCCTTGTCGACGGAGCCCATGCGCAGGTAGTCGATCTCCAGACCGTGCTCGGCGAACAGGCCCTCCTGCTCCGCGACGAAGACAGGGAGCCAGTTGAACCCCTGTGCCCCACCGGCGAGTCGAATTGTCCGTGCCATGGTGTCGTCCTTCTTCCCTCGTGGATGTGGTCAGCGCCCGCGCGCGGTCAGCTGTGCGTCGAGCCGCGGGTACACCCGGCGGGCGTTCCCGGCGAGCACGGCACGGCGGTCGGAAGCGCTCAACGGCAGTTCGTCGATGTAGCGCAGGGTGTCGTCGAAAGGGTGGCCCGTCTCGGGGTCGATCTCCTTGACCGCGCCGAGCAGTTCCGAGCCGAACAGGATGTTCGCGGGGTCGATCACCTCGAACAACAGGTCGATCCCCGCCTGGTGATAGACGCAGGTGTCGAAGAACACGTTGCGTAGGAGGTGCCGCTCCAGAGGCGCCTTGCCCCGCGCGAGCGCCATCCCCCGGAACCGACCCCAGTGGTAGGGCACGGCGCCTCCCCCATGCGGGATGACCAGGCGAAGATCCGGGTGACGCTCGAACAGGTCCCCCTCGAGCAGCTGCATGAACACCGTCGTGTCCGCGGAGAGGTAGGACGCGCCGGTGGTGTGGACGGCGGCGAGCGACGACGCCGAGACGTGGATCATGGCGGGCACGCGGAGCGCGGCGAGCGCTTCCCACAGCGGATCCCACCAGCGGTCGGTCAGCGGCGGCGCGCTCCACCGCCCTCCCGACGGATCGGGGTTCACGTTGCAGCCGACGAAGCCGAGTTCGACGCACCGTTCGAGTTCGGCGATGACGGGCGACAGGTCGCCCTCGACCGTCTGGGGCAGCTGACACACGGCGGCGAAGTTGTCCGGGAACAGGTCGCGGATGCGGGCGATCGTGTCGTTGGACACGCGGGCCCACTCCCGCGCCAGGTCCGCGCCGCCGATGTGGTGTCCCATGCCCGAGGCCCGAGGGGACAGCAGTGTCAGGTCGGTTCCGCGCTCCTGCTGCACGCGCAGCTGGTTGGCCCCGATGATCCGGGACAGTTCCTCGTCGTCGATCCCGGCATACACGGACGGACGCGGGCCGCCCGTGGCGTGGGCGATCTGGGCGCGACGGAAGTCGTGGAACGCGGCCGGTTCGGTGGTGAAATGCCCGTGGCAATCGATCACGAGCTCGGCTCCGGCGTTCTTCGCCGGGTCGGACTCGCCGGATGCGGGGAGGTCGTGCGGGTGCGGCATATCTCCTCCATCGCAGATATATCCGAAGCGCTGTGCAGCGCGGAACGTCGTCGTTCAGGCACCCAAGTGGAGTACCTTCTAGTTTCTAGATACTACACGGTATTTCAATGTGCAGGTGGGTGTCAAGGAAGGACACCGAGCCGCCCGCGCACACGGCGAATGCGCGCAGCGGCGAGCGCCACCGCGGCGCAACGGCGACGGCGAGAGGGACGGACCTCAGTGCGAGGTGGTAGGCGGCTGGGTCGGAGCGCCGTACGCGAGTACGAGCGCCGTCAGTACCTGCCGCACCATCCCGCCCGCCGTGTTGGCGCCGAGGAATCCGGAGATGCCGCCGTACGTCAGGGTGAGGACGGTCCCGCCCAGATCGAGCGCGTCCACCGGAGGCTCCGCGCCGGGGAACAGCTTCTCCAGGAGTAGCGCACCGACCCCCCGCCACTGGTCGACGAACGGGCGCCGGAGGTCATCCGTCAGGGCGCCGTCCCGCCGCGCGCGGCGGAGGAACTCGATGGCGAGCACACCCCACTTGAGCTCGAGATCGCGTTCGTCGCTCCACTGCCCGACGGCTTCGACGATCTCGTGAGCGTCCGTCCGACCGGCGATCACGGCATCGAGGTCGTCGACCGCGGTGCCGATGTAGCCGGCGAGGAGCTGATTGAGGACGTCCTCCTTCGAGGCGAAGTTCGAGTAGAACGCCCCTTTGGAGTAGCCGGCCTCTTCTGCGATGCGGTCGACGGACGCCCCGTCGTAGCCATAGCGGGCCACGACGTCACCCGCCGCCTGCAGGATGCGGGAGCGGGTGAGCGCCTGACTCTGTTCGCGTGTCAGCCTGGCCATCAGCCCCGCTCCTCTTCCGCTCGGCGAGACCGCCGACACGTCGCCGGGGCCCGTCTCAGGGTAGCGCGCCGGCATCGTGACCCCGGTCGGTTACACAGGCGGCCTCGCCTTGAGTCCACGGCGATAGGCGCTCGGCCAGATGCCGTGGCGACCGGGCGCGAGGATTCCCTGCGGATCGACGGCATCCTTGATCCGTTCGACGAAACGGCGATAGGCGTGGTCGTTATAGGAGTACTGCTCGGCGGCGAGGTCCATGAACTCGATGTGCGGGCGGGAGTCGCCGTACCCGAGCTCGCCGAGTTCGAGGATCATGCGGCGCCCGAGCGCGAACGCTCCGCGTGCGGATGACTCGTCCGTCTTGTCGTATCGGATGCCGGCGATGACCACGGCGGACCGTTCCCCGACCACCATGATGCCGGCGCCGAAGTTCATCCCCGCCTCGGCGTAGTTGCGACGCAGCTGCTCGACGACGCGGCGTATCTCGTTGCCGCGCAACGGCACGACCGGCGAGATATCGAGATGGGCGATGTGCGGCGGCGTGCTCTCCAGTGCCTTGAGCGTCGGGATGCCGATGCCGATCTGGGCGGCCGAGCCCGTGAGGGCGTCGTACTCGTCACTCGAGTAGACGTCCGCGGCCTCCACCCGGCCACTGGGGATCGCCTCCCACACGGCCGAGATGCGGCGCAGCTTGTAGGCGATGAGTTCCCGGTCGCCCCAGACGGACGTGCGCACCGCCCAGGCACCGACACCGGCGCGGGCGCCGATCTCCTGGAGTTCGGACGCCGTGAAGGGTTCCGGCCGCGGCGGCACCGGAGCATCCCGGATCATGTGCGCCGCTCGGAGGGTGGAGTACATCGCCGGAACACCCTCCAGCACGCCCGCGAGGCGGAGCTCGCGGATCGCATCCACCGCGGCTTCGAGGTCGGCATCCTCCTCCACGACGAGCGTCACCGGCGCATACGCCTCCGGGAGCCGTTTGAGCCAGACGCCCATCTTGGTGACGATGCCGAGATTCGACTGGATGAACAGCGGGTCGAGCGCCGGGCCGAGGCTGCGCTTGTACGTGTGCCAGCTGGTGCTCCCCGGCAGCGCGCCCTGGCCGGTGCGCAGCAGCTCGCCGTCCGGAAGGACCACCTCGAACCCGGTCGGCATGAGGTAGTCGGCGCCGTAGTGCTGGTAGGTGTGGCCGCTGTCCATCGAGTTGCCGATGATGGAGCCCCAGCCGAGATCGGGGCACGGCGTGAGCAGCGCGTAGCCGGCTTCGCGGGCCGCGTCGTGCAGGTCCTGCCACGTCACGCCCGGTTCCACCACGGCGTAGGCGAGTTCGTCGTCGATCTCCAGCACCCGGTTCATCCGCTGAAACCCTAGCTGGATGGCACCGCGGACGCGAGGGGATGGGCCGCCGTGCCCGAGGTTCCTGCCCTGGCTGTGCGGCCACAGCGGAACCTCGAAGCGATTGGCCAGCCGCACGATGTCCTGCACCTGCTCGACCGTGGTCGGTTGGACCACCGCGGACGCGGCGTACGTCTCGTCGCCCGGGATCCAGTAGGCGTCCTTGAACTCGTCGATGCGGGCACGATCGACGTGGACGCCGTCCCTGCCCACGACATCGATCAGCGCCGCAACGAGCTCATCCGGGATGGCCGGCAGACCGAGCGTGGTCTGTGCGTCTGTCATGGTGCGGGTGCTCTCAGCTCTTCCGGTGGCCGACGTCACTGGACGCCGGACTTGATGACCTTGTCGAAGTACGGCGACGCCGCCACGGTGACGCGGATCTCACGAACGTCGTGGGCGTCGACCGTCGGCCGTGCCGAATCCGGCTCGCCCCACAGCAGCGTGAGCTCCGTCCCGGGGGTCGCGTTCTCCAGGTTCACCAGCGCGGTCGACACCATGCGTCTGCCGTTCGCGGTGTACGAGGGCCACTGGGAGACCCCTGCCCGTTCGCCGCCGCTGAGCACCGCGTCCGACTCGAACGTCGCGTACATCGGGTTCGGAAGTGCGATGAACCGCCCACCGCGCTGCGGCCCGAAGAGGGAGGAGGCGAGGATGTCGCTCACGTCCTCGTCGTTCCATTCCAGCGTCACCTTGGTCCGGCGCTGATCGTCGGCCTTCCGGCGCAGCGCATCGCGACCGAGGAACTCGCGGTTCCAGTCGACGAGGGCGCCGTAGCCGACTTCGATGGGGTCCACGTAGTAGTCGGCGATGTCGTCCGACACGAGGCTCCCGCCGAGAGAACCGATCGTCTCCAGGAAGTATCCGTTCAGCCATTCCCGGTAGGGCTTCATCGCGTCGCCCTGGTAGATGGCCGGCAGCGGCATCGGCATCCAACCCGACTCCTGAGCCGTCGTCGAATACGCGAGGGCGCCGATCTTTCGCAGGCCGTACGCCGCGCCCGCTTCCTGGAACGCCGCCCGCACCGCATCCTGGTCGTCCCACGCCCCGTAGATCTCGAATCCGGGCGTGCCCGCCATGCCGTGACGCAGGGCACGAACGGTCTTGCCGGCGATGCGCAGCTCGCCGATCCCGAAGAAGCTGACGTCCGGGACGCTGCCGCCCGCCACCTCCGTGACGAGCGCGAGTGCGTTCGGGCCCTGGATCTGGAAGCGGAAGACGTCACGCGGCGCCACCACGGCGGACCAGTTGTCGTTCTTCTCGGCGGTCAGCTCGTGCGCCGTGCGCTCGGCGTTGAACAGCAGCCAGTCGCTGGCGAACGGAGCACCCACGATCCGGAAGAAGTCCTCGTCCTCATGGAAGATGATCGCATCGGCGATCAGATTGCCGTCGGGGGCCGCCAGCACCAGCTGCTTGGCGCGCCCCACGGGGAACGTGTCGAGCTTGTTGACCGCGAACTCCTTGAGGAAGGGGATGACCTCCGGCCCGCGGAGATGCAGTTCGGTCATGTGGTACGACTGCTCCAGGAGCGCCACGCTGTCTTTCCAAGACCGGACTTCGTCACGCCAGTTCGTGAATTCGGCCGGGATGCCGGGGAAGACGTAGGGGCCGAGGGCGGAGCTGCGCAGCAGCGGGACGGGTCCGCCTGCGGTCTGGATCAGGCTCTCGAGGGTGGCGGATGCGGGGATGTTCATGGGTGGTCCTTTCCTGTCCGCTTCGTTGCGGACGATGTGCACTGAGGAGGGGCGGGATGCCGATCAGCGTCCCTTGATGACTTTCTGGAAGTAGGGCGACGGCGCCACGGTCACGCGGATCTCCCGGAGGGAGTTGCGCCCGACGTTGTCGCGCGCACTGTCCGGCTCGCCCCACAGGAGCGTGAGTTCAGTGCCGGGCTCCGCCAGCGAGATGTCGATGATGCCGTGGGAGAGCACGTGCCGCGCGTTGGCGGAGTAGGACATGTACTGCGAGAAGCCCACGGTCGTGCCGTTATGCTGCACCGCGTCGGCCGCCCAGGTCGCGTACATCGGCGAAGGCAGCGCCAGGAACTGCGCCCGGTCGCCCTCACCGAAGAGGGCCGAGTCGTTCACCGCCTCGACGTCCTCGTCGTTCCAGACGAGGGTGACCTTCGTTCGGCGGCGATCCGCCGCGCGGGCGGCGAGCGCATCCCGGCCGATGAACTCACGATCCCAGTCGATGAGGTTCTGGTACCCCGCCTCGATCGGATCCACGTAGTAGTCCTCGATGTCGTCCGAGCGCAGGCTGCCGCCGAGCGAGCCGAAGGATTCGAGTGAGAACGCGCTCGTCCACTCGCGATACGGACGGAGTTCGTCGCTGTGGTAGATGGCGGGCAGGGGGAGCGGAAGCCACCCCGACTCCTGCGCGGTGGTGGAGTAGGCGAGCGCGCCGACCTTGCGGAGGCCGAACTTCTCCCCCCCGACGGCGAAAGCGTCCCGCACCGCATCCTGGTCCGCCCACGGGCCGTAGAACTCGAACCCGGGCTCACCGGCCATCCCGTGCCGCAGGACGCGGATCTGCTTGCCGGCCACGGAGACCTCCGCGATGCCGAAGAAGCCCACAGTGGGAAGATCCCCGTCGATCACCTCGGTGACGAGCTCGAGGGCCTTCGGGCCCTGGATCTGGAAGCGGAAGACGTCTCGGGGCGCCTCCACGACCGACCAGTTGTGATGCAGCTCCGCGGTCACGTCCCGGTCGCTGAGCTCCGCCTGGAACTGCACCCAGTCGAGTGCGAACGGCGCACCCACGAGGCGCAGGAAGTCCGCCTCCTCGTGGAACAGGATCGCGTCGCCGATCAGGTACCCGTCGGGGCTGGCGACGACGAGCTGCTTGGCCCGCCGGACCGGGAACGGGTCGAACTTGTTGATCGCGATGCCGGCGAGGAAGGGGATGATCTCGTCGCCCCGCAGGTGCAGTTCGGACATGTGGTACGACTGCTCGAGGAGAGCCACCCCGTTCTTCCAGGCGCGGACCTCGTCCCGCCAGTTGGTGAACTCCGGCGGGATGCCGGGGAAGACGTAGGGGCCGAACTGGCCGGGTCCGCGCAGGAGCGAGACGGGGCCGCCCGCCTCCTGGATGCGCTGTTCGAGGGTGGGGTGCGGGTCGTGCGGGGTCATTTCGGTACTCCTTCGTACGGGTCTGGGAGACGGGAAGTTCGTGAGGGTCAGGGTGCGGGACTGGTCGCGCGTTCCGGTGACGCCGCGGTCGGGATGCCGGTGGTGCCACGGCCCGCACGCCGGCGGAGCGGGAGCGACCGGCGGATGGCCGCGGTCCGGGCCGACGTCTTCTCCCACTGGGACAGGCCGACCGCGGCGAGCAGCGCCACCCCATTGAACAGGTCGCTGATGTAGGGGGGCGCACCGACGAGCTGCAGACCCTTGATGCCGGTGGCGAGCACGTAGACCGCGATCACGGTCCCCCAGATGTTGAACCGGCCGCCCTTGAACTGCGTCGACCCGAGGAAAACGGCGGTCAGCGCCGGCAGCAGCAGCCCGGGCCCCACGGTCGGTTCCCCGGTATTGAGCCGGGACGTGAGCAGGACACCGGCGATCGCGGCGATGACACCGCCGGCGACCAGGGCGCCGATCTTGACGCGCGTGACGTGGACACCGGCGAGACGCGCGCCGTCCGGGTTGTACCCGGCGGCGTACATGCGGCGACCGACGGGGGTGCGCTCCAGCACATACCAGGCGACGACCGCCAGCAGCAGCATCAGGTACGTCGGCACGGTGATCCCTAGCACCGTGCCGGTCGCGATCCCCCGGAAGCCGTCCTGGAGTCCGATCACCTGCTTGTTCGACGACATCCACGCGAGACCTGCGAGGAGGATCGAGCTGAGTCCCAACGTCGCGATGAACGAGTCGATGCGCCCCTTCGTGATGATCAGCCCGGAGATCAGGCCGATCAGCGCACCCATCAGCAGGGTGAGCGGGATCGCCACGGCGAAGGGGATGCCGATGCGTACCTGCAGCACCGCGATGAGGATGCCGGCGAAACCGACTTCGGCACCGATCGCCAGGTTGAAGGAGCCGGTCACCAGCGGGATCATCACCGCGATCGCGGCGATGACGGTCACCGCCTGGGCATCCAGCAGCGTCCGCCACACCCCCTCCTGCAGGAAGGTGCGCGGGGTGATGATCGAGAAGATCGCGAAGATGATGAGGAAGATGTAGATCGCGCTGATATTCCGGAAGGACAGGGCCTTCAGCCATCCCCCGCGTACAGATGTTTCGGTGCTCATGCAGAGCGTTCCTTTCGTTCCGACGACGTATCGGCCAAGCCATAGCCGTGCATGACGAGCGCCGCCTCGGTGAGAGCGTCGCCCTCGAGCTCGGCGGCGACCCGGCCATCCCGGAGGACCAGCACGCGGTCGCAGAGGCGTACCAACTCCTTGGCATCCGACGAGCAGACGAGCACCGCGACGCCCCGCTCGGCGGCCGCGTCGATCTCGTCGTAGATCGCCTGCTTTGCGCCGATGTCGACACCCTGCGTCGGTTCTTCCAGGAGGAGCACCCGAGGGGCGTTCCGAAGCCACTTGGCGAACACGATCTTCTGCTGATTCCCGCCGCTGAACTGTGAGAAGGCCTGTTCGGTCCGCGCCGGGCGGACGTCGTAGCGCGCGACGAGCTCACGGGCCAGCTCTTTCTCCTTTCGTGCGCGGAGCACCCCGACCGGGCCGGTGATGCTCCTCAGCTCCGGAAGCGTGATGTTCTCCCTGGCGTTCATCGCACGGATGCCCCCGAGGCGGCCCCGGTCACCGGCGACGAAGGCGAGCCCCCGCCGTACGCTCTCGCGCGGCGCGCGGCGCGCGTACGGCGCACCGGCGACGGTGAACCGCTCGGCGTGCGAGGGGGTGCTGCCGAAGACGAGCGCCGGGACCATGTCGCGCCCGGAGCCGAGCACGCCCGCGACGCCGACGACCTCACCGGCGTGCACCCGAAGGTCCACGCCCTGGATGCCGGCACCGGTGAGACCCGTGATGTCGAGCGCGACGTCCCCGTTGACCCGGTGGGGCTTGGCGGCGCGGGTCTCCGCCGCGGACGCGCCGGTGACGAACTCGATGAGCTCGTCATGGGACAGCGACCCCGTCGCCACGTCGGCGACCTTCCGGCCGTCGCGCAGCACGGCAACCCGGCTCGCGAGCCGCATGACATCGTCGAGACGGTGCGAGATGAAGACCACGCCCGCGCCCGCCGCCGCGACACGGCGGACGGCCTCGAAGAGGATGTCGGTCTCGGTGGCGTGCAGCGCCTCGGTGGGTTCGTCCAGGATGAGGACGTTGCGCGGGTGGGCCCATCCGTCCAGGGCACGCGCGATCGCGACGATCGCCCGCTGTGCCGGCGCGAGCGCCCCGACGGGCACGGTCACATCGAACGCTTCGCCGAACCGGGAGATCATCTGCCTCGCACGGGCGACCTCCCGGGCACGACGGGTGGGACTCAACGCACCGAGCCCCCGCCCGTCGATGATGCCGAGATTCTCGATCGTGCTGAGCTCCCCGACGAGCCCGAGGTCTTGATGAATGATGTGCAGTCCGGTCGTCTCGCCCCCCAGCGACGCGAAGCGGACCTCTCCCCCATCGGCCTTGTACACGCCGGCGAGGATCTTGACGAGGGTCGACTTGCCCGATCCGTTGTGCCCGACCAGGGCGAGGATCTCGCCACTGTCGACATGAAGGTCGACCTCGTCGAGCGCCCGAAGGCCGGGGAAGTCCTTAACGAGCCGCACCGCCTGCATCAGCGGCGCGGTCTCTGCCGTGCGTGGTGCAAGCGGCGCGGTCGTCGTCATCGTCCTACTTGCCCCACAGCTCGGCGAAGGAGTCGGGCATCTCCGGGTACGCGACGAACCCTTCCGGATAGTCCGCAGCCGTCGCGGGCGTGACGATACGGGAGATCGCCTTCACCCACGGCTTCCAGTCGTCGTACGCGACCTCCATGCCCATGTTTCGGCGAAGACCCTCGTCGAGCATGAACCAGGTGTACTCGTTGTAGTCGACCGCATAGCCGGCGATCTGCAGGCCGTTCGCGATCTGCTCGATGTTCGGCGGCAGGGAGGACTGGCCGATCCCCGGCACGTCGATTCCGGCCAGATCCTGCTTGGCCTTTAGACCGATCTGCATCTGGTCGGCCGGGGTGATGAAGAAGGCGGTTTCCGGGTGCGCCTGGAGGTCGCTGACGATCGCATCGCCCGCCGTCGTGTCCATGGTGGTGACCGGGATCTCGACCACGCGAAGGGTGCAGTCGGCGCACGTCTGGGCGAAATACTCGTTCGCCGCGTCGAGCTGCACCTGCGAGAAGCTCAGCTCGGGGATGCTGTAGAACACGAAGTCCGTGGCCGTGCCGCAGGTGAACGCCAGAGCGGATGCCGCCAGCACCTGTCCGTTCACGACGGAAGCGCCGTGCCCGGAGTGGGAATCGAGCAGCCCGAAGTCCTCGGCGTTGCTCGATCCGGCGTACACGACGGTGGTCCCCGCACTCTGCAGGGCTTCGAGCTGGCTCTGGAAGAAGGTGGCGTCGACGGCGGCGGCGATGAGGATGTCGGGCGCGCTCTCGACGACCGTGCTCACGGCGGCGTTGATGCTCTGGGCATCGAGGCCGGTGTCCACACGCTGCAGCTGCACGCCCGCGGTGGCGCCGGCCTGCTCGAGGCTCGACCAGATGATCGAGGACACGGCCGAGCCGTTGTCGAGGTAGGCGACCGTGGTGGTCGGGTCGATGGGTTCGACCAGCGGTTCGGTCTGCGGGAGCCCGGTGGATGCCTCCTCGAAGTAGGAGACGAGCTCCTGGGCGGCGTCGAGGTCGACGCCCTCCAGCGGCTCCCCCGAGCAGTTGCCGTCGGCGTCGCGGTAGACGACCGCGGCGTCGCCGCCGTCGCCTTCGCTCCCACCGGTGGAGGAACAGCCGGCCACACCCAGCGCCACCAGGGCGACTGCAGATGCGAGGCCTGCGCCTCGCAATCGATACGTACGCATCATCTTGCCTCTCTCTAACGACAGCGTTGTCGGATGGCAGACGTCCTTGCCTGCCAGGGACAAGAGATCCGACCAGTTGAAATACCGTTCGGATTCCGTGTACTGAGCAGTATCCCACTGTGGTCCCGGTCGTGTCAACGGATCCACGGGAAACCGCGCGAACAGTGGTGCGGCGGCCCACCCCGACGCGATACCCTCGCCTCATCCACGCCTCGGTCGATCGACACTTCTTCTTCGAAGGCAGGTTCTGATGGCATCGTTCACTCGCGGATTCGGCTCGAGGCGTCGGGAAGAGGATCCCCGCATCCCGCCCGGCCAGTACCTCACCGACGATTTCCCGGTGCTCTCCGCCGGCCCGACGCCCCGGGTGTCGCTGGACGATTGGTCGTTCAGCATCCGGACGGAGACCGGGGGCACGACGGCTTGGTCGTGGGACGAACTCATGGCGCTGCCGATCGAGACCGTCGACACCGACATCCACTGCGTCACCCGGTGGTCCAAGCTCGGCACCACCTGGCGGGGCGTCTCGCTCGACACCCTGTTCGAAAAGGTGGACACCTCGGCGGAGTTCGCGATGGCGCATTCCTACGGCGGGTACACGACCAACGTCCCGATGGCGGACCTCCTCGGCGGCAAGTCCTGGGTCGCGTTCGAGTTCGGCGGCGCGCCGCTCGAACCCGAGCACGGTGGTCCCGCACGCCTGCTCGTGCCGCACCTGTACTTCTGGAAGAGCGCGAAGTGGGTCAGAGGGATCGTGATGCACGAACACGACGACCCGGGCTTCTGGGAGCAGAACGGCTACAACATGCACGGCGACCCGTGGACCGAGGAGCGGTATTGGTGAGGACCACCGGGTGGCTGCCGGCACGCATCACCGACGTGCAGCCGACCACCGCCCACGCCCGTGTGCTCACCGTCGAAGTCCCCGGCTGGCCCGGGAACGAACCCGGGCAGCACCTCGACGTGCGCCTCACGGCGGAGGACGGCTATCAGGCCGAGCGCTCCTACTCGATCGCGTCCTCCGGCCCCGGCACCTCGCTGGAGCTCGGGGTGGACGTCGTTCCGGACGGGGAGGTCTCGCCCTACCTGGGCGAGATCGCCGAGATCGGCGACATGCTCGAGGTGAAGGGACCGCTCGGCGCCTACTTCGTGTGGGATGCGGCAGACCCGTCGCCGGTGCAACTCATCGCGGGCGGGTCGGGCATCGTGCCACTGCTGGCGATGACGCGGGCGCGGGACCGACGCGCGGATGCGGCACCCTTCCGGCTGCTGTACTCGGTCCGCTCCCCTGAGGACGCCATGTACCGGTCTGAGATCGAGGAGCTCGGCGCGCGAACGCTCGAGCTCACGTGGGCGTACACGCGGTCCGCTCCGGACGGGTGGAGCGGGCCCGTCGGGCGGCTCACCCCGGCGCGGGTGGCCGCGGCGTCCTGGGCACCCGATGCGCGTCCGCTGACATTCGTGTGCGGGCCGACATCGTTCGTCGAGGCGGTCGCCGACGCGCTCGTCGCTGCGGGGCACGACCCCGCTCGCGTGCGCACCGAGAGGTTCGGAGGAAAGTGATGTCTGACGACTTCCGGCCCCGCCGGTCGCAACGACTCGACGGCAACGCGATCCTCGGATCGCTGTCAGTGTTCGGCGACCGGGACGTGAGCGAACTCCTGGTGGAATGCGGATCGTGTCACGCGCGCACCCCGCTCGCCTGCTGGGTCGTCGAGGCCGACGACACGGCGTACATCGTGCGCTGCCGGGAGTGCACCCGCACCGCCTGGACGATCCTGCGCGACGGCGACCGGGTCACGGTCCGTGTCGCCGGGCCCGTCACGGTCATCGCGGGGTAGTCGCCGCATCCGTCAAGCCCTGTCGGTGCCACGGCGGCGCCCCTAATGTGACGGTCACCGACGGAAGGAGACCCCATGTCCACAGGCGCATTCCCGCCCCCGGCCCCACTGGACGACGACGCTGCTGACGAGCCGATCCGCGAGGATGACGGCGAAGAGGTGCTCGACGAGGACGCGAACGACGACATCATCGACAGCGCAGAGGCCGATCGCCTCGCCGCGGAGAAGGGCTCGGCCGGCTGATCCCGCCTCAGAGCGCGAGGAGTCGCCGGGTGTCGCCGTAGACCTCGAGTCCGGCGCACTCGGCGACGCCCTCGAGCAGGACGGTCCCGCTCGGCGACACGTGTCGCAGCCGGACGCGCGCATCGAGCGTCTCCTCCACGCGCTGATGCATGGCCGTGCGCAGCGGCGCATGGAGGAGGCCCCCGCGGACGCGCTCCGCATCCAGTTCCAGCGTGCCGTCGGGCCCCTCCACCTGCCACCGCACCCGGGTGTCGTCGATCGTGAGCTCGACCTCGCGGGACCGGTTGTATGTCGTCCACCGATACAGGCGACCGCCGTGGCGCAGCCCCATGACCGACCCGCGGAACGCCCCGCGGAGCCAGGGGATGATCGCGACGGATGCCACGAGCGAGGCATCCTTTCCGTCACCCGTGTCTGCGTCGATGTGGTTGCTGGCCATCCAGACGTAGCCGTCCGGGAAGGCACGCCCCCAGTCCTTCTCGATATACCCGTGCCCACCGTGGAAGGAGTGCTCGACGCCGTCGATCTCCAGCGCCCCCGCGACGCCGTGACCGAACGACACCACGCCGTGGAAACACTCCATGAACGGCACGAGGCCGTACCAGCCCATGATCCCTGGCTCCCGCGCGGTGACCGGCCACGGCGCCAGCGGCGTGGTGTAGTCGACTCGGCCGCGGAGCCCGGGCAGGTCCAGCTGCACGCTCGAGGCCGTGAACCGATTGCCGCCGAGCCGGACGTCGAACCGCCGGTCGGAGGCGGCGAACTCCTCGGGTGCGAACCGGTGGTACCAGGAGCGCCCGGTGAGTCCGTCGAGCACCTGCACGAACGCCTCATCGGTCCGGCCGCCGTCGAGCCCGCGGAAGACACCGGGGATCACCGCCCACCGCTGCGAACGGTCGGCCGAGACGAGCTTGACGTACCAACCCTCGAAGAAGCCCCGCGTCACGCCGCGCCCGTGGAACGCCTCGGGATGCCGCACACCGCGAAGCCACGCCGCCGGCGACCTCATGCGTCGGCGGAGCGCGGGAGCACGGTGAGCACGCGCTGGATGTGATCGCGGAACTCGGCCATGTAGGCCCGGAGGAACTCTTCGGTGCCGGTGTTGTGGACGGCTCCGTCCTCGGCGAAGACCTCCGGGGTGAAGTGGATGTACGCCTCGGGCGAGGTCATCTGCCGCGCGTTGCAGAACGCGAGCACTGCACGCAGGCTCTGCTGCGCCACCGCCGTGCCGATCACCCCGATCGAGGCGCCGATGACGGCGGCCGGGATGTGATCGAACGAGTTCTGGCCCCAGGGGCGCGACGCCCAGTCGATCGCGTTCTTGAGCGCACCCGGGATGGACCGGTTGTACTCGGGGGTGACGAACAGGACGGCGTCCATCGAGGCGATGGCATCTTTCAGCGCCCGCGCCCGCGGCGGGTAGTCGGCGTCGAAGTCAGGGCTGTACAGCGGAAGATCGCCGATCGGGATCTCGGTGAAGTCGAGATCGTCGGGAGCGAGCCGGATCAGAGCCCGGGCAAGGATGCGATTGATCGATGTGGACGACAGACTGCCGACGAAATAGCCCACCTGGTACGACATGACGGCTCCCTTCGTGGGTGAGGAGAACCAGTGTGCCCGCCGCGTCCCGAACCGGACACCCCCTTGCGGACGTGACGAGGGGAACCGATGTCAGACGAGGGGGACGGTGTGGATGCTGCTGGTGAGCGTCGTGCCGTTCAGGTCGAGGTAGACCTGTCCCTCGGTGACCGACAGGCTCATCGTGTTGCGGCGCTCGAGCAGAGGTGTCGCGGAGTCGATGAAACCGGGGTCGAAGCTGCGCAGCGTGATGTCCTCCACCCGGTGGATCTTCTTCCCGGCCCAGGATGCGAGCATCTTCGCCGGGTCGCGGTGCGTATAGACGACCGTCCGTTCGGCGAGCTTGCTGCCGTGGTGGAGGCGCTCCGCAGCCGGGGCGCCCACTGCGATCCACGCCATCAGCCGGCCGGTGGCGTCGCGCACCACGACGGCGGGCTCCTCCTGCGACGAGAGACCCTCACTGAACGCGATGCCCTCGCAGGCCTCGAGGCAGTACGCGAGCACCCGCGTCATCATGTAGGCGTCGGTCTCGGACGGGTGCCGCGCGACCCGCAGGATGAGCTCGTCGTAGACGCCGCGGTCCATGTCCGCCAGTTGCACGGTGAACGTGTGGATCATTGCGCCGGTCGCCATTCGACCGAGCCTACGCGGCGGAGCGCGACTGCCCGCGCCCGTGCGGAGCGCGCGAGCCGCTGAGCGGGTTCACACCTCTCCGGCGAGCCACCGCCGGATCCACTCGCCGCGCACGCGGTGCGACTCCTCGGAGACGGACGCATCCTCCACGGCGCAGTCGAACGCGTGGAATCCCCCGGACCAGACATGAAGCTCGGCCCGGTTGCCGCGACGCCACAGGTCGGCGGGAAGCTCCGCGCGCTCCCCCGGCGGGATGGCGTCATTGCACGGCGGAGGACTCATCGCCGGCGATCGGTTCGACGGGGTGGACGTCAGGAACAGCACCCGGGCCGCCGATAGGCCAGCAGCCCGCCCGGGAGCCCGATGTCGGTCGGCAGCGCCGCGCCGAACGCGACGAGTCCCGCCTGCAGGGGCGGCGCCACCGGCACCGCGGTCATACGCCGCCCTCGTCAGGTGAGAGGGGGAGACGCTCACCGTCTCGCCAGACGGCGCGGGGGGTGAGGTCGGCGTCCCACAGCACCAGATCCGCCCGGGAGCCCGGGGCGACGCGCCCGAGGTCGCCCCGCCCTATGGCGCGCGCGGGCACCCGCGTCGCCGCGGCCACCGCCGCCGCGAGCGGGATACCCCACGAGACCGCGTTGCGCACGGCCTGGTCGAGCGTGAGCGTCGACCCGGCGAGCACATCCGTGCCCCGCAGCGTGGCAGCGCCGTCGGCGACGGTCACGGCGAGCGTGCCCAGCATGTACTCGCCCTCGGGCGCCGCGGCGCCGGCCATCGCGTCGCTGACGAGCGCGACGCGTCCCGGCGCGGCGGCGAACAGCATCCGCACGACGTCGGGGTGCACGTGACGCCCGTCGGCGATGACCTCGAGCGTCATCCGCTCGTCGGTGAGAGCGGCGCCCACCGGACCCGGAAGTCGGTGATGCAGGGGCGGCATGGCGTTGAACGTGTGCGTCAGCAGGGTCGCCCCCGCATCCATGGCCTGCGTCGTGATATCGACATCCGCGTCGGTATGCCCGACCGCGGCGACGGCACCGGCGGCCGCGATCCTCCGGACGGCATCGAGTCCGCCGTCGAGTTCGGGCGCCAGGGTGACCTGTCGCACGAGACCGGTCGCGAGTAGGGCGTCCAGTTCGACGGGCTCGGGTGCGCGGAGGACGGCCGGGTCGTGGGCGCCGCAGTGGCCGTGGTCGATGAACGGGCCCTCGAGATGCACCCCGAGGATGCCCGGCTCCGCCGCAGCCATCCCGCCGATGCGGTCCACCTGGGCAAGGAGCGGCGCGGGGGCTGCGCTGACGAGAGACAGCACGAACCGTGTCACGCCGTGTCGGGCGTGCGCCGCGAGCGCGCGCCGGATGCCGGCTTCGTCCTCGTCATAGGCGGACCCCGCCCCGCCGTGGTTGTGGATGTCGACCATGCCGGGGGTGAGCAGGGCATCCGGGCCGGCGATCGTCGTCGCGTCGACGATCTCGTCCGTGCCGGGCTGCCAGTCGTCGCCGACACCCGCCTCGACCACGACGCCGTCGCGGGCGCGGTCACCCGCGTCCCACGTCGCCCGGACCAGGTCCAGGTTGCGGCTGATGGTGCCGACGACATCGGCCGCGGTGGTGTCGTGCGCCCGCCGGCTCACCTTCAGGCCGAGCCACGGGACGTCACCGGCGGCGGCCAGCGCGGCACGCACGTGGGCGTCGTCGAGCAGTGAGCCGGAATCCGGCTCGGCGGCGAGAAGGGGAAGGTGGGCGTCCGACCACGCGGCGCCGTAGAGCCCGTCGGTGCCGGCCGTACCGGAGAAGACGAGTCCGCGCAGGCGGCCGGATGCGGCGACCTCGGCGATCTGTGCCGTCACGGCGTCCGCGTCGCGGAGCTCGACCGCGGAGCGACCCCAGTTCAGCCAGAGACCGATCGGGACGTCGGTCGCCGCGATGACGGCGAGTTCCTCCCCCACCGGGAGGAAGCCCTTCTCGAAGGGCTGGCCCGGCACGAGTGCGTCGCAGTGCTCGATCACGAGCTCCGCTCCGTCCCAGTCCATACCCGCGATCTCCGTCAACGACGCAGCGAGGGCGATGGCGTCCGCTCCGCCGCGCGGTGCCGTGTGCAGCGCGACGACAGCCACGTCTGCGTCCGAGGCCTCCCGGAGGGTCCGAACGTCCGCCGCGAGACGGCGCAGATCGGCGATCGCAGCCTCACGGCCCGCCGCCGCTGGCGAGGCGATGCCGTAGGTCGGGTCCGCGGCACACCGGCCCATGATGAAGGGAAGGGGCGTCACGGCCAGACGCGTCCCGGCAGGGATATGCCGCAGGAACCAGTCGGGATCGTGGGGATGGAGCGCGCCCATCCACGGCACCTCCAGCCCCACGACGTCCGGCAGCGCCACCAGCGCCGGCAATAGCTCGCCCTCGAGATCGGGATCCCACCGGCCGTGTGCCGGCGACGCCGCGTAGGCGCTGAGAAGGAAGCGAGGGCGAGCGGGCGCGGCGTCGGAGGTCATCGAGTCACGATATCCCGATGGCACCGCCGCCCGGGCCTCGATCGCCACGGCCGAAGCGCTCACTCGCGCGGCGGCTCTCGGTCGAACGGTCTCGGTCGATGAAGTGGTGCGGCAGGCCTGAGCGGCACGCATCACCCGGCGAGAGCGCGGTGCACCGAGGCGATGGCGCTCGATCCTTCGCCGACCGCGGCGGCGACCCGCTTCATGGACCCGCGTCGGACGTCCCCCGCCGCGAAGACCCGCGGAATCGACGTCTCGAACGGCAACGGTTCGCGGCCCATCCGCTGCCAATGGTCGAGCGTCTGTGTCGTGACATCGGTGCCGGTGCGGATGAACCCCGCGTCGTCCCGGTCGAGCATCGAGACCCACCCCGTCGCCGGGTCGGCGCCGATGAAGCAGAAGAGTCCCCGCGCCGCGACGGACCCGGCGGTGTCGATCTCGACGGCTTCCAACCGGTCGGCGCCGGCGAGTCCGACGACGTTCGAGCGCGTGTGGACCTGGATGCGGGCGTCGGTGTGGATGCGGTCGACGAGGTACGACGACATGGTCGCGCCGAGGTCGCCGCGACGCACGACCAGATGGACGGGGCAGCCGTTGGCCGCGAGGAAGAGAGCCGCCTGTCCCGCGGAGTTCGCCCCGCCGACCACCACCACCGGGGACTCCGCGACCTGGCGCAGCTCCAGCGGTGTGGCGGCGTAGTGGATGCCGCCGCGTTCGAAGTCCTCCCACCGCTCCAGCGGCAGCTGACGGTAGTGCGCACCGGAAGTCACCACCGCGGAACGCGCGTGGATGATGCCGCCGTCGGCGAGAGTGACCTCGACGCCGCCGTCCACGGAGCGCAGTGCGGCCGCCTCGCACGGAGCGCACACCCGGACGCCGAACTTGATCGCCTGTAGCGTGGCCTGCCCGATCAGCGCGCCGCCGCTCACCCCGAACGGGAACCCGAGGAAATTCTCGATCCGACTCGTCGCGGCCGCCTGGCCGCCTGGGGCCACCGCATCCAGCAGCACGGCGCTCAGTCCCTCCGAGGCGGCGTAGATTGCGGCGGCGAGTCCCGCAGGTCCCCCACCGACGATGACGACGTCCACGACCCCCTCCTCACCGCGCTCATAGGCGAGGCCGAGACGCTCCGCTACCATGCCCGGGGTGGCGCGGACGAGCGGCTCACCCTGAATGTAGGCGACCGGGAAATCGGCGGGATCGATGCGGTGAGCCGGGTTCTCGATGACCTCGTCCGGCGCGAGCCCGACCGCGGTGTGCACCAGGTCGAACCGTTCGGCGAAGCGGCGGAGCGCGAGGAATTCCTGGCTCGTGGCGTCGCCGACGAACTTGAGGGTGTATGCCGCGGTGCCCTTCCGCAGCGACTCGCGCCGCTCCCAGAGGGCGTGCAGGATGATGTCGCCGAGCTCGTCGTCCTCCGCGAGCACGCGGCGGAGGTCGGCACGGGCAAGGCTCCGCACCCGCCCAGGGCCCACGGCGCGGGCGGACAGGAACGCGCTCTGCCCGTTGAGCAATCCGAGCTCGCCGACGAAGGAGCGGGGCCCCACCCGCGCAACGACTTCCTCACCCAACCATCGGAGCGGGTCTCGGACGAGCTCGACCTCACCCTCCTCCACCAGGATCATCGGGTAGTCCCGTTCGCCGGTGCGGAACACGAGGTCGCCGTCGGCGACCGTCCGCGGCACGGCGCGGGCGCACAGCCGCTCCCACTGTTCCTCGGACAGGCTCGGGGCGAGTCGCGGGTCTTCGACGAATTCAGCCATCGTTGTCCTCCTCCGTGCACCTCCCACCCTGGCGTAGAGTGCCCGCATGGTCGAGGCCCCGATCGATACTTCCGTCCCCCCGTCCGGATCCGGCTGCGTCGAATGCGAGGACAGCGGCGGCTGGTGGGTGCATCTGCGCCGGTGCGCGACGTGCGGGCACATCGGATGCTGCGATTCGTCGCTCGGCCGTCACGCGACCGCCCACTTCCAGACCACCGGGCACCGGTTCATCCGCAGTTTCGAACCGGGCGAGTCCTGGTTCTGGGACTACGAGGCGCAGGAGTCCTTCGAGGGGCCCGACCTGGCGCCGCCGTCGAACCGTCCGGAGAGCCAACCGTCACCGGGCCCCGCGGGGGCGGTGCCGGACGACTGGCGGGAGCTGCTGGCCGAGCGCGGCTGAGGCCCATCCGACGGCGTCCCAGCCGAT
Source organism: Microbacterium sp. (assembly GCF_026393345.1). Lineage (GTDB taxonomy): Bacteria > Actinomycetota > Actinomycetes > Actinomycetales > Microbacteriaceae > Microbacterium. The sequence goes on from NZ_JAPLAI010000029.1 coordinate 23,632, forward strand.
GCTCGGCCGGGACCGCTAGGGTGGCGGCACCGGCGAATGCCGGATCAGGGAAGACTTCTCGTTGACCGTTGGGCAGTGACGGTCGCCTCCTCTGAATCACTCAGAGGATTACTCATGCCCCCGTTCCCCCTTTCCGCCGCATCCGACGTGCTCGTCCCGTCCCTTCCGATCGGCTCGACCGCGGTCGTGTTCTGCGAAGGCCAGTTCGGCGAGCAGGACGGCAAGACCGCGAACGGTCTCGTCCGCCACTCCGAGAAGTACGACATCCTCAGCGTGCTCGACAGCACGCGCGCCGGTGCCGACGCCGGCATGGTGCTCGACGGCCGCGCCAACCGCATCCCGCTGCTGGCGAACCTGGACGAGGCGATCGCCCACGCCGGCCACGTGCCGGACTACCTCATCTGCGGGCTCGCCCCCTCCGACGGACTGCTCTCCCCGGCGCACCGGACAGTGCTGCTCGAGGGCATCTCACGCGGGATGCACCTCATCAACGGGTTGCACGAGTTCCTGGGCGACGACATCGAGTTCGCTGCTGCGAGCCTCCGCGCTGGCGTCACCATCACCGATGTCCGCCGTCCGAAGGACAAGCGCGACCTGCACCAGTTCTCGGGACGGATCTTCGACGTGCCGTGTCCGCGGATCGCGGTGCTCGGCACCGACGGGGCCATCGGCAAGCGCACCACCGCCACCCTGCTCGTGCAGTCGCTCAACGCCCGCGGGATCCGCGCGGTGCTGGTCGGCACCGGCCAGACCACCCTCATCCAGGGCGGGAAGTACGGCGTCGCGCTCGACGCGATGGTCCCGCAGTTCTGTGCCGGCGAGGTGGAGAACCAGGTCGTCGCGGCCTGGGAGGGCGAGCACCCCGATGTGATCGTCGTCGAAGGGCAGGGTGCGCTCAGCCACCCCGCCTACCTGACCTCCGCGTACATCCTGCGTGGCAGCCGCCCGGCCGGCGTCATCGTGCAGCACGCCCCGAAGCGCGTCACCCTGGGCGATTTCCCGGAGATCTCGATGCCGACCGTGGCGAGCGAGATCGCCCTCATCGAGGCGTTCGCCGACACCACCGTCATCGGCGTCACGGTGAACCACGAACACATGGCGGATGCCGAGATCAGCGCGGTGATCGATGAGTACGAGCGCGAGCCCGGCATGCCGGTCACCGACGCGCTGACGCGACCGCTCGACCGCCTGGTCGACATGGTGCTCCGCGCCTTCCCCGCGCTCCAGGCACTCCCCGCCACCCGCCCCTAACGCCGGGGGGATGGTCCCGCTCACTTGTCGTTTGGTGCACCCTCGACGCGCATCATGCGACACGTGGGCAGGACCGTCACATATGGCTGATCTCCGCTCACACGACCCCGCATCCGCGACGGGCGAACGGCGACGCGGGGGGCCGCGCGGTCAGGCCGTCGTGATCACCATCGGTACGGCGACCGACTTGAGTCCCTCCACGCCGAACTCCAAGCCGTAACCCGACCCCTTGATCCCGCCGAACGGGACCATGGGGTGGATGCCGCCGTGCGCGTTGATCCACACGGTCCCGGCTTCGAGCTGCAGGGCGACCTGCCGCGCCGCATCCGGGTCATCCCCCCACACGGACGCACCGAGCGCCGCGTCGAGCGCGTTCGCCCGAGCGATGGCATCGGACACGTCGGTGTACTTGATGACGGGCAGTGCCGGACCGAACTGTTCCTCGTCCACGAGCGGTGCGCCGTCCTCGATATCCGCCACGATCGTCGCCTGGAAGAAGGTGGGGCCGAGTTCGGGGGCCGGTGAACCGCCCGCTGCGATGCGCGCCCCGCGATCCCGTGCGTCGTCCACCAGCCGCTTGACGATGTCGAACTGCCGTCGGTTCTGCAGCGGCCCGAGGACGTTGCCCGCGTCCAGCCCCACCCCCATCGGCGTGGCGGCCGCCCGCTTCGCGAGCTCATCGACGACCTCCTCGTACTGGGACTCGTGGACGTACAGGCGCTTCAGGGCCGCACACGTCTGGCCGGTGTTCAGGAATGCTCCCCAGAACAGGTCGTCCGCATGCGTGGCGATGTCGGTGCCGGGCAGCACGATACCGGCGTCGTTGCCGCCGAGTTCCAGCGTCAGGCGAGTGAGATTGTCGGCCGAACTCTTGATGATGGCCTTCCCGGTCGCGGTCGATCCGGTGAACATGATCTTGTCGAACCCCGGGTGCGATGCCATCGCTGCACCCACCTCCCGGTCACCGGAGATGACGTGCAGGACGTCCTCCGGCAGCACGTCGTTCATGACGGCGACGAGCGCCTGCACCGACAGCGGCGTGTACTCCGACGGTTTGACGACGACGGAGTTCCCCATCTTCAGCGAGGGCGCGACCTGCCAGATCATGATCATCAGCGGCCAGTTCCACGGCCCGATCGCCGCGACCACTCCGACCGGCTTGTAAATCAGCTCGGACCGGTTCCCCGGCTCGTCCACGAGCACCTCGCTCGGGACGGAGGTGGCTGCGGTCGCCCGCAACCAGGCCGAGCACGCGCCGATCTCGAAACGCGCGTTCGGCCCCTCCAACGGCTTGCCCTGCTCACGCGACAGCAGCACGGCGAGCTGCTCCGCCTCGGCGTCGATGGCGTCCGCGAGAGCGAGCAGATAGGCGTCGCGGCGCTCCTGCGAGAGGGCGGCCCACCCCTTCTGTGCACGGCGCGCGGCCTGGTACATCCGCTCCAGGTCGGCGACCGTGTGCCTCGCGGTGCGCCCGATGATCTCGCCGGTGGCGGCGTCCGGGATCTCGCGACCGTCGGCCACGGTCACTCGTTCGATCAGTGTCATGGTGACTCCTTCAGGTTTCCGGGGTGGTCAATCGGCGAGCAGGAACTCCGCCGCCTTCTCACCGATCACGGCGGAAGGGGCGTTCGTGTTGCCGGTCGTGATGGTGGGCATGACCGAGGCATCAGCGACGGTCAGACCGGTGATCCCGCGCACCCGCAGGGTCGGGTCGACGACGGCGCGGGCATCGGTCCCCATGCGGCAGGTGCCGACCTGGTGGTGGTAGGTGATCACGCGCTCCCGGACGTAGTTCGTGAGCGCCTCGCCGGTGACCCCGGGTCCGGGGTACACCTCGCGCGCCCCCCACTCCTCGGCGAGCGCGGGACGCGAACCGACACGACGGCACTGCTCGACCGAGGCGAGCATGCTCTGCAGGTCGCGCTCATCGGCGAACACCTGCGGATCGATGAGCAGCCCGTCCGCGGGGTCCGTCGAGGCGAGCTTCACCGTGCCCCGGCTCTTGGTGGAGATGATGCCGGCCATGAGGGAGAACCCCCACGGGATCGGTTCCATGTCAGGCTCCAGCATCGGGACGCTGAAGGTGATCGGCTGGGTGTCGGGGACCTCGAGCGAGGGATCGCTCTTCCAGAACCAGTGACTCTGCGTGACCGAGCGATGCGGCTGAGGCGGCTCCACCTCCCGCTCCGTGCCGAAAATCACCGGCACCAGGAAGTGATCGTGCAGGTTCTCCCCGACCGGGAGGTCCGCCACCACCGGGATGCCGAGGGCCTCCAGGTCGCCGGCGGGTCCGATACCGCTGCGCAGCAGCAGCTCTGCCGAGCCGAGCGCACCCGCCGAGAGAACGATCTCATCCGCGGTGATGGTCTCGGAGCCGTCGGGGCCGTAGACCTCGATCCCCGTCGCGCGGGTACCGTCGAACACCACGCGAAGCACCGCGGCACCCGTGCGCACGTCGAGCCTTCCGGCCGAGACGGCGGGCTGGGCGTAGGCGTCCCAGGTGGACACACGGTCGCCGTCCTCGATCGTCACCTGCTGGCGAGAGACGCCCTCGATGCTCTCACCGTTGTAATCCGAGTTGAGCGGGAGCCCTTCCTCCACCGCCGCGGCGATGATCGACTCCTGCACGGGATGCATCGGCTGGTTCTCCTCCACCGGCAGCAGTCCGTCCGTGCCACGGAGCGGGGAGGGTGTCCCGGCCCATCGCTCGATGCGCCGGTACACCGGCTCGACGTCCGACCATGCCCATCCCTCGGCACCCGCTGCTGCCCAGCCGTCGAAGTCGGCGGGAGCGCACCGCACCCAGATGGCGGCGTTGAGGGAGTGGGATCCGCCGAGGACCTTTCCCCGGGGCAGGTGGATGCGGCGGTCGGCGGCGTGCGGCTGCGGCACCGTGAAGTAGTCCCAGTCCGCATCCCCGTGCCACAGCTGATTGAGCCGGCCGACGTCCTGCACGTCGGCGCGGCGGTTGTCGCCGCCGGCTTCGACGATGAGGGTCTTCTTGCCCGCATCCGCCAGCCGGCGGGCGATGATCGAACCGGATGTTCCGGCGCCGACGATGACGACGTCGTAGTGGGTCATTCCATTTCCTTCATCCTTCGGAGAGCCGGTACGCCCGGCTCAGCTGATCGGGGTCGCGTTGCAGATCCGCGGCCGGGGCGCGCAGCGTGACATCACCCTGCGCGAGCACGGTGGCCGTCGTCGCGAGTTCGAGCGCCACCCGGGTGAACTGCTCGATCAGGAGCACTCCGACTCCGGATGCGACGATGGCCCGGACGGCGGGGATGAGGCGCTGCACGATGACCGGCGCCAGGCCGAGGGACATCTCGTCGATCACGACGAAGGACGGCTTCCCGACGAGGGCGGACGCGAGAGCGAGCATCTGCTGCTGCCCGCCGGACAGCTGACCGCCGAGGCGCCCGGGCATGCCCCGCAGCTCGGCGAAGAGGTCGAGGGCGGCCTCGACGGCGTCGGCACGCTCCTTCGCCGGGAGCGGCAGGGCGGCGATCTTCAGGTTGTCGGCGACCGAAATGTCGGCGAACACCCGATGTCCTTCCTGCACCGTCGCTACGCCCGAGCGACGGGTCCGGGTGGGATTGCCCGGTTTGAGTGTCACACCGTCGACGGCGACCGTTCCGGACATCTCTCGCACGAGCCCGGCGATCGCGAGCACGGTGGACGACTTTCCGGCACCGTTGGCGCCGAGCAGGGCCGTCACCTCGCCGCTTCGGACCGCGAGGTCCACCCCGTGCACGACCTCGCGGCCGCCACGGCGCACCCTGAGGTCGGTGATCGTCAATTCGCCCATCACTCCTCCACTCCCAGGTAGGCCCGTCTGACGGCAGCTGATCCGAGGACCTCCGCGGTCGGTCCGAAAGCGATCCGTTTGCCGAAGTCCAGCACCGCGACCGTGCCGCAGGCTGCCCGGACGAGGTCCATGTCATGGTCGACGAGCAGGACGAGTGCACCGAACCTGCCGGGGATGCCGGTGATGAGTTCGAGCAGCTGCGCCGACTCGGCGGGGTCGAGACCCGCCGCCGGTTCGTCCAGGAGCACGAGCCGTGGCGCGCCGATCACGCACCTCGCGACCTCGACGAGTCGACGCTCGAGCATGGTGAGGCGGCTGCCGGGGCGGTCGAGACCGGTCAGGCCGACATAGTCGAGGGCTGCCTGCACCTCCGTGGTGGAGGCACCGGTGTGGTCCGCTCCCAGGCGTGCGTTGTCCCACACCGAGAGGGTGCGGATGACCTGTTCCTGCTGGAACGTACGCCTCAGCCCCCAGGTGGCGCGCCGATGCGGCGCGATGGCGAGGAGCGCCTCGCCCGCCATGGTCACAGACCCCGCGACCGGCAGAGCGAACCCGCTGAGCACGTTGAACAGCGTGGTCTTCCCGGCGCCGTTGGGTCCGATGATCCCGCACACGCCGGGTTCGAACGTGAAGCTGACATCGTCGAGGGGCGTGACGCCGCCGAACCGGACGGTGACGTTCTCGATCGCGAGGCTCATCGGTCCGCCTTCTTCCGGGCGCGCACTCTCGTCCACAGCGCGGAGAGCTGACCGGCGATACCACCGGGCGCGGTCGTGATGGTCTGAACGAGACCGAGGCCGAGGATGACGAAGATGAGGTTGCCGTTGACCCCCCAGGCGTCGAGGAGCGGGGGGACGCCCTGGAAGAAGAACCCGGCGATCACCGCGCCACCGAGCGTGAAGGTGCCGCCGATCAGCACGGTCGCGAACAGCAGGATCGACTGCTGGGCCTTGAACGAGACCGGGTCGAGCAGTCCCGCGTTCGCGGCCAGCAGCGCCCCGGCGATGCCGGTGAGGGCGGAGACGACGGCGAGCGCGAGGAGCCGGTAGCGGGTGACGCCGACGCCGACCGAGATGGCACCGGCCTCCCCCTGACGGATCGCCGCCCACGACCGTCCGGGCTTGGAGGCGAGGAGCCAGCTCAGCAACAGGAACGCGACGAGCAGTACGACGACGACGTACCGGAAGTAGGCGGGGTCGTCGGGCGCGAGCGCGGGCCGCGGCATGGCGACCGGCAGGGTTCCGCCCTCGACGCGTCCGAGGAAGCCGGGGCCGCCGTTGGGGAACCCGCTCGCGCTGATCAGAACCTCGATCGCCCCCGCCACCATGAGGGTGACGATCGCGAGGCTGAGGCCGGACAGGCGCAGGGCGGGCAGGCTGACGATCGTCCCGATGACGCCGGTGACGATCGCGGCGAGGATCATGACGATCTCGAACGGCAGGTGCGTGGCGTGCCAGATCCGTAACGTGGCCCAGCCGCCGATCGCGACGAGCCCGACCTGCATGATCGAGACGAGTCCGACACGTCCATAGAGCACGGCCACGCCGGCGGCGGCGATCGCGTAGATCGCGCACACCGTGAGCACCCGGGTCCAGTACGCGCCCGCGACGAGCGGCACGACGGCGAGAGCGATGACGGCGACGACCACCCCGAGGCTGTTGTGACGCACGAATGCCGTCAACGCAGAGCGGTTCACGAGCGCACCACCGAGATCGAGATGAACCGCCGTCTGCGGGCGATGAGAATGACGATGGTGGCGATCACGAAAGGCACCGCCGTGCTGAAGGCGCTGGTGGCTGGGTTGGCGGAGACGAGCGACTGCACCAGCCCGATTCCGAGACCACCCAGCAGGGCGAGCCACAACGAGCGGAACCGGCCGACGACGACGGTGGCGAGGATGGGGATGATGAGGAAGGTGAGGAAGGCCGGTTCCAGCCGGGTCTGATCGGCGAGCAGGATGCCGGAGACCCCGGCGATGGCACCGGAGATCGTCCACGCCGTGAGCTCCACCGCCCGGACGTTGGTCCCGAGCACGGCCGCGAGTTCCCGGTCGCTGGCCAGGGCTCGCATGGATGCGCCGGCCGAGGTGTGGGCGAGAGCGAACCAGGTGCCCACGACCACCACCAGCGCGAGTGCGAGGCAGATGATCTGGGTGAGATTCACCCGCGCGCCAGGCAGGGAGAACGCCATCTTGCTCGTGGCGAGCCCGAGAGTGCGCGCCTTGTCGTTCCAGGCGAAGAGCATGATCCCGAGCAGCACCAGGGCGAGGCCCAGGGTCGCGGTGGCCTTGCGCAACTCGTCGATACGTGCGAGGTACGGGCCGGCGAGGACCCCGAACAGGAGGGCGACGACAGCCCCGGTCGCGATGCTGAGAGCGATCGCGACCGGGGGCTGCATGCGCGAGTCGATGAACTGCCATGCCATCATCGCCGAGAGTCCTCCGATCGCCCCGTGGGCGAAGTTCAGGACACCGGTCGTGCGGTACAGCACGAGCACTCCGACGCCGGACAGCGCGTAGACGGAGCCGATGACGAGGCCGGCGAGGATGAATGGCAGGACGTTCATCGATTAGCGCTCCAACAGGCCTTCGGACTGCTCCCGCTCGAGGATGCCGTCCATCGCGGGGTCGACGACCTCGGTGCAGCCTTCGACCTCGACCCACTCGCCGCCCTCCATCTTGGCGTTGCGGGTGGCGTGGTTGGCGTGGTGCTCGTCGGCCTCGCCGTAGTACCACGGGCTGCAGAGGAGACTCGACTCGTAGCCGCGGATCGCCAGGAGCGCCTCGGAGACCGTCTCCCGGTCGAGGGTCGCGGGGTCTTCGACGGCCAGTAGGGTGTCCGTGAAGATCTTCGCCGCAAGGAATCCGGCCTGGCTGAACGTGTCGCGCGGGGTATCGGCCGACGCGTACGCGTCCATCACGCCGTTCCAGAGGTCGCTGTCGTCACCGGTGGCGGTCACGAGCTGCAGCTCGGAGTTGACCAGGAAGCCGTCCCAGTAGTCGCTGAGCTCGCTGGCGAACTGCTTGTCGTAGCAGGACGCGGTGCAGGACCATGCGATGTCGCCGCGGGCGTCCTGCTGCTCGGCGGCGGCGAGGATAGATGCAGTGATGGGGGCCGGGTCCGCGACCACGAGGGCCGAGGCCCCGGAGGACTGGATCTGTCCCACGAGCGGCAGCCAGTTGCTCTCGGCGGGGTCGCTGAGGGTCTCGCCGACGAGGTCGATGCCTGCTTCGTCGGCGTAGTCGCGGATGCCCGCGGCGACCCAGTCGCCGTTGCCGCGCGTGTTCAGGCCGATCGAATAGAAGCCGCCGCCGAGGAGGTCTTCGCGTTCCATGTACTGCAGCAGCGCGAGCGCCGAGGTGCGAGGGCCGGCGTTGACCGGTGCGATGTTGGAGGACTCGAAGCAGGCTTGCGGGACGCCGACGCCGGTGATCGAGTAGAGACCGGCCTTGCTGTACTCGACGTTCGCGACGTCACAGCCCACGAAGGTCGCATCTCCGACCAGGGCGACGACGTCGGAGTCTCCGGCGAGTCCTGCCGCGAGCTGGGCGGTCTTCGTGGGGTCGAGTGCGTCATCCTCGAAGTCGTACTCGATCGGCCGGCCGTTGATGCCGCCGTTATCGTTCACGCAGTCGAAGAACGCCTTCGCCGACAGTGGCGACGAGGAGAAGTCGACGCCGCCGGAGGCTGTGGCGATCGCGCCGACCTTGATGGGGTCGCCGGTCGCGGCTTCGCCGGTGGCCATACCGCAGGCGAGATCGGTCGGGGTTCCACCGGGCGCGGCGGTGCCTCCGCCGGGGCTGTCGTCTGCCACACATCCGGCGAGCGACGCCGCCAGTGTGGCACCGATGAACAGGGCACCGAGGCCCTTCACAGTGCGATTCATGGCTGTACTCCTTCGTACGGGTGCTGCGGCACAGGGGTGTCACTCAGCCGCCATCCCAGACTCGTCCGCATCCGTCTGCGGGGATTGAACGAGCGTGAACGGGGGTTGCGCATGCGTGCACAGAGCCCGCCCGCCCGCAGCCGGAGCCCGCCCCGTCGGGTAGGTATCGGCAGGGCCGCGGTGTATACATGGGGTACTGTCACCGTCGACAGCAGGAGGTGAACGATGCGCCCGAGCGTTCCGACCGGGCCGGTCCCCACGCGCTCCGCGCAGATCCTGCGCCTGGGCGGCGTCAGCGATTTCCGCGAGGTGGTCAACCGGTCCTTCGTGCCGTTGACCGTGACCACGCGACGCCCGCATCATTTCCACGCCACCGTGCAGGGGCAGTCGCTGCAGGGCATCGGACTGACCGAGGTGGTCGCCGACCCGCATGTGGTGGAGCGCACCCGGCGGCTGTGCGAGGACGGCAGCACCCCGCCGAACTACAAGTTCAGCCTCATGCTCAGCGGCACGGGGTATCTCTGCCAGGACGGCCGTGACGTGGTGCTGAACCCGGGCGACCTCGCCATCTACGACACGACCCGGCCGTACACGCTCGCCTTCGACGACAGCTTCCGCACGATCGTGGCGATGTTCCCCAAGCGGATGGTCTCCCTCGACGAGGACAGCATCGGGCGGCTGACGGCCACGGCGCTCGGCCGGGACGACCCGATGGGCGAGATCGTGACCACGATGCTCCGGCAGGCCACCGGGCAGATGGGTCGGTTGGGGTCATCGGTCGCGGGGCGCCTGGCTCGGAACATGGTCGATCTGGTGTCCATCCTGCTGCGGGAGCAGCTCGAGACGGATGCGGAGCCGAGGCCGGTCCTGCTGGACAGGGTGCTGGACTACATCGACACCCACCTCGCCGATCCCGCTCTGTCCCCGCACAGCATCGCCGCCGACCACTACATCTCGGTGCGCTACCTGCACGCGCTGTTCCAGAACGAGGGCACGACCGTCTCGGCACGCATCCGCCAGCAACGACTGGAGCGGTGCAAGACCGATCTTGGCGATCCTCGACTGGCCGAGGAGACCCTCACCCGCATCGCGTCGCGCTGGAGCTTCTCCGACGCCGCCCACTTCTCCCGGCTGTTCAAGGCAGCCTACGGGCAGACCCCGAGCGCCTTCCGCGCGGACGCCCTGTCCTGACCCTGCGGCGTCCGGCCTGCCGACACCGGCGCACTGATCGGGAACGTCAATGTGTCACCCGCTCGCGCCGCACCGACGCCTGCACGCGTGTGCAAGCGCTGTTCCCTGACGCACAAGCGGCGCCATCCGGTCCCGCCTTGACTGGGTTGCACATCGACGGAGATGGAGCCCCGACATGACTGAATCGACCGTGCAGGTCGTGTTCCCCCGTGCGGGAGCGGTCGAGATCCGCGCTGTTCCGCGCCCGCAAGCGGGCGCCGGCGAACTCGTCGTCCGCGTCACCCGCGTGGGGATCTGCGCGACCGACCTCCATCTGCGCGACGGTCATATCGGAGACCCGTTCCCCCTCGTCCCGGGTCACGAGTTCATCGGGGTCGTCGACGAGGTCGGAAGCGACGACCACCGCGGACTCGTCCCCGGTGAGAACGTGGCGGTGGAGATGCTCGTGCCGTGTCAGCGGTGCGAACGGTGCCGGGAGGGGCGATACAACCTGTGCGCGCAGGACCTGGACACCCCCGGTCCCGGCCGCCAGCTCGGCGTCAACATCCCGGCGGACACGCTGCCGTACTCCGGCGGTTACGCGACGCACATGGTGGTCCCCTCGCAGGCGATCGTCCACCGCATCCCGGACTCCGTGGATCCGGATGCGGCCGTCCTCGTCGAGCCGCTCGCCGTCGCGTGCCATGCAGTGACGCGCGGTCGTGTGCGACTGGGCGACAGCGTCGTGATCATCGGCCCGGGGCCGGTGGGGTTGCTCTGCGCGGCTGCGGCGAGCGCGGCGGGTGCCGGCACGGTCATCGTGGTCGGGGGTCGCGCGGAGCGCAGGACCCTCGCTCGGGCGTTCGGTTCGACCGCGCAGGTCGCCGCACGCGGGGACGACCTCGTCACGGCGGTCCACGGCATCCTGCCGCGCGGAGCGGACGTCGTCATCGAGGCGGCCGGCTCGGTGGATGCGCAACGAGATGCACTGCGGATCGTGCGCAGGGGCGGGCGAGTCGTGCTCGCGGGGGCATGCGGGTCGGGGCCGACGTTGCAGATTCCCAGCGACGATCTGCTGCTCACCCGGGAGATCGACGTGCTGCCGAGCTTCCTCTCCTCCGGTGGGTTCGAGCCTGCGCTGGAGCTCTTGGCGTCGGGCAGGTTCCCGTTCTCCTCACTCGTGACCCATGTGTACCCGCTGACCGACGTGGAACAGGCCTTCGCCGACATCGAGAACCGCACGGAAGGCCTGATCAAGGCCGTGCTCGTCCCCTAGGAGAAACATGACGCACTCGCACACCATCGAGGTGGGCGGCCGCACCGACGCCGCCGACCGGTCGCAGTGGAAGACCTACGACGACTTCGCCGCCGGCATCGACACCTACCGGTTGCCCGCCGTCGACCTCACCGGCATCTCGGTGTCTTTCCGCTTCGACGGCGAGACCGCCCTCAACATCGTCTTCGACGACGATCAGAACGCCACCTGGTCCTCGGACGGGCTGCTGTCCGCATCCGGCGGGAATCGGGATCCGTACGACGCGGTCCAGGTCCGGCCGGACGTCACCTTCCTCAATCTGCCGCTCACCTCGCGCGGACGCGAGGCCATCACCGTCGTTTGGAACCGCGTCACCGGGCGCGCGCTGCTCACGCACTCCGCGATTGCACCGGAACCCACGCCCGGTGTGCCCCAGGTGGGGCAGACCTTCGCCGCGGGCATCGTCGAGGGAGTGAGCGTCACCGGAGCGAAACCCGGCACGAGCCGCGATCTCATCGGGATGCGGAACGTCTACCGGTACAGCCCGAACCATCTGTACGAGCACGTGTACCTGTCGTCGGAGCGGTACGCCTGGCAGTGCGTGCAGGGCGAGCAGCGCGGGCACGGCGACGTCGACATGTCGACGGTGTGGAAGTTCGAGCACGGGCTCTACCTGTTCTGCTTCCGCGAATTCGTGATCCCGGTGGCCAGCGTGTGGCTGCACGATCTCGGCTACGAGCTGCGCACCACCGGCGTGTTCCTGGGCATCAACGGCCAGGGCAACGCGCAGCACAGCCGGGCGGGCGGCCACATCTATCCGCTCGGCTCCGTCACGTACCCCGACATCGAACCCGTCTGAAGGACCGACATGACCACGAACGCAGACATCATCCGCGCCCACTACGCCGCCTCGGACGCGGGAGACCTCGAGGGGATGCTGGCGCCCCTCGCGCCCGACGTGCAGTGGCGAGAGGCCGACGGATTCCCGGCGGCGGGGCTCTACATCGGCCCCGAGGCGGTCAAACAGAATGTCTTCCTCCGTCTGGCCGGCGAGTACGACGACTACCGCCTCACCGTCGACGAGGTGCTCGACGCCGGGGATGCCGTCGTCGGCGTCGGCACCTACACCGGCACGTTCACGGCGACGGGGAAGGCGTTCCGGGCACGGGTCGCGCACCTCTGGCGGCTGCAGGACGGCGTCGTGACCCACTTCGAGCAGATCACCGACACACTGCCGGTGGATCAGGCGCGCCACTGACACTCGCGGCCGTCCGTTCGCTCGGGCGCTCATCCGTCGCCTTCGCGTTCACCCGTCACCCCCGCGTTCACCCGTCGCAAAGGGCCGATGCGGCGCTCCGCGATCCGACATGCGCGACGGGCGAACCCGGACACCCCTGCGTTCACCCGTCGCAAAGGGTCGGTGCGCCGGCGCCGGACCCGACATGTGCGACGGGCGAACCCGGACGGCTCCTGCGTTCATCCGTCGTGAGGGGCAGCGCGGCGGGTCACTCCACGCCGAACCGCACCCGCTCGAAGGGCCACGTCCCGCTCAGCCACCCCGGGACGAACGCGGCGAGCGCTGCCTCCACCGGGGTGCCGACGAGGGCGTCGACGAGGGCGTCGACGACCCACCACGACACCAGCGCGTCCGCATCCGGGGCGAAATCCGCGGCGGGCCAGCTCATGAGAGCACTCTGGCATGACGGCCGGATTGCGGGCAGGTCGACGCCGGCCAGTCCGCCCGCACACTCGGGCGCGCGACAGTAGCGCCGCCGAGCACCGGCCGCCACAACGTGAAGCTGCGTGACGACAGATAACCACGCGCGTCGCCGACCGGAGCGCGCCCGCGGCGACCGGTGCGAGCCTGCCAGGCAGACCAACACGCTTCTCGCGTGCCCCCGCATCCCATCGAAAGGTCAGTGTCGTGCCACTGCCCCGCTCCACCCGCACCCGCGGCCTCGCCCTCCTCTCGCTCGGCGCGGTCTCCCTCCTCGCCCTCACCGCCTGTGGCACGGCGGCGGCCGTCCAGCCGGCCGCGGATGCCGAACGCATCGACGGCGGAACCATCGTGTACGCGCACCAGCAGGAGCCGTCCTGCATCTTCGGCGGCTGGATCGAGCAGGCCTACATCTCCTATCAGGTGCTCGACAGCCTGTTCTCGCTGGATGACGACGGCCAACCGGTCGCCTGGCTCGGCGAGTCGTGGGAGGTGTCCGACGACGGGTTGACCTACACGATCACGCTGAAGGACGGCGTCTCGTTCACCGACGGGACCCCGGTCGATGCGGAAGCCGTCGCGTACAACTTCGACTACTGGGTCGCGGGCGGCAACAGCACCGCGGCCGTGTGGTTGGGGGGCTATTACGAGTCCGCAGAGGCCGTCGACGATCTCACCGTGGCGATCCACCTGAGCCGCCCCTACACCCGGTTCATCGAGAACCTCACACAGGGCTATTTCGGCATCCAGTCGCAGCAGGCGCTCGAGACGCGCACCGACGAAGAGAACTGCGAGGCCCCGATCGGATCGGGCGCGTTCACCGTCGCCGAGTGGAACCGGGGCCAGAACGTCGTTCTGGAGCGCAACGACGACTACACGTCGTGGCCCGCCAATGCGCAGCACACCGGCCCCGCCTACGTCGATAAGGTCGACTGGCGCTTTACCAGTGACCCGACGACGCGCGTCGCCGCACTGCAGTCCGGTGAGGCGAACGCGATCTACGACGTGCCTGCCACGTCGTGGCAGACGCTGGACGACGCCGGCTTCACCCTGGAGAAGTTCGTGACCCCGGGGCGGCCGCAGCAGATCTCGTTCAACACAGCGCAGGGCCCCTTCGTCGACGAGAACGTTCGCAAGGCGTTCGTCTCTTCCCTCGATCGGGAGAGCATCGTCGAGACCATCGGTCAGGGCGTGATCCCCTACGAAGGGAACGGCGGCGTCAGCCAGGCGACCCCGGGCTACAGCCAGGCAGCCGCGGACCTCTACACCTACGACCCGGATGAGGCGAACCGGCTGCTGGATGCGGCCGGCTGGACCCGCGACGACGACGGCTATCGGTCCAAGGACGGCGAGCTGCTGGAGGTGCTGCTCCCCTACGGTGCCGGTTCCATCATCAACGCCGACGGCGCCTCGATCCTGCAGGCGGTCCAGGAGCAGGCCAAGGCCGTGGGCTTCAAGGTCGATCTGCTCCCGCTCAGCCAGGCAGAGCTGTGGGGAGGCGACTACAGCACCCCCGATTCCTACGACCTGTCGGTGGGGTACTGGACGAGCGTCAACGCCGGCATCCTCTACATCAACTGGCGGCAGAGCACCGAGGAGCAGCCCAACTACTCCAACAGCGCGTTCTACAACGACTCCGTGCTGGAGCAGCTGATCCTCGACGCGAACTCCGAGCCGGATGCGGAGAAGCAGAACCAGCTGTACGGGCAGGCACAGGACTACATCGCCGAGCACGCCACATCCGTCGGGCTCTACGACCGGCTCAGCACCCTCGCGGTCAGCCCCTCCCTGAAGGGTGTCTGGCAGGAGCACGCACAGGGAGGACCGACCTTCTATGACGCTTACTTCGTCGAGTGAGGCCCCTGCGGCGCACGCAGGATCGGGCATCCCCGCCCGACTGCGCGCGCCGCGGGTCCGCCGCGTCCTCTCCCGGCTGGCAGGCTCCGTCGTGGTGCTGTGGGGTGCCGCCACGGCGGCATTCCTCGCCCAGCTGGCCCTGCCGGGAGACCGGGCAACCGCCATCCTGAACATCCGTACCGGGCAGGCGCAGCAGCGCACACCCGAGGAACTCGCCCCGATCATCGCGCAGTTCGGCCTGTCCGACCCCGTCATTGTGCAGTACCTGCGATACATCGGCGGGCTGCTGCGCGGCGACCTCGGAACGTCGTACCAGCAGTTCCGCCCCGTCTGGGACATCATCTCCGAGCAGCTCGGTGCGACGCTCGTCCTGACGGCGACCGGCATCGCGCTGGCCTGGCTGATCATGATCGTCTGGGTCACGGCCACCGCGGGCCGCAGCCGCCGGGTACGGAACTTCGGTGCCGGCGTGGACACCCTGGTCGCCGGCATCCCGCCCTATTGGCTCGGCATCCTGCTGCTGCTCGTCTTCGGACTCCAGCTGCGGTGGTTCCCGGTGATGGGCGGCACCGGGATCGCGGGACTCGTCCTCCCCGCCCTGACGCTTGCGATTCCCCTCGCCGGGTTCATGGGGCAGGCCACGCGCACGGAGTTCGAGCGTGCGTTGGATCAGCCGTTCGTGCTCAGTGCCCGGATGCGGGGCATGGGCGACCTCGAGATCCGGTTGCGCCATGTGCTCCGCCACGCCGCGATCCCCGCGGTGACCCTCACCGGCTGGGCGCTCGGCGCCACGATCTCCGGGGCAGTGATCGTGGAATCAATCTTCTCCCGCCCCGGCATCGGCGAGACCCTCGTCACCGCCGTCGGCACGCACGATCTCCCCGTCGTCACGGGGATCGTCGTGCTCGTCGCGCTGGTGTACGTCGTCGCCAACCTTCTCGTGGACATCGTCTACACCGTCATCGATCCGAGGATGGCCGCGTCATGACCGCACTCGACCCGTCACTCATCGCCGCCGAGCCCGACTCACCCCGTCGCCGCGTGCCCGAGATCGGGGTGATCCTGTCCGCACTCACCCTGGTGCTGTTCGCCCTCGCCGCCGTGGCACCCGGGGTCTTGGCGACGCACTCGCCCACGTCGCAGGATTTCGCGAATGCACTGCACGCGCCCAGCCTGCAGTTCTGGTTCGGCACCGACGAGGCCGGACGCGACCTGTACAGCCGGGTGGTCTACGGCACCCGCGAATCACTGGTGATCGGAGTCGGTGCGGCCGGCCTGGCGCTCGTCATCGCCGTCATCCTCGGCACCCTCGCCGCGCTCGCCGACCGGGTGACCGCGGCCGTCGTCAACCGGGTCATCGAGGTCACCTTCGCGTTCCCGATCCTGTTGTTCGCCCTGCTGATGGTGGCGATCCTCGGGCCCTCCGCCGGCACGGCCGTGCTCGCCGTCGGGCTGAGCACGGCGCCCGGCTACGCGCGGATGGTGCGCGGCCAGGTCCTCGCTGCGCGCAACGCGGGATACGTGGAGGCGGCGCGCGCCCTCGGTCACGGCCGGGTGCGCATCATTCGTCAGCACATCCTGCCCAACGCCATGCGCCCGCTCATCGCCCTGTTCACCATGTCGATCGGGCAGTCGATCGTCTGGGCCTCCGGACTCGCCTTCTTGGGCCTCGGCGTCGCACCGCCATCGTCCGAGTGGGGTGCGCTCCTCGACGCAGGCCGCGCATACGTGCTGCAGGCACCGTGGCTCACCATCATCCCCGGTCTGGTCATCCTGCTCCTCGCGCTCGCCGCGACGACCGTGGGGCGTGCCATCCAGATCCACCTCGAGAAGGAGGAGTGACATGACCATGCTGGACGAGAGTCTCATCGACACCACCCCGGCCGCACCGACGGGAACACCACGCCTGCGCGTCCGCGATCTGTCGGTCGGTTTCGAGGGCAGCGCGGGTGTCCGGTCGGTGGTGCGATCCGTCTCCTTCGATCTGCACGCGGGACGCTGCGTCGCGATCGTCGGTGAATCCGGGTCGGGCAAGAGCGTGACGGCGCGCACGCTCGTGGGTCTCACCGGCGTCGGCGGCGTGGTCACCGGGGGCGAGGTGGCCCTCGGCGAACGAGACCTGCGCAACCGCTCCTCGCGATCGTGGCGACGCATCCGCGGGCGCGAGATCGGCTTCATCCAGCAGGATGCGCTCGTCTCCCTCGACCCGCTGCGGCCGGTGGGGGCGGAGATCGAGGAAGCACTGCGCCTGCACGGGTGGCGCGACCGCCGCGCACGACGGGCAAAGGCCATCGACGTGCTGACCAGTGTCGGCGTCCCGGATGCCGAACGCCGCGCCCGCCAGCGCGCCGGCGCATTGTCCGGGGGCCTCCGCCAACGTGCGCTCATCGCCTCTGCCGTGGCACTCGACCCGGCGGTCATCATCGCGGACGAGCCCACGACCGCACTCGACGTCACGGTCCAGGCACAGGTGCTCTCGCTCCTCGCGGAGATGAAAGACCGCGGTGCATCGATCCTGCTGATCAGCCATGACCTGGCCGTCGTCGGAGAATTGGCCGACGAGATCCTTGTGATGAGCCGAGGCGAGGTCGTCGAGCAGGGACCGGCGGCGCGCGTTCTGCGAGATCCGCAGCATCCCTACACCCAGGCTCTGTTGGATGCCGTCCCGGGCGGGCACACCCGAGGCGAACGATTGGCGCCCGCGACCGCATCCGTGCCTGACCTGCACATCGCCGCGACCTCCCGCGCCGCACACGGCGACCTGAACGCCCCGGTCCTCGAGGCACGCGGCCTGGTGCGGCACTTCATCGGACGCGACGGGTCCCGGACGCGCGCGGTCGACGGCGTCTCCTTCACGCTGCAGCGGGGCGAGACGCTCGGCATCGTGGGTGAATCGGGCTCCGGGAAAAGCACGACGGCGCGGATCGCGCTCGCCCTCGAAGACGCCGACGAGGGGGAGGTGACGCTTCTCGGTCATCCCTGGAGTGCCGTCCCCGAATCACGCCGGCGACACCTGCGCGATCGCATCGCCGTGGTCTACCAGGACCCGCTGAGTTCCTTCGATCCGCGGTGGAGTGTGGAACGCATCCTGCTCGACGCCATTCCGTCCGGCGCCGGCGTGGATCAGGCGCAGCGGCGGGAGCGGGTCCAGGCGCTCCTGGGCCAGGTCGCCCTGGGGCCCGAGGTGCGGGGGCGCTCCCCCCTACGGTTGTCCGGCGGGCAGCGCCAGCGGGTCGCGATCGCCCGCGCCCTCGCCGCGTCGCCCGAGATCATCGTGCTCGACGAAGCGGTCTCGGCCCTCGATGTCTCCGTGCAGGCACAGATCCTCGATCTGCTCGTGCAGCTCCAGGACGACTACGGGCTGAGCTACCTATTCATCTCTCACGACCTCGGCGTCATCCACCACATGAGCGACCGCGTGCTGGTGATGACGAACGGCCGGGTCGTGGAATCCGGCACGTCCGACGAGATCTTCGCCCGTCCCCAGCATCCCTACACCCAGCAGCTCATCGGCTCGCTGCCCTCCCCCGATCTTCTGGAACGAAAGGCCTCCGCATGACCGACCCCGCCCGCCCCCTCCGCTTCAACGCGTTCGTCATGAACACGAACTCCCACATCCAGCACGGCCAGTGGCGACGCCCCGACGCCGGCCAGGTCGACTTCGAGAACGTCGACCTGTGGATCGATCTGGCGCGCACCCTGGAGGAGGCCAAGTTCGACGCCATGTTCTTCGCCGACGTCACCGGCCTCTACGGCGACGCGGACGCCGACTTCGAGGTCTACGCCCGCCATGGCCTGCAGATCCCGAGCAACGACCCGACGGTGCTTCTCGGGGCTCTCGCGGTGTCCACCACGAACCTCGGCCTCGCCCTCACCTCGAACGTCGCCCAGAACCACCCGTTCAACTTCGCCCGCCAGGTATCGACCCTCGACCACATCTCGCGGGGACGCGTGGCATGGAATATCGTCACCGGAACGCAGGACAACGGCGCCCGCAACTTCGGGCTGCCGCAGCTCACCGACCACACGGAGCGGTACCGCTGGGCCGAGGAGTACGTCGACGTCGTCTACAAGCTCTGGGAGGGCTCGTGGGATGACGGTGCGCTGGTCAAGGACCGGGAGCGGGGTATTTACGCCGATGCCTCGCGGATCCACAAGATCCACCACGAGGGTGAGCGGTATCGCGTCGAGGGACCGCATCTGCCGGCACCGTCCCCGCAGCGCACACCGCTCCTGTTCCAGGCAGGCTCCTCGGAGTCCGGGCGCCGGTTCGCCGCCCGGCACGCGGAGGCGACGTTCATCATCGCGCCCTCACCGGAGATCGCTCGCCGTCAGATCGAGCACACCCGACAGTTGGCGGTCGAAGCCGGACGCCGACCCGAGGACATCACGTTCTACCAGGGCCTGAGCTTCATCATCGGCGACACCGAGGAGGCCGCGCGGGAGAAGGAGGCGGAGTACGACCGTTTCGTGAGCAACGAGGGGTACCTCGCTCACTCCGCGCTCGTCGACAAGACCGGCCGCGTCTACGACCCGGCAACCCCGATCAAGGACATCGACACCAACACTGCCCGCGGATTCCTGGCCTGGGCATCGCAGGCCGTCCCCGACCGGGAGCCCGTCGTGGAGGATGTGGCGCTGCTCACCCGGAGCGCATCCCGGGTCGTCGGCACGCCCGAGCAGATCGCGGACGAGCTGGTGAAATGGCAGGCCGCGGGCGTCGACGGCATCAACGTCATCAACTGGGTATTGCCGGGGTCCTTCGAGGAGTTCGCCGAGAAGGTGCTGCCCGTCCTCCGGGCCCGCGGACTCGCGCAGGAGGAGTACGCTCCGGGCCCGCTGCGACAGAAGCTCTTCGGCTCGCCGCTGCTGAACGACCGCCATCCCGCGGCACGCTACCGGGGAGCCTTCTCCGCGCACGCTCGCACCTGGGACGAAGCCGCTGATCTGCGCTCGGGTGGACGTCTCCCCCAGCTGACCTGATAGCGGTGGGCGGGTGGGTGCATGATCGAACCCACCCACCCACACGTCCTGACTCGCCCACGCCGGTACTCCCCCGCCCCCGCACCCGTCCAGCCCTTTCTCTCCGGACCCGTCATGGCTCAGGGTGAAGCGTGGACTTCTCAACAGAGCTCGGTGATTGGGTCAGACAGCAGCGGTGGTACGCGGGGAAGAGTCACCAACCTCGGTTCCGGTTGCTCGACGTCCAACCGGCGACGGCGGCCACCCGATACCTCCTCATGGACGACGCGGGTTCGCTGCCGACCCTGTACAACGTGCCGTTGGCCCGGGTCGCAGCGCCGGGCCCTGATGACGCGGTCGTGCACCACGACGCCGACGGCTATCTCGTCGACGCGACACGGCATCAGGATTTCGCCGTCGCGCTGCTGGCGGAGATGGGCGTGGACGTCGGCCGGGTCACCGGGTGCCGCGTACTGAGCGCAGAGCAGTCCAATACCTCCATCGTCTTCGATGAGGACGGCACGCCCACGATCATCCTCAAGCTGTTCCGCACCCTGCACCACGGTGAGAACCCAGACGTCACGGTGCAGCGAGTGCTGAGCCGGGCGGGATCACCGTTCGTGCCGCGGTTCCTCGGCAGCCTGGATGCGGAGTGGCCCGACGTGGGGCGGGCATCCGGGGTGGCGCACGGCACGCTGTGCTTTGCGCAGGAATTCCTCCCGGGGGTCCGCGACGGATGGCAGATCGCCCTGGAGGCGGCGTCCGAGCACCGGGACTTCACCGAGGCGGCACGGGACCTCGGGCGTGCGGTCGCCGGGGTGCACGGAGCGCTCGGCGCGGCACTGGAGACGGTGGCAGCCGGTCGCGACCACGTCGCGGCGGCGGCAGCGTCGTGGCGGCGGCGGCTGGCGATCGCCGCGGCGGAGGTGCCCGCGGTGGCCGACCGCGCCGCGGCGATCGACGCCGTCTACCACGCTGCCCTCGAGCGTCCGTGGCCGCGACTGCAACGCATCCACGGCGACCTGCATCTCGGGCAGGTGCTCGCCGTGCCGCACGGCGGCTGGCGGATCGTCGATTTCGAGGGGGAGCCTCTGCGTCCGATGGAGGAGCGCGCGATCCCCGACCTCGCTCCCCGCGATGTCGCGGGGATGCTGCGATCCTTCGACTACGCCGGCGCCGTGGGCGGCGGACCGGATGCGGACGGCTGGGGTGGGGCGTGCCGTGAGGCGTTCCTGGACGCGTACGTTTCCTCGCCCGGCGCGGTCGAGATCGACCCGGTGCTGCTCCGCGCGCTCGTCCTCGACAAGGCCGTCTACGAGGCGACGTATGAGGCACGCAACCGGCCGGGGTGGCTCCCGGTACCGGTGGCGGCCATCGAAGGCGTCCTCACCGCGTAGCCGATGAGGGGCGGCCCGCGTCAGTCGTCCGTGGGCTCGGTGGGCTGGAGCACGAGGAACATCGCGCCGTAGGCCGGCAGGGAGACGGCGAAACTCTTGAGATCGTCGACGCGTCCGATCGTTTGACCCGATGCCGCATCCACCACGTCGTATCCGGGGATCAGATGTTCTGACCGCACGGTGCCCTCGGTCGGCTCGCCCGAGAAGTTCAGCACGGTCGCCTGGATGGGGGCGTCCGCGTTCGGGACACCCTCGTCGAGACGGTGCACCAGCACCAGCATCCCCGCATGTGCCACCTCGGGGATGTCAACCTGCGACGCCGTCGCGATGCCGTACTCACGCCGCAGATCGAGAATCCCTGCCAGACGTGAGGCGAACGACTCCGGGTCGTCGAGCTGCGCGGGTAGGGGGCCGTAGGGGGCTCGCCCCCGCGGCATCCCGGCAGCCGACCGCGTGGCATCCGGATCGATATCCAGCAGGTCGTGCGCACCGCGCTCGATCCACCGGGTGTCGCCGGACGCGATGAGGTCGGTGATGTCGGCGGCCGGGACGGTCAGCATCCCCACGAGGTCCCACCCGGAGAGCGCGAAGACGCCCGGCTGCCACGCGTTGTACGCGCACAGCAGGAGGTGCGCGTCGCGGATGGCGGGCACGTCGGCGTCCGTGATGTCATCGAGCCGGGTGATCCCCCGCGTCGCGGCGATGAGCGACGTCGAGGTGCAGGCGATGCCGTTCTGGGTGAAGACGCGGTTGTAGTCGGCGGTGCCGGTAAGACTCTCGGTGAGCTCGGCGCGGACGATCTCCGCGAGCTGACCGCCCGGAATCTCGTCGCCACGGAATCGGTAGAGATCGTCGCCGTGACGCGCAGCCCAGTGGACCAGCTCGTAGGTCAGCTCGTCATGGTTTTGCAGCCCGTGCACCAGCTGCACCGGCTGCACCCCGAGGTCGAGTGACGTGTTCAGGGCGAGTCGCAGGAACTCGGTCTGCCCCGTGGCGAGCGCGTGGTGATAACCCGGGCGCCCGATGAAGTCGTAGGAGAGATCGGCCCCGACGGCCCCGGTGTCGCGGATGTCCTCGATGGTGAGGTTGAGCTCCTGGAAGGTGAAGCCGCCGACCTTGCGGACCATCCCGGCGATGATGTGATTGGCCGCATGGGAGAGCGGATGCCCCTCCGACCAGGCCGGGAGGCCCTCGGCGCTCACCTCCACGCCGAGGAAGCCGTTCGCGTCCAGCCGCAGCGCGGTCGTGCCGAGCTCGCCGAGGGAGTGCAGGGCGTCGCCGATCACCAGCCGCATCCCGGCGAAGGTGGGGTCGAGCCAGTTGATGGACGGCTGGCCCTGCTTGAAATAGTGCAGGTAGACCCAGCGTCGGGTGATGCCGTCCGGCCCGATCGCGGGGGCGGTCGCGCTCCAGTTCGTCTCCTTCACCCCCGGGGTGTAGAAGATGACTCGCTGCAGGGCACCGATGATGTACCCGCGCTCCGCGAGCACGCGCTCGGTCGCCGGGTCGAGGTTGATACTGTCCACGCCGTCGGGCACGTCGGGGAGAAGGTCCCAGTCCTCCGGCGGGATCTCCACCATGTGGTAGATCCCGGGGTAGTCCTTGAAGCCCATCTCGGCAAGACGGAAGTCCGCCCCCTTGCCGGTGTGCCCCGGCACGATGTCATCGATGACACTCCCGCCGTGGGCATCCGCCGTGTCGCAGAGCGCGCGAAACTCCTCCTCGGTGCCGAACGCGGGGTCGATCTCGGTGCTGATGCGGTCGAAATGCCCGTCCACGCTCGGGGTCTGGAGCCATCCCGCGATCCCGCCGGCCCGCTTCACCGGACCGGTGTGGACCGCGGTGATGCCGACACGGTCGAACGCTCGCCACAGTTCTTCGTCGCCGAGCGCCGCCAGGAACGATTGCCCCGATCGGGTGATGAGGGAGATCGGATACGCGGTGAACCACACATCGCTCGTGGCGATGGCCCGTCGCGCGTCGGGGCGGGCGTAGGGGTTCCGCCACATCGCGGGCTGCCCGGCGAGCTGGCGGGCAAGGACGTCCGCATCCTTCAGCATCGACTGCCGCACCAGCCATTCCACGTACGACGGGTTGGTCCCGTTGGCCGTGCGAGGGTCGGTCTTGATCCGACGCACGCGCCCGCCGCGGAACTGGTCCCGTGGCCGGAGCCGCCGGGGCCGGGCCGGGTACCGGGCCTCGTCGTAACTGATCTCGACCGTCTCCTGGTCGCCCTCGTCCTCGAGCTCCGCCATCCCGGGCAGGTCGATGGGGCCGGTGTACAGGTCCTCGGGCCGGGTGTCGTCGCTCGCCATCCCTCCACGTTAGGGACTTCCGCCGCGCACCGGGAGGGACTGGCCTCCATCTCCCGCAGGCACTATGCACGTAGCGCCTTCACCCGTCGCAGATCGCGGATGCGGGGTCACTTCGCCCGTCCTTCGCGACGGATGAGCGGGTTCGATGCCCGTTCGCCCGTCGCAGATCGCGGATACGGCGACCGCTCACCCTTCATGTGCGACGGATGAGCGGGTTCGATCGACCCGGGGCATCGGAGACCCGGGGGTCAGCCGGCGAGGTCCGAGAGCAGGTCGGCGAAGTGGTCGAGGTCTTGGGCGGACCAGTTCCGTAGCCGCTCCCCGATCCGCTCCTCGTATCGCGACCGGGCGAGGGCGACCCGCGCCTGAGCGAGATCGGTGGCGACCAGGACGCGGGCGTGGCGGTCGTCCGGATCCCGGACACTCTCGACGAGCCCCCACCGCTCGAGCTGACGCACGTGGCGACTCACGGCCGACTTGTCCGTCCGAAGCCGTTCGATGATCTCCCCGGCGGAGGTCGCCTTACCCGAGGCGATGGAGGTGAGCACCTGATACCCGAGCGGTTGCAGTTCCGGGTGGACAGTGGCCGCGGCTTCGCGGAGGCCCACGCGGATCCGCGCGATCAGCCGGCCCAGCTCGTGTTCGACCCTGGTGACGGCCGCGTCCTGCTGCGCGTCGAGGCCGCCGTGCACCTCGCCGCCGGCCGCGCCCGGATCGGCGCCGTGGGAGGAGGTCATGGCCGCCAGTGTACGGCGAAGCCCCGCTGACACAGGAGACAGCGGGGCTTCGATCACACCTCAGACAGGAGTTTGAAGACCTTCGAGGCGGCGCGGATCTCCGCCAGACTCAGCTCTCCGATCCCCTCACGCATCCGGGCGGCGTACTCATGCCGCAGCGTCCGGAGAGCCACAGATGCGGCCGGGGTCGCGCTGAGTACGCGCAGCCGTCCGTCGCGTTCATCCGCACGCGAGCGGAGCAGGTTCAGTTCCTCGAGCATCCGCACCTGGCGACTGACGACGGACTTGTCCATCTCGAAGCGCTCGGCCAGCTGATGGGCGTTGGCGGTACCCGCCTTGTCGATGAACGTCAGCAGCTTGTACCCCGCGACCTGCAGCTCGGGATGCAGCGCGGCCGCCGACTCGCGCCACAGCGAACGCACCCGGGCGAACACCAGGTTGAGGTCACCCTGTAAGTCGGCGAGCGCGTCCTCGACCTCCGGTGTGGCGTCCACGTCGATGGCGATCATCTCAGCGCTCGCGCGCCTGTTCCTCGCGCTCGAGCACCTGCACCGATCCGGTCGCGGTCGTAGCCGCGTCCGATCCGCCCGGGATGCGGACGGTGCCGGTGGACGATGCGCCGATCTCGGCCTCCGAGACCTCGATCATCGACTCCTCCGCCTGCTCGCGCAGCTGCTCCGCGGCGGTCTTTGTCGAGAGCGGCTTGTTCTTGATGAAGGCGATGGCAACGATGCTGATCACCGCGAGCGGAATCGCGATGATGAACGCGTCGGCGATGCCGTGGCCGTAGGCGCCCTCGACGATCGCTCGGAGGCTGTCAGGCAGGGCCGCGACCTTCGGCACGTCGCCCGAACCGAGCTTCTGCAGTGCCGCGAGCTCCGCATCCGTGGTCGGCGTGAAACCGCCCAGGCCGTCGGCGATGTAGCTGCCCACGCTCGTCGAGAGGAGGGAGCCCATGATCGTGACGCCGATGGTGCCCGCGATCGTGCGGAAGAAGTTCACGTTGGACGAGGCGGCACCGAGCTGCTGCGGCGGGGTGTCGTTCTGCACGATGAGGGTCAGGTTCTGCATGAC
>NZ_JAPLAI010000026.1 GCF_026393345.1 Microbacterium sp.
GAATCTTCGGCCTGTCTGCCGTCGCGGGCCCGCTGCTGGGCGGCCTGTTCGTCGACCACCTGACGTGGCCGTGGGCGTTCTACATCAACATCCCGGTCGGTATCGCGGCGTTCATCATCGCCCTCGTCGCGCTGCAGCTGCCGAACAAGCGCGCGACCAAGCGGATCGACTGGCTCGGTGTCGTGTTCCTGTCGGCGGCGACGACCTGCCTCATCCTCTTCACCGACCTCGGCGGCGACAACGATTTCGGCTGGGCATCGCTGGCCACCTGGGCCTGGGGCCTCGGGATGGTGGTCGCCATCGCGCTGTTCATCTTCACGGAGTCGCGCGCGGCCGACCCGATCATGCCGCTGTCGATGTTCCGCAACCCGATCTTCATCAACGCGACCGCCATCGGGCTGGCGCTCGGCATCGGCATGTTCGCCGCGATCGGCTTCGTCCCCACGTTCCTGCAGATGTCGTCCGGCACCTCGGCCGCCGCATCCGGTCTGCTGATGCTGCCCATGATGGTGGGCCTGCTCGGCACCTCGATCGCCTCGGGTCTCGCCATCACGAAGACCGGCCGGTACCGGATGTATCCGATCCTCGGCACGATCGTCACCGGCATCGCCATGGTGTGCATGACGTCCCTCGAGGCATCCACCCCGATCTGGCTGATCTGCGTGTACCTGTTCATCTTCGGCGCGGGTCTCGGCCTCATCATGCAGGTCGTCGTCCTGGTGGTGCAGAACGCGGTGCCCGCCGCGGAGATCGGCACCGCAACCAGTACGAACAACTACTTCCGAGAGGTGGGCGCGGCGCTTGGCACCGCCGTGTTCGGCACCCTGTTCACCAGCCGGCTCAGTGAGAATCTCACGGATGTGTTCACGAGCGCCGGGGCCAGCCCGACGGATGCGGCGAACGCCACCGCCACACTTGACCCGGAGAAGCTGAACCAGCTGCCCGAGGCGATCCACACCGGCGTCGTGGACGCGTACGCCGACGCCCTGGCGCCGGTGTTCTGGTACTTGATCCCGTTCATCGTCATCGCGTTCGTGCTGGCACTGTTCCTGAAGCAGATCCCGCTGTCGGACGTCTCCGGCCTCGTCGCGCGCGGCGAGGCGATCGGTGGCGAGGAGGCGGAGCGGCTGGAGGCCGAGCAGCGCGCCGCGGCCGCGAAACCGCACCCCGCGGACCCTCGCCCCGCGGCCCCGCACTCCGCCACCCGTGACACGGCGACGGAGGATGATGGCGCACATGAGGAACGCACGGAACCCGCCGACCGCTGAGGAACGAGAAGGCCGCGCGGAGCGGCTGAAGGAGAGGATCTACCTCACCTTCACCGCTCTCGCGGTCCTGCTCGCCCTCGGCGCACACGGTCATGTCAGCGCGGGTGAGGCCCTCCGCACCCTCGCGGTGACCGTGCTGGGGATGCTGCTGGCGATCCTGGTCGCCGACGTCGTGTCACACATGGTGGTGCACGAGCGAGCGATGGTCCCGGCCGAGTACCGGCACGCGCTGGCCACGAGCTTCGGGGCTCTGGGGGCGCTCGTGATCCCGTTCGTCTTCCTCACGCTCTCCGCCTTCGGGCTGTGGCAGATCGAGGGGGCGCTGCGCGGCGCCGTCGTCGCTCTCGTCGTGGCGCTGATCGTGATCGGGCTGTCCGCCATCCGACGACTGCGGTTGCGGTGGTGGCAGCGTCTGATCGCGCTCGGCGCGGAAGCGGTGGTGGGGATCGCGGTCATCGGACTGCAGATCCTCGCACACGGCTGAACCGGGTCAGCGGGCGTCCGCGAGCCGCTGCACCGCCGTGGGCAGGTCGAGCACCTGCGCGATCTCGACCGCACGGTCGGCACGCGGTCCGAGCAGCACCACGTGGACCCGACCCACGACGTCGATGAACCCGAGGGTGCGGTCCTCGCAGCACACGGCGTACCCGTCGAACCCGGTGCGCTCCAGGCGCAGGTCGGCCGGCGCGTCGATCGGGAGAGGCAGCGAGATCGGTTCGGTGGGCGGGAACGCATCGATGTCCGGGAGAGAGGCCAGGGGCGCCGCGTAGACCATCGGAGGCTCCGTTCTGCGTGAGGGGATGCTCCGATTGTCCCGGGCGGTGATATCCGGCGACCGGCCCTTTCCTCCGCGCCCGCGACGTGCTACTCGGGCGACCTACACGTAGGCGCGTTCGTAGGCGCCGGGAACCAGGGCGGTGCCGACTCCCAGTTCCCGCGCCGCGTTGATCGCGAAGTTCGGGTCGCGCAGCATCTGGCGGCCGGCGAGCACCACGTCGGCCTGCCCGGTGACGAGCACCTGCTCGGCCTGCGCGGCATGGTCGATCATCCCGACCGCTGCCACCGGTGTCCCCGTCGCGGCGCGCACCGCCGCAGCGAACGGCACCTGGTAGCCGGGACCCGTGGGGATGCGGGCGAGCGCATTCCCCCCGCTGGAGATGTCGAACATGTCCGCCCCGTGCGCGGCCGCCCAGCCGGCGACGATCTCGGTCTCGGCCAGTGTCCATCCGTGCTCGACCCAATCGGTGGCGGAGAACCGCACCAGCAGCGGCACCTCCTCACCGATCTCCGCACGGACGGCGTCGATCACCTCGAGGAGGAGCCGCGCCCGGTTCTCCAATGGCCCACCGTAGCGGTCCGTGCGGCGGTTGCTCAGCGGGGAGAGGAATTCGTGCAGCAGGTAGCCGTGCGCAGCGTGGACCTCGAGCAGGTCGAATCCGGCGTCGACCGCCCGGCGAGCCGATGCGGCGAACGCTGTGACGACGGCCTCGATACCCGCCGCATCCAGCTCGTCCGGCGTCGCCAGTCCCTCGAACGCGACGGGGCTGGGCGCCACCGGTCGCCAGCCGCCGTCAGCCTCCGGGACGGTGCCCGTCGCCGATTCGCCGAACGGCCGATACGTGGAGGCCTTCCGGCCCGCGTGGGCGAGCTGGATCCCCGCGGCCGCGCCCTGTCCGTGGATGAAGTCCACGATCGGCCGGAACGCCTCGCGCTGCGCGTCGTTCCACAGTCCCAGATCCTGCGGGCTGATCCGCCCCTCCGGGACGACGGCGGTGGCCTCCGCGATGACGGCGCCCGCGCCGCCACGGGCGAGCGCGCCCAGATGCACGAGGTGCCAGTCCGTGGGCATCCCGTCCTGCGCGAGCGCCGAGTACTGGCACATCGGCGGCGCCCAGAGGCGGTTGCGCACCTCCACAGCGCGCAGGGTGATGGGGGTGAACAGCAGGCGCGCACGAGCGCTGGACATAACGTCTCCTCGAGGGGGGTGGGGGGGTCAGACGGCCAAGCGGCGCAGGTAGGCGTTCTCGAAGCGGCGCTCCGGATCGAGCCGATCACGCAGCTCCCAGAAGTCTCGCCAGCGGGGATACCGCTCACGCAGCGCACCCGCATCCAGGGTGAACAGTTTGCCCCAGTGCGGCCGGGCGGATTCCGGCAGGGCCGCCTCGATGTGCGGTAGCAGCGCTCGCACCGCGGGCTCATCGGGCACCCAGGTGAAGTGGATCCCGACGGTGTCCCGACCGTACGCCCCGCTCAGCCACAGGTCGTCGGCGGCGACGGTGCGCACCTCGCAGATCTGCAGCAGCGGGGAGACCCGGTCGGCGAGCGCACGGATCGCCTCGATCGCCGCGACCGCATCGGTGCGATCCACGAGGTATTCACTCTGCAGCTCGGCACCCGCAGACGGGGTGAAAGCGAGGCGGAAATGCGGCAGCCGCTCGAACCATGGGCCGGCGACGCCGCCCTGCTCGGTCGCGGGGGCGGGATCGGCGCCGGGGATCGGATGCCGCGGCCCATCGGCCGGCCGCGCGCCGACCGCGGCGGGGTCGAGTCCCCGGTCTCCCGCACGGGACTTCGTCCAGATCTGGTCGATCGCATCGGGGTCACGCCAGGTGGTGAACAGGCTCACGCTGCTCGCGGCGGAGGTGACCGCATCCAGGTCCCCCAGGATGAGGTCCCACGCGCCGCCGTCGAACACCCGCTGCGCCACATCGAAGGTCGGTTCCACCTCGACCTCGAGATGGGTGACGATCCCGAGTGCGCCGAGGGCAACGACCGCCCCGGCGAAGTCATGCTCGCCGCGGGCGAGGCGACGGGGCGTGCCGTCCGGCGCGATCATCTCGATCGCCGCGATGTGACCGGCCAGCGAACGTGCCGCGTCTCCCGAGCCGTGGGTACCGGTCTGCACCGCGCCGCCGATGGAGATGTGCGGCAGGGAGGCGAGGTTGCGGAAGGCGACGCCCGCCGCGTGCAACGACGGGGCGACGTCGCCGTAGCGGGCACCCGCGGGAAGCCGCACCACGCGACGCCCATCCAGCAGGAAGCCCTCACCGGCCAAGGCCCGCAGCGAGACCAGGACCCCGTCGGTGTCGGCGATGTCGTTGAAACAGTGCCGGGACCCGAGCACCCGCAGCCGGGGCGCCCGACGCACCAGGTCGGTGAGTTCGGCGAGCGACGCCGGTTCGACGAGACGGCGAGCCGAATAGGCGAGGTTACCGGCCCAGTTCCGACCGACCGCAGGGGCGTCCCGCGTCACACCGACGACCGGCGACGGACGGGGTCGACCGGCGCGCCCGGTCCGGCGGGGAAGGTCTGCACGGTTCGATCGTAGCCACCGCATCCCGTCGGCGGTCGGAAATCACCCGGGGACGACGAGATCCCCGGTCTGCGCGGCATCATCGAGCAGAGCGCGGGCGGTGTCCTCGTCGATGTCGAGGGCGAGCGCGAGCTCGGCGCCCAGGGATGCCCGCACCTCGCGGAGGATGTCGCGCTCCGCACCGGCGTGCGGTTCCGCGCCGGACGAGCGGACGATGTCGCGCAAGACACCGGCCTTCGCCTCCGGCGTGCCCAGGCTGAGCCGCTCGTGGTAGGCCTTGAGACGGCGCGACCACTGCTTCTCCACCGGCTCGGCCGGCAGGCGCAGCAGTACCAGGAGGTCCTCGATCTGCTCGGCGTTCAGGAGCGGACGCAGGCCCACGTCGTCGGCCTTCTCGACCGGGACGCTGATGTGCAGTCCACCGCCCAGCACCTCGATCTCCAGGTACTCGACAACGGCACCGCGAACGGTGCGGGACTTCCGTTCCCGGATGGTCATGGGTCCGTGAACGGGATGGGCGATGGTCTGACCGGCGATGAAGCGCATCTGAAACCTCGTTCTGCGTCTGCGAAGCTCCGTCGACACTGCCTGGGTCCGGCCCGGCAGCGGAGCGGCGGCCCGATCGAGGAAGGCCGCACACGTCGCGATCGTCGCGTCTGACGCAGGAGCGACGGAACGGCGATTGCGACGGAGTACCTTCATTTTACCGCGTCTTTTCGCGGCAAGGGCGGCCTACTCCGCGAGGCTCAGCTGAGCAGACCACCCATCTGCTTCGCGATCAGGCGGGTCGCGAACTTCGGGTTGAGCCGCGAGAGCCGGTCCATCATCGCCGCGTCCGATCCAATGGTCGCGCGGAACCGGCCCTTGACGATCGCGTCGACGATGACGCGCCCCGCCTCCACCGGGCTGGTCATCTTGAACGAGGAGGCATCCGCCGTGGCGTCGCCCGCGATGGCGACTCCCGAGTTCGTGGCGATGTCGGTCCCGATCGCGCCCGGGTAGATGACGGTGACGGCGACCGACGTGCCCAACAGCTCGGCGTAGAGGGCCTCGGTGAGCAACATCACCGCCGCCTTCGAGGCGCCGTACACCGCCTGCCCCGGCACCGGCGCATAGGCGCCCATGCTCGCGACGTTGACCAGCGCGGCGGCGGGCCGCTCGGTGAGCAACGGCAGGAAGGTCTTGCACATGGTCACCACGCCCCAGAAGTTGACGTTCATGACCTTCTCGATCTCCTCGTAGGGCAGATCGATCACCTTCACGAACTTCTGGATGATCCCCGCGACGTTCACGACAGCGTCGACCTGCCCGTGGGCGGCGATGACGGCCGCCGGCAGCTGCTCCACCGCGGCGCGATCGGTGATGTTCACCACGTGTGTGGAGAACGCGGGCACGTCGCCGGCGAGCTCCGCGGTGCGGGCGAGACCCGCCTCGTTCAGATCGACGCCCGCGACCGAGCCGCCGCCTGCGAGTAGCTGAAGAGTGACCTCCCGTCCGATGCCGTTGCCGGCACCGGTGACGACGAAGACCTTGCCTGTGACATCCATGGTTCCCCCCGACCGGGCCGACGATCGGCTCCGTGGCTCATCCAAGCAGGTCCGCTGGTCCGGCGTCAGCCCCCGGACGCCAGCATTTCCCGCAGCGTGCGGGCATTGCGCACCGCATGCCCCTCGCCGTCGTTGTCGAAGTACACCCGGACCTCGTGTCCCGCGCCCTCCCACTCCCGGATACGATCGCGCCACCAGCGCAGATCGTCGTCGGAGTAGGAGCCGGCGTACAGCGTGTGCGGGTCCGGCCCGTGGAGCCGGGCGTAGACCAGGGAGGACGTCGCTCGCAACTCGCAGGGCAGCCCGGCGCCGCTCATGACGCAGGAGGCTGCGTCGTGGCGGGCGAGGATATCGAACACGGCCTCATCGACCCAGGACGGATGGCGGAGCTCCATCACCGGGTGGAGACCGTCGGGGACCGCGTCGAGGAAGGAGTCCAGCCTCGCATCGTCGCGCGCCATGTCGGGCGGCAGCTGCACCAGGAGGGGTCCACGGTGCGGGCCGAGTGCGTCCGTCGAGGTGCGGATGCGGTCGAGCCAGACAGCTGGGTCGGCGAGCCGCTTACCGTGACTCAGCCCCCGCGGCGCCTTCACCGCGATCGAGAACCCCGGTGGCACGCGATCCGCCCACGCGGTGAAGCGCTCCGTCGAGGGCCAGCGGTAGAAGCTGCCGTTGAGTTCCACCGTGTCGAACTCCGCGGCGTAACGCTCGAGCCACCGCGCGGACGGCACCCCCTCGTAGAGGACGTGCCGCCAGTGCGGGTACGTCCAGCCGGAGGTACCGATCCGAGCCATCCGCCGCGTCAGACCTGGTAGCCCTGGTGCCGGCGGAAGAGCTTCGTGAACATGAGCAGCGTCTGCAGCACCGTGACCACACCGACGATAGGCCAGCCGACCCACAGAATGGAGGACTGCACGACCGGTCCCAGCAGGTTCCAGATGATGGCCATCGCGATCATCACGATCACCAGCATCACCAGTGGCACCCAGTGGCCGAACGAGCCACCACCGCGCTCCGCTTTGGCCTGCATGGCCCAGTTGTCGACCTTCTTCTTCGACAGGAAGCGGGTCCACGATCGCAGGAAGTGGCTGATGCGGATCCACATGAAGACCTCGGCCGGGAAGATCAGCACCGCGAACAGGATGTCGCGATTGTCCCGCGCCTTCATCGTCATCGCGATGCGGAGGTTCAGCAGCGCTGCGGCCGCCACCGGGATCAACCACACCGGCGAGAAGACGAACGCGTTGATCGAGAGCGAACCGGCGAGCAGGATGATGAAGGCCACGCGCACGAAGAAGTTCGTCAGCATGCCGAAGTTCTCGAACCAGCGCAGGCGAAGGTTCGGGTGGAACGGCTGACCCTTCGTGTCGCCGCGCTGCCCGGGCCACATCAGCTCGATCGCGCCGTAGGTCCACTTCACCTGCTGCGCGTCGTACCCCTTCAGGGTCGTCATGCCCCCCACGTTGGCGCGGGCGTACGGGCTGATCTTGGTCAGGTAGCCCGCGCTCTTGATCTGCAGCGAGAGGAGCGAGTCCTCCACCTCGCTGTCCTTCACCCACGGCGTGGTCTGGTGGTTGGCCTTCATGGCGTCGCGCAGTGCGTTGGTGGAGAAGATCGAGAACTGGCCGCCGAGCACGGCCATGTTGCGGCCGCGCAGCAGGTTCTGCAGGTTGAACGCGGCGAACTGGGTGCGCTGCCCGGCGATGAGGAACTTGGCGACGAGGCCCTTGATCGGCTTGTCGTCGATCGTGAAGATGGCGGAGATGCCGCCGATGCGGGAGTCGCTGACCGCCTCGGTCTCGAGGTACTCCACCGCCTTGGGGTCTGCGACGGTGTCGCCGTCGACGCCGAGGAGGAAGTCGCATCCCTCAACGAGGGAGTAGCCGTAGTTGAGGGCGCCGACCTTCTTGTCCGGGTTCTTGCCGATGTCGTGCACGAACACCTCGGTGAACTGCTCGCCGAGCTCCGTGACGATCTCGTGGGGGCCGGCGTATTCCGCGGCGATCTTCGCCGTGTCGTCCGTGGTGTTGTTGATCACGACGTGGATGACGTCGGGCACGCGGGTCTGCCGGAGGAGCCCCTCGATCACGTCGGCGATCGATTCGGCCTCGTTGTACGCGGGAATGACGCAGCCGATGGTCGAGCGGTGGAGGTTGGTGTTCTCCAGCACCGCCATGAAGTCCTCTTCGAAGGCGGGAGCGTCCGCGAAGGGGTCCTGAATCGGCCGTGCGGGCTCGAGGGCCTGGTACGGCGGGTAGGTCATTCGCGGATCGGACATGGCGACTCACATCTGGGTCTGGCGAGGAAGCAACCCCGCTCGCGGAACCGAAGACACCGACGGTCACCGGTGCTGTTACCTAGAGTGCTCTACCCCGCGCAAGGTTGCCGCTGTTCTCGTCCCGTCGAAACGCAAGATTTACGCAAGATTTCTCGCCGCCTCCCGCGCGGAGGTCAGCCATGCGGGAGTTCTGAACCCGCGCCCAGGACCGTCAGTCGGCGTAGATCGCGATCGGCAGGTACTGGTAGATGACCTGCTGCTGGAACGACGAGTCGGTGTTGGGAGTGCCCTCCACCGCGACCGTGAACGCGAACTCCAGCGTGAGCCCGTAGGTGTCCGCAGGCAGCTGGTGAATCGTCTGCCCTTCGATGAGCAGCCCGCCCTGGAAGTGGTTGATCAGCAGCCCCTGGTCGGAGCGGAGCGTGTCCGTGGGCACGAGGGTGCGCGGGTCGGCCGTGAACTGGTACGGGGTCTGTGTCTGCCCGGAGGTCTGCGCGGTCTGCGCGGTGATCTTCACGGACGAGATGTAGACGCGACGTTTCTCCGCGAGCACGGCCTTGTCATCCACCCGGTTGTCGAACACGTTGATCGCGAACCCGAATGTCTTGTCGGTGTTCGGCGTCCACTGCTGCGTGCGCTTCGGATCCTCGGCCCACACGTCCAGGTGCACCACCAGGTCGTCGGCGACGTCGCTGGTCAGCGAAACGGAACCGTCGTAGGTGAACTGCGAGTTGAATACCAGGGATGCCGACGGGGAAGGCGCGGGGGTCGATACGATCCCCGTCTCCTTGCCCTGGAGGTTGTTGAAGGCGTCGACGATCTGGGTGCATCCGCTGAGGGCGGTGGTGCCGAGCAGGGCGAGCGCAGCGGTGGCGGCGATACGCCGGAGGCGGCGGCCGGTGGGTCGAGTGTGCACGGGTCCACTCCTCGTGGGATCCGCCGCGGGGCGGAAGGATGTCGCGGGCCGGGGCCTGCGGATTCGGGTGTGCCGTCGCATTGGCGGAAAAGTCAGGGATGGCGGCGAAAGTATACTTCAGGTTCGACGAAGTCGCCTGCATACCGACCGGGAACGCTCGCCCCGCTCCTGTACGGCGGACTGCCGGTGCGTCACCGCCGGGGTGTCATTCCTCGGTGTCCGTCGCCGGCTGGGCGATCGCGACCACCAGGGTGTCCGTGGCGGTCTGCTTGGCGTACTCCGTCGACTCCGGGGTCGTCTGCACCAGGAAGTCGTAGGTGAACTGCACCGTCACGAACGTCGCCTCCGCAGGCAGATCCCCCACGTTGAACGTCTGCGAGTAGCTGTAGGGCGAAAGGACGAGATAGCCCGGTGCCACGGACGACTGGTCGACCTGCGGGGAGAGCGGATCGAACGAGGTCGTGGCATTACCGGGCACGGCCACCATCGTCGCCTTCTGCAGGTACACCTTCTGCCCGTCGTTGGGCGTGATCGTGGTGACCATGGACAGGCTGATCGGCTTCAGCGCCGTGGCCGTCCACCGGTCCATCGACAGCGTCGACCAATAGTTGATCGCGGCACTCACCGCCCCCGCCGACACCTCGCGCTGGGTGGATCCGCTGGACAGGTCGTTGGAGACCGGGGCGGGCACCGGTGACCGCCGCGTCGCCGTGGGGGTCGGGGTGGGGTCGGGGCCGCCGCCGTTCCAGGGCGCCGGACCGCATCCGCTCAGGGCGGACAGAGCGAGGATCGCCACCACCGCACGGGCGGTCCTGACTGCCTTGCGGTGCGCCATCGTGATCCCCTCGGTCGTCGCGCCAGTCTAGTGCGGCCCGCCACGGGTCCATGCGTAGAGTGAAGTCGTGACCGCCTCCTCCCCGCCGCGATCCCCTCTCCCCCGCCGTGTTCGCCGCGCCGGGACCGTGGTCGTCTGGGTGCTCATCGGCACTCTCGTCCTGGTCGCCCTCGCCGCTGTGTGGATCGGCGTCCGTGGGTTCCTCGCCGCGGGTCACCTCCGCGACGCACAGCAGTCCGCGACGAGCCTCGTCTCCTCGATGGCCGATCCCGCGACCGCTGCTGCCTCGGTCCCCGCGATCGCCGAAGACACCGCCGCCGCGCGGGCGCTGACCAGCGACCCGGTATGGCGTGCAGCATCGCTGGTGCCCTGGATCGGCGCACAGCTGGATGCGGTCGGCACCGCCATCGCGGCGGTGGACGATGTCGTGACCACCGCGGTCTCCCCTCTCGCCACCTCCACCTCCGGGTTCTCGCTGGCGGCATTGCAGCCCGTCGATGGTCGCTTCGACCTGGCAGCCCTCGCCGAGGTGCAGGAACCCGCCGCGGCCGCGGCGGCCGGCACCGCGACGGCGCTGGCATCCGTGGACGACATCGCCACCGGGACGCTGCTGGCTCCGCTGGCCGCCCAGATCACCGAGGTCCGCGACCTGCTCGACACCGCCCACATCGCCACCGATGCGCTCAGCCGGGCAACCGCACTCATGCCGGCCATGCTGGGCGCGGACGGCCCGCGGAACTACCTGGTCCTGTTCCAGAACAACGCCGAGTGGAGATCCCTCGGCGGGATCGTCGGGGCGACCGCGATGATCCACACCGAGGACGGCGCCCTGTCGCTGGTCGGGCAGGCATCATCCGGCGACTTCACGCAGTACGCCCAATCGGTGCTCCCCCTCAGCGACGAACTGACGGCCCTGTACGACGAGAAGCCGGGACGTTACATCCAGAACGTCACTCAGGTGCCGTCCTTCCCCGTGGCCGGACAGCTGGCGCAGGAGATGTGGGCACGGGACAGCGGCACCCGGGTCGACGGGGTGCTGGCCCTCGACCCCGTCGCACTGTCGTACCTGCTGCGAGCCACCGGCCCCATCACGCTCAGCACCGGCGACGTCCTCACCAGCGACAACGCCACCGCACTTCTTCTCAACGAGGTGTACCAGCGATACCAGCGCCCGGCCGACCAGGACGCCTTCTTCCAAACGGCGGCGGCGGCGGTTTTTGATGCCCTCGCGGCCGGCAGCGCGAACTCTTCCGACCTCGTCACCGCCCTGGCGCAGGCCGGCAGCGAGAACCGCATCCTGCTGTGGAATGCCGACCCCGCGCAACAGGCGATCCTCGACGGCACGACCCTGCAGGGGCTCGGGCCGGTCACCGACGCCGAGCACACCGCCTTCGGCGTCTACGTGAACGACGGCACCGGCTCGAAGATGGACTATTACACCCACCTCGACGTCGGCGTCGGCTGGTGCACGGACACCGAGGGTGGCCCGGATGCGGCCCTGACCGTGACGGTGCGCAGCGACGCCCCGGCCGACGCCGCATCCCTGCCGTCGTACATCACCGGTGGCGGGGGGAACGGCATCACGCCGGGGGTGACCCGCACGGTCGCTTACCTCTACCTGCCCGCGGGAAGCGAGCTGGTCTTCTCCTCGTCCGAGGGGCCGTCCGACGCGCCCGGTTTCGGGACCGGAACCGACGGGGGACGCACCGTGCTCACCTGGACCACCGACCTCACCCCGGGCACCGAGGCGACCGCGCGCATCCGGGTGCGCACCCCGTCGACGCCCGAGCTGAGCGCACAGGTCACCCCTGTCCTTCCCGACAACGGCGGCACGATTGTCGCTTCCTGTTCATCTGCGGGATAATCCATTCGACCGGGTTTCCCCCCACCCGGACGAATGGATGACGTATGCCGCATTGGCTCACGCGTGTCGGCGCGACCCTGCTCCTTGCCTCCGCGGCATTGTTCGCCACCGCACTGCCCGCCCAGGCGTATCCGCCCGATGATGCGGTCAGCGTCTCCCGCGCGTCCATCGACCCGGGTGGTTCGGTCGAACTCGCCGTCGACGACGACACGTTCGCACCCGGGGAGCAGCTGACCATCACGGTGCGCGGCGAGAACGCCTCGGAGGTCACCTTCGGCCTCATCCGCACCGCCGTGGAGACGAATACCTACATCGGTGCGCGGGCGAACGCGTCCGGGGGCCTTGACCCGCTCTCGGTGACGTTCCCTGCGAATGCCGCGGGCGCCTACACGATCGCGGTGTTCTCCGCCTCCTCCCCCGGCGACACGGTGACCGTGACCGTCGGGTCGCTGTCGGTCACGGGGTTCAGCTCCCAGTCCCTGCTTGGGCTGTGGGTGGGAGGCGGCGCGCTCGTCCTCGCGGGAGCCGTCGTCCTCATCGCGGCCCTCGTCGCGCGCCGACGCCGGGAAGCCGACGCCGCCTGATCCGGATCAGCCGGCGAGCCGGTGGGCGCTCTCTTCGACGCTCGCCGTGACCAGGATCGGCAGGTGGTCGCTGAGGCCCTGCGGCAGGGTGCGGACCGCCTCGATGTCGAATCCGGCCGAGGTGACGAAGTCGTAGTGCCCACGGAAGAAGCGGTACCGGGTGTAGGTGCGGGCGTCGCTGAGGGTCAGCTCGTAACCCTGGTCGCGCACCCGTTCCCCCAGCTTCTCCTTGAACACCGGGTAGTTGTAGTCGCCCACCATGAGCACCGGCAGGTCGGGACCCAGGTCCTGGAGCTCGGCCAGTGCGGTACGGATCTGGTGACGCCGGAGCGAATTCAGTGCCGTCAGCGGAGCGGCGTGGAAGGAGGCGACGATGAGTTCCCGGCCGGAATCGATCTCGTGCAGCCGCACGCCCAGCATCCGCTCCTCGGCGGGCTTGAGCACCCGGTCGTGCAGCGACTTCTTCAACGACATCGCCCGCACCCCGGCGAGGCGGAAGCTGCTCTCGCGGTAGTAGACGGCAAGGCCCAGGCGGTTCCGCTGCGTCGCCTCGGCGAGCCGGAGTCCGCCGAGGACCGACGGGATGTCGGTCGTGTCGGCCTCCTGCAGGCACAGCACGTCCGCGCCGTGGGCATCGACGAGCGCGGCCAGTTCGCCCGCGGCGCGGTGCTTTCGCAGGTTGTAGGAGATCGCCCTCATGATGCCTTCACCCTAGCGGCGCAGTCAGACCGAACGATGTCCTCTTGACGAACGCTCAGCGAGTCATTCCTGGTCACGGCGCGCGCGGGTCTGCTCGGCCCGCGCGCCCAGCAGATCGTCGGCGGGATA
Source organism: Microbacterium sp. (assembly GCF_026393345.1). Taxonomy (GTDB): domain Bacteria; phylum Actinomycetota; class Actinomycetes; order Actinomycetales; family Microbacteriaceae; genus Microbacterium. The sequence goes on from NZ_JAPLAI010000026.1 coordinate 13,434, forward strand.
CCCCACCTCGGTGAGGGTGAGGCCGCGCGCGGCGAGCACCGCGAACGCGCTGGTCCGCTGTGCGTCGTCGCGCAGCCGCGCGAGAGCCGCAGGCGCGAGCCGGCCTGCCCCGACGGCGACGCAGGCGCCCACGAGCCCACGCACCATGCTGTGGCAGAAGGCGTCAGCCTTGACGTTGGCGACGAGGATGCCCGCCTCGTCCCGCGTCCAATCGAATTCGAGCAGCGTACGGATGGTCGTGGCCTCGGGGCGGGGTTTGCAGTAGGCGGCGAAGTCGTGCAGCCCCACGAGCGACCGGGCGGCCGCATCCATCGCCGCCACGTCCAGCCGCCCCCGCGCGGTGGTCGTGCGGGCGCGCTCCAGCGGGTCGTACGCGAGGGATTCGTCCGCAACCCGGTAGGCGTAGCGCCGCCACACCGCGGCGAACCGGGCATCGAAGCCCTCGGGTGCCACCGAGACGCGATGCACCGTCGCGTCCGCGTACGCGCCCAGCACGCCGCGGATGCGGTGCGCCAGGTCCGACACCGGGTCGGCGCCCCCGCGGCGGCGGGGGGTGAGGCGTGACTCCTGCTGCGCGTCGAGGTCGAGGTGGGCGACCTGCCCGGCGGCGTGCACCCCCGCGTCGGTGCGGCCGGCGACCACGAGCCGCGGATCTCCGCCGAGGATGCGGGCGATCGCCGCTTCCAGAGTGCCCTGCACGGTCCGCAGTCCCGGCTGCCGAGCCCAGCCACGGAAGTGCGTACCGTCGTAGGCGATGTCGAGCCGGATCCGCACGCAGCCAGCCTAGCCGCGCCCCGCGTCGGCACCGCTCCACCGCCGCGGGACTCGGGAGGCGCGGAGCAACCGCACGTAGACTGGAGCCTTTCCCACCCGGTACCTCGGCAGCCCCCTCCTCGCCTGTGACACTCACTCCCCCGCGCCCCCGCTACGCCGGACTCGACGGTCTGCGTGCCATCGCGGTGACCCTCGTGATCCTCTACCACCTGTTCCCGCAGAGCTGGTTTCACGCGGGCTACGTGGGCGTCGACGTGTTCTTCGTCATCAGCGGCTTCCTCATCACCTCGCTGCTCCTCCGGGAACGCGAGACGACGGGACGCATCCGGCTCGGCCGGTTCTGGTCCCGGCGGGCGCGGCGGCTTCTGCCCGCACTCGCGCTCATGGTCACCGTGTGCGCCACCGCGGCCTGGCTGGTCGGCGGCGACGTGCTGGTGGACCTCGGGCGTCAGGTGGCGGGAGCCGCGACCTTCTCGTACAACTGGCTGGCGATCACGGCGGGAGGCGACTACTTCGCCGCCGGCGGGTCAGAGCTCTTCCGGAATCTGTGGTCCCTCGCCGTCGAGGAGCAGTTCTACCTGGTCTGGCCGCTGCTGCTCCCCCTGATCCTGCGGGTTCCGTCGCGCGTCGCTCGGAAGGGCATCGTGCTGGTCGCCGCCGCTGCGTCCGCCGGGTGGATGCTCGCGCTGACGCTCTCCGGTGGGGGCCTCACCCGCGCCTACTTCGGCACGGACTCCCACGCGTTCGGGTTGCTGCTCGGCGTGGCGCTCTCGTTCGCACTGCATCCGCTTCTGACCGAGCCACCGGCCTGGATGCACCGGCGAACGGTCCGGGCGACGACCGCGGGTGTCGGGACGGCTGCTCTCGCCGCACTCCTCGCGGTGTCCACGCTGAGGGGCGCGGGCGACGCCGCCGTGCCGGGCGCTCTCCTCGCCGCCAGCCTACTGTCCGCCCTCGTCGTAGCGGCGGGAGTGTGGCCCGGGTCGCCGCTCGGGCGCGCTCTGGACATCGCCCCGCTGCGACTCGTCGGTGAGCGCTCCTATGCCCTGTACCTGTGGCACTGGCCGATCCTCGTGCTGCTCACCGCCGCGGTGTCGGGTATCGGTGCGACCGTCGCCGTACCAACCTGGCTCGGTCTGACGGCTCTTCTGCTCACCCTCATCGCCGCGGAGACGTCGTTGCGGTTCGTGGAGACCCCCGTGCGCCGCGGAGGCTTCCGCCGCGTCACGGCGCGCATGTGGGTCGCGCTCGGGCGCTCCGCCCGCGGCCGGTTCCGCGTCATCGGCGTCACCGCGGTCTCGCTCGTCCTCCTCGGCGGCACCACCGCGGCGATCGCTGCGGCACCCGAGGTCTCCAGCGGTGAGGCCGCCGTGGATGCGGGGATGGACGCACTGAAGGCGCAACCGGCGACCGCGACCGCCATGCCGACCGATACACCGTCCGGCATGGCGACCGACGCGGCGACCACGGAGCCGGCGCCGACCGCCGACCCCGTCGTCACCGCCCCCGAACCGGTGCGCGGCGACCAGATCACCGCGGTGGGCGATTCCGTCATGCTCGCCTCTGCGCCCGTCCTGCTCGAACGTTTCCCCGGGATTCAGGTGGATGCCGCGGTCTCGCGCTCCATGTATGCCGCACCGGGAATCCTTCGGAGCCTCAAGGATGCCGGCCAGCTGCGTCCCAACGTGGTGCTCGCTCTGGGCACCAACGGTGCGATCTCACCCGACACCCTCGCCGAGGTCCACGACATCCTCGCTTCCGGTCATCGCCTCGTGCTGGTGACCGCATCCGCGCCGCGATCGTGGATCGACGGGGTGAACGCTGAACTAAACGCCTACGCCCAGGCGCATCACGATGTGCAGGTCGCGGACTGGGCCGGGGCCATCAGCGGCCACCTCGACCTCCTCGCCGGCGATCAGGTGCATCCGGGACGCGCGGGTGGCGAGATCTTCGCGGACGCGGTGGCGCAGGCGTTCCAACGCGCGCAGGAATCCGACGCCCAGCGCGACGAGATCGTCCAGCGGCTCACCGACCCGCTCCCGGCGACCGAGTAGCGCCTTCCCCGCCTTCAGGTGGCAGCATCCGCGGCATCCCCCAACCGGAGACGACGAAGCCCGCGTGGACAGCTGTCCACGCGGGCTTCGCGGTGTGGTGGTGCCGGCGTGCGGCGGCCGGAATTACTCCGACTTCTCCTCGGCGGGGGCCTCGACGGCCTCCTCCGCGGCGGCCTCAGCGGCAGCGCCCTCCTCGGGGGACTCTGCGCCCGCCTCGGTGGCGTCCTCGGCCGGGGCCTCGGTGGTCTCCTCGACGGGGGCGTCCTCGGCCGGCGCAGCGGCGGCGGGGGCCGCATCCGCCTTCTTGGCGCTCTTCGAGGCGGAGGCCTTCTTCGTCACCGGCTCGAGCACGAGCTCAATAACGGCCATAGGGGCGTTGTCGCCCTTACGGTTGCCGATCTTGGTGATGCGCGTGTAGCCGCCCTCGCGCTCGGCGACGAGCGGAGCGATCTCGCTGAACAGGATGTGCACAGCTTCCTTGTTGCTGCGCAGGACCGTCAGCACCCGGCGACGGGCGTGCAGGTCGCCGCGCTTGGCGAAGGTGATCAGACGCTCGGCCAGCGGACGCAGGCGCTTCGCCTTGGTCTCGGTGGTGGTGATCGACTTGTGGACGTACAGCGACGCGGCCAGGTTGGCCAGCATCAGACGCTCGTGGGCGGGACCGCCACCGAGGCGGGGACCCTTCGTGGGCTTAGGCATATCTCTTTACTCCAGATCGAAAAGCGTTCGGGTGCGGAACCGGATCAGACGGTCTCTTCGTCGTAGCCGCCGTAGAAGTGGGCGCCGTCGAAACCGGGCACCGAATCCTTCAGCGACAGACCGAGGGACACGAGCTTGTCGCGCACCTCGTCGACCGACTTCTGACCGAAGTTGCGGATGTTCATCAGCTGCGTCTCGGAGAGAGCGACCAGCTCGGAGACGGTGTTGATGCCCTCACGCTTCAGGCAGTTGTACGAGCGAACCGACAGATCGAGGTCTTCGATCGGCATGGACAGCTCGTTGGTGAGAACGGTCTCGACCGGCGCGGGGCCGATCTCGATGCCCTCGGCCTCGACGTTCAGCTCGCGGGCCAGGCCGAACAGCCCGGTCAGGGTGCGGCCGGCCGACGCGACGGCGTCACGGGGGACGATCGAGGACTTGGTCTCGACGTCGAGGATGAGCTTGTCGAAGTCGGTGCGCTCACCGGCACGGGTGGCGTCGACGCGGTAGCTCACCTTGAGCACGGGCGAGTAGATCGAGTCGATCGGGATCTGGCCGGCCTCGGCGTACTCGTTGCGGTTCTGGGTCGCCGAGACGTAGCCACGGCCACGCTCGATCGTCAGTTCCAGCTCGAAACGCGCGGTGTCGTTCAGGGTCGCGATGACGAGCTCGGGGTTGTGGACCTCGACACCGGCCGGAGCCGAGATGTCGGCGGCCGTGACCTCGCCCGCACCCGTCTTGCGCAGGTATGCGGTGATGGGCTCGTCGCGCTCGCTGGAGACGACCAGCTGCTTGATGTTCAGGATGATCTCGGTGACGTCTTCCTTCACACCCGGGATGGTGCTGAACTCGTGCAGCACGCCGTCGAGACGGATGCTGGTGACGGCGGCACCCGGGATGGAGGACAGGAGGCTGCGACGCAGCGCGTTGCCGATGGTGTAACCGAAGCCGGGCTCGAGCGGCTCGATGACGAACCGGCTGCGGAACTCCCCGATCTTCTCCTCGGTCAGAGTGGGACGCTGTGCGATGAGCACGATGTGTTCCTTTCGGCTAAGTGCCCGCTATATGACACTTGCAGTGGCTGAAATGTTGAGTTGTGGACGGATGCGGCGGCACGCTGCATCCGGAAGCGCACGGATGCCGGGACACCCGCACAGGGGTGTCCCGGCTCCGGGATATCAGACGCGGCGACGCTTGGGCGGGCGGCAGCCGTTGTGCGCCTGCGGGGTGACGTCCTGGATGGACCCGACCTCGAGACCGGCAGCGGTCAGCGAACGGATCGCCGTCTCGCGACCCGAACCCGGGCCCTTGACGAAGACGTCGACCTTCTTGACGCCGTGCTCCTGCGCCTGACGGGCAGCGGACTCGGCCGCCATGCCCGCGGCGTACGGGGTCGACTTGCGGGAGCCCTTGAAGCCCACACCGCCCGAGGACGCCCAGCTGATGACCGCACCCGAGGGGTCGGTGATCGAGACGATCGTGTTGTTGAACGTCGACTTGATGTGGGCGTGGCCCAACGCGATGTTCTTCTTTTCCTTGCGGCGCGGCTTGCGCGCGGCGGCCTTGGGTGCAGCCA
>NZ_JAPLAI010000072.1 GCF_026393345.1 Microbacterium sp.
GGCGAGCCCCGTCACCAGCACTCGCGCTCGCAACAAGATGCGCGGCTGGTTCACCAAGGAGCGGCGCGAAGAGGCCATCGAGCAGGGCAAGGAGTCCATCGCCCGCGCGATGCGACGCCAGAACATGCCGCTGCAGCGCCTGATGAGTCAGGACTCGTTCACCGAGGTCGCGCAGCAGCTGAAGTACGAGGACGTCTCGGCGCTCTACGCCGCTGTCGGTGAGGGCCATGTCTCCACCCAGTCGGTGCTGGAGAAGGTCACCGCGCTGGTTGCGTCGGACGACACGTCCACCGGACCCATCGACATCCCGCACATCGGTCGCGGCCGCGCACCCCGCGACGGTGATTCCGGGGTGCTGGTGCGGGGCGCGCCGGACATCCTGGTGAAGCTCGCGAAGTGCTGCACGCCCGTTCCCGGCGACGCGATCGTCGGATTCGTCACCCGTGGCAGCGGCGTATCGGTGCACCGCGCCGACTGCACCAACGTGAAGTCACTCATGGCAGACCCCGAGCGTCTCATCGAGGTCGAGTGGGCGCCCACCTCCAAGAGCGTCTTCCTGGTGCAGATCCAGGTCGAAGCCCTCGACCGCTCGGGGCTGCTCAGTGACGTCACCCGCGTGCTCAGCGAACACCACGTGAACATCCTGTCCGCGACGGTGTCGACCTCCAACGACCGCCTCGCGATCAGCCGGTTCGTGTTCGAGATGGGCGATACGGTGCACCTCGACCGTGTGCTGAACGCGGTGCGCCGCATCGACACCGTCTACGACGTGTACCGCGTCACGTCGTCGTAGTCGCCTGGTATCGGCGCAGTAGTGCGAGCGCGCCGCGCTTTCCCGGTAGCTTGCCGCGGGCGGCGAACCAGGCGAACGCCGCCGTGAGCGACCCGTCGTGCACCCGCACGAGGCCGGCGATCAGGGCGTCCGCATCCGGGTCCTCGTCACGGGCGAGGTCCGCGATCGTGCGGGCGGGCGTCGTCACGGCGACCCCGCCCAGTCGCACGAGGTCATCCGCGTCGATCCGCGGGTCGCGGTAGACGTATCGGCTGTCGAGTCGGTGCCGGGTGCGGTGCGCCACAATGCGCTGGATGCTGTGCCGCGCCGGAGGTTCACCGCATCCGCCGAGTACCCAGGCGGCGCTGGCGTGCGTCGCTGCGGCGTCGTCTCCCACGAGCGGCGCGAGTGACGCGGCACGCAACGCTGCGGTCTCGACGGTGTCGGCGGGCACGTACCCCTCGCCGAGGCGGACGAGATCGCCGTCCAGGCTCGCGGCGATGAGCTCCGCCTCGGAGAGACGGTCACCGCCGAAGTAGAGGAACGGGGAGCTCACCCCGGAAGTGTGACACCCGGCCGCCACGCCAGGGGAGGCGTGCCGGCCGGGTGTGGACAGTGCGTCCCGCGGTCGTAGCGGGGGAGGAGAGGTCAGCCGCCGATCGCGCGGAGCCACGCCTGACGCGCTTCGAGCGCTTCGGTGGCCTTCGCGATAGCGCGCTTGTCGCCGGATGCGGTCGCCGCATCCAGTTCGGACTGCAGCTTGTCGATCGCGTCGGTCAGCTGGCGCGTGAGGTCGTTCGCGCGAGCCTTCGTCTCCGGGTTGTTGCGCTTCCAGTCCGTTTCCTCACGGCCACGGACGGTCTGCTCGATCTTGCGCAGGTCGTCGTCGAGCGCGCGCTCGACGTCGCGCGGGAAGATCCGGCCGATCTCGTCCCACTCCCGCTGTACCGCGGTGAGGCGCTGGCGGGCGGTGGCGAGATCTTTCTCGTCCGGGATGCTGCGCGCCTGGGCCAGCAGCTCCTTCTTCTGGTCGATGCGTTCCTTCGACTCCTCGGCCGCCACGGCCTCGCGCTCACCGCGCGCCACATAGAGTGCGTCGCCGGCGGCCTTGAACCGGGCCCAGAGCGCGTCGTCGACCTTCTTGCCGGCACGGCCGGCGGCCTTCCACTCGTCGAGCAGAGCGCGGTACGCGGGGATGCCGTCCTCGCCCTGCGGGGCGAGGGCCTCGGCACGCTCGGCGAGACGCGTCTTCTGGTCGCGGGCCTTCTTGTGGGTGTCATCGAGCTCGGCGTAGAACGCGCGACGGTGACGCTCCACCGTCGCGCGGGCATCGCGGAAGCGAGTCCACAGCTGCTGGGCGACAGACTTCGGCAACCGGGGTCCGGTCTGCTGGTGTGTCTGCCACTGATCGAACAGTTCGGTCAGCTCGGCGGACGCCTGCTTCCATTGGATGCTGCGGGGGTCGCGGGCGGCGAGGGCCTCTGCCTTCTCGACGAGCACGTTGCGCTCGGCCACGGCGGCGTCGACGGCCTCACGGGCGGCGGCGGCTTCGGTGGCCGAGGCTGCCTCGAGGGCGCCGGTCAGCGCGGTGAGGCGTGCCTGCAGGCTCGCCAGATCGCCCACGGCCGCGGCGCCGGACACCTTCTCGCCGACGGCGATGGCCGCCTGGCGGAGGTCCGACGCGGATGCCCCGCCGCGGCGGTGGCGCACCTCGAGGAGGGAGACCTCGGACGCGAGGTCGGCGTACTTCCGCTGGAAGTAGGCGAGGGCTTCCTCGGCGGAACCGTCGGGGTATTGGCCCACGACGCGCCACTGGTCGCCGTCGCGGACCGAAACGGTCCCGTCGTCGTCGACGCGGCCCCAGGGGGCGTCTTCGGGAATATCGGGAGTGGACTCGTTCGCAGTCACGGGGTACCTCAGGCGGCTCACGTAGGCGGGCGGGCAATGGGACTCAGCCTAGTCCCCGCGTCGCCGCCGTGGCGGACTACTCCGTCGGGGTTTCCGTGGCGCCGGTGTCCGGTGTGCCTTCCGGCGTCGGGGTGACGTCCGAGGTCGGCGATACGGTCGGGGTCGGAGTCCCGCTCGGCTCAGGCGCCCCGGGGCCGACACCGAAGTACGCGATCTGACCGCCCACGACAGCGAGGATCAGGATGCCGCCCGCAATGCCGGCGATGAGGTTGTCCCGGGTGCGGCGTCGGCCGAGGCCCGCCTGATAGGCCAGCCGGGCCTGATAGCGCCGGGCACGCTCGCGTTCCTGGCTGCGCGCCTTGGCGTTGTTCCCCGAAGCCATCCGTGTCTCCGTCCGTCGGTCGACGAAACTCTACGCAGCGCACGGTGCGCGCACCAAAGCGGGCGCGCATGGTGCGGCAGCCGGACGTCGGTGGCGGCGATTAGCCTGGGGGGATGACCTCCGCTCCGCTGTTCTCGGGCAGCACGCCGCTCGCGGTGCGGATGCGACCCACCTCCCTCGAGGAGGTCGCGGGTCAGCGGCACCTGCTGCGCCCCGGTTCCCCGCTCGTCGCCCTGGCCGACCCGCGCAAGCAGTCCACCGGTGCGGTCTCCGTCATCCTGTGGGGTCCGCCGGGGACCGGCAAGACGACGCTGGCGCAGGCCATCGCCCGGTCGTCACAGCGCCGGTTCGTCGAGCTGTCGGCGGTCACCGCCGGGGTCAAGGACGTCCGCGAGGTCATGCAGGAGGCACTCACGCAGCGCGACCTCTATGACCAGTCCACGATCCTGTTCCTCGACGAGATCCACCGCTTCACCAAAGCGCAGCAGGATGCGTTGCTGCCCGGTGTCGAAAACGGCTGGGTCGTTCTCATCGCGGCGACGACCGAGAACCCTTCGTTCTCGGTCATCTCGCCGCTCCTGTCCCGCTCGCTGCTGCTGACGCTCGAGACGCTGGCGGATGAGGACCTCGGGGTGCTCGTCGACCGCGCCGTCACCGACCCGCGCGGCCTCGCGGACGCGGTCACGGTCGCTCCCGAGGCCCGTACCGCGCTGATTCAGCTCGCCTCGGGCGACGCCCGTCGAGCGCTGACCGCGCTGGATGCGGCCGCCGCGATCGCGCGCGATCTGCACGGCGACGCCGACGGCCCGGCGGAGATCACGGCCGAGAGCGTCGCGCAGGCGGTCGACCGCGCGCTGCTGCGCTACGACCGCCAGGGCGACGAGCACTACGACGTCATCAGCGCCTTCATCAAGTCGATCCGCGGCTCCGACCCGGATGCGGCGATCCATTACCTCGCCCGGATGATCGAAGCGGGGGAAGACCCGCGCTTCATCGCGCGGCGCCTCGTCATCTCCGCTGCCGAAGACATCGGTATGGCCGACCCGCAGGCGCTGCAGATCGCGGTGGCCGCCGCCGACGCCGTGCAGTTCATCGGCATGCCCGAGGGCCGCATCCCGCTCGCCGAGGCGACGGTCTATCTCGCGACCACCGCGAAATCGAATGCCGCCTACCTCGCGATCGATCAGGCCATCGCCGACGTCCGCGCAGGCAAGGCCGGCCGTGTGCCGAAGCACCTGCGCGATGCGCACTACGCCGGGGCGAAGAAGCTCGGACACGGCAAGGGCTACAAATACCCGCACGACAGCGACATCGGTGTGGTGGCGCAGCAGTACCTCCCGGATACCCTGCGCGCCGCCCGCTACTACGTGCCGTCCTCGCACGGTCAGGAGCGCGACGTGCAGGCGCGGCTGGAGAAGCTCCGCCGCATCCTCGACGGCGACGCCTGAGCCGTCCCGCAGCCATTCCGGGAGTCCATCGGGACGTCTGTTAGACTTGATCGGCTCGAAACTCAAGTTTTCGGGCATCTCCTCCTTCCAACAACTGATCCGATGCGCCCCGGCGTGCGCGCGGGTCGGGGGAGCGGGGGATACGTCCGTGAGTCGTGAAAGGCACGGCCACGTCATCGAAAGGAACACTTCGTGACCACGAAGTCCCAGGACCGCCGCAAGGTCCGCCTCTCGCGGGCCCTCGGTATCCCGCTGACCCCCAAGGCAGCCAAGTACCTCGAGAAGCGTCCGTATGCTCCGGGTGAGCACGGCCGCACCAAGCGCAAGCAGGACAGCGACTACGCCGTTCGCCTCCGTGAGAAGCAGCGTCTGCGCGAGCAGTACGGCATCCGCGAGAAGCAGCTCCGTATCGCCTTCAACGAGGCCCGCCGCACCGACGGCCTGACCGGTGAGAACCTGGTCGAGCTGCTCGAGATGCGTCTGGACGCGCTCGTGCTGCGCGCCGGCTTTGCCCGCACCACGGCTCAGGCCCGCCAGTTCGTCGTGCACCGCCACATCCTGGTCGACGGCCAGATCGTGGACCGCCCGTCGTTCCGCGTGAAGCCCGGCCAGACCATCCACGTCAAGGAGCGCTCCGAGGGCACCGAGCCCTTCCAGGTGGCGGCCGCCGGCGGTCACGCCGAGGTTCTGCCCCCCGTTCCCGGCTACATCGAGGTCGAGCTCGACAAGCTGCAGGCGAAGCTCGTGCGTCGCCCGAAGCGTGCCGAGGTCCCCGTGACCTGTGAGGTCCAGCTGGTCGTCGAGTACTACGCCGCTCGCTGATCCATTCCGCAGCGGTACGCGAAGGGCGTCGGGGAAACCCGGCGCCCTTCGTCGTCCCCCGGTGGCGTCGGGCCGCGCCCGCTCGGGCACTCGAGCAGCGAAGTCGCCTACGATGGGGTGGTGCCGCAGGCGGCGGCAGAACGAGGAAGTGGTGTCGTGAAGAATCTCGTCTGGTTCGTGCTGGGTGCGGGGGCCGGGTTCGTCCTCGCCCACGTGGTGAACAAGGATCCCCGTGGTCATGAGCTGCTCGGCGAGATCGACGCCCGCATCAGCGAGTTCACCGATCGCATCGGCGACGCCTACCGCGAACAGCAGACCCGGCTGAACGACCTCGTCGCCGAAGTGACGGATGCGGCGTCGGACGCCGTGAAGCTCGCCGACTGACCCCTGCCACACCCCACGCCGTCACGGCGTCCCTGTGCGCTCTTACCCGAGGAAACACGCCCATGAACACCGCTGAGATCGCGCAGCGTTACCTCGATTACTTCGAGAAGAACGACCACGTCATCGTCCCGTCGGCCTCCCTGGTCAGCGACGATCCGACCCTGCTGTTCACCGTCGCGGGTATGGTCCCGTTCGTCCCGTACCTGAACGGCACCGTCCCCGCGCCGTTCCGTCGCGCCGCCGACGTGCAGAAGTGCATCCGCACGAACGACATCGAAGAGGTCGGGCACACTGCCCGTCACGGCACCTTCTTCCAGATGCTCGGCAACTGGTCGTTCGGTGACTACTTCAAGGAAGGCGCCATCACCTACGCGTGGGATCTGCTCACCCGCGCGGAGTCCGACGGCGGTCTGGGTTTCGACGAGAAGGACCTCTGGGTCACCGTCTACGAGACCGACGACGAGGCCGCGGCGCTGTGGCAGAAGATCGCGGGCCTGCCCGCCGACCGCATCCAGCGCCTGGGCAAAGAGGACAACTACTGGTCCACCGGTCAGCCCGGCCCCGCCGGTCCCTGTTCCGAGATCTACTTCGACCGCGGCCCGAAGTACGGCCGTGACGGCGGTCCCGCCGTCGACGACTCGCGGTTCACCGAGATCTGGAACCTCGTGTTCATGCAGGACGCGATCGCGAACGTCCGCTCCAAGATCGATTTCGACATCGTCGGCGAGCTGCCGAACAAGAACATCGACACCGGCATGGGCCTGGAGCGCGTCGCGTTCATCAAGCAGGGCGTCGACAACATGTACGAGACCGACCAGGTGCGCCCGGTGCTCGACCGCGCGGTCGCCCTCTCCGGTCGCCCCTACGGCGCCGAGCACGAGGACGACATCCGCTACCGCGTCATTGCCGACCACGTGCGCTCCTCGCTCATGCTGCTCTCCGACGGGGTCACGCCGTCCAACGAGGGCCGCGGCTACATCCTGCGCCGTCTCATGCGTCGTTCGGTGCGCGCCATGCGCCTGCTGGGCGTGGATGGGGCGACGTTCCCGGAGCTGTTCACCGCCTCCCGCGACGCGATGGCGCCCGCCTACCCGGTGGTCGCGCAGGACTGGGACCGCATCTCGCAGTACGCGTTCGCGGAGGAGGAGACGTTCCTGCGCACCCTGGCGTCGGGCTCGACCATCCTCGACCTCGCCCTGAGCGAGACGAAGAAGACCGGCGGCGAGACGCTGTCCGGTACCGAGGCGTTCCTGCTGCACGACACCTATGGCTTCCCGATCGACCTCACCCTCGAGGTCGCCGCGGAGGCCGGGCTGAACGTCGACCGCGCCGCGTTCGACAGTCTGATGCTCGAGCAGCGCACGCGGGCGAAGAACGACGCGAAGGCCCGCCGCCGGGCCCTCGCCGACCACTCCGTCTACCGCGACCTGCGCGCGCAGGGTGAGACCGTCTTCACGGGCTACACCGATCTGGAGACCGGGTCCACGGTCCTCGGTCTCCTCGTCGACGGACTCCCGGTCGACCGCGCGGGCGAAGGCCAGATCGCCGAGGTCATCCTCGCCGAGACCGCCCTGTACGCCGAATCCGGTGGCCAGGTCGCCGATAAGGGTGTCATCGTCGGCCCCGGCTACGAACTCGACGTGCTCGACGTGCAGCGGCCGGTCCCCGGGCTCATCAGCCACACCGTGGAGGTGCGCATCGGTGAGGTCGGCGTCGGCCAGGCCGCCACCACGATCGTGGATGCGGCGAACCGTCGCGCCGCACAGCAGGCTCACTCCGCGACGCACCTCGTGCACGCCGCGCTTCGCGACACGCTCGGCACCAGCGCCACCCAGGCGGGCTCGCTCAACCGTGCGGGGTACCTCCGCTTCGACTTCACGTGGGGTCAGGCGCTCTCCGACGCGACCAAGAGCGAGGTCGAAGAGATCGCCAACAACGCGGTGCGCGACAACCTCGAGGTGACGACCCGCGTGCTGGCGCTGGATGAGGCCAAGGAGCTCGGGGCCATGGCCCTGTTCGGTGAGAAGTACGGCAGCACGGTGCGCATGGTCGATATCGGCGGCCCCTGGTCGCGCGAGCTCTGCGGTGGCACCCACGTCGCCCGCAGCGCCGAGATCGGCCTCGTCAGTCTGGTCGGCGAGTCCTCGGTCGGCGCATCGAACCGTCGCGTCGAAGCGCTCGTCGGCATGGATGCGTTCCGCGAGCTGGCGGCGGAGCGCACCATCGTCTCGCAGCTGTCGTCGGCGCTGAAGGCACCGAAGGACCAGCTCGCCGCCCGCGTGGCCGAGCTCAGCGCCAACCTGAAGGCGGCGGAGAAGAAGATCGCCGCGTTCGAGACCCGCGCTCTCGCCGAGCGCGCGCCGGCGCTCGCGCAGGCCGCGACGCAGGTGGGCGCGGTGGCGCTCGTTGCCGCATCCATCGGTGACGCGGCCTCCGCGGACGACGTGCGGACTGTCGCATTGCAGGTGCGGGACCGGCTCGCCGACCGCGCCGCGATCGTCGCCCTCGGCGCCGTCGTGAACGGCCGGCCCACCGTGGTCGTCGCCACCAACGACGGTGCTCGGGCGGCGGGCGCCAAGGCGGGTGTGCTGGCCAAGGCTGCGGCCGGTGTGCTCGGCGGCGGAGGCGGCGGACGCGATGACGTCGCTCAGGGCGGCGGCACCGATGTTGCTCGCCTCGAGGACGCCCTCCGAGAGGTCCGCCGACTCGTCGAGGCCGCGTGAGCGAATTCCGGCGCGGCGTGCGCCTCGGCATCGACGTGGGCAAGGCCCGCGTCGGTGTGGCGCGCTGCGACCCGGACGGGCTGCTTGCCACTCCGGTTGAGACGGTCGCCCGCAACGACGGCTCGCTCACCCGCATCCTCGAGCTCGTCGTCGAACACGACGCGATCGAGCTGTTCGTCGGGCTCCCCACGTCGCTGAGCGGCGCGGACACCCCCTCGACGGCCGACGCGCGCGCGTTCGCCGCCGAGCTCGCGGCACGCACCTCACTGCCGGTCCGGCTCGTCGACGAACGGCTCAGCACCGTCTCCGCGCACGCGGCCCTGCGTCAGTCCGGGCGGTCGCAGAAGAAGTCTCGTAGCATTGTCGATCAAGTCGCCGCCGTCATCCTGCTGCAGAATGCCCTCGACGTAGAGAAGCAGACGGGGCGTCCGGCCGGAACACCCGTACCCCCGGCCGAGGAGAACGACTGACATGTCCGATACCCCGCCCTCATCCCGTCGCGCCGCCCGTGAGGCGCAGCAGCAGGCCCGCCCGGCCGCGGAGGACCCCGGACGGCGGCCCACCGCACCCGCAGGGGAGACGCCGCCGGAGTCCGTGGTCCTCGACGACCTCTTCACCGGGCGCACCACGACCGACGCCATCGGCACGCCGCCCCGCCCGAACAAGCGCCGTCGCCGTCGCGGCTGGTGGATCGCGCTGATCATCGTGGTCGTCATCGTCGGCGGCGTTGCGGGGGGAGGCCTCTGGGTCTGGAACACCTACGAGGACAAGATCCGCGCCTTCATGGGCTGGGAAGAGCCGAAGGACTACGAGGCCGGCATCGCGGAGGGCGAGACGACGGTGACGATCGTCTCCGGCGATACCGGACGCTCCATTTCCACCACACTCTTCAACGCGGGTGTGACCAAGACCGACACCGTCTTCTACGACTACCTCATCTCCACCGGGCAGAACCCCGACTTCCAGCCGGGCGCGTTCCGGCTGCAGTTCAAGATGACCGCCAAGGCGGCACTCGCCGCGCTCGAAGACCCCGCGAACCGGATGGAGAACACCGTCCAGCTGCGGGAAGGTCTCACCGAGAAGCAGACGCTGGAGCGCACCGCCGACGCGCTCGGCCTGCCGCTGGCGGATCTCGAGGCCGCGGCGGACCCGGCCCTCTACGGCATCGCCGCCGACTCGCTGGAAGGGTGGCTCTTCCCCGCCACGTACACCTTCTTGCCCGACACCACAGCCGCCGACGTCATCCGTACCTTCGTCGACCGTGCCGTGCAGTCCCTCGACGCGGCCGGGGTGCCGGTGGAAGACCGCCAGCGCATCCTCACGATCGCGTCGATCATCGAGCGCGAGGCACGCAGCTCCGACGACTTCTACAAGGTCTCCCGCGTCATCCAGAACCGCCTGGACCAGGGGATGCGGCTGCAGATGGACTCCACCGCGCAGTACGGCTACGGCGAACTGCACGACGGGACCGTCTCGTCCTCATCCGAGGCGCTGGAGGACGAGAACGCGTGGAACACCTATGTCATCGACGGCCTTCCGGTCGGCCCCATCGCCAATCCCGGTGACGCCGCGATCGACGCTGCCATGCACCCGGCCGACGGCACCTGGCTCTACTTCGTCACGGTGAACCTCGACACCGGCGAGACCGTCTTCACGAGCACCCTGGCGGAGCACGAGGCCGCCGTCGCACAGTGGCGCTCCTGGTGCACGGATCATCCGGACTCCGGATGCTGACACCCACCCGCCTCGCGGTGTGGGGCGACCCGATCGGGCACAGTCGATCGCCGGAGTTGCACGCGGCCGCGTACCGCGTGCTGGGCCTCGACTGGCACTACGACCGGCGTCAGATCGGTGAGGCCGACTTCGCCGACGCCCTCGCCGGCCTCGGCCCGAGCTGGCGGGGTCTCTCGCTGACGATGCCGTTGAAAGCGGTCGCGTACCGTCACGCGGTGCGCCGCGACCGCCGCGCGCAGCTCACCGGCGCGGTGAACACCATGCTGCTCGGCCCGCACGGCCCGCACGGGTTCAACACCGACGTGGGGGGACTGGCCCGCGATCTGCGCGAACGCGGGTTCGAGGGGATCGACCGAGCCCGCATCGTGGGAGCCGGGGCGACCGCCACCTCCGCGCTGGTCGCGTTGGCCGAGCTGGGCGTCACCGACGTCGAAGTGGTCGCCCGGAGGCTCGGTGCCGTCCTACCGCTGCAGGACCTGGGTGCCGAGCTCGGCGTGGCGGTCACGGCGGCGCCGTTCCTCGCCGACGTCTATCACGCGGTGCCGCTGACCCTCGCGGCACTGCCCGGGGGCGCCGTCGTCCCCCGGGATGCGGCCGCA
>NZ_JAPLAI010000049.1 GCF_026393345.1 Microbacterium sp.
GACGGTCGGTTCTTTGTCGGTGGCCATCATATCCCGCTTGACGTTGATCCGCGGCCACCGGTGGTTCCGGCCTGCTCGGCGAAACGGTCTCCCATATGGCGCGACGATAGCCTGTCGGTGCTGCACCGCAAGCTCTTTGAGCGAATGCGGCAAAAATCGCCGAAGTCCTGCAACCACAAGCATGTACCCTCCGTTACGTCACGCCGACGGCGACGCCCCGGACGATTTCGGCGCCCGCCCGTCTTGACGCCGTCGCGGCAGGCTTCGAAGGTGGCGGGGAACGGCTGCGCCGGCGGGAGCGGATCAGACACCGACGGCGACGCCGAGATCCGCGTCTGGCTCGTCGGAACGGACACCCCGCAGGATGCCCGTGACTATCTGACGAAGACGTTCGAGGACGAGAACCCCGGCTCCACCCTGGTCATCGAAGAACAGCAGTGGACCGGGCTGGTCGACAAGCTCACCACCAGCCTGTCCTCCAGCGACAGCCCCGACATCGTCGAGATGGGCAACACGCAGGCGGCCGCATTCACCTCCAGCGGCGCCCTCCTCAGCCTCGATGACATCGTCGACGACCTCGGCGGTGACGACCTGCTGCCCGGGTTCGTCGAGGCCGGCACCTGGGACGGCACGCTCTACGCCGCCCCGTACTACTCCGGCGCCCGCGTGGTGTTCTACAACACGAGCATGTACGAGCAGGCCGGCGTGGCGGTACCCACCACCCTCGACGAGTACGTCACGAACGGCGTCACCCTCGCCGGGGCGCTTCCCGGCGTCTCCGGCGTCTCCTTCCCGGGCAAGGACTGGTACAACGCCCTGCCCTTCATCTGGGAGAACGGTGGCGAGGTCGCCGTGCAGGACGGCGAGGAATGGGATGCCCAGCTCTCCAGCGACGCATCGCTCGCCGGGCTCGCCCAGGTGCAGCAGCTGATGACCGAGGCATCGCTCGCGCCGAAGGACGGCGACGAGACCGAGGGGTGGGTGCCGTTCGCCGCAGAGGAGTCGGCGACCTACTCGGCACCCAGCTGGGCGTGGTGGTCGATCATCGCGGATGAGGACAAGCAGCCGACGGCGGTCGCCGAGACCACCGGGTACTTCGCCCTTCCGGGCGCGGACGGCGGCGCGGCCCAGGTGTTCGCGGGTGGCTCGAACGTCGGCATCGCGGCGAAGTCCGCGCACCCCGACCTCGCTCGCAAGGCGCTGGAGATCATGCTGAGCGACGACTACCAGACCATCCTCGCCGAGGCGGGACTCGTGCCCGCCAAGACGTCGCTGGCCGACAAGGTCGCCGCCGCGACCCCGGAGCTGGCCGCCGTGATCGCGGATGCCGCCACGCACGCCAAGCTCACCCCGGCGTCGCCCAACTGGGCGGACGTGGAGGCGCAGGGCATCATGCAGGACCTGTTCGTGAACATCGCGAACGGGGGCGACATCGCCGAGCTCGCCGCCGCCGCGGACGAGCAGATCGAGGCCATCCTGAACGGCTGAGCACGCAGCCCGGTCGTTGAGTTCGCTCAACGACCGGGCTGCTCCGATCGCCTTCCATCCCGCATCCCTCAGGAGGTCCGCCATGGCGGTCCAGACCCCCGCGCTGCCGGTGCGCCCCGCGCCACGGTCCGCGCGCCCGATCCCGCCGCGGCGCCGCCCGGCCGCGGTCGCCCCGTGGCTGCTGCTGACCCCGGCCGCCGTGATGCTCGCGGTGTTCATCGGCTGGCCGCTGCTGCAGCTGCTGATCATGTCGTTCCAGGAGTTCGGCCGGGCACAGATCTTCGGCGCGGCGCCCGAGTTCATCGGTTTCGGCAACTACCTCGCGGTCCTCGGCGACACGCAGTTCTGGCTGGTCCTGGCGCGCAGCGTGGTGCTGTGCATCGTGTGCGTGACCGCCACCATGATCCTGGGCGTGCTGATCGCGGTGCTGATGACCAAACTCGGTGCCGGGATGCGGCTGGCCGTGTCGATCGGGCTGTTGCTCGCGTGGGCGATGCCCGCGCTCACGGCGACCATCGTGTGGGGCTGGATCTTCGACACGCGGTCCGGGCTCGTCAACGCCGTCCTCACCGCCGTCACCGGCACCGACTGGACCGGGCACAGCTGGCTCATCGATCCGCTCAGCTTCTTCGCGGTCGCCGCCATCATCATCACCTGGGGCGCCGTGCCGTTCGTCGTGTTCTCGGTCTACGCCGCCCTCACCCAGGTGCCCGACGAGGTGCTGGAGGCCGCAGCGCTCGACGGCGCCGGCGGGTTCGGCCGGTTCCGCCACATCATCTTCCCGTACCTGCGCTCGATCCTCGTCGTGCTCCTGATCCTGCAGCTCATCTGGGACCTCCGCGTCTTCGCGCAGATCTACGCACTGCAGACGATCGGCGGGGTGCGGGCGGAGACGAACACGATCGGCGTGTACATCTACAGCGTGTCGATGGCATCCGGTGATCTGGGCGCCGGCGGTGCCATCTCGGTGATCCTCGTCGTCATCATGCTCGTCATCGCGGGCTACTACATCCGCGCCATGCTCCGGGAGGACAAGGCATGACCGCCCCCATCCTCACCCCCCGTGCGAAGCGGCGCTCCGGCCGCGTCCTGCTGAACCTCGCCGCGCTCGTCGTGATCGTCTGCTCGGTGTTCCCGGTCTACTGGATGGTGAACACCGCGCTGCTGCCCGGATCCGCGGTGCGCTCGGCCACCCCGCATCTGTGGCCCGACCAGTTCACGCTGCGGAACTTCGCCACCGCGATCGGGGACGACGGCTTCCTCACCGCGCTCGGCACCTCGCTCGCTGTCACGCTCATCACCGTCGCCGCGGCACTCGTCTTCGCCTTCCTCGCGGCCGTCGCACTGTCCCGGTTCCGCTTCCGCGGCCGCTCCGCCCTGATCGTCACGATCCTCGTCATCCAGATGATCCCGGCGGAGGCGATGATCGTGTCCACGTTCCGGGTGCTGGACGGCTGGGCGCTCCTGAACACCATCGCGGGTCTGAGCTTCGTCTACATCGCCATCGTGCTGCCGTTCACCGTGTGGACGCTGCGCGGGTTCGTCGGTGGCGTGCCGGCGGAGCTCGAGGAAGCGGCCATGATCGACGGCTGCAGCCGCGCCGGTGCCTTCTGGCGCATCACCTTCCCGCTCCTCGCCCCGGGACTCATCTCCACCGGGGTGTTCGCGTTCATCCAGGCGTGGAACGAGTTCGTCTTCGCCCTCGTCATCATGACCCGCCCCGAGGCGCAGACGCTGCCCATCTGGCTGCGCTCGTTCGTCCAGGCCACGAAGGCGACCGACTGGGCCGTGGTGATGGCGGCCTCCACCCTCATGGCGGTGCCGGTCGTCGTCTTCTTCCTCATCGTGCAGCACCGGATGACCAGCGGACTGGTCTCCGGCGCGGTGAAGGGCTGACCGTGCGCGCGGGGTGCGAGGGATGAGGGTCGGTATCGACGTCGGCGGCACGAAGACGGATGCGGTGGCCGTCACCGACGACGGCACCGTGGTCGGCCATATCCGCCGCCCGACGGCGTGGGGTGCGGCGGGCGTGGTCGATACGATCGTGGATGCGGTGGCGGCGCTGTCGACGCGGACCGGCACGGGAGCGTTCACCTCGGTCGGGATCGGCATGCCCGGGCAGGTGGTGCCGGGGAGCACGGTCGTCTCCCATGCACTGAACCTCGGCATCGAGCGGTTCGACCTCGCCCGCGCGGTCGCGCCGCGGCTGGGCCTGCCGGTGCGGATCGAGAACGACGTAAAGGCGGCCGCGGTCGGCGCGCACGCGCTGGAGGGCGGGAGCACGGACCTGGCGTATCTGAACCTCGGCACCGGAGTGGCGGCGGGCATCGTCGTCGACGGGCGCGTGCACCGGGGCGGGCGCGGCACCGCGGGCGAGGTGGGGCACGTCTCGATCGACCCGCACGGCCCCGTGTGCCGGTGCGGTGGGCGAGGGTGCATCGAGGCGCTCGCCGGCGGTGCGGCGGTGGCCGAACGGTGGGGCCGGGGCGGGATGCTGCCGGTGCGTGACGTCTTCGATGCGGCGGACGCGGGGGACCCGGTGGCCCGGGGGCTCCGAGCGGACGTGGCACGGGCGGTCGCGGCCGCGGTGCGCCTGCTCGTTCTCACCGTCGACGTGGATGCGGTGGTCGTCGGCGGCGGACTGACCGCGCTCGGCGACCGGTTGCTCGCGGACGTGCGGGAGGAGCTCCGGGCCGGGGCCGCCGCATCCGACTTCCTCCGGTCGCTTGCGCTCGCCGACCGGGTACGGTTGCTGGCACCGGGCTCACCTGCGGCGGCGCTCGGCGCCGCGATCATCGGCGGCCAGGCCGCGCCCGAGGAGGTGCCCGCCCGTGGCTGAAGTGATCATCGTGGGCTCCCGCGAGGACGCCGGCGCGCTCGCGGCGGACGAGATCGCCCGCCTCATCCGCGCCCGGCCCGACACTGTGCTGGGGCTCGCCACCGGATCGACGCCCCTCCCGGTGTACCGGGCGCTGCGGCCGCGGCTCGCCGGCGTCGACGTGTCACGGGTGCGAGGGTTCGCCCTTGACGAGTATGTCGGTCTCGACCCCGAGCATCCGCAGAGCTACCGGTCCGTGATCGCTCGTGAGGTCGTCGCCCCGCTGGGGCTCGACCCCGCGCGCGTACGCGTGCCGAACGGCGCGCCGGACGGCATCGAGCACGCTGGGGCAGACTACGAGGCCGCGATCGAGGCCGCCGGCGGTGTCGACCTGCAGATTCTCGGCATCGGAACCGACGGGCACATCGGCTTCAACGAACCGGGCTCGTCGTTCGCCTCCCTCACGCGCGTGAAGACCCTCACCCGGCAGACGCGGGAGGACAACGCGCGGTTCTTCGACGACATCGACGACGTCCCCCGCCACTGCATCACGCAGGGACTCGGCACGATCCTCCGCGCGCGGCACCTGCTGCTGCTCGCGTTCGGTGCGGGCAAGGCGGACGCGATCGCTCGGGCGGTCGAGGGACCGGTGACAGCGATGCTGCCGGGGTCGGCGGTGCAGCTGCATCCGCACGCCACGGTCATCGTCGATGAGGCGGCGGCCGGACGCCTGCGCCTGGCCGGCTACTATCGCGAGACCTGGCAGCACAAGCCCGACTGGCAGGGGCTGTAGCCGCAGGTCACCGCCAGGCGAACCCGATGAGGTGGTGCCGGCTGAGCGGCGCGAGCGGCACCTCGTCGATCTCGTCGCGAGACACCCAGCGGAGCTCGGCGATCTCGGCGGCGGCGACGGCCTGGTCATGGCGGATGCGGAGAGCGAACGCATCGGCCACCACACGGTGGCCCGGTTCATTGGCCGCAGCCTCGCTGAATCGACCGAGCGGCTCCAGGTCCTCCCGGCGCGCGTGTACGCCGATCTCCTCGGCCATCTCGCGGAGCACGGTGTCGACCGCATCCTCGCCCGGATCCGGTTTGCCGCCGGGTTGCTGGAACACCACCGCGCCGCGCTTGCGCACGACGAGGGCGAGCCCGTTCTCGTCGGTGACGACGGCGGCGCTCACCTGCACGATGGGTGATGCATCCGTCAGCGGGTCCGCGGGATCGCTCATCCGAACACCTTTCCGGGGTTGAGGATGCCTGCCGGATCGAACACCGACTTGATCTGCCGTTGCAGCTGCCACTGATCGTCGCCGAGTTCGTCGGCCAGCCAGCGACGCTTGAGCACGCCGATGCCGTGCTCCCCGGTGAGCGTGCCGCCCAGGCGCAGTGCGGAGCGGAACAGGTCGCTCGCCGCCTGCCACACGATCTCGGGCACGTCGGGCCCATCGAACACGAAGTTCGGGTGCAGGTTGCCGTCGCCGGCGTGGGCGACCGCGGGGATGGCGAGGCCGTACGCGCGTTCGATGCGGGCGATCTCGTCGAACATGTCGGGGAGGGCCGAGCGCGGCACCGACACGTCCTCGATGAGGGTGGTGCCGAGCCGCTCCATCGCGGGGTGCATGGAACGCCGGATATGCAGCAACCGCTCGCCCTCGACCGGGTCGTCCGAGACGACGACCGTGCCGCCCCCCGCGGTGAGGACCGCGGCGATGGCGTCCGCCTCGTCCCGGGCGGCCACGCCGTCGGTCTGGATCGTCAGCTGCGCGGCCCCCGCCAGCGGGGGCTCCAGCCCGAGCAGATCGTGCACGGCGGCGAGGCTCGCCGCATCCATGAGCTCCATGATCGCCGGTTGGAGGCCGGTCGCGGTGACGGCGGCGCTGGCTGCTGCCGCGGTCCGCACGTCCGGGAACATCGCGACGAGCGAGCAGAGCCCGCCGGCGATGATGCGACGGAGCTTCAGGGTGGCGCCCACGACGACGCCCAGCGTCCCCTCCGAGCCGATGAACAACGACGTGAGGTCGTACCCGGTGACGCCCTTGACGCTCCGGTGACCGAGCGAGAGCAGGCGCCCGTCGGCGAGCACCACATCGAGGCCGAGGACCGCGTCGCGCACCACGCCGTACTTCGCGCACAGCAGACCGCCGGCGCCGGTGGCGATGTTCCCGCCGACCGTGGAGATGGCGCGGCTGGCCGGGTCCGGCGCCCACCACACGCCGTGCGCGGCGAGGCTGTCGTTCAGGTCGGCGTTGAGGATGCCGGGTTCCACCACGGCGAGCAGGTCGTCCGGGCGGATCTCGCGGATGCGGTCCATCCCGCGAAGCGACAGCGAGATCTCGCCCTCGCCGGTGTTCGCGGCGCCCGCGAGTCCCGTGCCGGCGCCGCGGGGGACGACCGGGGTGCCGGTACGCGACGCGATCCGGAGGGTCTCCTGCACGTCCGCGACGGAGGCGGCATGCACCACCGCGAGCGGCAGGCCCGCTGCCGCGTGGCCGGACTTGTCCGCGCGAGCGGCGGCGAGGGCCGGCCCGCTCGTGTCGACCCGGTCGCCCAGGGCGGCGCGCAGGAGCGCGACGACGTCGCTCATGCCAGGCGGCGGCGTCCTGCGACCACGCCCACGGCGACCGCTACGACCGCGTACCCGAGCCCGACCCACACGAGGCCCATGCTCCAGAGGGCGGCGGTCGCGGCGGCGTAGACGAGCAGCTCGACGATCGCACGGACGAAGGGATGCACGGCGAACACGGCGCGCGGAGAGACGAACAGCGCCCACAGCAGGATCGCGACGACGGGGGTGACGATGCCGGCCACGATGTTCCACGGGAACGGCCACGACGCGAAGCCCCAGATCGCCAGGACGAGGAACGCCACGATCTCGCACAGGAACGCGACGAGGTCGATCGCGGTCAGCGGCGGCCGGGTGCCGGCGGGCTGTTCGGGGGTGGGGTCTGTCACCGCATCAGTCTACCGGCGGGGTCTCGGGTGACGTGGCGATCATGCCTCGCCCCAGGGGATCTCGGGGGAGCGGTCGAACCCGATGCCCGCGGCGGTCCAGCCGGGGCCGAGCCCGGCGAGGCGGGTGCGGAAACCGTCCCAGGTGCGCTCCGGCGCCTCGGCGGGCGACCAGCCGATCTCGGCGGCCGAGGCGAGCCGCGGGAAGACCATGGCGTCGACGTCCTCCCGGGTGCGGATCGTCTCGGTCCACAGCGCCGCCTCGACACCGAGGATGTCGCTCTCGCGGACACCCGGGACCGCCCGCGAGGGTTCCCACCGGTACGACCGCTCCACGCTCGTCGGGCCGTTCGCCCAGGTGAGCCCGAGCGGCGCGTCCGCGCGCGGCTTCATGTCGAGGTACACCGCGTCGGCGGGAGAGAGGATGACACGCCCCCCGCCGCGGACGAACTCGCGGAGTCTGGCGGTGGTCTCGGCGGCCTCGGCGGTGCCGGTGACGGCGTGGACGAAGCCCCAGTACTGCCCGATCGTGCCGGGAGCGGCGGCGGCCCCGGCCTCATGCCAGGCGACCGGGACTTTTCCGAGGTCGGTGACCAGGCGCGTCACCCCGCCGATGTAGGCGGCGTAGTCCGCGTCGGCGGTGCCGTGCGCCTCGTCGCCCCCGATGTGGAGGTACGGCCCGGGGGTCATCGTGGCCAGCTCGCCGAACACGTCGGCGAGGAACGCGGCGACCTCGGGGGTGCCGATCCGGAGCGACGAGAACCCCACCGCGATGCCGGTGTACGGCGTACCGGCCGCCGGGGTGCCGCCGCCGAATTCCCGCACGGCGTCGAGCACTCCGGGGGTGATCGTCGGTGCCGCCGCGAGCTCCGGATAGGCGAGCCCGACCGCGTGGGTGTGGCCGGGGCCGTCGAACTCCGGGATCACCGTCATGTGCCGCCGCGTGGCGTGCGCGATGATCGCGCGGTAGTCGGCCGCGGTGTAGTGGCCACCCGGGTCGCCGCCGACGCTCGTGCCGGCGGCGCGCTCGACGAGCTCCGGCCGCGACGAGAGCGCGAGCCGCCACCCCTGGTCGTCGGACAGGTGCAGATGGAGCACGTTGAGCTTCAGCGCCGCGGCGTGGTCGATGAGCCGGGTGACGACCTCGACCGGGAAGAAGTGTCGGGCGACGTCGAGCATCAGCCCGCGGTGCGTGAACCGGGGCGCATCCTCGATCTGGATCGCCGGCAGGGTCCAGCCGGCGTTCCCGGCCGCGAGCAGCTGCACCAGGGTGCGGATGCCGTGAGCGAGCCCCGCCGCATCCGCCCCCGTGATCCGCACCGCGTGTTCGTCGACCCGGAGCCGGTACGACTCCGGGGCGCCGTGACCGTCGACATCGAGGTTGATGCGGGCATCGGCCTCGGCGGTCAGACGGATGCCGGTGCGCGCGGCGATCGCCTCGATCAGGTCCGCGACGGCATCCGTGGGCCCGGTGACGGCCGCATCCGGGGTCAGCCGGAACGGCGCGCCGTCCTGCGGGCTCACCGAGCGCGGATACGGCACGAGCGCGGGCACGGCGACGGGCATGTAAGGAACCCTAACAAACCCGTGCGCACACCGCATCCGGTATGCTCGCTCTGTCGCGACTGGCGTTGAGGTGGGTACCCACCGGGGAGCGACCGACTACGGCATTCGACCGCACGCCTGGGCCGATGTGGACTTTTCCTGCAAGCCGTCGTCCTGGAGGCGCAATGACCGACTCACTCTTCAACGCCCCGCTGTCCGAGGTTGATCCCGAGATCGCCCAGGTACTGGAGCGCGAACTCGACCGCCAGCGCAGTTATCTCGAGATGATCGCGTCCGAGAACTTCGTGCCGGTCTCCGTCCTGCAGTCGCAGGGATCCGTGCTGACGAACAAGTACGCAGAGGGCTACCCCGGCCGCCGCTACTACGGCGGCTGCGAAGAGGTCGACGTCGCCGAGGAGCTCGCGATCGAACGCGCGAAATCGCTGTTCGGCGCGCAGTTCGCCAACGTCCAGCCCCACTCCGGCGCTACCGCCAACGCCGCGGTGCTCCACGCGCTCGCCCGCCCCGGCGACACCCTGCTCGGCCTCTCGCTCGACCATGGCGGGCACCTGACCCACGGCATGAAGATCAACTTCTCCGGCCGCCTCTACGACATCGTCGCGTACGGCGTCGACCCCGAGACGAGTCTCGTCGACATGGACGAGGTGCATCGCCTCGCCGTCGAGCACAAGCCCAAGGTCATCGTCGCCGGCTGGTCCGCCTACCCGCGCCAGCTGGACTTCGCCCGCTTCCGCGAGATCGCCGACGAGGTCGGCGCGTACCTGTGGGTCGACATGGCGCACTTCGCCGGACTCGTCGCCGCGGGCCTCCACCCGAGCCCCGTGCCGCACGCGCACGTGGTCTCCTCGACCGTGCACAAGACGATCGGTGGCCCACGGTCCGGCTTCATCCTGACCAACGACGCCGACATCGCGAAGAAGATCAACACCGCGGTCTTCCCCGGTCAGCAGGGCGGCCCGCTCATGCACGTGATCGCGGCGAAGGCGACGGCGTTCAAGCTCGCGGCATCCGACTCGTTCCGCGACCGGCAGGAGCGTACTCTCCGCGGCGCGCGCATCCTGGCCGACCGGCTCACGCAGCCCGACGTGAGGGATGCCGGGATCGCCCTCCGCTCCGGCGGCACCGATGTGCACCTCGTGCTCGTCGACCTCCGCGACGCGCAGATCGACGGCAAGCAGGCCGAAGATCTGCTGCACGAGATCCACATCACCGTGAACCGCAACTCGGTGCCCAACGACCCGCGCCCGCCGATGATCACCTCGGGTCTGCGCATCGGCACCCCGGCGCTCGCCACGCGCGGGTTCGGCGACGCCGAGTTCACGGAGGTCGCCGACATCATCGCGCTCGCGCTGCTGCCCGGCGCCGACGTCGAGGCCCTCCGCACCCGGGTCGCAGCGCTCACCGCGGCGTTCCCGCTGTACCCCGGCCTGCAGCAGTAACCGCGTCGATCGGCGGGCGGATGTTTTCCGCATCCGCTTGCCGTTCCGCATCACTACGTCCATAGTGATATCGGGCATCAACGAGGAGGACCCATGACCGCGCAGAAACTCGACGGCGTCGCCACGGCGGCCGCCATCACCCGTGAGCTGACCGAGCGGGTCGCCGCGCTGAAGGAACGCGGGATCACCCCGGGCATCGCCACCGTGCTCGTGGGGGCCGACCCCGCCTCCCAGCTGTACGTGGGGATGAAGCACAAGCGGTCCGAGGCGATCGGGATGAACTCGATTCAGCGGGAGCTGCCCGGCGATGCCACGCAGGAAGAGGTGGAGGCGCTCATCGACGAGCTGAACGCCGATCCGTCCTGTCACGGGTACATCGTGCAGCTGCCCCTGCCGAAGCACATCGACACCGATGCCATCCTCGAGCGGATCGACCCGGACAAGGATGCCGACGGCCTCCACCCGACGAACCTCGGCCGGCTGGTGCTGAACGTCAACACCCCGATCACCTCGCCCCTGCCGTGCACCCCGCGCGGTGTGATCGAGCTGCTGCAGCGGAACGGCTACGACCTCACCGGCAAGCACGTCGTCGTCGTCGGGCGCGGGGTCACGATCGGTCGCTCGATCGGCCTCCTGCTCACCCGTCGCGACATCAACGCCACCGTCACCCTGACCCACACCGGCACCGTCGACCTGCCGCGCTACCTGCGGGAGGCCGATGTCATCGTGGCCGCCGCGGGCGTGAAGCACCTCGTGACGGCGGAGAACGTGAAGCCGGGCGCCGCGGTGCTCGATGTCGGCGTCACGCGTGAGCCGGACCCCGACACGGGCAAGTCACGCGTGTACGGCGATGTCGCACCCGACGTGGCGGAGGTCGCCGGGTACCTGTCCCCGAATCCCGGGGGAGTGGGTCCCATGACGGTGGCACTGCTCATGACCAACGTCGTCGAGGCCGCCGAGCGCGCCGCATCCGCCTGACTCGAGTGCTCGCCTGTCGCGTATTGCGCGTCGTGGTCGCGGTTCACGACAGGGGAGCCGGGCGGACACGTGCTCGCCTGTCGCGCGATGTGCGTCGTGGTCGCGGATCGCGACAGGGGAGCGGGTAGGGCGGTGAAACGTGGCCGTCATGTGCGGCTGCGAGCATCGGGGGATGCTGACACTGCGCGGGGCGACCCGCATCCTCATCGACGAGGTCACCGAACGCGACGGTGACCTCGTCATCGATGCGGACGGGCGGATCGCGGACACCCCCGCGGGCGACATCCTCGATGTCACCGGGTGCGTCGTCGCCCCGGGGCTCGTGAACGCTCACCATCACCTCCTGCAGACCGGGTTCCGCACCCTTCCCGGCACCCGCGGCGTGCCCATGCGGGACTGGCTGCCGACGATGGCCGCGGCGTATGCCGCCGCCGGCATAGATGCATCGCTGACCGGTGCGACAGCCGC
>NZ_JAPLAI010000020.1 GCF_026393345.1 Microbacterium sp.
CCAGGCCGGTGTGCAGGCATCGACCGGATCGGCCTGCCAGGCAGGGGTCCCTGAGCCCTCCCACGTCGTGATGGCGATCGGACTGGATGACATGGCGGCCCGATCCGTGCTGCGCTTCACCCTGGGGCGCACCACCACCGACGCCGATGTCGATACGCTGCTGCGCGTCCTCCCGGATGCGGTGACGCGCGCCCGCGCCGCCGCATCCGTCCGCTCGTAGACTGGACCTATGCGGATACTTGCGGCGATGAGCGGTGGCGTGGACTCCGCGGTGGCCGCGGCCCGCGCGGTGGAGGCCGGACACGACGTGGTCGGTGTGCATCTGGCGCTGTCCCGCGCCGGCGGCACCCTCCGTGCCGGCAGCCGCGGATGCTGCACGATCGAAGACGCGATGGATGCCCGTCGCGCCGCCGACAAGCTCGGCATCCCGTTCTACGTGTGGGACTTCTCGGAGCGGTTCCGTGAGGACGTGATCGAGGACTTCGTGTCCGAGTACCGCGCCGGCCGTACGCCGAACCCGTGCATGCGCTGCAACGAGAAGATCAAGTTCGCGGCGCTGCTCGAGCGGGCGATCGAGCTGGGCTTCGACGCCGTGTGCACCGGCCACTACGCGACGCTGGTCGACGGGCCCGAGGGGCGCGAACTCCACCGCGCCAGCGACCAGGCCAAGGACCAGTCCTACGTGCTGGGCGTGCTCACCGCGCAGCAGCTCGCACACACCTACTTCCCGCTGGGCGCGACCCCGTCCAAGGCTCTGGTGCGTGCGGAGGCGGAGGCCCGCGGGCTCAGTGTCGCGCACAAGCCCGACAGCCACGACATCTGCTTCATCCCCGACGGCGACACCCGGGGCTGGCTCGCCGACAAGGTGGGGGTCGAGGCCGGACCCATCGTCGATCGTTCCGGCGCCGTCGTCGGCGGCCATGAGGGTGCGCACGCGTACACCGTCGGGCAGCGGCGCGGGTTGAAGCTCGGCGTGCCCGCCGCCGATGGCAAGCCCCGGTTCGTGCTCGAGGTGCGTCCCGTCACCAACACCGTCGTCGTCGGCCCGAAGGAGGCGCTCGCCACCGCCGAGATCGCCGGTGAACGACACAGCTGGGCCGGCGCGGCGCCGACCGAGGATTCGTTCGCCTGCGACGTGCAGATCCGTGCGCACGCCGACCCCGTGCCCGCGTGGGCCGAGGTCGTCGACGGTCGCGTCACGGTGCGCCCCGACATGCCGCTGGACGGCGTCGCACCCGGTCAGACCGCCGTGCTCTACACCGGCACTCGGGTGCTCGGTCAGTTCACGATCGACCGCACCGTCTCGGCGGTCCCGGTCGGCTGACCTCTCCTCCCCAGACGGGAGACCGCGTCCTGTCCTGCACAGGATGCGGAGGGCGTGATGTCGGCGGACGCCACGTTCGTAGCGTCGGAGCTCCGAACGCAGAGGAGCCGTCATGTCCCCCTTCCGTCCTACCCGCCGCGCCGGTGCCGCCGCACTCGTCGCCGCTGCCCTGATGTTCCCCTCGTGCGCCTCACCCGGGACGGCAGACCCGGTCCCCGGCCCCGTCCCGCTTCGTACCTTCGCCGTGACGGAGGTCGACGCCGACGCCGTGGTCGAGTACGACGGCGGCGAGGTGGTCACGCCCTGTTTCGTGTACCGGGCGCCCGATGCATCATGGACCCTCGTGCCGGGGTCGGTCGGTTGCTCCACCGGTGTCGCCTTCGGCTCGGACATGCTCTCGATGGTCCAGGTGCGGGCGGTCACCGCCCGCGGCAGCATCGAGGAACTCGCCGCGCAGACCCTCGCCGATGATCCCGACGGCGCGGTGACCCGGCTCGAGCTCGCGGGCCACGACGTTGTGCGCGCCGTCACCGGCGGCGAGCCGGCCATCGCCTCCTATGTGCTCGCCTATCCGGATTCCGGGCTGACGGGCGGTGGCGACCCGGTGAGGGCGATCGTGCTCACGACGATGTCGAGCGCCGAGTATGAGGGGCTCGTGGAGCAGATCGTCGACACCCTCACCCGGCCGGACGGCTCGCCGCTGTGACCGATCCCGCCCCCGGCCGGACGACACGCCGCGGTGACCGGTCCCGCCCCGGTCAAGCCCGCGGGGGTGTCCGGGGCGATCCCTAGACTTGGCCCGTGACGGATGCGGCGGACTCGATCGATGCGACCCTGACCCTCGACGCGGCCAGGGCCGAGGCAGTGGAGCTCACGGAACACATTCTCGGCGCGCGTGACGCGTACTACGGGGCCGATGCGGAACTCGTCGACGACGCGACGTACGACGGCTGGATGCGGCGCCTCGAACAGATCGAGCGCACCTTCCCAGAGCTGCAGGGTCAGGATTCGCCGACCCTCTCCGTCGGTGCGGCCCAGACTTCCGATCTCGCCACGATCGAGCACGCCGAGCGCATGCTCAGCCTCGACAACGTCTTCTCGCCGGACGAGCTGCGCGACTGGTGTGTCAAGGCGCAGAACTCCGCCGGCCGCCCGGTGAAATGGCGCACCGAGCTGAAGATCGATGGGCTCGCGATCAGCCTCCGGTACGAGAACGGTGTGCTCACCTCGGCCGCGACGCGCGGCGACGGGCGCGTCGGTGAGATCGTCACCGAGAACGCGCTGCGGCTGTCCGACATCCCGGAGCGGTTGTCGGGCACCGGGCATCCGGCGCTCGTCGAGGTGCGCGGCGAGGTCTTCATCCCGGTCGCCGCGTTCGAGCGGCTGAACGAACTGCAGGCCGACCTCCGTGAGCGCGCCGTGGCCGAGGCGCGGGAACGGTCGGCCTCGCGCCGGTCCGGGGCGGGCGACTTCGACGAGGAGAAGGCGCGCGCGGCCGCACAGCGACGGTTCCCGGCCTTCGCGAACCCCCGCAACGCGGCGAGCGGCGGACTGCGGCAGCAGCTGGAGAAGAAGACCGGACTCGAACGCGAGGCGGCGCTGGAACGGATCGGCGCTCTGCGGCTCTACGTGCACGGCATCGGTGCCTGGCCAGACCCGCCGGTGTCTGCGCAGAGCGAGGTGTACGGTCTGCTCGCCGGGTGGGGTCTGCCGGTGAGTTCCCACAATCGCGTCAACGACGACATCGACGGCGTGCTCGACTTCGTCGAGTACTACGGCGAACACCGCCACGACGTCGAGCACGAGCTCGACGGCATCGTGGTCAAGGTCGACGAGCTCTCGCTGCACGATGAGCTGGGTGCCACGAGCCGCGCCCCGCGCTGGGCGATCGCGTACAAGTACCCGCCCGAGCAGGTGAACACGAAGCTGCTCGACATCGTGGTCTCGGTGGGCCGCACCGGACGCGCCACCCCGTTCGCGGTGATGGAGCCGGTGCGGGTGGCGGGTTCCGTGGTGCGGCAGGCGACGCTGCACAACCAGGACGTCGTCAAGGCCAAGGGCGTGCTCATCGGCGACACCGTGGTGCTCCGCAAGGCGGGCGATGTCATCCCCGAGGTGCTCGGCCCGGTCGCCGAGCTCCGCGACGGCACCGAGCGCGCCTTCGTCATGCCGGCGAACTGTCCGGAGTGCGGCACCCCGCTGCGTCCGGCCAAGGAGGGCGACATCGACCTGCGCTGCCCCAACGCGCGCTCGTGCCCCGCACAGGTGCGCGGCCGCGTCGAGCACATCGGTTCGCGTGGCGCGCTCGACATCGAGGCGCTCGGTGAGGTGACCGCGGCCGCCCTCACTCAGCCGGATGTGCCCGCCACCCCGCCGCTCGACACCGAGGCAGGACTGTTCGACCTGACGCTCGAGCAGCTCGTGCCGATCGAGGTCGTCGTCCGCGACGCGGAGACCGGTGAGCAGCGGGTCGACGAGCAGACCGGCGAACTCGTCCGTCGCGCGCCGTTCCAGAAGCTGGGGCCCGCGTCGTACCCGCCCGGCACCGAGCACATGGATGCGGCGGAGCGCCGCCGCGCCGGCATCCGCAAGGACTACCGCGAAGTGCTCCCGTCGGAGCAGGCCATCAAGCTCATCGCAGAGCTCGAAAAGGCGAAGACGAAAGACCTGTATCGCCTCCTGGTGTCGTTGAACATCCGTCACGTCGGCCCGGTCGCCGCCCGTGCACTGGCGCAGTGGTTCGGCTCGCTCGCGGCGATCCGGGCCGCATCCCGAGAGGAGTTGGCCGCGGTCGAAGGGGTCGGCACGATCATCGCGGACGCCCTGCTCGACTGGTTCGAGGTCGACTGGCACCGCGAGATCGTCGACCGCTGGACCGCGGCGGGCGTGCGATGGGAGATCCCCGGGCATCCCGGTCCCGGTGCGGCCACGACGACGGGGGGAGTGCTCGACGGCCTGACGGTCGTCGCGACGGGCTCGCTCGAGGGGTACACGCGGGAAGGCGCGCAGGAGGCGATTATCGCTGCCGGCGGCAAGGCCGCATCCAGTGTGTCGAAGAAGACGGACTTCGTGGCCGCAGGTCCCGGTGCCGGCTCGAAGCTCGCGAAGGCCGAAGAGCTGGGACTGCGGATCCTCGACGCCGCTCAGTTCAAGATTCTCGTCGAACAGGGGCCCGACGCTCTCGACGCATAGCGGCCGTCCTCACCACGGCCTGGGTCTCCCCAGAAGGGGACGCCGTCGTGGCCGGGAACCTGTCCACGAAACGGGATCCTGTCCATAGAAGCGTGGGCACTGTCCTCAGAAGTGGGCCCCTCGTGCCCCGGGATCCTGTCCACAGAAGCGTGGGCACTGTCCTCAGAAGTGGGCCCCCTCGTGCCCCGGGATCCTGGGTGAGTCCCATAGCGTGGTGTCAATTCCTGCGGGGTTCTCGTCGTCGTTGATGTCGGAGGGCCACCGTGGGATGACCAGTTGTTTCCGGCAAGAAGCAAAGCAGAGATCCCACGATGACCCAGTACCAGTCTGCCCTTTCGACCCTGATCG
>NZ_JAPLAI010000052.1 GCF_026393345.1 Microbacterium sp.
GTGCCACCGCGATCAAGGCGGCGGAAGAACTCATCCCGCTCCTTCGCCTTGTACTGCGCGTTCTCTCGACCCCTTGCTCGTATAGCCATCACACTCACTCCTCGATCGGAGTGTTGCGACGATGGCTGGAACTCAAGCGGTCCGGTGCTCCGTGATGTCCACGAGCCACAGTTGGTTCGGGGCTTCGGCGGCGAACACGTGCCGGGTCCGGCCGTCCTCGTCGACGACCGCGCACAGGTCGTCGTGGACCGGCGGGCCCGGCTTCTTGCCGTTACGTCCCCGCTTCTTCCCGAACGCGGACCACCAGCCGTTTGCTGAGGCGATCCGCCACGCGGTTCGATCCGACATGCCCTCGCCCGCGTCACGGGCCTCGTCGGCGAGGAGCCGATGCCCGAACTCGGGGTCATCCTTATGCGCGTCGAACAACGCGTTCGCACGATACGCCTCGGCCACCTCGCTATCGGTGATGGGGTTGGCCAGCCATCGGTAGTAGGGCTGGCGGGAGAGCTTGAGCACCCGACACGTCACCGTCACAGGGATCCCTGCTTCGGCGAGCTCTGTCACGAGCGGGTACCATCTTTTCCCGGCAGGTTCGCCTGCGACAGATATGCCGCGGCCCGCCGGAGGACCTCGTTCTCCTGCTCCAGCAACCGGTTCCGCTTCCGCAGCTCACGGATCTCCGCAGCCTCGGTCCGGGTCTGGCCGGGCTTAATGCCCTCGTCGAGGTCCGCGCGGCGGAGCCACTTCTGCAATGTCATCGGGTGAACGCCGAAGTCTTTCGCGATCTGCTCGATCGTCACTCCGGCCTCACGGCTCCTCGCGCCGCGCACGACGTCGTCACGGAACTCGGACGGGTAGGGCTTGGGCACGATGCCATCCTTCCAGGCCCACCTCCTCGGGCAAGCCAGATCAGATGTCACCTACTCGTGCAGCAGTCCCATCTTCCTCGAGGTCTATCCGACCGATTCATCCGACTTCGAAGAGGAACTCGTCGTCGAAGGGGTGGTCAAGCACGGCTTCCGCGTCTTGATGGTCAACAGCGCGAACATTCCCAACACGCTCGCGCCAGTCCTGTTGCAGATCCGCGACCAGACCGGCGTCATTCCCAGCGCGTACTTCGAGTGGACCGAAGGCAATCCCGTCTCGAACATGCTGAAGTTCCTGTTCGTGGGTTCCGGCGAGGTCGCACCGGTCACTCGCGAGGTCCTGCGAGAGGCCGAGCCGGACGCGAAGCGACGTCCCACCATCCACGTCAGCTAGCGCTCAGGCGCACGGGCTCCGACATCGCGACCGTCGCGCGCCGGCCGCGGCAGGGGGCTCTTCCACGTCCGTTCAGAGCCACTTGCGCCAGCGGAATGCCCGCCACAGGAGCAGGGATGTGCCCGCCATGAGCGAGAGCGCAAAAGGGTAGCCCCACGTCCATTGGAGTTCGGGCATGAACGTGAAGTTCATCCCGTAGACCGTGCCGACGAGGGTGGGGGCGAAGAGGATCGCCGCCCAGGCGGAGATCCTTTTCACCTGTTCGTTCTGTGCGAGAGCGGCCTCTGTGTGTCGAAGCGTCACGAGAGTCGCGTTCAGGGTGAGCGCGTTCTGCAGGATGGCGCGCTGCGCCGTGAGCTTTTCCGTGGTGCGCAGGGCATGGTCATGCACGTCGCGCAGCAAACGCTGCAGTTCGATGTCCACCGGGTGCTTTCCCGACCCCTGCTGGAGCGCGGCGAGCATGCTCTGCAGCGGTTCCAGGGCGCGCTGAAACTGGATGATTTCACGGGACAGGACGTAGATGCGCCGCGAGAGGTGCGCGTCACCGGTGGTGTACAGCTCGTCTTCGATCTGGTCGATCTCCCCCTGTATGCCTTCGATGACGGGCGCGTACTCATCAACCACCTCATCCACGATGGCGTACAGAACAGCTTCGGGGCCCAGCGACAGCAGATCGGGTTGATGCTCCAGTCGTTGGCGCACCCGCGCGAGGTTCGGCAGCGCCGCCCGTCGAATCGTGACGACGAAATCCGGCCCGACGAAGATGTGCAGTTCGCCGAACTCGACGGTTTCGGTCGAGTCGACGTACCGCACCGGCCGCAGCACGGCGAACAGAACCTCGCCGTATCGCTCGAGCTTCGCCCGCTGATGGCCCGCCAACGCGTCTTCCACGGCGAGCGGGTGCAACGAGAACTCGCTCGCGACCCGGCGGACCTCTCCCTCGGTGGGGCGCAGCAGGCCGATCCACGCCATCCCCTGCTGATCCCGCATGTACTCGAAGGTCTGGTCGAGGCTGTCAGGATTCCGAATGCGCTTGCCCGCCACGTAGACGGCGTTGTCGATGATCGGCATCCGGTCATCCCTCCCGGCTTACGGTGCCGAAACGAGGCCCCCGGGCGGCAGCCGATGACGGCATCCGCTCATAGGCGAACCCCCATCGCTGCTCGTACGCGACGGGTTCCAGGGCACTGTCCCCGTCCAGACGGGTCAGCTCGAGGTAGATCGCGTTGAGCAACTCGACATCGCCCGCGATGGTCGGCGGGTCGGAACGGACATCAACGGAGACGTGCAGGGTGCGCACCCCGCGGCGCAGTCGCCGGGTGAAGCGATGGGACGCGGAGGTGAACAGGAGCCCGCCGAGCACGATGCTCAGGCCCGCGAGCCAGATCACGGAGTTCGCCACGAACGCACACGCCGACAGCCCGACGACCGCCCCCAGTGCCGGGGCGAACCGGTCGGCGGCCAGCGCCCATCGCTCTCGCGTGGTGGTTCCGGGAGGATACACGGTGAGGCTCCAGACCCAAACGCCGTGTGCTCCGCCCGTCGTCCGAAGCTGCCCCCACGGGTGGTCTCCGAGCAGCGCGCCCTGGAGCCGATCCTTCACCGTCGCCGACATCGTTCCAGTAAAGAACGGATCGCCGCCGCGCGACGCACGGATCATGTCAGGGTTCGGCCTTCTCCCGCATGCGTTCCGTTAGGGAGGCATACCGGAGGCTCGACCGCATCCCCGACCGCGTGAATTCCGATCGTGATGGCGTGAGTCGACCAGTCAGGCACGCCGTCATTCGTGTTCCGTTAGGCATCTTTTCCAGACAGGATTTTCGATCTAGACCAGGGACATGCCTCACATACGCCGCTGCGCCGCAGCCGTCCCCCCGACCACCACCCCCATGTTCCCGGCGGTGACGGCATGACACTCACCGACATCCTCCCGACCCTCCGGTACTCCCTCCCGGCGCCGCTCGTCATCGACCACTGGCCGCAGTCCACCGAGCCCACGACCAGCGACATCGTCATGGCGGGCGTCTCGATGCTCCGCTATGCGGAACTATGCGGAACGCCGTGCGTACACGCCGGGCCGGCCGTGATCCCGGGGACGAAGGGTCGACCCTCCTCGACCGCCGACTGCTCGGTCATCGTCACCGCCGTCCTGACGGTGGATGCGGGGGATGCTGTTGCGCAGACGGCTGTCAGGCTCGATGCGTCCTTCTCCCGCACCACTCCGGTGTGGGCAGAGGCTCGCGTGATCGGTCGGGTCTCCATCGCTCCACACAGGGCTATGACCGCCCTCGGCGCCGGCGACACGAGCGCCGCAGCGGTCATGCTCCCCGTGGACATCCGTCCCGGCGATCTCATCGCCCTGCCATGCCCTGGCCTGATCGTGCTGC
Organism: Microbacterium sp.; assembly: GCF_026393345.1. Lineage (GTDB taxonomy): Bacteria > Actinomycetota > Actinomycetes > Actinomycetales > Microbacteriaceae > Microbacterium. The sequence goes on from NZ_JAPLAI010000052.1 coordinate 3,648, forward strand.
GCGACCTTCACACGCCGTCGACACCTCATCCGGCTGTGACAGACGGGGAGGAGGCCGAGGATGCCCCGTTGTGCGGCCGCCACATCCGACGCTGAGGCTGCAGGAAGCGTCCGCGATGCCGCAGGCCGCGCGCCGCGGACGGTTCGGGTCTAGGGTGACCGCATGAGACGGATCTGGCCGTTGCTCGTCGTCGGTGTGCTGTTGAGCTGTATCGGCCTTGTGTGGACGCTACAGGGTTTCGACGTCCTGCGTGGCTCGGTGATGAGCGGCTCTTCCGTGTGGGCGACGATCGGCCCGATCGTCCTGGTGGTCGGGGTGGTTCTGGTCATCGTCGCGATCGTGCGCCGTCGCCGCCGGCCGGAGTAACCGGCGGCGACGCGCACGGCGGCCCGGACGCCCCGCACCGGCCGGAGCGTCAGATCGCGGTGCGCCCGCCGTCCGCGGCGATCACCGCGCCGGTGACGAAGCTCGCCTGGTCGCTCGCGACGAACGCGATCACTATGCCATGGCTCTTCCCATCCGTTCCGGTCTCGGTGCCGAACAACCGACATGACCCGCTCACGCGCCGACACCCTGCGGCCGCCCCGACGCCATGTCTGGGCGGCCGCATCCGGTGTGATCAGCGCTGCGGCGCTCCTCGCCGTCACCGAAGGCGTCGCGGCCCTCGTCGCCCGCGAGTCCAGCGCCCTGCTGGCGGTCGGCTCGTTCGTCATCGACATCGTGCCGAGGCCGCTGAAAGAACTCGCGATCACCACGTTCGGCTCCTTCGATAAGCCGGCGCTGCTGATCGGCCTCGGCCTTGCGGTGGTGATCGCCGCCGCGGTCGCGGGGCTCCTCGCGCTGCGCCGCGTGTGGCTCGGTGCTGCGCTGCTGTCGGTGGGCGGCGCACTCGCCCTCGCCGCGATCATCACCCGCCCGGGGGCGAGCGCTCTCGCCTGGCTACCGCCGCTCCTCGGCACGGTGGCTGGCGTGGTGTGCCTCGTCCTTACGATCGGACGGCTGCGACGGTGGGCGGCAGCGACGGCACCGACCACCCCGAGCGGCACGACGCCGGCCGAGCAGCCGCATCCGGAGCGTGTCGAGAACGCAGAGAAGCCGCATCCGGAGCCCGCGCAGCAGGCGCGCCTCGACCGCCGGTCGTTCTTCGGGCTCGCCGCCATCGTTGCGGCGTCCGCGATCGTCGTCGGCGTCGGGTCCCGGCTCGCCACCGTCGCCACGAGTTCGGTCGAGGCGATCCGGAAGGCGCTCCGCCTTCCCGCCCCGCGCTCGCGCGTCACGATCCCGGCCGGCGCCGAACTCGATGTGCCGGGCCTCACCCCGCTTCTGACCCCCAACGCCGACTTCTACCGCGTCGACACCGCACTGACGGTGCCGAGCATCGACCCCGCCGGCTGGCGGCTGGTGATCGACGGGATGGTCGACCGCCGCGTCGAGCTGAGCTTCGACGACCTGCTCGCGATGGGTGTCGACGAATACGCGGTCACCCTCACGTGCGTCTCGAACGAGGTCGGTGGCGGGCTCGTCGGCAATGCCGTGTGGCTCGGCATCCCCCTTCGCGACGTGCTGGCGCTGGCCGGAACGGATGCGGACGCCGACATGGTGCTGTCGCGGAGCGTCGATGGCTACACGGCGAGCACGCCGCTGGAGGTGTTGCTCGAGGATGGGCGGGATGCCATCCTCGCCGTCGGCATGAACGGCGAGCCGCTGCCGCTCGAGCACGGCTTCCCGGTGCGGATGGTCGTGCCGGGGCTCTACGGCTACGTCTCGGCGACCAAGTGGCTGACGGGGCTGACCGTGACGACGTTCGCGAAGGACGAGGCGTACTGGACGCCGCGCGGCTACAGCGCAGAAGCCCCGATCAAGTTCTCCTCCCGCGTCGATACCCCGAAGATCGGTACGACGATCGCCCCCGGCACTGTGCCGATCGCCGGGATGGCGTGGGCGCAGTCGGTCGGTATCGCCCGCGTCGAGGTGAGCATCGATGATGAACCGTGGCAGAGCGCGACCCTGTCTACCCCGATCAACGACGACACCTGGGTGCAGTGGTACCTGCCGTGGGAGGCGACCTCCGGCACGCACTACATCGCGGTCCGCGCCATCGACAAGGCGGGCAACCTGCAGATCGAGGAATCCGCCCCGATCGCACCGAACGGGTCCAGCGGCTGGCAGCGAACACTCGTCTCGGTCTCCTGAGCGGCCGGTATCCGCGACGTCTCGTCTCGTGAACGACCCGCATCCGCGGCGTCTCGTTCTCTAAGCGACAGACCACCCTCACGCAAGGGGCAGTCGCGAGGACGCGCCGGGGTGCCATAGTGAGCCAGCGGCCCGTCCCCGGGACCGCTCTGCCCCGACCCCGGACGTGCCATGACCGAGCCTTTCACGACCGATGCCGCTGATGTCGGCGATCTCGTGGCGGGCCGGTACCGGCTCGAGGCTCTCGTCGGGCAGGGCGGGATGGCACGCGTCTTCCGCGCGACAGACACCGTGCTCGGTCGACAGGTCGCCGTGAAGATCCTCCGTGACGGCGGCGAGGTGACCGAGGCCGCCCGCGCCCGCTCCGAGACACAGCTGCTGGCGAGCCTGAACCACCCCTCGCTCGTGACCCTGCACGACGCCGTCCTCTCGCCCGACGGCCCAAGCTTCCTCGTGATGGAGTTCATTGCCGGCGAGACTCTGCGGGAGCACATCACCGCAGGTCCCCTGCCGGCCCGCGAGGTCGCCGCGGCGGCAGCAGATCTCGCTGAGGCGCTGCACACCGTGCACACGGCAGGAGTCGTACACCGCGATATCAAGCCGTCGAACGTGTTGACCACCCCCTCGACCCTCCCCGATCGCGCATTCCGGGTGAAACTCGCTGATTTCGGGATCGCGTATCTGATCGACACCACCCGGCTCACCACCCCGGGGACCCTCATCGGCACCGCGGCGTACCTCGCCCCTGAGCAAGTGCGCGGCGAGCCGATCACCCCCGCCGCCGACATCTACGCCCTGGGACTCGTCCTCATCGAGGCGCTCACCGGCCGGCGTGCGTATCCGCAGACGTCAGGCCCCGAGGCGATCGTCGCCCGTCTGGTCAGTCCGCCCGAGATCCCCTCCTCGCTGCCGCCTTCGTGGCAAGAACTCCTCACCGCGATGACCGTGACCGACCCCTCCGGCCGGCCGAGCGCGCTCGACGTCGCCGTCGCCGCATCCGCCCTGCCCCATGCGGAGCGAGACCTCGACGCCGTCCTCGCCACGATGCCGACGGCACCGCCGCTCCCCACCTCCGCCCGCACCGTTCCCCTGGACGAACCCACTGCCGTGCTGCATCCGGATGCGGCGACCTCCGCCGCGCGCCGCCGTACACCGGTCCGCCGCCGGATGCTGCTGGGTGGTATCGGCGCGGCGGTCCTGGTGGCCGCCGGAATCAGCTGGTTCGCCCTGTCGACCGCGGGCTCCCCCGACCCCGCGCCGACCCTGCCCGCCGTCGTCGAACCCCTGAACACCCATCTGCACGACCTGATGGACGAGGTGACACCGTGAATCTCGCGAGCCGGATGCGGCGGGGCGTGGGTGCGGCGCTCGGCGCCGGTGTCCTCGCGCTCGCCCTCACCGCCTGCGGTGGCACCGACGCCACGCCGACGGACGCACTGCAGACAGGTGTCGTCGCCATCGCGGATGCGGCGGCCGCCGGAGACACCACGTCGGCGCTCGCCGAGGTCGATGCCCTGCAACAGCAGCTCACCGAAGCACTCGACGCTGGAACGATCACCGCGGATATGGCGGCCCGCATCCAGGCGGCGCTCGACCTCGTCCGCGCCGACCTGACCGCGCTCATACCCGTCCCCGACATCTCCGAGACACCGCTCGTGGAAGAGCCGGCCGGGGAAGATCCCGTCGTCACCGATTCGCCGGATGACGAGAAAGTCCGGAACAATAACGGGAACGATGGCAATAGCGGCAAGGACAAAGGGAAGTCGAACAACGGAAAAGGGAACGGCGACTGAGCGCCATTCCCTTCTCCGTCCGAGCGAGAAGCCCGATTGTCAGTTCGCGGCGTCGTATGCCTCGAGCACGGTGCCGGGAACGCGACCGCGGTCCGACACGGTGAATCCGTTCTCGCGCGCCCAGGCGCGCACGGCGGTCAGATCGTGCCCGTTGGACGCGGTGGGGCGGGATGCGGCCCGAGCCCGCGGCGCCGCGGACGAGACGACACGGCCGGCGTCGATGAACGGCGCCAGCGCATCGCGGAGCTTTTCCTGGTTGTCGTCGGAAAGGTCGATCTCATAGCTCTTGCGATCGACGGAGAACACCACGGTCGCGCCTTCCCCATCGGGGATGGGCGTGCCGTCCAGGTCGTCGACGAGTTGAACGGTGACCTTCTTCGCCATGGATTCCTGCTTTCGGTTCTTCGGATAGATATCAATTCCGGAGTGGATACCGGATATGTTTTCCAGAATAGCGGTATCAACGGGGAATCCGTGGCGCATTGCGCAATTCACAATTCCAGGAGAATCGAGGCGGCCTGCGGCACGGCGATATCTCGTTGCCATCGGTTCGCCTGTCGTTCTCTCGCGCCCACTAGCGTCGCGCCGTGCTGTCCGTCCTGCCCCGCCTGCCCCGCCTGCTGTTCGCCGCCCTCGCGGCCGTGTTCACCCTGTTCCTCGTCATCGTCCCGGCGCAGGCCGCATCCGCCCACCCCGCTGGCACCACCGGCGTCCTGGTGACGGTGCGCTCGGATGCGGTGGACGTGGAGATGCAAATCCACAACGCCGGGTTCGTCGCGGCGACCGGCTACGACATCGGCACCGATCAGGCTGCGCTCGATGCCATCGCCGACAATCTGATGACGTTCATCCTCCATCGCGTGTCCGTCACCGACAGCGTGTCGAGCCTCGCGCCGACGGTGACGAGCGCGCCCGTCTTCGAGCGCGTCAACGGCGAGGACGCGATCGTCACCACGATCCACTTCGCGGACGGCGGCCGGCCCATCGAGGGCAGCATCACGCTCGAGGACGAGTTCATCGTCGATGTCGTCCCGTCCCACCAGGTCTACGTGTCGCTCGTCAGCGATTGGAACGACGGGCAGCTCACGGAAGGGGACCCGAGCGTGGTCGGCATCCTCGGGGGCGGCGTGACGGAGATCACCATCGACCGCACCGCGCCGTCGCCGGTGAACGGGTTCCTCGCCGTGATCCGGCTCGGGATGCTGCACATCGCCGAGGGCACCGACCACCTGCTGTTCCTGGCGACCCTGCTCGTGGTGGCACCGTCGGTGGCGCTCCGCGCGAAGCGGGGGTTGCGGTGGACCCAGCCGATCCCCGTGAAGCGGACGATCGGCCGCGCGGCGCTCATCATCACCGCGTTCACCGCGGGACACCTGATCACGCTGGCGCTGGTGTCGCTGGGGGTGGTGTCGTTCCCGACCAAACCGGTCGAGATCCTCGTGGCGGTGTCGATCATCGTCGCCGCCGTCCACGCCATCCGGCCGCTCCTCCCCCGCGGTGAACTGCTCATCGCCGGGGTATTCGGCCTCGTCCACGGCACAGCCTTCGCGACCACGATCCTCGACCTGAATCTCGGCTTCGGGGAGAAGCTCGTGGCCATCCTGGGGTTCAACATCGGTGTGGAACTGGCGCAGATCGTCGCCGCCGTTCTGGTGCTCCCCCTGCTGATCTGGTTGTCGCACGCTCGCGCGTACGCCGGGTTCCGAGTGGCCGTCGGCACGATCGCCATCATCGCCGCCGTCGCCTGGATCGTCGGCATCGGCACGGATCAGCCGTCAATGCTGCAGCCCCTGTTCGACACCATCGCCCGCTTCCCGGTGGTGTTCTATCTCGCGCTCGTGGCCATGGTCGCCGCCCTGTGGTTCGGCACGCGCGATCCGCGGCGGGTGCAGGTGTGAGGATCGCCGATACGTGAGCGGCTCGGCCTGGGGCCGGATGCTCGCGCCTCCGGTGGGCTTGCGCTCGCCGGGAGGCCGGATGCTCGCTCCTCCGGTGGACGGGCTGGCGGCGCGGACAGTTGGGGGGCGGCACAACGGCGGAGATCGTGCGGGATAGGTCGTGTTTCGGGCTCCCCGGGCCCGTTCCGGGCATGATCTCCGCCGTTGTGTCCGGTGGGTGACTCTCACGTCCCTGCGAACATTTCTTCGATTCAATGTCGGAGGTGGTTCGTACAGTTGTTCCCATGGAGGATCTGTTCACCACCGCACACCGGGCCTTGGACCGGGCCCGGGAGTTGTGCCCGACCGGGCGGCCGGAGGGCCTCGGTGCGGGTGAGCTGGTGGCGTTGAGCGAGGCGCTCGGCACCCTGCGGCGGGCGGCGGATGCGGCACTCGCGCCGGTGGCGGCGGAGATCGGCCGGCAGTCCCGCACCGAGCTGGGCGCGGATTCCCTGGCCCGGAAGAACGGGTTCCGGTCGGCGGCGGTGATGATCTCCACCGTGGTCGGCACCACGACCGGGGAAGCTGCCCGGGCGATGCGGATCGGGGAATCCACCACACCGCGGATGACGCTCACCGGGCATCAGGCCCCGCCGAAGTACCCGCACGTCGCTGCCGCCGTGAACGCCACCACGATGGGGACGCTCGCGGCGGGAGTGATCGTCGCCGCGTGCGACCGGTGGGCGGTGCGCGCCGACCCGGCAGCGTTGGACCGGGTGGAGCGGATGCTGGTGGACCGCGCACCGGGACTGACCCTGGATCAGCTGCAGAAACTCATCCTCCGCGCCGAAGCCCACCTCGACCCCGACGGTATCGAACCCCGCGACACCGAACGGCGCCGCAACCGCACCCTGTCCATCCACGAAGACCGGGACGGCATGATCGTCCTCACCGGACGGCTCGACCCGGAAACCGCCGCACCCATCAACGCGGCCGTCGAAGGACTCGTCACCGGGATGCTCCGCCGCCGGCGGGACGCCGCCCGGGGTGGTGATGCCGGCCCGGTGATCGAGGACACCCGCACGGTGGCGCAGATGCGGGCGGATGCGCTCGCGGACCTGTGCCGACACGCGCTCGGCTGCGACACCATCCCGCAACGCCCCACCACCACCGTGATCGTCCGGATGACCCTGGAAGACCTGCAGACCTGCACCGGGTCGGCGACCATCGACGGTGTCCCCGCCCCGGTCAGCATCCCCACCGCCCGCCGCCTCGCCGCCGACGCCCAGATCATCCCCTGCGTCCTCGGCGGCACCAGCGACATCCTCGACTGGGGCAGAGCGAAACGCCTCTTCACCCCCGCCCAGAAACTCGCCCTCACAGAGCGCGACGGCGGCTGCGCCTCCTGTGGCGCCCCACCCGGCATGACCGTCGTCCACCACCTCCGCTGGTGGCACCGAGACACCGGACCCACCGACCTGAACAACGGCATCCTGCTCTGCACCACCTGCCACCACCGCATCCACGACCTGACACGAGCGAGCACGGCAGCACGGCAGCGCAGCGCCGGCCCCACCCGCGCCGCCCGGTCAGCCGGCCGAGACCGACGCAGTCTTCGCCCGTTCCTCTTCCAGCGCCCGTGCGACAGCCTCGGTGACGCGAGCGTCTTCGCGCTCCTTCTCGGCGGCGAGGCGACGACCACGACGGCGGAGGTACAGGAACGCGGCGGCAGCCAGCAACAACACGATGACGAGGAGCGTCCACGGGATCGCCGCGCCGAGCGCGGTCCCGGTGACCACGGCGATCGGTGTGGTGGAACCGGAGGCGTCGACGACGACCGGGGTTACGGAGGTAGTGGCCAGCAGCACGAACAGTGGTGCGACGCCGGGCACCGTCACCGTGCGGGTCCAGCTCTCCCCGGGCAGGAGCTCCGGCACCGCATCCCCCGCAGGAGCGTCCATCGCGAACCAACCGAACGACCCGCCCACCTGGCCCGCGGCCTGCGCGGACAGCGCTGCGTTGCCCGTGTTGTGCAGCGTGTAGGTCACGGTGGCGTCGCCGCCCGCAAACGGGTTGAGGCCACCGTTCCACGACACGGACATGTCCTCGATGGCGAGCGACGGTGCCAGCTCACCGCCCACCCGCAGGTTCACCCGGATGCCGAGACGCCGGTCGACGCTGACGCCGGTAGCCGCATCCGGGACGGTGAGGGAGGTCACGACTCCGCCGGCGTAGTCGCCGGGCGTGGCATCGTCCGGGATGCTGACGGTGAAGGGCACCGTGGTGGTCGCGCCTGCGGCGACGGTGACGGTCTGCGTCTCGGGCGTGATCCAGGTGCCGATCGCTCGCGACGGCTCCCCTGACACGAGCAGGGAGAGCTGCCCGTCGTCGGAGGTGAAACCGTCGGCGGCGTAGACGGAGAGGTCGACCGGTTCATCGCCGTGATTGGCGATGACGAGGGCGTCGGTGAGCGAACCGCCCGGATCGACCGTGTAGGTGAAGTTCGTGCGTTCGGAACCGAGATCGTTGGATGCGGTACGGACGGTCCAGGTGACGTCGTCGGCGCCGGCGGCGTGCGCGGGCAGAGCGGGGAGGACGACGGTGAGAGCGGCGAGGGCGGTGACCCAGAACGCCCGGATGGGAGGGCGGCGGGAGGCGGGGGATGCGTTCACGAGAGGGCTTTCGGACGTGGCGGAAAACGGGACGATCCGTGGGAGAGGGCGAGGCCCTCCCCCACGGATGTGGTGGCGATCTGTCGTCAGCCGGCGAGCGCGGTGACGGTCAGGGTCGCGCGGTAGCTGCCCTTATCGGTACCGGCCGGCAGCTTCAGATCGAGGTCTGCGCCGAGGAGCGCCTGACCCTTCTCGTGACCCTGCGCGCCGGAGCCGAGCACGCGGCTGACCGAGAGACCCGTGCCGCCGACGAAGCCCGACGCCACCGGGGCGCCCGCGACCGCACCGGCACCGGCGGTGAGCACCTTCGGGGTCCAGCCCAGGTAGCTGCCGGAGAAGGTCTTCCCGCCGTCGGTGAAGTCGCCCACGACCGCGGTCAGCGACCAGGGCGCCAGCGAGGAGCGGGTGTCGGAGACGCTGATCGGGTTGATCTCGCCCGTGGCCTCGAAGGAGCCCTCGGTGGTCTCCTGCGCGGTCCCGAGATCGACGAGACCGTTCTGGCCGTCGATGGTCCACCCGAACTCGCCCGGGGCGGCCGCGGGAACATCCACCTGGATCTCCTCGCCGTCACCGTGGAACGGGTGGATCGTGACGCTGTCGATGACCGTGCCGACGCCGGCGACGGGGGTCATCGACCCCTCCGTGCCGCACCAGCCGACCTTGCCGAGCTCCACGGCCGCGTTGGGTGCGTCGCAGGTGCCGGAACGGATGCCCTCGACGACCAGCTCGTCGGCCTTGACCTGCACCTTGACGTAGCTGCGGACGTGCTCCTGGTTCTCCACCGAGTCGTACCAGTAGTTCTGCGGGTTCAGCGGGTCGGCGCCGTTTCCGGCACCGCTGGTGCCGCTGGTGTCCGGCGCGGTGATGTCGTAGTACTTCGATCCCGAGGCGGAGTTCGCGGTCATGTAGATGACCCCGCCCTCGCCGACGAACACATCGTTCGCGCCCGGCTGCTCGTCGGCGTTCGCCTTCGCGCCGTCCTTGATCTCGTAGCTGCGGGTGTACACGTGGTCGTGGCCCTGCAGGACGAGGTCGACACCGAGGTTCGAGAAGGTCGTCGGGAAGTCCACCCGGCGCACCTTGTTGTCACTGTCCTTCGCGTGGTCCGCGGCGGAGTAGATCGAGTGGTGGTAGACGAGCACCGTGTACTTGGCGGCGGCGCCGTGCTGGTTCACCACATCCGTGACGTACTGCACGTGGGCCGCGTCCCCGCCGCCGGTGGCCGAGTTGTAGCTGTTGCTGTTCAGATCGATGAACAGCACGTCCTTGTAGATGTACCAGTAGTCACCGCCCGAGGTGGTCGACTTCTGCGCGGCCTTGGCGTAGTACGCATCCGAATAGTCGGTGTTCGGCGTGTAGAAGTGCTGCTCGTAAGCCTTGCCGCCGACGTCGTGGTTGCCGATCGTCGCCGCCCACGGGTACTGGCGCAGCTGGTCGGGGGCGAGGAACGCGTCCCACTGGGTCTCGGTGTTGGCCGTTTCGACCTGGTCGCCGCCGGAGACGAGAAGCTCGGCGTTCGGGTTGGCGGTGAGCGCCACGCCGAGGGTGTCGGCCCAGCCCGCGCCGTCCTTCGCGACGTTCCCGGAGGCGCCGATCTGGGGGTCGCCGAAGAACAGGAAGTCGAAGTCTCCCTCGAACGACTGCGTGGTGAAGGAGTACGTGGACGACCAGTTGTCGGCCGCACCGACGCGGTAGGAGTACTGCGTGTTCTCCTGGAGCCCGGAGACGACCGCGTGGCGGTTGTACCCGCCGCTCGTGGCGATGTTCGCGGTACCGGTCGCCGAGAACGTGGTCACGGATGCGCCGAACGCGCCGTTCACGAGCGACGCGGTCGGGGCGACCTGCACGACCTGCGCGCTGTCGGTGGAGGTGTACCAGCTGAGCGTGCGCTGGGTCTCGTCGGAACCGACGCCGAGGACGATGCCGGTGTAAGACGCGGTGTCGGCGGCGTGCGCTGCGGTCGGTGCGACGGCGATGACGCCACCGACGGCCAGGGCCGCCGTGACGGCCGCAGCCGACAACCACAGTGCCGCGCGGCCGGTGGGCCGAGAGGGTGCTACCAGGAGCATGTGTCTTCCGTTTCTGTGGGGAAGGGAGTGGGGTGGGCGCACACGGAGGGTGCCCGACGTCCACGATCGAGGTGTCACCTTGCCCGGGCGTGAACACTCGGTGACCCGTGCGGCGTCGCAAAAGGGAACATCTGCTGATCGGCGGCTTCCGCGCAGGTGTCCGACCGCGCCGGTGAACGCTGGGCACTGATCGGGCGAACAATGCGGGAACTCGGCCCCGGGGAGCCCGGATGCGGCACATTCCGGCCGCATCCTGGAGTCACCACCGTTGCCCACCCGACGAGGACCCCCCTGTGCATCACCGCGCCGCGCTCGCGACGACCCTGACCGCCGCCGTCCTGCTCCTGTCGGGGTGCGGCGCCGCCGACTGGACCACCCCCCGCCCCGACACCACAGCGGTCGGCATGCCGGCCACCGGATTCGCGCCGTCCGCGTCACCGTCTCCCGAGGCCACCGTGACGCCGGCGTCCGGCTCATGGGAAGGCGTGTCGCCCTCCCCCGGGTACCGCGTGGTGCTCCTCACCCGCGGGGCCGACGAGACCACCGCGACGCTGGCCGCGGCCGTGACCGCGTGGGCCGCCGCCGAGTCGGTGGACCTGCGTCGAGTGGATGCGGACGGCGACGCGATCCGCGGCATCGTCCAGGCGATGGAGCTGAACCCGGAACTGATCGTCACCGTCGGCGAGGATCTGATCGACCCGCTCGCCACGGTGACGCCGAATCATCTGGAGGTGCCGTTCCTCGTGCTCGGCGCGGAACTTGCGGAACCGACCGCCAACGTCACCGCCGTCGAGTGGACGGGCGCCGGGTTCCGCGGTTCCGGCCTCGGGTCGGCGACACAATTCGACCCGGAGTCGTTCACCCCGGAACGCGGCGCCGATGCGATCCGGGCCGGCGTCGCCGCCGTCCTCACCGGGATGACGGGAGTGGTGCTCTGGATCGAATGAGCGCCTAGTCTGCGGAGATCAGCTCGCCCCCGGCGTGCGCGATCTCGGCAAGGGCCCTCTCGCTCGAGTCCGGGTGAACGCCGGCGATGAGGTCGGTCAACACCCGCACGTGCCGCCCCGCGGCGATGGCGTCGAGTGCCGAGGCACGGACGCAGTAGTCGGTCGCGATCCCCGCGATGTCGATGTCGAGGATGCCGTGCTGCTCCAGCAGCTGCGTCGCGGTGACGCCGTCATCGGAGACCCCTTCGAACAGCGAGTAGGCGGGATTGCCCTGCCCCTTCTTCAGATGGTGGGTGACCCGGCCGACGTCGAAGCCGTCGTCGTACTCCGCGCCGACCGTGCCGGCAACGCAGTGCACCGGCCACGTGTCGATGAAATCGGGCTCCGCGGCGAAGTGGCCGCCGTTGTCGCCGTCGCCGTCATGCCAGTCGCGGGAGGCGACGATGATCTCGTAGTCGCCGGCATGGGACTCGAGGAAGGCGGTGACGCGGTGCGCGACCGCATCACCACCTTCGACGCCGAGTGCGCCATGCTCGGTGAAGTCGTTCTGGATGTCGACGAGAAACAGTGCCCTGGTCACGATTCGAGGGTACGCCGATACTCCGCTCGACTCATCGGTTCCGGTGCAGAAGTATCCGCATCCACGTCGTCCGGCACCCGGGAGAGCTTCGAGGGCCACCAGATCTTCTTGCCGATGTCGTACGCCAGCGCCGGCACCAGCAGTGAGCGGACGATGAACGTGTCCAGCAGCACACCGAAGGCGACGATGAACGCCAGCTGCGCGAGGAACAGGATCGGGATGACGCCGAGCGCGGCGAACGTCGATGCCAGTACGAGACCGGCCGACGTAATCACCCCACCAGTGGCGAACAGACCCCGCAGGATGCCTCGGCGCGTGCCGTGAACAAGGGATTCCTCCCGCACCCGCGTCATGAGGAAGATGTTGTAGTCGATACCGAGGGCCACGAGGAACACGAAGCCGTAAAGCGGAACCGCCGGGTCCGCGCCGGGGAAGCCGAACACGTGGTTGAACACCAGCGCGCTGACCCCCAGGGCCGCGGCGAAGGACACGATGACGCTGAGCACGAGCAGCACCGGGGCGAGGATCGAGCGCAGCAGCAGCATCAGGATGACGAGGATCACCAGCAGCACCAGCGGGATGATCAGCGTCCGGTCCCGGATCGATGTGTCGTTGGTGTCGACGTCGGTCGCGGTGACCCCGCCCACCAGGGCGACGTCTTCACCGAGTTCCTCGTCGAGATCGACGCGGAGACCGCGGACGGTGTCCTCGGCGGCCACGGAATCGGCCTCATCGGTCAGCGTCGCGACCAGCAGCACGTCGCCGTCCGAGACGGTGGCGGTGGGCGCGGCGGCTCCGGGAGGACCGACCGTGGTGAGCACGGCTTCGCCGTCCTCGACGGTCACCCCGGCCTGACCGGTCGGCGAGTCCTCGGAGGTGACGGCGACGCTGTCGATGCCGTCGTCGGCGGCGAGCACGGTCGCCGCATCCGCGATTTTGTCCTCGGGGACGATGACGTACACCGGGCTGCCCGAGCCCCCTGGGAAGTGCTCGGCGAGCACGTCCTGACCGTCACGGGCATCGGATGCGCCGAGCACGAGGTCGCTGGAGGGCACACCGTCGGCCTTGAGCTGCAGCACCCCGGCGCCGGCGATGAGGAGCACGACGGTGCTGATGATCCAGACCGGACGGGCGTGACGGGCGACGAAGCCGGCCTGGCGGGCCCAGAAGCCCTTCTGCTTCTTCGTGAGGTCTTCGGGGATGCGGGTGCCGCCATCCTTCGGGATGAACGGCCAGAACGCGGCCCGGCCGAAGATCGCGAGCAGCGCCGGCAGGAAGGTGAGGGCGGACAGCACGGCGAACACGATGCCGATCGAGGCGATCGGACCGAGCGCGCGGTTGGTCGCGAGGTCGGAGAGCAGCAGGCACAGCAGACCCGCGATCACGGTGCCGCCGGAGGCGAGGATCGGCTCGAACGCCCCGCGCCACGCGGATGTCGTCGCGTTCCACCGGGTGTCGCCTCGTCCGATGGATTCTCGGAACCGGGCGACGTACAACAGCGCATAGTCGGTCGCGGCGCCGATGACGAGGATGAAGAGGATGCCCTGTACTTGGCCGTTGAGCACCACCACCCCGGCCTTGGCCAGCCACCACACCGTCAGCAGCGCCACGCACAGCGCGAACAGCGACGTGAGGAGCACGAGGACCGGCAGGAGCGGCGAGCGGTAGACGATGACGAGGATGACGAAGACTGCGAGGAGGGCCACCACCAGCAGCAGACCGTCGATGCCGAGGAAGCCGGCGACGAGGTCGGCGGTGAACCCGGCGGGACCGGTCACCCAGCTGTCAAGACCCGTGGGCAGGTCGTCCGCAACCACGTCGCGAACCTCCCCCACGATGTCGTCGATGTTGCCGGTCGAATCCAGCGGCACGAAGATCTGCACCGCCCTGCCGTCTTCGGACAGCACGGGCGGCGACACGTCGCCGGAGACGCCGTCGACCTCGCCGATCGCATCGGTGACGCCCTGCAGGTCGGCGATCTCGGCGTCGGTGAGCTCGCCGTCGCCCGCGATCACGACGATGGCGGGGATGGTCTCACCCCCGGTGAAGTCGGCCAGGCGGTCCTGCACCTGGGTCGCGTCGGCGCTGGAGGGAAGGTAGGCGGAGGAGTCGTTCGTCGACACCTCGCTGACCTTGCCGAAGTACGGTCCACCGATCGATCCACCCACGAGCCAGATCAGCACCAGCAGCACGGGGATGCCGACGCGGAGCCATCGGGTGGGCTTCCGGTCGGTGGATCGCAGGTTTGTCATGTAGATAGCTTATCTAGCTAAATTGCGTTTGGCGAACCGCCTAGTCTGGGGCGACCATGCTCGCCGTCATCGTCGCCCTCGTCGGGGCACTCGTCTACGGGTCGGCCGACTTCCTCGGAGGCCTCGCCGCGCGTCGGCTCACCTCGCTCATCGCGACCGCCGTGGCCGTGGCATCCGGTCTCATCGTGCTTTTCGTGCTGACGCCGATCGTCGGATTCGCGTGGGTGACGAGCGACCTCGTGTGGGGTGCACTGTCGGGAGTCTTCGGGGTCATCGCGCTGCTCCTGCTGTACGCGTGCCTCGCGATCGGGCCGATGAGCATCCTGTCGCCGCTCACGGCCGTCGTGTCCGCGATCGCCCCGATGACCTGGGGGCTGACGGTGGGCGGCGAGACCCTTGCACCCTTCGGCTACGCCGGCCTCGGTGTCGCCGTCGTCGCGGTGGTGCTGGTCGGGTTCGTACCCGAACGCGGCGCCGTCCGGCCGTCGCTGCGCGGAGTGGTCATGGCGATCGGCGCCGGCGTCGCGGTGGGCGGACTGCTCATCTGCCTCGACCAGACCGGGGAGGCGAGCGGGTTCACGCCGCTGGTGACCGGGCGCGCGGTGAACCTCGTCATCGTGCTGCTGATCATCGCTGTGGTCGTCCTGCGGCGGCGGTCGTCGAGCGCAGGCACGAGCGCGGGTTCCGGTACGGGCGCGGGAGCCGGTACGGGCGCGGGCTCCTGGGATCGACGCGGATGGATGCTGGCGATCGGATGCGGCATCCTCGACACGACCGCGAACGCACTGCTCCTCGCGGCGCTGCGGATCGGCGACCTGTCGATCGTATCGGCGCTCACCGCGCTGTACCCGGCCGGCACGATCCTCCTCGCCGCCCTGGTGCTGCGCGAACGCATCGCGCCGGTGCAGTGGGTGGGCCTCGCCCTGGCTCTCGCAGCCGGGGCGCTGCTCGGCGCGGCGTGAGGGCAGCATCCTTCACGTGGCAGTTACGGCGGGAACGCGGACGCTGAAGCCACACGAGCTGCCGCCCCAGCGCGCGCGGCGTGGTTGATGCGACGGAGCGCCTCGTCCCCCGGGACGCCGTCCCGGAAACGACGAAAGGGCCCCATCCGGGACCCTCCGTCGTGTGGAGCCGCCTAAGGGAATCGAACCCTTGACCTATTCATTACGAGTGAATCGCTCTGCCGTCTGAGCTAAGGCGGCGCGCTTCGCTGGCGCGTTGCACGATCACCGATCTTACATGCTCGTTCGCACGCCCGCGAACGCGGGGGCCTCTACTCGCAGCGCAGGCCGTCCTCCGGCACGGTGCCATCGAGCAGGTACGCCTCCACGGCGCTGTCGACGCAGGTGTTGCCCTTGTTGTAGCCGGTGTGACCTTCGCCGACGCGGGTGATGAGGACGCCGGAACTCAGCTGATCCGCAAGCGAGACCGCCCAGTCGTAGGGCGTCGCAGGGTCGCCCGTGGTGCCGATCACGACGATCGGAGCCGCGCCGTCCGCGGTGATGGTCTCGCGCACGCCGGTCGGGGGGAACGGCCAGGAGGCGCAGCCGTCGACATCCGACTCCCAGTACGGCGCCACAATGGGCGCCTGCGCGGCGAGGATCGCCGACGCTGCCGCCTGCTCCTCGGGAGTCTCGGTCGGGTAGTCCATGCAGTTGTACGCCGTGAACGCCTCGGTGGAGTTGTCGAGGTACACGCCGTCGGAGCGGTTGTAGTAGAAGTCGGCGAGCTCGAAGGCGGTGACCGCGTCGCCCTGGGCCGCTCCGGCCAGCGCCGCGGTCAGGTAGGACCAGCTGCTCTCGGAGTAGAGCGCGGCGACGATGGCCGTCAGCAGCGCGTCGGCTCCCAGCATCCGGCCGTCGGTGTTGCGGATCGGGGACCGGTCGACGCGCGCGAGCAAAGTGCCGAGGTCGGCCATGGCGTCGTCGACGCTGCCGGCGAACGGGCAACCGCTGTCGGCGAGGCAGCTGGCCATATACGTACGGAGGGCGTTCTCGAAGCCGATCGCCTGCGTCGTCGAGACATCGCTCTCGGACACCGACGGGTCGAGCGCACCGTCGAGGACGAGCCGGCCCACCCGCTCCGGGAAGAGCTTGGCGTAGGTCGCACCGAGGAACGTGCCGTAGGAGTAACCGAGGTAGTTCAGCTTCGCGTCGCCGAGGACACCCCGCAGCAGATCGAGATCCCGGGCGGACTGCGTCGTGGTCACATACTCGAGGATGCCGCCGGAGTTTGCCTGACACGCCTGTGCGAACGCCTGCTCCCCCGCGACGAGATCCGCGTTCCACTCGGCTGAGCCCCGGGTGCCCGGCGGAATGTCGAAGAGGTACGCATCCATCTGGGCCGCGTCGTAGCAGCGCACCGCCGTGGACTCGCCGACTCCGCGCGGGTCGAAGCCGATGATGTCGTAGGAGGCGGGCAGCACCTCGCCGACGGCAAAGTCGAGCGACTGGCGGATGAGATCCACCCCGCTCGCGCCGGGGCCCCCGGGGTTCGTCAGCAGCGAGCCGATCGCGTCGCCGTCGGTGGCGCGCTGGCGGATGACCGACAGCTCGATCTCGCCGAGCTCCGGGTCCTCCCAGTCGAGCGGCGCCGTGACCATGGTGCAGTCGAACCCACCGCAGTCGGACCACTCCAGGTCCTGTTCGTAGAACGGCAGCAGGTCTTCAGCGATGCCGTCGGTGTCCGCCGGGCGACTCGTCGCAGAAGACTGCGTGCGGTCCGGGATGGGCGAGAACAGGCAGCCGGTGAGGGCGATGGATGCGGCGGCCACTCCGGCCACCACCGCCAGGAGCCGAGCGGTGCGACGACGGGGGGAGGTCATAGCGTCCTTCCGGAGGCGACCGTGATCATCAGGCTCTCGACCGCGAGCACCGGAGCGACGTTGCGCTCGAGGTTCCGGCGGGTGAGCGCAAGCTGATCGAGCACCGCGATGGTGCGGGTCGTGGGCCAGGTCTCGGCGAGCGCGGTCAGCTCGGCGGCGAGTTCTTCGTTGATGAGGCCATCGGCACGGCCGAACTGCAGCATGACGACGTCGCGGAACAGGGACTGCAGATCGGTGAGGACGCGGTCGATGCCGTCGCGGAGGCTGCGCGTCGCGCGCCGTTTCTGCTCGTCGGCGAGCGCGTTCAGCTGCGAGCGCACGGCGGGCGGCACCGCTGCCCCCTCGGCCACTCCCACCATCCGCAGCAGGTCTGCTCGTTCGCCCTCGTCCCGCTCGGCGGTGAGGGTCTTCGCGTCCTCGGTCGCCGCCTGCACGATCCGGCCGGCGACCTCGACGGCGTCGCCGACACCGCGAACGGACAGCACGGCGCGCAGGGTGCTGTCGCGTCGGGCACGGGCAGCCTCATCGGTCGCGAGACGCCGGGCCATGCCGATGTGGCGTTGCGCGTGCCGGGCAGCCTGCCGGGCGATGGCAGGTTCGGCGCCGGTGCGCAGCGAGATCAGCCGGGCGACGTCGTCGACCTCGGGCTCGCGCAGTCGCACCGTCCGCACGCGCGAGCGGATGGTCGGCAGCAGATCGGCGTCGCTCGGGGCGCAGAGGATCCACACGGTCCGCTCCGGCGGCTCTTCGAGCGCCTTCAGCAGCACGTTGGAGGTGCGCTCGGCCATACGATCCGCATCCTCGACGACGATCACGCGATAACGGCCGACCGACGGCGAGTAGTAAGCGCGCTCGACGAGCTGACGGGCCTCCTCGATGCGGATGACGACCTGCTCCGTGCGCAGGGCGGTCAGATCCGGATGCGTGTGCGCGATCACCTGCCGCATGGCGGCCTGATCGCCCGGCTCGGCGATCAGCGCGGCCGCGAAGGCATAGGGCGTGGCTTGAGGCGCGGGTGTCGGATGCGGCGGCCTGCAGCGTCTGGACGGCATCCGCCTGACCCCATACCTCGCCCCACGGCACATCGGTGTCGATCGCCGTGGAGGTCATGCGCACCAGCCTAACCGCGACCCCCGACCCCCGCGCGAGTGGGCGGTCGTGGCGGGGTTGGGCGAGCGCGGAAGGCTGGGCGCGTCAGAGCAGGGCGGCGACGCGGGCGCGGATCGCCGCGGCGAGGTCGTCGACCGGGAGCGACGCGTCGAGCACGACGAAGCGGTCGGGTTCCGCGGCGGCGAGCTCCAGGAACGCCGCGCGCACCCGAGCGTGGAACTCCGCGGCCTCGGCCTCCAGCCGGTCGAACGGTTTGTCCGCCGCGTCCAGCCGGGTCCGCGCCGTCGCCGGGTCGAGGTCGAGCAGCACGGTCAGGTCCGGCAGCGCCCCCTCGGTAGCCCAGAGCGACAGCTCACGCACCTCCCCCGCATCCAGCACGCGCCCGGCGCCCTGGTAGGCGACGGAGGAGTCGAGGTACCGGTCCTGCAGCACGATGTCGCCGCGCTCGAGCGCGGGCCGCACGAGCGTTGCCACATGATGGGCGCGGTCGGCGGCGTAGAGCAGCGCCTCGGCGCGCGGTGCGACGTCACCCCGGTGGTGCAGCACGATGTCGCGCACCAGGACGCCGACCTCGGTGCCGCCGGGTTCCCGGGTGCGCACCACGGTGCGGCCCTGTGCGTGCAGCCACTGCTCGAGCAGCGCCGCCTGCGTCGTCTTGCCGGAGCCGTCGCCGCCCTCGAGGGTGATCCACACTCCGCGGGGCACCGACGACGCGACGGCCTCGGTCACTTCTTCTTCGCCGCGGGCTTGCGCGCCGGAGCCTTGCGCGTGGTCTTCTTCGGGGCCGGCCCCTTCGCACGCTTGTCGGCCAGCAGCACCTTCGCGCGCTCGAAGTCGACATCGTCGACCGTCTCGCCGCGCGGGATCGTCGCGTTCGTCTCCCCATCGGTGACGTACGCGCCGAATCGGCCGTCCTTGATCTTGATCGGCTTGCCGCTGACCGGATCCGCGTCGAACTCCTTCAGCGCGCTGGAGGCACGGCGTGCGCCGTACTTCGGCTCGGCGTACTTGGCCAGCGCTTCTTCGAGCGTGATGTCGAAGATCTGCTGCTCGGTGTCGAGCGAGCGCGAGTCGGTGCCCTTCTTCAGGTAGGGACCGTACCGGCCGTTCTGTGCCGTGATCTCCTCGCCGGTGGCCGGGTCGGTTCCCACCACACGCGGCAGATCGAGCAGTTTGAGCGCGGTGTCGAGGTCGATCGTGTCGACGGACATGCTCTTAAAGAGGGACGCGGTGCGGGGCTTGGGCGCCGCATCCTTCTTCGCCGTCTTCTTCTTCGGCTTGTCGTCGACCTCGCCGGTGCTCTCGTCGACCGCATCGGGGTCGACCGGGTCGGTCTCTTCGATGTAGGGGCCGAAGCGGCCGTCCTTGACGACGACGAGCTTGCCATTGGCCGGGTTCTCGCCGAGCACGCGGTCACCGGCGACGGGTGCGTCGATGAGCTCCTGCGCGCGGGCGGGCGTCAGCTCGTCCGGGGCGAGGTCCTCGGGAACGTTGACGATGCGGCGCTTCTCCGGGTCGGTCGGGTCGACGACCTCGAGGTACGGCCCGTACTTGCCGAACCGGAGCGTCGCGACGTCGCCGATGCGGGTGGAGTTGAGCTCCCGCGCGTCGATGTCGCCGAGGTTGTCGACGATGTTCCGCAGGCCCACGTGGTTCTCGGAACCGAAGTAAAACTCGCGCAGCCACTGCTCGCGACCTTGCTCGCCGCGAGCGATGGCGTCGAGGTCGTCCTCGAGCGCGGCGGTGAAGTCGTAGTCGACGAGGTCGGAGAAGTGCTCCTCCAGCAGCCGGACGACGCTGAATGCCAGCCAGCTGGGCACGAGCGCCTGACCGCGCTTAGTGACGTAGCCGCGGTCGAGGATCACGTCGATGATGGCGGCGAAGGTGGAGGGGCGGCCGATGCCCTTCTCCTCCAGCGCCTTGACCAGACTCGCCTCGGTGTAGCGGGGCTTCGGCGAGGTGGAGTGGCCCTTCGGCTCCACCTCGCGCGTGGTGAGCTGGTCGCCGACCTTCAGGGTCGGCAGCGACTGGTCGTCGGCCCTGTCGGCGTCGGAGCGCTTCTCGTCACGGCCCTCTTCGTATGCCTCGAGGAAGCCCTTGAAGGTGTAGACGGTGCCGGATGCGGTGAATTCGAGGTGCTTGCCGTCGGCCTCGACCGCGAGGGTGACCGTGGTCGTCTCGTACTTCGCGTCGGACATCTGGCTGGCGACGGTGCGCTTCCAGATGAGGTCGTACAGCCGCTGCTCGTCGCGGTCGAGCTGACCGGACACCTCGGCGGGGGTGCGGAAGGTCTCGCCGGAGGGACGGATCGCCTCGTGGGCCTCCTGCGCGTTCTTGCTCTTGCTGGCGTACACGCGGGGGTTCGCGGGGACTGCGCGGTCGCCGTACAGCGCCACGGCCTGCTCGCGCGCCGCGCGGATGGCCTGACTCGACAGCGAGGTCGAGTCGGTACGCATATAAGGGATGTACCCCTTCTCGTAGAGACGCTGGGCCACGCTCATCGTGTGCTTCGCGCTCATCGAGAGCTTGCGACCGGCCTCCTGCTGCAGGGTGGAGGTGGTGAAGGCGGCCTTGGGGCTGCGGGTTCCGGGCTTGGATTCGAGGGCCGAGACGGATGCGGTCGCCACGCGCTCCACGGCGGCGGCGAGGGCGCGGGCATCGGACTCGGAGAGCACGATGACGGCCTTCTTCAGCTCACCGCGGTCGTCGAAGTCGGTGCCGCGGGCGAGCGGGGCGCCGTCGACACGGGCGAGGCGGATGGCGAACGATTCGGCGGCGCGGTCGGCGTGCGCGGCGAGCGCCTGGAGGTCCCAGTACGAGGCGGAGACGAACGCCATGCGCTCGCGCTCACGCTCCACGACCATGCGGGTGGCGGCGGACTGCACGCGACCGGCGCTCAGCGCGGCGCCTTCGCGGCCGCTGCCGACCTTGCGCCACAGCACCGGCGAGACGTCCCAGCCGTAGAGGCGGTCGAGCACGCGGCGGGTCTCCTGCGCGTCGACGAGCGCGAGGTCGAGTTCGCGGGTGTTTTCCGCCGCCTGGCGGATCGCGTCCTTGGTGATCTCGTGGAACACCATCCGCTTGACCGGCACTTTGGGCTTGAGCACCTCGAGGAGGTGCCATGCGATGGCCTCGCCCTCACGGTCCTCATCGGTGGCGAGCAGGACTTCGTCGGCCGTCTTCAGGGCGCGTTTGAGTTCCGCGACCGTCTTCGTCTTGCGGTCGTTGACGACGTAGTACGGGTCGAAGCCGTTGTCGACGTCGATCGAGTACTTGCCGTACGCGGCCTTCTTGTCCGCCGGGATGTCCTTCTTGCTGGCGAGGTCACGGATGTGCCCCACCGAGCTGAGGACTTCGTAGTCGTCTCCGAGATACCCCTGGATGGAGGTCATCTTGGTCGGCGACTCGACGATCACGAGCTTCTTGCCGTGCCGGGTCTTCGTCTTCTCGCCCTGTGCCAACGGTCGGTCCTTTCGTTCGTTGCACACCATACACACCCGGAAGAGGCCCTCGGCTGGGAGCAGATCCTCACGGTGACGGCGGCGGGCCCGCGCGAGCGGCCGCCTCGGCCTGCCAATGCAGCATCCTCGTCGACACGGTGACGGTGGCCACGAGGCCGTCCACGACGCAGTCGGTGAGCGACGCACCGCCGGCTTCGGCGACCTCTGCGGCGCGGGTGCAGGGCACCCCGGGAACGGCTCCGGATGCGGCATCCGCGGCGGCGAGCGCCGCCGCATCCGCGGCCGCCGCCAGCCGCTGTCCGGTCACCGCCGCAGCCCCCGCCGTGGCGAGTCCGACGGTGAGGAGTGCGGCGGTGGCCATGACGCCGATCGCGGTGACGGTGCCGGCCATCACAATCCGCCCGCCAGGGCACAGGAACGCACCCGGACGGTGATCCCGGGGAGCCCTGCGGGGGCGGTGGCCGTGACGCAGACGAGGTCGCCCGGGTGGTCGACGGACATCGCCGCGTCGGTTACGGCCGCACCGATCACCGCCTGCGCGCGCCCGTCGTCGTCGCCACGGGCGAGGAGGCGGGCGGCGTCGGCGGCCGCATCCTGGAGCCGCACCTGCCGCGCCCCGGCGGACAGCGCCGCAGCTCCGAGTGCGATCACGAGGACGACGGCGGGAAGGGCGACCGCGAACTCGGCCGTGACCGAGCCGCGATCGCCCCACCGCCCGGTCATGCCACCGTGAGCGCGCGACGGACGAGGTCTTCGAGGATGCCGCGGACCTCGTCGCTGCGCATGATCATGACGAGCATGCCGGCAAAGGCGACGGCCGCCATCGTGGCGATGGCGTACTCCGCGGTCGCGGCGCCGGTGTCGTCGGCGAACAGGGTCAGGGCGCGGCGTCGGGTCGGTCCTTCATGAGTTCCTCCAGAGGGTGATGGGGCACGGTGTGGCGGGCACGGTCGGGATGTCATAGGGACAGCGAGGTGGACCCGATGATGCCGAGCAGCATGGGGGCGACGCCGAGCGCGAGGAACGCCGGCAGCACGCAGACGCCGAGGGGCAGCAGGAGCCGGGAGGAGAGGGATGCGGCACGCATCCTCCCCGCGACGCGGGCGTGGTGCCGGGCCATCGCGGCGGCCGCGCGCAGCAGCTCCGCGGCGGGAACCCCCGCGTCGCGGGACAGTGTCAGCAGGCGCTCGGTCTCCGCATCCGCCGCCGCTCCCGCGTTCTGG
Organism: Microbacterium sp.; assembly: GCF_026393345.1. Classification (GTDB taxonomy): domain Bacteria; phylum Actinomycetota; class Actinomycetes; order Actinomycetales; family Microbacteriaceae; genus Microbacterium. The sequence continues at coordinate 26,649 of NZ_JAPLAI010000052.1, forward strand.
GCGACGAGCGTCCGCGCCCGGTCGAGCGACACGCCTCCGGTGAGCGCGATCGCAAGGAGCTCCGGGACGAGACCGGCGACGCCCTCCTCCGGCTGAGCTCCACGAACGAGCCGCGCGGTCCAGGCGCGGGCGCCGAGCATGAGGGCGATCCCCGCGACGCCGCAGGTGATACCCACGGGCGTGGCGAGCATCACCCCGATCGGATCGAAACCGAGCAGGAACCCGAGGCCCACCGCGACCAGCGGCAGCCAGCTCATCAGCCGTGCGGTCGCCGCAGGCTCGGCGAGGGCGATGCGCACCTCGTCGCGAGAGTCGTCGGTCTCGCGGAGCGCTGCGGCCATGGCACGCAGCGTGTCGGCGAGCGGGGCTCCCACGGTGATCGCGAGCGCCCAGGCGGACGCAAGCGGCTCCCAGGTGGGACCGCGGGCACGGATCGCGGCGGGCAGGGCGTCTTCGCGGCCGGTGTCGATGGCGTCGATCACCGCTCTCGCGTCCGCGTCGTCGGTCGCGGCAAGGTAACGCCAGGCGGGGGTCGGCGCGAGCCCCGCCTGCAGCAGTACCGCCAGCCGCAGCACGAGTTCTGCCCGCGGACGCTCCGGCGCAGCGGGACGACGGCGGCGCACCGGCGCGATCGGGTTCCTCATCGCTCCTCCTCGATCGTGAGCCGGTCGTCGACGATGCGGGGCCGGCCGATCCCGGCGACGTGCCGGGTGCCGTCGTGCGTCCGGGCCAGGTGCACGACGGCGCCGATGGCGCTCGCAACCTGCCGCGCCAGCGCCCGGTCGTCGAGACCGGCGAGTGCGCCGAGCGCCTCGAGCCGCGCGGGGACGTCGTCCAGGCTGTTGGCGTGCAGGGTGCCCGCGCCGCCGTCATGGCCCGTGTTCAGTGCCGACAGCAGTTCGCGCACTTCGTCGCCCCGGCACTCCCCCACGACGAGTCGGTCTGGCCGCATCCGGAGCGCCTCCCGTACCAGCCGGGCCATGCCGATGCCACCGGCTCCCTCGAGGTTCGGCTGCCGGGCCTCCAACCGCACGTGATGCGGGTGGTCGATGCGCAGCTCCGCCACGTCCTCGATCGTCACGATACGGTCGGTGGCATCAGCCCGGGCCAGCAGCGCGGCGAGGAGCGTCGTCTTCCCGGAGCCTCCGGCGCCCGTGAGCAGGACGTTCGTGCGGTCGCGGATGAGGCGCTCGAGCCGTGCCCGCCCTGCCTCGTCGAACATGCCGCGCCGCTGCAGACCCTCGAGATCCACGTCGATCGCGCGCGGGATGCCGACACGGACGTCCACGCATGGTGTGCCGTCATCGAGATGCCGTCCGCCGAGGGCGATGAGAGTCACAGCGAGGTCGCGGACGAAGCGTTCGTCGGCCTGCCAGTCGGCGACGGGCAGTGCCCCATTCCCCCGGTCGGCGAATGCCCCGGCGGCGCCGTTGACGAACACATCTGTCACGTCCGGATCGGCGATCAACGCGGCAAGCGGGCCCCACGCGGGATGCGGCTGGCGCGCGCCCCCGCGAACGGTCTCCCCGCGGGGTCGGGCGACGAACAGCTCGGTCATGACGGCCACGCTAGGCAGCCGCATCCGACCCGTCGCGGCACCGGGAAGAACTGTGCACGCGGCGGCACGGGCGAGTCCCTGGGGAGGAGCGGACGAGTGCGCCGAAGACGGAAATGGGCGGCATCCCAGATGGGGGATCGGGATGCCGCCCTCGCGGTTCCTCGCAGTTGGGGGACGCGAGGCACCACGAGTCCCGATCAGAAAGCCGGGACACGATGAGCTTACGCGCCGCTCCGCGGCACGCAAAAGCCCCGTCGCTCCGCGTGCGTCGCGAGCCGGAAACACGGCGCGGCAGTCGGATCGATCACCGACTATCGGAGGTAGTAGCCCCACCGGACCGCCGATACAGTGACGGAGCGCGGAGCGTGCCGCGCAGTCTCCGGGTGACGATGCCCGGACGTTGTAAAGGATGCACATGACCAGCCAGATCGACCACCTGCTGAACGAGACCCGGCGCTTCGCGCCGAGCGCGGAGTTCGCCGAGAACGCCGTGGCGTCCGGCGAGCTCTACGCCGAGGCCGGCGCCGACCGCGAAGCCTTCTGGGGCCGCCAGGCGCGTGAGCTGCTGGACTGGCAGACGCCCTTCACCCAGGTGCTGGACTGGACCAACCCGCCGTTCGCGCAGTGGTTCGCCGACGGCACCCTCAACGTGGCGTACAACTGCCTCGACCGTCACGTCGCCGCAGGCAACGGCGACCGTGTCGCGCTCCTGTGGGAGGGCGAGCCGGGCGATGAGCGCCGGATCACCTACGCGGAGCTCACCGACGAGGTGAAGCGGCTCGCCAACGTGCTCACCGGCCTCGGCATCGTCGCCGGTGACCGGGTCGCCATCTATCTGCCGATGATCCCGGAGGCGATCGCCGCGATGCTCGCCGTCGCCCGTCTCGGCGCCATCCACTCGGTCGTGTTCGGCGGGTTCTCCGCGGACAGCCTGCGCTCCCGCATCGACGATGCCGGCGCGAAGCTCGTCATCACCGCTGACGGCGGGTACCGCAAGGGCAAGGTGTCGGCGTTGAAGCCCGCCGTCGACCTGGCGCTGGCCGACCGGAACGGCTCCGGAGTGCAGGAGACCGTCGAGCACGTGCTGGTGGTGCGGCGCGGCGGGAACGACGTGGACTGGACCGAGGGTCGCGACATCTGGTGGCACGACGCGGTGCCGGCCGCATCCGCCGAACACGAGGCGGAGGCCTTCCCCGCCGAGAACCCTCTGTTCATCCTCTACACCTCCGGAACCACCGGGAAGCCGAAGGGCATCCTCCACACCTCCGGCGGTTACCTCACGCAGGTTGCCGCCACGCACCGGAACGTGTTCGATCTGCATCCGGAATCCGACGTGTACTGGTGCACCGCGGATGTGGGCTGGATCACCGGCCACAGCTATGTCGCGTACGGGCCGCTCGCGAACGGTGCAACGCAGGTGCTGTACGAGGGGACGCCGGACAGCCCGCATCCGGGACGCTGGTGGGAGATCATCCAGAAGTACGGCGTGACCATCTTCTACACCGCGCCGACCGCGATCCGCTCGTTCATGAAGATCGGCCGTCAGGTGCCGGCGCAGTTCGATCTCACGTCGCTCCGGGTGCTCGGATCGGTGGGCGAGCCCATCAACCCCGAGGCGTGGGTCTGGTACCGCTCGGTGATCGGCGCCGACCGCACCCCCATCGTCGACACCTGGTGGCAGACCGAGACCGGCGCCATCATGATCTCGGCCCTTCCCGGAGTCACCGAGACCAAGCCCGGGTCGGCGCAGGTGCCACAGCCCGGCATCACGATCGATGTGGTGGACGAGTCCGGCACGCACGTCGGCAACGGCAACGGCGGCCTGCTGGTGGTCACCGAGCCCTGGCCGAGCATGCTGCGCGGCATCTGGGGCGATCCGGAACGGTTCGTGGAGACGTACTGGGAGAAGTTCGCCGACCGCGGCTACTACTTCGCCGGCGACGGTGCGCGCCTCGATGAGGATGGCGACATCTGGCTGCTCGGCCGGGTCGACGACGTCATGAATGTGTCGGGGCACCGGCTGTCCACCGCCGAGATCGAATCGGCCCTGGTCGCAAATGAGGCGGTAGCTGAGGCCGCGGTCGTCGGTGCGTCGGACGAGACGACCGGGCAGGCGGTCGTCGCGTTCGTGATCATCAAGGAGAACTACCTCAAGCAGCACTCCCCCGAGGGCCTCGTCAGCTCGCTCCGGGGGTGGGTGGGCGAGCAGATCGGACCGATCGCGCGCCCCCGCGACGTGTACATCGTCGGCGAGCTGCCGAAGACGCGCTCCGGCAAGATCATGCGGCGGCTGCTCCGCGACGTCGCCGAGGGCCGTGAAGTGGGAGACACCACCACGCTCGCCGACACGATGGTGATGAGCGTCATCTCCGCGCAGGTGAAGTAGCGGCGGCGCGGCGCACCCGCATCCATGTCCCACTTTCTGCCGTTATGAGTCATCGATAACGGCAGAAAGTGGGACATGTTCTGCAGAAAGCGGGACATGCGGGAGACGGATGCGGCGCCCAGAGGGATCCGGTACCCGGACGGATGCGGGTGCCCAGACGGATGCGGCGGCCGCAGGGTCCGCGGCAGCCCGCGCCGATCAGGCGAGGGTGAAGACGACCTCGACCTCGACGGGGCTGTCGAGCGGCAGCACCGGGACACCGACGGCGGAGCGGGCGTGCCGGCCGGCATCACCGAAGATCTCGCCGAGTACCTCGCTGGCCCCGTTGATGACGCCGGGCTGACCGGTGAACTCCGGCACCGAGGCGACGAAGCCGGTGACCTTCAGTACTCCGGCGAGGCGGTCCACGCCACCGGCCGCGGCCGCGGCGGCGGCGACGGCGTTCAGCGCGCTCTGCCGGGCGAGGGCCTGCGCATCGGCGGCGGGGACGAGACCGTGGCCGTCACCGACCTTGCCGGTCTGAGGCAGCGAACCGGAAACCATCGGCAGCTGACCCGCCGTGTAGACGAGGTCGCCGTGCACCTTCGCGGGCACGTAGGCGGCCACCGGCGGGACCACGGCGGGGAGCTCGATGCCGAGCTCGGCGAGACGTTCGCTGACCGTGCTCATGCGGCACCGCCCTCGAACTGGCGTGCGGCGGTGGCCGCAGCCCCGAGGCCCGCGTTCTCGGTGCCGCCGCCGACGGGGCGCTTCAGGTAGGCGACGAGGCCGCCCTCCGGGTTCGTCACGACCTGCACGAGCTCCCAGCCCTGCTTGCCCCAGTTGTTCAGAATGGCCGCGGTGTTGTGGATCAACAGCGGAGTGGTCAGGTATTCCCAGGTGGTCATTGCGGCTCCCGTGCGTGGTCCGGCGGAAAATCGGGCGCACGGACGCGGAGCGATGTCGAGGCTTCCCCCAGCATCCTGGCCTACCATCAACCCTATGCCCGATAAGAAACGGACAGCCAGCGGTGTGCTCTCGGGCCTCCTCGGCCTTGTGGGTCTCAGTGCCGTCGCCGGCGTGTTGATCACCGCCACTGTCACTCCGGCCATCGCCGTCACCGGCGCCGCGGCCTCCAGCGCCATCAAGATGTTCGACGATCTGCCGAGCGTCCTCGAGATCGACGAGCTGATGCAGCCGACGACGCTCTACTACTCGGATGGGGCGACGCCGCTCGCGACGTTCTACGACCAGAACCGGTCGCCCGTCGGGTTCGATCAGGTCGCGCCGGTCATGTACGACGCCATCCTCTCCAGCGAGGACCCGCGGTTCTATGAGCACGGCGGCGTCGACCTCATCGGCACGACGCGCGCCGTGCTGTCGAACGTCAAGGGCGGCGGCAGCACCCAGGGCGGGTCATCGATCAGCCAGCAGTACGTCAAGAACATCCTGATCCAGCAGTGCGAGTGGAACGCCACCACCGACGAGGACCGCCAGGACTGCTTCATCAAGGCGACCGAGTCCAGCGGCACCGAGGGTATCGAGCGCAAGCTCCAGGAGATGCGCTACGCGATCTCGCTGGAGCAGCAGTACTCGAAGAACGACATCCTGCTCGGCTACCTCAACATCGCGAACTTCGGCGGCACGACGTACGGCGTCGACGCCGCCGCGCGCTACTACTTCGGCGTCCCCGCCACCGACCTGAGTCTCTCGCAGGCCGCCGTGCTCGCCGGCATCGTGCAGAACCCGAACACGTACCGCATCGACCTCCCCGGTGGCACCACCACCTATGAGGACGGCACGGCTGCGAACGGGGCCGACGACGGGTACGCCCTCACCAAGAAGCGCCAGACCTACGTGCTCGGCCGCCTGCTCGACGACGGCAAGATCACCCAGGAGCAGCACGACGCCGCGGTCGCCGAGCCGATCACCCCGAACATCACCCCGGCCTCCCAGGGCTGCGCGGCCAGCTCCGCCCCGTACTTCTGCCAGTACGTGGTGTCGGTCATCAAGAACGACGCGGCCTTCGGCGCGACCCCGGACGAGCGCCAGGTGGCGCTGCGTCGTGGTGGCCTCAAGATCACCACCACGCTCGACGTGAACCTGCAGAACTCCGCCGCGGGCACCATGGCCGAGTACGCGCCGACCTCGGTCGCCGGAATGGACTTCGGTGCGGCGAGCACGAATATCGAGACGACGACCGGCCGCATCCTGTCGATCACGCAGAACACCTTGTTCAGCGAGAGTGCCGCGGCCGTCGGCGACCCGAACTACTCATCGCTGGTCTACGCCGGCGATCTCGCCTACGGCGGATCCCGCGGCTTCAACGCCGGCTCGACGTTCAAGATCTTCACCCTCGTGAATTGGCTGGAATCCGGTCACTCCGTCAACGAGTCGCTCAACGGTGTCAACCGCGTCTTCAAGCGGATGAAGAACTCGTGTACGGGCGACTGGGTGAACGTCGCCAACGAGAAGATCGGCAACTTCAACGGCCAGGGCGGTTTCCGCGGCACCGTGATGCAGTTCACGGCGCAGTCGCTGAACTCCGGCTATCTCGCCATGGCGGAGAAGCTCGACCTCTGCGGCATCGCCAAGGATGTCAAGAAGATGGGCGTGACCCTCGCCACCGGTGAGGACATCACGATGCAGTACGCGAACGAGGTGATCGGCTCGGATGCGGTCTCCCCCATCGCCATGGCCGGCGCCTTCGCGACCGTGGCCAACAACGGTATCTACTGCCAGCCCCAGGCCATCGACCGGGTGACGGATGCCGACGGCAACGACCTGCCGGAGAAGGTCCCGGCGCGAGCCTGCACGCAGGTCATCGACCCGGCCGTGGCGGCGACGGCGGCCTACGCCCTGAAGGGTGTCATGTCCAGCGGCGGCACCGGCAGCCAGGCGAACCCCGGCGACGGCACGCAGCTGATCGGTAAGACGGGTACGCACGAACAGTCGCAGACCTGGATGATCGAGTCGTCGACGGCTGTCACGACGGCGGTCTGGGTGGGCAACTCCAACGGCGCCGCGGCGCTGTCGAAGAACTACGCCAACGGGACGGCCCTGTCGAACCTGCGATACGGCATCGCGCGCAACATCCAGCGCACCGCGAACGAGCTCTACCCGGGCGGCGGGTTCCCGAACCCGGACACCAACCTGACGAAGGTCGTCTACGTCGACCTGCCGAGCGTGGTCGGTCTGCCGCTCGACCAGGCGCAGCAGACGCTCGAGGGCGCCGGGTTCACGGTCACCGTCGGCGACCCGGTGGACTCCGACCTGGCGACGAACCTCGTCGCCGCCCAGGATCCCGGCGCCGGCAAGGTGGTCAGCGACACCACCGTGACGCTGCATCCCAGCAACGGGCAGGGCGGGACGGTCCCCGCGGTCAGCGGCACCGTGCAAAGCGCACAGTCGCAGCTGAATGGCGCAGGCTTCTCGAACGTGGCACTCGGCACCTGCACGCCCGATGCCACCTTGAACGGCAATGACACCAAGGCGCTCGGCACCGATCCCGCCGCGGGGACGATGACCAACAAGGCGACCACGCAGGTGCGCATCAACTACGCCAAGAAGGACTGCTGAGGCTTGACCTCGACACGTCCGTCAACGGTCGCCCTCGGTGCACTCGGTGCGCTGGGGGCGATCGGCGTGGGCGCCGCCGTCTGGGGCATCGGAATCGAGCGTCACCTCTACACGATCCGCCGGCACACCCTGGCGATCCTGCCCGAGGGCGCCACGCCATTGCGGGTGCTCCACCTCTCCGACGCCCACATGGCGCCGTGGCAGCGCGGCAAGCAGGAGTGGATCGCCTCCCTCGCCGACCTGCAGCCAGACCTCGTCGTCAACACCGGCGACAACCTCGGCCACGCCGGGGGCCTCGACGGCATCCGGCGCGCCCTCTCCCCCTTCGCCGGAGTGCCGGGGCTGTACGTCCACGGCTCGAACGACGTGTCCGCCCCGTCGCCGCGCAACCCGTTCCGCTACTTCCAGGGCCCGTCGAAGATCCGCCGGGAGGAGACCGCGCTCGACACCGGCGCGCTCGACCGGTTCCTCACCGACGACCTCGGCTGGCACGACCTCGACAATGCGGCAGCGACCCTGGATGCGGGAGGCCTCCGGATCGAGGCGTTCGGCGTCGACGATGCGCACCGCCACTGGGATGACCTGGGCGCCCTCCCGCCGCTCCGCGAGGCACAGCGCACCGCCGGCACCGCCGACCTCGTCGTGGGCGTCACCCACGCTCCCTATGTGCGCGTGCTCGACCGGTTCACCGATCTCGGCGCAGACGTGCTGTTCGCCGGGCACACACACGGCGGCCAGGTCCGGGTGCCGCTGTCGCCGAAAGCCCTCGTCGCCAACTGCGACATCCCGCTCGACCAGGCCCGCGGCCTCAGCACTTGGGAGCATGAAGGCCGACGTGTGCCGCTGAACGTGAGCGCCGGCATCGGGCATTCGATCTACGCCCCGGTGCGTTTCGGCTGCCGCCCGGAGGCGTCGCTGCTGCTGCTCGTCCCGGCGCGCTGACCCGCCGCATCCTCTCCTCCCCAGCTCCCGCAGTCGCCCCCACTGTCCACCGGTTCGCCCGATTTCGTGGGCCGGTGAGGCCGCTCCCGCAGGCTCGGGCGCATGAAACGTGCCCTCATCAGCCTCCTGGTCCTGGCCGCCGTGATCGTCGGCGGCATCGTGCTCACTCAGCCCGCCCGCGCCGCATCCCCCGGCGTGGGATTCGGCACCTGGGCGCCGACGTCCGCCTACGGCTGGCACGGCTCGATGATCGTCGGCGGCGTGCACACCTACTGCATCTTCCCTGGCCGGCCGCTGCCGACGGGAGAGAGCCAGGATCGGGGCGTGTCGTTCGATGCCGCCGGGATCGACCCGCAGCGGCTCACCGCGATCAACATGCTGGTGTCCACATACGGACAGACCGACGACCCGGTGCAGGCCGCGAGCGTCGGCTGGGCGGTGAAGGCGATCGCGAACTGGAACGAGACACTGCACCACTTCGGCTACCCCGGTGACACGCTGCAGGGCGCTATCCACTGGACGTTCTCGGCGCTGGCGCCGGAGCACGATCAGGCGGTGCAGAACCTCGCCGCGGCCTATTACACCGAGGCGATGGGGATGCCGGCGGGGGCAGCATCCGGCTCGGGATCGCTGGTGTTCACGACGCAGGCGGATGACCCCTCGCACGGCACGGTGACGGTGAATGCCGACGTGCCCGGCGCGCGCGGCACCGTCAGCCTCGTGAACGCGGTCTTCGCCGACACCGGTTCGGCCAGCCGCGACGATGCGACCACCGGCGCGGTGTACGACATCGTCGGGTCGCCGCCGCCGGGTGAGACGTCGTACACGGTCAGCGGGTCCGGCACGCTGCGCGCCGGTCTCCTGCCCGCCGTGCACCACTTCGTCACGCCGGGCGGGCAGGACACTGCCGGACCGGGCGGCTCGCTGGAGTTCCCCATCGAAGGTCACGACTCGGCCCCGCGGGACACCGTGTTCGCCCCGCAGGTGACCACACAGGTCGTCTCGCGGTACACCCCGGGCGGCGCCTATGTCGACGACGTGACCTTCGCGAGCGCCCGCGGCGCCTGGGCCCGCACCACCGACGGCGGGTATCTGCCGATCACCGCGACCGCGACGGTGTACCGCACCACCACAGAGCCCGTGCTGGCCGACCGCGTGCCGGCCGATGCCGAGGACGTCGGCACCCTCACCCTGACCACGGATGCGGCGAGCGGACCCACGGTGCCGTACCGGGTGGAATCCCCCTGGCCGCTGCCCGGGCCGGGCTTCTACACCGCGGTGTGGCGGATCGACCGTGCCGCCCAGTCCGCGGCGACGCAGGAGACCCTGGACGAGGGCTACACCTGGGTGGAACGGTTCGGCGAGGTCAGTCAGGTGACCCTCGTGACCGCGGTCTCGTCCGCAGCAGAGCCGACGGTGGCGCTCGGCGCGACGATGAGCGACGTCGTGGTGGTCGAGGGTGCGGTTCCCACCCGTGGCCTGGACATCACCACGGAGGTGTACCGCGTCCCCGACCAGAGCGCGGCCGCGGATGCCTGCACCGCGGAGAACCGGGTGTGGAGCGCCGCACCGGTGCGGATCACCGCCCCCGGCTCCACCGCGTTCACGGCGCCCGTGGTGCCCGACTTCGGCACCTACGTGTGGCGCGAGCGGGCCAGCGACGCCGACGGCGTGCTCGTCCACGAGGGCGCCTGCGGGGTGCCGAGCGAAACCACGCAGGCCCCGCAGCCCACCGTGACGACGCAGGCACAGGCCACGGTCGGGCTCGGCGGCGAGACGACCGACACCGCCACCGTCACCGGCCCCCTCCCCGTCACCGGGCTGACCGAGCTCACCTTCGAGGTGTACCGGTCCGCGGGCGGCGAGCCGGCTGCCTCCTGCACGCCGGAGTCGCTCGTCACGACCACCTCCCCGGTAGGCGTGACTGCCGCGGGCGACACCCCCTCGCCCGCGGTGCGACTGCACGAACCGGGCACGTACTTCTGGATCGAGTACCTCTGGCACACACCCGCCGACGGCGAACGGCGTCTCCTCGCACAGGGGGCCTGCGGCCAGCCGAACGAGACCACCGTCGTCGAGCAGCCGTCGGTCGTCACCACCGCCGACGAGCACGCCGGCGTCGAATCCGCCTACGGCGACAACGCGGCCGTCTCGGGCCTCGGCGAGGGCGTCGACGCCGAGCTGGTGTTCTCCGTCTTCCATGTCGAAGAGGGCGCATCCCCGGTGTGCACCGACGAGAACCTGGAGATCCGCACCGCCGGGGTCCCGGTGACCGCATCCGGGGCGTATCGCTCCCCCGACGTCCGTTCGGCGTCGACGGGCGTCAAGCTGTGGATCGCCGAACTCCGCTACCGCGCGACGCCCGACGCCGAGTGGGTCGTCGTCCACCGAGGCGGATGCGGCGAGGCGGGCGAGACGACGCGGGTCGAGGTGCTCGCCGTCACGGGCCCGGATTCGGCGACCGTCGTTCGCCTGGGCGCGGCCGGCGGCCTCACCACGCTCCTGATCGGCGGGATCCTCGTCGCCGCGGCCCGCCGACGGCGGGGAACGCGACCGCGGACACACACGCAGACGCACACGGAGACGGCCCTGCCGCACCCGGCGCTCGGTTCCCTCCCCACGCTGACCCGTCGCGACGCGCGCCGCGACACACGGCGGCCGTCTCGATTCGGCACTGGGGCCAGAACCGGCTAGACTCGGAGGGTTGTTTCACGGGGTGTGGCGCAGCTTGGTAGCGCGCTTCGTTCGGGACGAAGAGGCCGCAGGTTCAAATCCTGTCACCCCGACGCGATGAGGCTCCGCCTGAGGGCGGAGCCTTTCGCATATTCGGATGTATCGGCCCACGCCTTCAGCACACGGGAGCCCGCATGACCGCTTCACCGAAGCTCGTCGCCTTCGATCTGGATGACACACTCGCCCCGTCGAAGCAACCGGTGGATCCGCGCATGGCGCGGCTGCTGCTCGATCTCGCGGCGCGGGTCGAGGTCGCCATCATCTCCGGTGGACAACTCGCCCAGTTCACCAGCCAGGTCGTCGACCGTCTCCCCGATGCCTCGGCGGAGTTGCTGTCGCATCTGCATCTGCTTCCCACCTGCGGCACCCAGTACTACCGGATCGATCCGGACGGCATCCGCACGGTCTACGCCCATGCCCTCTCCGACGATGAGAAGACCCGCGCCCTCACGGCCGTCGAAGAAGAGGCGCGGCGGCTGGGCCTCTGGGCCGAGCAGACCTGGGGGCCGATCCTCGAGGACCGGGGCTCCCAGATCACCTTCTCCGCCCTCGGCCAGCAGGCCCCCCTCGACGCCAAGATCGCCTGGGACCCCACCGGTGAGAAGAAGAATGCCCTCCGTGAGGCCGTCGCCGCCCGCATCCCGGACCTCGAGGTCCGATCCGGCGGCTCCACGAGCGTCGACATCACCCACCGCGGGATCGACAAGGCCTATGGCATGCAGCGTCTCGCCGAGCAGACCGGGCTGAGCCTGGACGACATGCTCTTCGTCGGCGACCGCCTCGACCCGGACGGCAACGACTACCCCGTGCTCGCCCTGGGCGTCGCCTGCCACGCGGTCGACGGGTGGGAAGACACCGCCGACTACCTCGACACGCTCATCCCCACCCTGCCTGTCCGCTAGCGCCGCTACAGTGACGAGCATGGATCTCGTTGCTCTCTCCATCGTGATCGCGATCGCCGTCGCGACCTGCGTCGCCTGCTGGCTGCTCTCGATCATCACGAAGGACACGTCCTGGGTCGACCGGATCTGGTCGATCGTGCCGGTCGCGTACGTCTGGGTCTTCGCCGGCGTCGGCATCGCCGCCGGGGTGGATGCCACCCGCCTGATCGTGATGGCTGTCCTCGTCACGCTGTGGGGCGCCCGGCTGACGTTCAACTTCGCCCGCAAGGGCGGCTACACCGGTATGGAGGACTACCGGTGGGCGATCCTGCGCGCGCGGATGACGCCGGGGCAGTTCCAGGCCTTCAACGTGTTCTTCATCGTCATCTACCAGAACCTGCTGCTCGTGCTCATCACGCTGCCGACGCTCGTCGCACTGCAGCATCCCACGCCGTTCGGGGTCTGGGACGCGGTGTTCACCGTCCTGTTCCTCGCGTTCCTCGTGGGCGAGTTCGTGGCCGACCAGCAGCAGTGGGCTTTCCATCAGGCCAAACAGCGCGCGGGTGGGCACCTGGAACCCGGCTTCGTCACGACAGGGCTGTTCCGCTTCAGCCGGCATCCGAACTTCTTCTTCGAGCAGGCGCAGTGGTGGATGATCTACGCGCTCGGGGCGGTCGCCGCATCCGGCGCGGGCCTCTGGGGCGGCGTGCTGAACGCCTCCATCGTGGGTGCGGTGCTGCTGACCGTGCTGTTCATCGGGTCGACGATCTTCACCGAGTCGATCTCCGCCGCCAAGTACCCGGCGTACGCGGAGTACCGGCGCCGCACGTCGATGCTGGTGCCGCTCCCCCCGCGCCGGGTAGCGCAGGACGCCACCGCCTGAGGCTCAGCCGAGCCGGCCGCCGGACTCGCGCAGATAGCAGTCGGCGCACATCGACTCGTAGGTGACGGTGTCGGCGCTGAGCTCGTCGATGGCGATCTGGTCGCCGTCGAAGACGAACCGGCCACCCACCAGCCGCGCGTTGAACAGCGCCTTCCGGCCGCAGCGGCAGATGGTCTTGAGCTCTTCGAGACTGTGCGCGAGCTCCATCAGCCGCTCCGAGCCGGGGAACGCCCGGGTGCGGAAGTCGGTGCGGATCCCGTAGGCGAGCACCGGGACGCCGTCCAGCACCACGATCCGCAGCAGGTCGTCTACCTGTTCGCGGGTGAGGAACTGCGCCTCATCGATGAGAAGGCAGGCGACGTCCGTCGTGTCGTCGGCTGCCGCATCCCGGACGGACTGCCGGTTGCGCGCGAACAGCTCACGCAGTCCCGCAGCCGGCGGAATGAGGAAGTCGACTTCCCGGCTCACGCCGAGGCGGCTCGAGATGTGCTCGGCTCCCTTGGTGTCGATCTCGGGCTTCGCGAGGAGGACGTGCTGGCCCCGCTCCTCGTAGTTGTACGCCGCCTGCAGCAGCGACGTCGACTTACCCGAGTTCATCGCGCCGTAGCGGAAGTAGAGCTTGGCCACAGGCTCAGACCGAGATGTGCAGCGCGTCCGCTGTGCGAGCGAGCACCTCGCGGGCGCGCTCGGGCTTGTCGTTGAGCGTCGTCCCGTAGCTGGGAATGAGTTCGGTGAGCTTCGGCGCCCAGCCCTCGATCCGCTCGGGGAAGCAGTCCTTCAGCAGGCCCAGCATGATCGACACCGCGGTGGACGCACCGGGCGAGGCGCCCAGGAGGCCCGCGATCGTGCCGTCGGCGGCCGCGACGACCTCGGTGCCGAACTGCAGCTTGCCCCCCTTCATGACCTGGGCGCGTTGACCGGCCTGAAGCAGCTCCCAGTCCCCGGCCTCGGCGGTGGGCATGAACTCGCGGAGGCTGTCGACCTTGCGCTTGTGCGACTTCAGCAGCTCGCTGATGAGGTACTTGACCAGGTCCACGTTGGTGGCGGCGACCTTCAGCATGCTGCCGATGTTCGATGGGCGCACCTGCGCGACGATGTCCGCGGGGCTCCCCTTCTTGAGGAACTTGGGGCTGAACGTGGCGAACGGACCGAACAGCAACGAGGCCTCGCCGTTGACGACGCGCGTGTCAAGGTGGGGCACCGACATGGGCGGCGCACCGATCGCGGCCTGCGAGTACACCTTCGCCTTGTGGCGGGCGACGATGGCGGGGTCGCTGGTCTTCAACCATTGACCGCCGAGAGGGAAGACGCCGAAGCCCTTGATCTCGGGGATACCAGCCTTCTGCAGCAGCTTGATGGCCCAGCCGCCGGCACCGACGAAGACGAAGCGGGCGTTGATGTGGCCCGGGGCGCCGCCGATACGGCGACGGAAGTCGACGCGCCAGGTGCCGTCCTTCTGCTTGGCGAGGTCCCGGACCTCGGTGTCGCGCAGCAGGTCCGCGCCGCTCTTGTCGAGCGCGGCGAAGAGCTGGCGGGTGAGCGCTCCGAAGTCCACGTCGGTGCCGCCGACGACGCGGGTCGCGGCGAAGGGCTCGTCGGCCTTGCGCCGCTTGTCCATGAGCAGCGGTGCCCACTGGTTAATGACCCGGGAGTCCTCGGAGTACTCGATCGTTTCGAACAGCGGCTGCTGCTTCAGCGTCTCGTAGCGGTGCTTGAGGTAGGCGACATCCTTCTCACCGCGGACGAACGTCATGTGCGGCGCGGAGTTGATGAAGGTCTGCGGCTCGTCGAGGACGCCCGCCTCGACCAGCGACGTCCAGAACTGGCGGCTCTGCTGGAACTGTTCGTTGATGGCAATGGCCTTGGCCGGGTCGGTGGGGTCCGGCATGTAGTTCAGCTCGCACAGCGCCGAGTGACCGGTGCCGGCGTTGTTCCAGGCGTTCGAGCTCTCCTCGGCGACCTCTCCGAGGCGCTCGAAGACGGCGATCTTCCAGTCCGGCTGAAGCTGCTGCAGGAAGGTGCCGAGCGTGGCGCTCATGACCCCGCCGCCGATCAGAACGACATCGTAGGTTTCACTCACCCGTCAATCTTAGTTCGCACGCAGGAAGGACCTGCGCCGCGGAGCGGGTCCGCGCCTGCAAACAACCGGGCTTCTTGCCGCTGGGCATAACCGCGCGGGCGGTTCCGGTCAGGCGGTGACGCCGAGCTTGGCCGCGACGAGCTCCGCGATCTGCACCGCGTTCAGCGCCGCCCCCTTGCGCAGGTTGTCGTTGGAGATGAACAGCACGAGACCCTTACCTTCGGGCGCGGACTGGTCGCGACGGATGCGGCCGACGAAGCTGGGGTCCTTCCCCGCGGCCTGCAGCGGGGTGGGTGCCTCTTCCAGCTCGACGCCGGGCGCGGCGGCGAGGATTTTGCGGGCACGGTCGGGGGTGATGTCGCGAGCGAACTCGACGTGGATGGACAGCGAGTGGCCAGTGAAGACCGGCACGCGTACGCAGGTGCCAGCGACGCGGAGCTCGGGCAGCTCGAGGATCTTACGGCTCTCGTTGCGGAGCTTCTTCTCCTCGTCGGTCTCGTCGTCGCCGTCGTCGACGAGACTGCCGGCGAACGGGATGACGTCGAACGCGATAGGGGCGATGTACTTCTCCGGCTGCGGGAAGTCGATCGCAGAACCGTCGTGCACGAGACGGAGCGTGTCGCCCTGCGCGAGCACGCCCTCGACCTGGCCGAGGAGTTCCTGGGCGCCGGCGAGACCAGAGCCGGAGACGGCCTGGTAGGTGCTGACGATGAGGCGCTCGAGGCCCGCCTCGGCATCCAGCGGCTTCAGCACCGGCATGGCGGCCATGGTGGTGCAGTTGGGGTTGGCGATGATGCCCTTGGGGCGGTCGTCGATCGCGTGCGGGTTGACCTCGCTGACCACGAGCGGGACCTCGGGGTCATTGCGCCAGGCACTGGAGTTATCGATGACCACGGCACCGGCCTCGGCGAAGCGGGGCGCGTGCGCCCGGCTGCCGGTGGCCCCGGCGGAGAAGAGGGCGATGTCGATGCCGGCGGGGTCGGCGGTGGCGACGTCCTCGACGAGGACGGTCTGGCCACCGAACTCAATGGCACGCCCAGCGGAGCGGGCGGTGCCGAACAGGCGCAGTTCGCGGATCGGGAACGACCGCTCGGCGAGAATCTCGCGCATGACCGTGCCGACCTGGCCGGTGGCGCCCACGACGGCGACGGAGAGTCCGGAATCGGAGATGCGAGTCATAGCGGTTCCTCGATGGTGCGGGGGCAGGCCGCATCCATCACGGATCGGCGCGGGGTTGCCCGATTCTATCGCGATGCGCCGGCCACCTCGGGCCGCGTGACGTGCGGCGGCGGATGCGTTCCTGCCAGGTTCCGGCGGCGTCCTGCCACCACATCCATCCCGGCCGGGTTTCTCCATCCGCCAGTCGAGCGTCGGATACGGCGGGTCAGCGTCCGGTGCCGGCGTAGATCGTGGCGTCGGCGTCGCCGTCGAGCCCGTAGGCGGTGTGGACGACGCGGGCGGCCTCGGCAATGTCCGCTGCGCGGAGCACCACCGAGATGCGGATCTCACTGGTCGAGATCATCTCGATGTTGATGCCGGTGGTGCTGAGCGCTTCGAAGAGGGTCGCAGACACCCCGGAATGGGTGCGCATGCCGGCACCGACGACGGAGAGCTTGCCGATCTGGTCGTCGTGCACCAGGCTCTCGAAGCCGACCTCGATCTGCTCGCCCGCGAGTGCTTTGAGCGCGGTCGTCGCATCGGTCTTCGGGAGTGTGAACGAGATGTCGGTGCGCGCGGTCCCGGCGGCGGACACGTTCTGGACGATCATGTCGACGTTCGCGCCGGACTTGGCGACGATCTTGAAGATCTCGGCGGCCTTACCGGGCACGTCGGGGACGCCGACGACGGTGATCTTGGCCTGGCCCAGGTCGGTGGCGACCCCGGCGACGATCGGCTCTTCCATGTGCTCTCCCTCGGGGACGTGGTGGGGGTGTCGACCGGTGCCGACCCACGTGCCCTCGGCGGAGCTGAACGTGGAGCGGGCGTGGATGAGGACGCCGTGACGCCGAGCGTATTCGACGGCGCGGATGTAGAGGACCTTCGCACCGTTCGCCGCGAGCTCCAGCATCTCCTCGCTGGAGATGCGGTCGAGCTTGCGGGCGCGCGGGACGACGCGGGGGTCGGCGGTGAAAACACCGTCGACGTCGCTGTAGATCTCGCAGACGTCCGCCTCGAGTGCGGCGGCGAGAGCGACGGCCGTGGTGTCGGATCCGCCGCGGCCGAGGGTGGTGATGTCGCGGGTGTCGCGGTTGAAGCCCTGGAAGCCGGCGACGATGACGATGGCGCCCTCGTCGAGCGCTTCGCGCAGACGAACCGGGGTGACATCGACGATGCGTGCGGCGCCGTGCGTGGCATCCGTGATCATGCCGGCCTGGCTGCCGGTGAACGAGCGTGCCTCGAAGCCCATGGGGTGGATGGCCATGGCCAGCAGCGCCATCGAGATGCGCTCCCCGGAGGACAGCAGCATGTCGAGCTCGCGCGGGGCGGGGATCGGCGCGACCTGGCCGGCGAGGTCGAGAAGTTCGTCGGTCGTGTCGCCCATGGCGCTCACGGCCACCACCACGTCGTGGCCGGCACGACGGGTGTCGACGATGCGCTTGGCGACGCGCTTGATGCTCTCCGCGTCGGCAACCGACGATCCGCCGTACTTCTGCACGATCAACGCCACAGTGGAACTCCCCGGGGTACAGGCGCGCGAATGCCGCGCCCACCGATCCATCTTACGGAGCCGTCGATGCCGTCACGGACATGTGACCGGCCCCCAGGGCGGCCGGGCGCTGGGTCGGGAGGGATGGGTCGGCCGGAGCCGCGCCTCTCCCGCATCCGGCCCCTCGACCATGTCCCACTTTCTGCCGTTATGGCGCCCTCATACCGACAGAAAGTGGGACATGTTCTGCAGAAAGAGGGACATGGATGCGGGCGGGCGGGTGGCGCGGGTCAGCCGGGGGCGATGGGCAGCAGCTCACCGTCGGGGCGGTCGGAACGGCGCGGGCGCAGGATGCCGCCCGTCGCGGCAAGCCAGCATCCGAGGATGACGAGCGGGAAGCCGATCACGAGACCGAGGGTGAGGGGTTCGCCGAGGATGAGAGCCCCGAGGAGGATCGCGACCACCGGGTTGACGTAGGTGAACAGCGGCGCACGGGCGGGCCCGACGTGAGCGATGAGCGCGAAGAACACGACGAACGCGACGGCTGTGCACAGCACTCCGAGGGCGGCGAGAGCGAGGGTGCTGGACACCGTGGGCACCCGGTGCTGGGTGAGCAGACCGATCGGCAGGTAGAAGACACCGACCGCGGCGAGCGACACCGTGACGGTGCCGAGAGTCGGCACGTTCTGGAGCTTGCGCGCGACGATGAACGGCGCGGTCGCGTAGAGGACTGCCACCAGCAGCACCTCGAGGACCGCGAGGATGCCGTCGCCGTCCACCGCCAGCCCCGGCCCGAGCACGATGAGCGCGACGCCGACGAACCCGACGCCGAGCCCGATGGCGCGCGACGGGCGGAACACCGACCGATCCCCACCGCCGAAGGCGATGAGCGCGGCGAACAGCGGCACCGTCGCGACGAGCAGGCCGGTGAGACCGGAGGGCAGGGTCTGCTCCGCGTGGCTCAGCAGGATGAACGGGCCCGCCATCTCGACCGCACCGAACGCGAGCACCCACCCGATCTTCGCGAATGCCGGCCGCAGCGCCCGCTGGCGCAGCGCGAACGGCAGCAGCACGAGTGCGCCGACGAGCGTGCGACCGGCGACGACGGATGCGGGCGAGTACGACTCCACGGCCTGCTTGATGAACAGGTACGGCACGCCCCACAGCACCGCCATGGCGGCGTACAGGATCCACCCGCGCGCTCCGATGCGCGCTCCCCCGGCAGCCACGGTCAGAGGGTCCGTCGGCCCTCGAACGCCCGCCCGAGGGTGACCTCGTCCGCGTATTCCAGGTCGCCTCCCACGGGCAGACCGGAGGCCAGACGGCTGACGCGGATCTCGAGCGTCGTCAGCAGCCGGCTGAGGTAGGTCGCGGTCGCCTCGCCCTCGAGGTTCGGGTTCGTGGCGAGGATGACCTCCTGCACGGTGCCATCGGCGAGTCGCTGCATGAGCTGGGTGACCCGCAGGTCGTCGGGTCCGACGCCGGCGATGGGGCTGATCACGCCGCCCAGCACGTGGTACAGGCCGCGGAACTCCCGGGTGCGTTCGATCGCGGCGACATCCTTGGCATCCTCGACCACGCAGATGACGGCGGGGTCACGACGGGGGTCGCGGCAGATGCTGCATCGGTCCTGCTCGGACACGTTGCCACACACCTCGCAGAAGCGCACTTTCTCGCGCACCTCGCCGAGCAGCTGCGACAACCGCAGCACGTCGAAGTTCGGGGTCTGCAGGATGTGGAACGCGATCCGCTGCGCGGACTTCGGCCCGATGCCGGGGAGGCGGCCGAATTCGTCGATCAGTTCCTGGACGATGCCGTCGTACATCAGTTGAACCTCGTCGGTGCCTCGTAGGGCTCCTCACGCACGAAGCGCGCATCGAGCAACTGCCGGACGACCGCCTCACCGTAGCGCTGCACACCACCGGGCGCCGGGCGCACCGGGCGGGCGTTCACCGGCGGGACGGGGGCGGACGCGGTGGGCGGGTCGACGATGTCGAGGTCGTCGTCCTCGTCGGGCTCGATCGACGGCGCCACCTCGGAGGTGGGCAGGACCGCGCCTTCCCGCACCGGCGGCACGGTGGCGACGCGTTCGCGGACCTCCGCTGCATCCTCCGGCTCGTCGTCGACGGCGAACTGGGCAGGCTCCACCGGCTCGGACACCGGGATCGGTGCGACCGCCCACTCGGTGACGGGCGCGGAAGACGCCGCAAGACGCGTCCCGGCCGCGGGGCGCTCAGCGGCGCCCGCGTTCGCCGACCCGGATGCGGTGGGGGCGGCGGGCGGCACGGATACGGTGGCTCCGCCGCTCGGCGGTGCGGGCGCCGCGGGAGGGGCCGGCGGGGTGTCATCGCCCTCGTGGCGCGCGATGTACTTCACCCGGATGCCGAGCACCCCCTGGATCGCCTGACGCAGGTCTTCGCTCGGACCCTGACCGGCGGCGCGCTTCTTGAACGCGGTGACATCGGCGGCGCTCTGGAACGCCAGGGTGAGAATGTCGCCGTCGAGCGCGATCACCCGGGCACCGGTGGCGACGAGCCACGACGTGCGACTGATCTTCTCGAGACCCGCCAGCACCTCCGGCCAGGCGTCGCGCATGTGCTGCACCGTGACCGGTCCGACCGGGCGCACGGGAGGTGCGGCTTCGTCGGCTGCGGGCGCCTCGACCGGGGATGCGGACGTCGCGGGCGAGACGGCGGGCGCAGGGGCGGCGGCCGGCGCCGGGCCGGCGGGCGCGGCGACCGGAGCCGCGGGAGCAGCAGCAGGAGGAGCGGGGGCGACAGGCGTGGGGGCGGCGGGCGCAGGCGCCGAGGCAACGGATGCGGGCGGCGCGGGCGCGGCTGCCGCACCGGCACCCGGTGCACCGGCGGCCGCCGCGCTCGTAGTCTGCGAGAGCACCCGCGCCACCATGAGTTCGAGCTGAAGACGGGGCGAGGTTGCCCCGGTCATCTCGTCGAGGGCGGCGATAACGATGTCGGCGGTCTGCGACAGCCGGTCGGCGCCGAAGATGGTGGTCTGCCGCGCCATCCGCTCGAGCTCGTCGCCCGGGATACCGCGCAGCACCGCGCTCGCGGCAGGGCCCGTGGCTGCGACGATAATGAGATCGCGCAGGCGCTCGAGCAGGTCTTCGATGAACCGGCGCGGGTCCTGCCCGGTCTGCACGACCCGGTCGATGGCCGCGAACGCCGCACCGGAATCGCGGTCACCCAGCGCCTCGACGATCGTGTCGAGCAGCTCCCCGTGCGTGTACCCGAGGAGGGCGACGGCACGTTCGTAAGCGACGGTCGGCCCCTCGGACCCGGCGATCAGCTGATCCAGCAGCGACAGCGTGTCGCGGGGCGAACCGCCGCCGGCGCGCACGACGAGCGGCAGCACGCCTGCCTCGACCGAGACGCCCTCGCTCTCGCACAGCTGCTGCACGTATTCGAGCATCGCAGCCGGTGGCACCAGCCGGAACGGGTAGTGGTGGGTGCGCGAGCGGATCGTGCCGATGACCTTGTCGGGCTCGGTGGTGGCGAAGATGAACTTCACGTGCTCCGGCGGCTCCTCGACGAGCTTCAGCAGCGCGTTGAACCCCTGCGGGGTGACCATGTGCGCCTCATCGAGGATGAAGATCTTGAACCGGTCGCGGGCCGGGGCGAAGATCGCCCGCTCGCGCAGGTCACGGGCGTCGTCGACGCCGTTGTGGCTCGCTGCGTCGATCTCGACGACGTCGAGCGAACCGCCGCCGCCGCGACCGAGCTCCACGCAGCTGTCGCACTCCCCGCAGGGGGTGTCGGTGGGCCCCTGGGCGCAGTTCAGGCAGCGGGCGAGGATGCGGGCTGACGTGGTCTTGCCGCATCCGCGAGGCCCTGAGAACAGGTAGGCGTGCCCGACCCGGTCGGCGCGCAGCGCCGTCATCAGCGGATCGGTCACCTGGGACTGACCGATCATCTCGCCGAACGCCTCAGGACGGTAGCGGCGATACAGAGCGGTGGTCACGCACCCAGCCTACGGCGTGCCGCCGACATCCCGGCAGGCCGCCGCTCCCGCCCGCCCCTCCTCACACCGAGCGGTCAGCGGGACGAGGCAGACGGGTCAGACGTCGAGCGGTGCCGCCGGGTCGAGGGCCGGAAGGGAGCCGGTGACCACCGGGATCGTCGTCGTCATGATCGGGACGGATGCGGACAGCAGCGTGCCGTCCTCGCGCCGCGCGTCCGCGAACATCCGCAGCGTCGGGCGTCCCGGACGCACCGGACCCTGCGTCGCGAGCGGGATGACGACCTCTTCGCCGCCGGCGACGGCGTACCGCACCCCGCGAACGAGGAACGGCACCTCGGCGCCGCCCTCGTCGGCGCGGACGATCATCTCGTCGCGCCGCAGGGTGATGCGCAGCACCGTGCCGTGCCAGGCCAGCGGGTACGACAGCTCGGGCCACGCGGCAGGCAGGCGCGGGTCGAAGGTGAGCTCGCCGTAGTGGTCCCGCATGCCGCCGAAGCCGCCGACGAGCGAGGTCCACACGCCGCCCGCAGAGGCCACGTGCACGCCATCCGCGGCGTTGTGGTGCAGGTCGGCGAGGTCGACGAAGATGCCGTCGAGGAAGTACTCCAGCGCCAGATCCTGGTACCCCACCTCCGCCGCGAGGATCGACTGCACGACCCCGGACAGCGTGGAATCGCCCGTGGTGAGCGGGTCGTAGTACTCGAAGTCGGCCAGTTTCTCCTCATCGGTGAAGTGGTTGCCCTGCAGGAACAGCGCGAGCACCACATCGGCCTGCTTCAGTACCTGGTACCGGTAGATCACCAGCGGGTGGAAGTGCAACAGCAGCGGGCGCTGCTCTTCCGGCGTGTTCTCCAGGTCCCACATCTCCCGCTCGAGGAACACCTCGTCCTGGGGGTGGATGCCGAGCGCCGGGCTGAACGGGATGTGCATGGCTTCGGCTGCCCGCTCCCATCCCTCCGCCTCACCGGGGTCGAGGTTCAACCGGTCCGACATCTGCCGGTACGCCTCGGGCGCGGTCTCCGCCATCTCGCGCACCGTGCGGGCCGCGAAACGGAGGTTGAAACGGGCCATCACATTCGTGAACAGGTTGTCGTTGACGACGGTGGTGTATTCGTCAGGCCCGGTCACACCGTGGATGTGGAAGCTGTCCTCGCCGTCGATCTCCTCGCGCCAGAAACCGAGGGTGGCCCACAGGCGTGCGGTCTCGACCGCGATGTCCACCGCCTCGCGGTAGAGGAAGTCGATGTCGCCGGTCGCGCGGACATACTTCGCCAGCGCGAAGCTGACGTCGGCGTTGATGTGGTACTGCGCGGTGCCGGCGGCGTAGTACGCCGACGCCTCCTCGCCGTTGATGGTGCGCCACGGGAACAGGGCGCCAGCCTCGTTCAGCTGGAAGGCGCGCTTGCGGGCGGCCGGGAGCATGAGCACCCGCATCCGGAGGGCGTTGCGTGCCCACAGCGGCGACGTGTATGCCAGGAACGGCAGCACGTACACCTCGGTGTCCCAGAAGTAGTGGCCGCTGTACCCGGAACCGCTGAGCCCCTTCGCGGGCACACCCATCCCGTCAGCGCGCGCCGTGGCCTGCGCAAGCTGGAACAGGCACCAGCGGGTCGCCTGCTGCAGGTCGTCGTGGCCGCCGATGCGCACATCCGAACGGTCCCAAAACGCGTCGAGCCAGGCATGCTGGCGCTCGTGGAGCATGTCGATGCCGACCTCGGCGGCGCGGTCGAGGGTGCGCCGGCACCGGTCGATGAGCTCGCGCGTGGGGACGCCGCGGGAGGTGTGGTAGCTGACGGTCTTGGTCACCTTGACCGGGACGCCCGCCTTGGCGTGCACCCGGAACACGTTCTTGGCGATGTCGGGCTCGACCAGCGACCGGGCGTTGTACTCATTCTCGGTCTCGATGGTGTGGTCGGCGGCGACCGCCAGCGTCATGCCGGACTGGGTGACCCGGTAGCTGAGCACCGAGCGGTACCCGTCCTGCCAGTATTCCTGCGGCTGCAGCACGCGCTCGGCGATGCGCTCCGCCTTCCGCGGGTCGAACGCGCCCTTCTTCGGCGCGGTCGGCGACCCGCCGTAGACGTCCTCGCCGTCCTGCCGGTTCACCAGCTGGCAGTTCACGGTCACCGGGGCGTCGGCGTCGAGCACCGTCACCTCGACGCTCATGACCGCCAGGTGCTTCTCCTCAAACGACACCATGCGCTCGTAGTCGATGCGCACGCGCTTGCCCGACGGGGTGCGCCACAGCAGGTGACGGCGCAGCACGCCCTCGCGCATGTCGAGGGCGCGCTCGTACTCGAGGATGTCGGCCACGTCGAACGACAACGGCTCGTCGTCGACGTAGACCCGCATGACCTTCGCATCGGGAGCGTTCACGATGGTCTGGCCGACCTCGGCGAACCCGTACGCCTGCTCCGCATGACGGATGGGGAACGTCTCGTGGAAACCGTTGATGAAGGTGCCCTGCTCGTGACCGAACCGCCCTTCCGGGTGGTTGCCGCGTAGGCCCAGGTAGCCGTTGCCCACCGAGAAGATCGTCTCGGTGACCCCCGCGTCCTCCAACGAGAACGACGTCTCGACCAGCCGCCACGGGTCGACGGGGAAACGGTCGCGATCCATCATCAGCAGTGCTTTCTTTTTCCAGGTGGGCCGTGTTCGGGCAGGCCGACGAATCAGTCTACGAAAGCGGAGAGGTCGTCGACGACAACGTGAGCACCGGCCTCACGCAACGCGTCCGCGCCGACGCCGCGATCCACCCCCACGACCAGCCCGAATCCGCCCGCGACCGCGGAACGCACACCGCTCAGCGCGTCCTCGACGGCGGCGCTGCGCGCGGGGTCGACGCCCAGCATCCTGGCGGCCTCCACGAAGACGTCCGGCGCGGGCTTGGAGGCGAGTCCGTCGCGCTCGGCGATGACGCCGTCCATGACGACGGCGAAGCGATCGCGGATGCCGGCCGCGTCCAGCACCTCTTCGGCGTTCTTCGAGCTGGAGACGACGGCGACCGGCACGCCGGCCGCGACGAGCCGGTCGACGAGCCGCAGCGATCCCTCGTAGGGGCCGATGCCCTCGGCTCGCAGCACACGGGCGAACACTTCGTTCTTCCGGTTGCCGATGCCGCACACCGTGTTCTCGGCGGGGTCGTCGTCGGGGCTCCCCCACGGCACCTCGACGTCGCGGCTGCGCAGTAGGCTCGCCACGCCGTCGTACCGCTTCTTGCCGTCGAGGTACTCGAAGTAGTCGGCCTCGGTGTAGGGCGGTTCGATCCCCCACGCCTCGAACAGCTCCTCGAACATCGTCTGCCACGCGTGCATATGGACCTCGGCGGTGGGCGTCAGCACACCGTCCAGGTCGAAGAGCACGGCATCGAACGTCGTCAGGTCGGGCAGGGCGGTCACAGAACCTCCAGAGGCGGGTCGGGAAAGCGTAGCGGGCGCGGGTTACGCGCCGATGACGGATCAGACGTCGGCGGCCTGCAGCGTCTGGCGCGCGATCTCCAGTTCCTCGTCGGTCGGCACCACCAGCACGGTGATCCTCGACGAGTCGGTGGAGATGACACGGATGCCGCCGGCGTGCGCGGCGTTGCGGTCGGGATCGATGCTCACGCCCGCGAAGCCGAGCGTCGCGACAGCCGCTTCGCGCACCTCCGGCGAGTTCTCCCCCACCCCGGCGGTAAACGAGATGACGTCGGCGCCGTCGAGCTGAGCGAGGTAGGAGCCGGCATAGGCGCGCAACCGGTGCACGTACACGTCCATGGCCAGCTGTGCGAACGGGTCGCCCGCGTCGACGCGTGCGGACAGATCGCGCATGTCGGAGACGCCGGCGAGCCCCAGGATGCCGGACTTCTTGTTCAGCAACGTGTCGATCTCACCGATGGACATGTCGGCCCGGCGGGCGAGCTGGAACACGACGGCCGGGTCGATGTCGCCCGAGCGGGTGCCCATCACGAGCCCTTCGAGCGGCGTGAGTCCCATCGAGGTGTCCACGGAGCGGCCGCCGTCGATCGCCGCGACGGAGGCGCCGTTGCCGAGGTGGAACACGATCTGCTTCAGCTCCGTCAGCGGGCGGCCGAGGAACGCGGCGGCGGCCTCGCTGACGTACTTGTGCGAGGTGCCGTGGAAGCCGTACTTCCGGATGCGGAGCGGCTCGGTCACGGTGCGGTCGATCGCGTAGGTGTAGGCCCCGGCCGGCATGGTCTGGTGGAACGCGGTGTCGAACACGGCCACGTGCGGGACGCCGGGGAAGGCCTCCCGCGCCGCGCGGATGCCCTGCAGCGCGCCGGGGTTGTGCAGCGGCGCGAGCGCCGACAGCTCGTCGATGTTGATCTCGACCAGGCGGTTGATGACCGTCGGCTCGAGGAAGCGGGCGCCGCCGTGCACGACGCGGTGGCCGACGGCGACCGGCGCGTGGTCGGTGAGGGACGGGCCGTGCAGCTCGAACGCGTCGAGCATCCCCTGGAACCCGGCCGCGTGGTCGGGGATCGGCAGGTCGCGGGTGCTGGTGGCATCCAGGACCGTGGGGGTGACCGCATCCGGGCTCGCGAACGCGGCCGCCGCCACGGTGTGGGAGGTGCGACCCTGGTCCTCGCCGATCCGTTCCACCAGGCCCGAGGCGAGCACCTGTTCGTGCGCCATGTCCAGCAGCCGGTACTTGAACGACGAGGAGCCGCTGTTGATCACCAGGACGACGCTCATGCCGACGTCTCCCCCTGCGCCTGGATGGCGGTGATCGCGATGGTGTTGACGATGTCGTCGACGAGCGCGCCGCGGGACAGGTCGTTGATGGGCTTGTTGAGTCCCTGCAGCACCGGGCCGATCGCGACCGCGCCGGCGGAGCGCTGCACCGCCTTGTACGTGTTGTTGCCGGTATTGAGGTCGGGGAAGACGAACACGGTGGCGCGTCCGGCGACGTCGGAGCCCGGCATCTTCGCTCGCGCGACGGCGGCGTCGGCAGCCGCGTCGTACTGGATGGGGCCTTCCACCGGCAGCTCGGGTGCGCGCTCCCGCACCAGGGCGGTCGCCTCCCGCACCTTGTCGACGTCGGCGCCGGATCCGGACTCCCCGGTGGAGTACGACAGCATCGCAACTCGCGGCTCGATGCCGAACTGCGCCGCCGTCGCCGCGGAGGAGATCGCGATGTCAGCGAGCTGGGTGGCGGTGGGGTCGGGGATCACGGCGCAGTCGCCGTAGACGAGCACCCGGTCGGCGAGCGCCATGAGGAAGACGCTCGAGACGACCGACACCCCGGGCTTCGTTTTGATGATCTCGAATGCGGGACGGATCGTGTGCGCCGTGGTGTGCGCGGCGCCCGAGACCATGCCGTCCGCGAGTCCCGCGTGCACCATCATCGTGCCGAAGTAGGAGACGTCGGAGATCGTGTCGGCGGCCTGCGCCGGCGTCACGCCCCGGTGCTTGCGCAGCTCGGCGTACTCCTCGGCGAAGCGGTGGCCCCACAGCGCGTCGAAGGGGCTGACGACCTTCGCCGCGCGGATGTCGATGCCGAGTTCGATCGCCCGCGCACGCACCTCGATCTCCTCGCCGAGGATGGTGAGGTCGGCGATGCCGCGGGCGAGGACGGTCGCGGCGGCGCGGAGGATGCGGTCGTCATCTCCCTCCGGCAGCACGATGTGCTTGCGCTCCGACCGAGCCCGCTCGATGAGGCCGTACTCGAACATCAGCGGGGTCACGACGCTCGGCCGGGCAAGGCCGAGGAGCCGGGTGAGCTCGGTGCCGTCGATGTGCTGCTCGAACAGCGACAGGGCGGTGTCGTAGCGGCGCTGCGAGTCGGCGGCCAGGCGCCCGCGCGTGTTGATGATCCGCACCGCGGTGTCGTAGGTGCCGAGCTCGGTCGTGACGATCGGCAGCGACGAGTCGAGGCCGTCGATGAGCCGGTCGATCGGCTCAGGGAGCGGGAACGGACCGTTCAGCACCACCGCCGCGAGCGACGGGAACGTGCCGGAGGCGTGGGCGAGGAGAGCGGCAAGCAGCACCTCGGTGCGGTCGGCGGGGATGACGACCACGGCGCTCTCGGTGAGTCGCGGCAGCACGTTCACCATCGACATGCCGGCGACGACGACGCCGAGCACCTCGCGGGTGAGCAGGTCCGGGTCGCCCTTGAGCAGCGTCCCCGCGACGGAGCGCATGACGCCCCGGACGGACGGAGCGACGAGGAAGCGATCCTCGGGGAGCGCCCACACCGGCACGTCCTCGCCGACGCTGCCGCGGACGGCCGCGATCGTCTCGTCCAGCAGCTCGGGTTCGACCCGGTTGGCGACGACGGCGAACAGCTCCGCCCGCTCGGCACGCAGCTCCACCAGGGCGAGCGCGGCGACCTGTGCGACCTCGTCGGAGGTGCGTGGGTCGCTCATGCCGAGCTGGTCGCTCTCCCCCTGCTGCGACCGGCCGCCGACGACGAGCAGTACCGGGACGCCGAGATTCGCGGCGATGCGGGCGTTGAAGCCGAACTCGGCCGGGCTTCCGACATCGGTGAAGTCGCTGCCGAGGACGACGACCGCGTCGCACTGCGCCTCTACGGCCTTGTACCGTTCCACAATCCGCGCCATGGCCGCATCCGGGTCGGCGTGCATGTCGTCGTAGTCGACGCCGATGCACTCCTCGTAATCCAGGTCGACGCCGTCATGGTCGAGGAGCATCTCGAGCACGTAGTCGCGCTCGAGCGTGGACCGGGCGATCGTGCGGAACACCCCGACCCGCGCGGTGGCGTGACTGAGGGCGTCGAGCACGCCGAGAGCAACCGTGGACTTCCCGGAGTGGCCTTCGGCGGAGGTGATCAGGATGCTGTGCGCCACGCCTCCACCCTAGGCGCGCCCCCGCATCCGAGCGAGGCCACGGAGCCGGGAATACCCTGCGCGCAATCGGCCTCCGGGCAAAGAAAAGACCCTCCGCGCACCCGACAGAGCCTGGTTACCCTTGCTACGTTTCCGTCCTGGGGGAGTTGGCCTGGATGTCGCCACGCGGAGAGCCGCCACAAGTCTAACGCAGCCCCGCGGGCCCCCGATCCGCCGGACCCGTCCCAGCCCCGCCCGCGGGGGTTACGATCACAGCACCTGTCCTCGATCCCGCGGAGGTCCGATGCCCGACACCGAGCAGAAGGCCGCGCCGCCGGCGGGCATGACCGCCGACCGGTTCGCGGCGGTCACGGGTGCCATCACCGCCTCGGTCGAGAAGGTCATCGACGGCAAGCCGGATGCGGTCCGCGCCGCCCTGATCGCCCTCCTCGCCGAGGGGCATTTGCTGATCGAGGATGTCCCGGGCGTCGGCAAGACCATGCTGGCGCGGGCGCTGGCGGCATCCGTCGACGCGACGGTGCGCCGCATCCAGTTCACGCCCGACCTGCTGCCGGGCGACGTCACCGGCGTGTCGGTGTTCGACCCGGTGGCGCGCGAGTTCGAGTTCAAGCCGGGTGCGGTGTTCGCGCACATCGTCATCGCGGACGAGATCAACCGTTCCTCCCCTAAGACGCAGTCGGCGCTGCTGGAGGCGATGGAGGAGAGGCAGGTCACGGTCGACGGCCACTCCCACCGCCTCGCCGAGCCGTTCCTCGTGGTGGCGACGCAGAACCCGCTCGACATGGAGGGCACGTACGCGCTGCCGGAGGCGCAGCGGGACCGCTTCATGATGCGCATCTCCATGGGATACCCGGATGCGGCCGCCGAGGTGCTCATGCTGCGTCAGCGCGAGGTCGACAATCCGCTCGCGCGCCTGGAGCCGGTGGTCGACGCCACCGGCGTGCTGGATCTCGTGGCGTGGGCGCGGGCCATCCACGTCGCCCCAGCGGTCGAGGAGTACGCCGTCGCGCTGGCGCAGGCGACCCGGTCTCACCCCGAGCTGCGGCTGGGCGCGAGCCCCCGCGCGACGCTGCAGCTGGTGCGGGCGGCGAAGGTGCAGGCAGCGCTCGACGGCCGCGGCTTCGTCATTCCCGACGACATCGCGGCGCTCGTCGTGCCGGTGTTCGCGCACCGCCTGATCCCCTCCCGGGTGAGCGCTGCCCGGGGCGCCGATCCCGCCCAGCACATCGCCGCGCTGCTGGAACGGGTCGTGGCCACCACCCGGGTGCCGCTGGCGCCGCGCGGCTGACACGATGCGAGGGCGACCATGAGACGGTGGTGGCCGCTGACGCTCCGCGGCACCGGCGCGGTCGTCCTCGCGCTCGCGTGCTTCGGCACGGCGAACCAGGTGGGGCTCGTCGAGCTGCAGTGGTTCGGGATGCTGCTGCTCGCGCTCGTGGCCGGGTGTCTCGTGTGGGTGCACGGGGCACGGCGGCGGGCCGAGGTGGCGCGGATCGTGGCGCCAGAGGCCCCGCCGACGGGGGACGAGGTCACGGTACAGGTGCGGGTGCGGATGCTGTCGACGGCGGGGAGTCCGGCGGGTACGTGGCACGACGGCATACCGGCGGGGCTCGCAGGGACCGCGGGGGGACTGTTCCCGGCGGTAACGGCGGCCTGGTCGAGCGGCGAACGGGCGACCCTGCTGTCGTACCGGCTGCGGGCGACGACCCGGGGCGTGCGCTGGCTCGGCCCGTTCACCGTGACGGTCGCCGACCCGTTCGGCATCGCGCGGCGGACGGTGGAGCTCGGCGACCTGACCCGGGTCGTGGTCACCCCCGCCCCGCACGAGCTCGTGTCCACTGGCGCGGTGATGGGCCGGTCCGGGGGCGCGCAGCCTACGCCGAGCAACCGATACGGGCAGGGGTACGACGACCTCGTCGCACGCCCGTGGGCGCCCGGGGATTCGATGCGCCGCATCCACTGGCGGGCCAGCGCGCACCGGGACGAGCTGATGGTGCGCCAGGAGGAGCGGGAGACGTCCCCCGATGCCCGCGTGGTGCTCGATCGTGCGGTGGAGCGCTTCTCCCCCGCCGCCGCGACGACCCCCGGGGCGGATGACGCGTTCGAGACGGCGGTGACGGCATGTGTGTCGGTGGTGACCCGGCTGGTACGTGACGGATTCACCGTCGAGGTCATGGATTCCACCGGCGCGCTGCTGTGCGAACCGGTCGACGGGGGCGACGAGGCCGGCCTGCACGCCATGCAGACCTCCCTCGCAGACGTCCGCGCCCACGCGGCGGGCACCCTCTCGCCGTCCGCACTGGGACTCAGCGGCGACCTGCGGGGCCCCGTCGTGATCGTCACGGGGCACCTCACCGAGGCGGATGCGGTCGCGCTCGCCCCCGCCGCATCCCACACCACCCTGCCGGTGCTCCTGGCGGTCGAGGGCGCTTCCGGCACACTCACGCAGGCGCACGGCTGGCGCGCGCAGGCCGTGACGGACGGCACGACGATCGCGGACGCGTGGGCGGATGCGGTGGCGGAGGGGGCCGACCGTGGCACGCGGTGACGGCGCCCGCAGCCCCGCTCCACGGCTGTCGACCGCGCTCGCGGTGGAGCTCGCGGTGTGTGCGGCGCTGCTGCCGTCGCTGCGGGTGATCGAACCGGGCCCCTGGCTGCCGGGCGGCCTCGCTCTGGCCGCCCTCCTCCTCGGCGTGGGCGTGCTCGTCCGGGGCCTTCGCTGGCCCGCGCCCGTCGCCCCGCTCGCCGAGGCCGTGGTGTGGGTGTGCGCGCTGACGGCGGTGTTCTTCCGAGACGCGGCATGGTTCGCGGTGATCCCCTCCCCCGCCACGGTGGGCTTCGCCGCCGACCTGGTGCAGCAGACGGTCGGAGAAATGACGACCGGGGTCGCGCCGCTGCCGGCGAGCCTGCCGGTGTCGTTCTTCTTCGTCGCCGCAACCGGCGCCCTGGCGATCGTGCTGGACTACGTCGTCATCGCCACGCGCCTGCCACTCCTCGCCGCGGTCGCTCTCCTGGCCGTGGGGCTCGCCCCCTCGGTGGCGGTCCCGAGTCGGTTCGACGGCGGGCAGGTGGTGCTGCTGGCCGGCAGCATCCTGCTGCTGCTGTGGACCGACGTGCGCACCCGGCCCGGCCGGGACCGCCGGGTATGGAGCGGATCGTCGGCGGGAGCGCTGGCGGTCGGTGCGATCGCGGTGGTGGTGGCGTTCGTGGCGACGCCGTTGCTGCCGACCCCGGTGCAGCGGGTGACAGTGGGTGGCGGCGGCAGCATCGGGATCGACGCGTCGCTGCGGTTCGGTGACGACCTGCGCCGGCCGGACCCGGTCGACGTGCTGACGGTCCACTCGTCGGCGGGCGGGGCGCCCTACCTGCGCGCGGCGACGCTGTCGGGCTTCGACGGCGAGCGGTGGCGGCCGGACGGCGGCGCCCTGGACCCGGTGGAGAACGGATTCGAGCCGGTCATCGCCGACTCCGACGTCTCGCTCGTGGAGGTCGCCACGCACATCGAGATCGCGAGCCTGCGCAGCGGCTACCTGCCGGTCCCGTTCGCGGCGACCGGCATCGACGGGCTCGAGGGCACGTGGGGCCTGCAGCAGGACAACCGGACGGTCGTGGCACTGAACGCCGACTCGGTGGGGCAGAGCTTCGACGTGGTGAGCACCCGCGTGCAACCGTCGCTGGATCAGATCCGTGCTGCGTCCGCCCGCGACTCCGACGTCGCCGGCCGCTACCGCACCGTGCCCGACGACACTCCGCCGGAGGTCGCCGAGCTGGCTCTCGAGGTGACGGCCGGGGCGGCGAGCGACTACGACGCGGCGGCTGCGCTGCAGCGATGGTTCCGCTCCAGCGAGTTCTCCTACTCGCTGACGGCACCGGTCGCCGACGACTTCGACGGCGCCGGGGTGGCGGCGATCGCGCAGTTCCTCCGGGTGCGCGAGGGATACTGCGTGCACTTCGCCTCATCGTTCGCGTTGATGGCGCGAACGCTCGGCATGCCGAGCCGGATCGTCGTCGGCTACCTGCCGGGAACGGCGACCGGCGAGCTCGTCGACGGCGAGTCCGTCTACGCGGTGACGAGCAACCTGCTGCACGCCTGGCCGGAGGTGTACTTCGAGGGGATCGGCTGGGTGGGGTTCGAGCCGACCAACAGCCTCGGCGCTCCGCCCCGGTTCTCAACCTCGGGCGGCACGTCTGCCACGGCGTCCCCCGGCGCGGCCGACGCCCCCACCACCGCACCGTCGTCTTCCGTGGCACCCGGCCGCACGCCCGAGGACATCCCTGGCGGCGCCCCGTCCGCTGCCGCCGCGGGTGACACCGCGCGGGCGTGGGCGGGTGCGGGCGGGATCACGGTGATCGCGCTCCTCGTCCTGGTCGCTCCCGGCATGGCGGGGGCGATCCGGCGACGGCGACGGATGCGGGCGGGCGATGCCGCCGCATCCTGGGTGCTCGTGCAGGAGACGGCGATCGATCTCGGCATCCTCGCCCCGGCGAGCGACTCCCCCCGCGGCTTCGGCGAGCGCCTGCGCGCCGCCGGCGCCGACCCCGACGCGGTCGCGGCGCTCGTGCGCGCCGTGGAGCGGGCAGCCTACGCCCCTCCCGGCGAGGAGGCCGCGGGGGCTGCGGCCGCGGCCTCGACGGTCCGCGCGAGCCTTCTCGCCGCCGCCCCGACGGCGCGCCGGTGGGGGGCACTGCTCGCGCCGCGATCGCTTCTGGTACGGCCCGGAACGGCGCTGGCAGGCGGCAGCGGCTGACCGCGAAAAAAGCGATGAGCGCCATCCCGCAGGGGGATGACGCTCATCGTGTGGCGGAAGTGACAGGATTTGAACCTGCGAGACGAGTTACCCCGCCTACATGGATTCCAGCCATGCTCCTTAGGCCGCTCGGACACACTTCCAATCGTCGAGCTTACCATCGCCGGGCTCGTGCTCTGACGCCTGGCCGCCAGCCTGGCGGGGGTCCGCCGGCCCCTGCTTCCCGCTCAATGCGAGGGGCGGTCCGTGCCGGGCGCGGGCGGCATCTCGACGGCCGGGCCGACGGAGCCGGGAAGACCGCCGCCAAGCGAGGTGGCCGGGCGTCCCACCCCTGCCGGGCCGGTGGTGTCCGCGCGGGCGCTGCCGCCGGTGAGCCACCATCGCCGCAGTGACAGCGCCACGAGGATCGCCAGCACGACGCCGGCGACGACACCGATCCACACGCTGTGCAGGAGCAGGCCGAGCGCGACGCCGACGGCGGCGCCGGCCAGGACACCCACCACCCCGGCGAGGAGGGTGGCGTGCCGTGTCGTGTGCGGGGACATCCACCCACGCTACGAAGCTCGGCCGGTCCTCGCAACGGGTCCGGTTCAAGCGTGCCGGAGGACCTTACCCATGGCCTTACCCCGCGCGAGCTCGTCGACGAGCTTGTCGAGGTAGCGGATCCGCTGCATCAGCGGATCCGCGATCTGCTCGACGCGCACCCCGCACACGACACCGGTGATCCGCTCCGCATCCGGGTTCAGCTGCGCCGCCGCGAAGAACTCCTCGAACGTGCTCCCCGCATCCAGGTGCGCGCGCAGTGCCGCGTCGTCGAAGCCCGTCAACCAGGCGATGACGTCGTCGAGTTCGGCGCGGGTACGGCCCTTGCGCTCGAGCTTCGCGACATACAGCGGGTAAACCGACGCGAAGCTGGTCGTGAAGATCCGGTGCACGCCGCCAGCGTAGTCAGCGCGCCCCGATCACGACACCTGTCAGAAGGACCAGGACGTCGTGTACGTCGCGAGGAAGGCACCCGCCACCAGGAGCGTTCCGACGACCGCGATCACACGCGGGTGCACGCCACGCAGTCGCCACCCGGTCATCCCCCCGAGCAGCAGGACGCCGGCCGACCCGATGATCCACCAGTACACCGGGCTCGTGCTGTCCGCGACGACGGTGACCCCGTAGACCGCCTCCCCCACGCCGATACCGGCGAGCAGGGCGGAGGCCAGCGCCGCGGGGACGCCGCGGCCGCGGATCCACGCCGCCGCCGCCCCCACGAACGGGCCGACGATGACCCCGACGACCACGAAGAACGTGGGGTCGTAGGAGAACCCGCGCCAGTCCGACACGACCGCGTACCCGACGGTGAGCAGCACGAAACTGCCGGCGCCGGCCACCACCGAGGGCCACAGCGGCAGCCGCGCCACGAACACCAGCAACGCCGTGATCAGCGTCCACCCACTCGACGAGTTCGCGATCGACACGATCCAGTCCGGCAGCAGGAACTGTCCCCACGACGTCGCCCCGCCGAGGACGAGGCTGAGGACGAGGACGCCGGGGAGGCGCCAGGACAGCCACGCCGCACGGGCAGGGACGGTGATCGCCTCGGTCATGCTCCCAGGCTAGGAAGGGGCGCCGCTGCGGGCATCCCCCTGCGGGGGGACCCGCATCCGCCTGGCGGATGATCCTGGTGTCACCGCCTGCCCGCGACCCCCGCGAACAGCGCATGCAGGAGCGGCAGGGCGGAGGTCACCATGAGCACGGTGCCGAACAGCTGGTCCTGTCCACGCAGGATGATTCCCCCGACGAGCAGGGCGGTGAACAGGATGCCGGAGAGGATGCGGCGCGCGAGCGACTCGAGCCGCACGACGCGGCGCTCCAGCCCCGACGTGTCGACCGACACACGACCCTCTTCAACGCGCGTGATCACCGCGTCCAGTCGCTGCGGCAGGCGCGCGGCCACCCCGACCATGGACATCGCCTGCCGCGCCGCGTCCTGGATCACGTTGCCGCGCTCGTCGCGCAGCAGCTGTGCGGCGTATGGCTCGACCGAGTCCCACAGGTTGAACGCGGGATCGAGCGAGCTGCACACGCCGGACACGAGCGACATCGAGCGGATGATGAGGAGGAAGTTCTCCGGCAGCTGGAACGGCAACGACCGCACCACGTCGCCGAACTCGACCGCGAAGTCGCGGAACTCCCGCGGGTCGACGTCGCGGAGCTCGGCGAAGCCCATGCCGCCGAAGCGGGCGAACAGCTGCGTCAGAGCTCGTTCCAGTTCTCGCGTGTCGGCCGAGGGCAAGAGCACCCCGAGGCTCTGCGCGGCGGCGATCATGCCGGCGCCGTCGCGGGCAGCCACCGCGATGAGCACCCGCCGGAGGCCGCTCCGCAGCGTCGGGGAGGCCTCGCCCATCATGCCGAAGTCGATGAACGTCAGCCGCCACGCCGGGGCGCCGTCGGCGCCCGGGGTCCCGAACGGGGTGACGAAGATGTTCCCGGGGTGCGGGTCGGCGTGGAAGTAGCCGTGGGTGAACAGCTGGTCGAACATGACCGACGCGAACGTCGAGGCCACCTCCGACGGATCGATGCCCGCGGCGCGGAGCGCATCCACGTCGGTGATCTTCAGCGCGGTGACGTCGGCGAGGGTCAGCACCCGCCGTGTCGTGCGCTCCCAGACGACATCCGGCACGGCGACGCGGGAGTCGTCGGCGAAGTCGGCGGCGAACCGCTCGGCGCCCGCCGCCTCGTGCAGGTAGTCGACCTCTTCGAGACTGGTGTGGGCGAACTCGGTGACGAGGGCCTGCGTGTCGACCCGGTCGGCGACGACCCGCACCCGGCTGAGCCACCCGGCCACCCGCCGTAGGGCTGCGAGGTCCACCTCGACGATCTCGTCGATCCCCGGACGCTGCACCTTCACCACGACGTCGGCGAATCCGACGTCCGCGGCGAGGTCCGGATGCAGCCGCGCGCGGTGCGCCTGTCCGAGGGAGGCGGCGGCGACCGGCGTCTCGTCGAACCAGGCGAAGGCGCGCTCCACCGGCATCCCGAGGTCGGCCTCGGCCGCCCCGCGGATGTGGGCGAACGGCACGGCGGGCACCTCGTCCTGAAGGCCCTCCAGCTCCCGCGTGATCTCCGGCGGCAGCACATCGAGGCGCGACGACAGGAACTGGCCGACCTTGATCATGAGCCCGCCGAGTTCGACCGCGAGGGCGTGGAATCGCTGCGCCAGCCGCCGCATCCGACGCTCACGCGTGCGTTCGGCGATGCCGCCGAGTCCCACCCGGGGCAGGAACAGCTCGTACCACCACGTCTGCACGAGATGCCGCCCGGCGAACCGGAGGATCCGACGGTACCGCGCACGGGTGGGGACGGCGCCTGGGACGGATCCATCCGGACGCCGACCTGCCGTCGGCACGCTCACCCCTGGGCGAGGATGCCGTAGAGCTTGCGCTTCGCGTCTTCCAGCACCTCGATGGCCTGCTGCACCTGCGCGGAGTCGCCACTGCGAGCCACCTGCGCCGCGACCTGCGCGAGTTCGATGCCGGCCTTCGGCAGCGCGGTCGCCCGGCCGCTGTCACGCAGGCCCGAGCTCTCCCACGGCGCGGGCTTGCCGGCCGCATCCTCGGCCTCCGCACGTCCCGCCTCGGTAAGCGAGTAGGTCTTCCGGCCGTTCGCCTCCTCGGCGCTGATGAGGCCCTCGTCTGCGAGAAGCTGCAACGTGGGGTAGACCGAGCCTGCGCTCGGCTTCCAGCTGCCGCCGGAGCGCTCCTCGATCTCGTGGATGATCTGGTAGCCGTGCATCGGCTGCTCGGCGAGCAGGGCCAGGACCGCGGCGCGCACGTCGCCGCGACCCATGCGCGGTCCGACACGCTTGTCGAACGCAGTACGCAGCTGGTCCATCGCCTCCCACATACCGGATGCGGCGTTGCCGAGGCCGGCACCGAAATCGGCGCCGAAGCCCTGTCCGCCTGCTCCCGTTCCGAACATGCCTCCGGGGAAAGAACCGTTCATGATGACCTCCTGGGTCGATCGGTTAGCGATACTGAACGATATATCGCTCACAAGCCCGGGGGAAGGGTTGGGGCTGGGTGTTCGCCGTGCGTCCGCAAACGGGGTGACGGGATTCGGGGATGTCACCAGATGCGGGCCGAATCGGCGCGGAGCGCCCGATTCTCGCGACATCCCCGATTCTCGTGACAGGCGGCGGGCCGCGCCCCGGCGGCAGATTTCACCGGATGCGTCGTCGCGACGCCCGCCCGCTTCCGCCGGCCAGGCCCGGCGATGTGCCCGCCGTGTCCGGTCCGAGCCCCCCCGCCTCCGGAGTCCCATGACCGTCGCCGACCCCGCGCCCGCGAACCACGACCGGATCGAGCCGACCGTGTGGCAGGCGCTGCGCAGTCCCCGCATCCTCACCCGGGAGGTGCTCGCCGGGCTCGTCGTCGCGCTCGCCCTCATCCCGGAGGCGATCGCGTTCTCGATCATCGCCGGGGTCGACCCGCGGGTCGGGCTGTTCTCGTCGTTCGTCATGGCGATCGCGATCGCCTTCCTCGGCGGGCGCCCCGCGATGATCACGGCCGCCACGGGCGCTGTCGCTCTCGTGATCGCCCTGCTCGTGCGGGAGCACGGCCTCGACTACCTCATCGCGACCGTGATCCTCGCCGGCATCCTGCAGATCGTGCTGGGGCTCCTCGGCGTGGCGAAGCTCATGCGGTTCATCCCGCGCTCGGCGCTGCTGGCGATGATGATCCGCCGCGAGCGCGTGGATGCGGCGGCCGCGGCCGTCGACGAACGCCTCTGAGCGGGGGTCCTGTCAGCCCCCGGCGGCCGTCGTGAACCGCTGCATGCCGAGGACGCCGACGAGCCGGAGCTTCTCCTCCGATTCACTGCGGGGTTCCGCGGTCAGGACGAGAAGGGCCTGGGCCCGGTCCTCGGTGAACAGCACCTGACAGTCGACCTCGATGGCACCGACCTCGGGATGGATGAGCACCTTGTGGTCGGTGAACCGCTGCGCCACCAGCTGCAGGTCCCACAGCTCCCGGAACTCCGGGCTCTCGCGCTGCAGTCGGGTCACGAGTTCTGCCGCGGTGGACGAGGGACCCATGGTCCCGTACGCCACGCGGAGCGACGCGACCAGCGCCCGGCTCTGGCGGGCACGGTCCGCCTCCGGGTAACGTGCCCGTTCCCGTTCCGGATCGGTGAACCACCGATAGGCCTCATACCGGCGCCAGCCGATGTCACTCTCGCGATCTCCGAGCAGCGCTGCCGCAGGAGCGTTCTGCGCCAGTACCTCACCGAGGGTCGAGATGATGAGGGCGGGTGTGTCCGAGAGCCGGTCGAAGACCCGCTGCAGCGCGGGCGCCACATGCGCGGATGAGGAGCGCCTATCGGGCACGCTGTGACCGGCGATGCGGAACAGGTAATCGCGCTCGTCATCCGACAGCCGCAGCGCCCGACTCAGGGCCGCCAGCATCTGCGGACTCGGCTGCGGACCGCGCGCCTGCTCCAAGCGGGTGTAGTAGTCGGTCGACATGGTCGCCAGCTGCGCGACCTCCTCACGCCGAAGTCCCACCGTCCGGCGGCGTGCGCCCTCGCTCAGGCCGACATCGGACGGGCGCAGGGCGTCTCGGCGTCGACGCAGGTACTCGGCCACGGCAGCACGATCCATGCCCCCATCCTCCCCCCCGTGCCGCCGGCGCAACCAGGGACCGTCGATCCCCCGATGAGGCGGGCCTGGATGCCCGCCCGGCACCGGGGCACGCTCGAGGCATGAACATCTCCGGAAACACCGTCTTCATCCCGGGCGCCACCAGCGGCATCGGCCTCGCCCTGGCCACACGCCTGCACGCCGCGGGGAACACCGTGATCGTCGGCGGGCGCCGCGCCGACGTGCTCGAACAGATCGCCCGGGATCACCCGGGGATCGACACGATCGTGATCGACACCACCGTGCCGAGCAGCATCCTCGACGCCGCGCGCGACGTGATCGCCCGTCACCCCGATCTCAACGTCCTCATCCCGATGGCGGGCATCATGCGTGCCGAGGACTGGACCTCGGCGGGATTCCTCGACACCGCAGAGGAGACCGTCACCACCAACCTCCTCGGTCCGATCCGGCTGATCGCCGCGTTCATCGACCAGCTGACATCGCGGCCGGGCGCCACCATCCTCACGGTGTCCTCCGGCCTCGCCTTCACGCCGCTGCGCGTCACCCCGACGTACAACGCGACCAAGGCGGCCATCCACATGCTGAGCGAGTCGATCCGACTGCAACTCGCGGGCACCGGTGTCCAGGTGCAGGAGCTGGTGCCGCCCGCCGTCCGCACGACGCTCATGCCGGGTCACGAAACGAGCGCCGTCGCCATGCCGCTGGACGCTTTCGCCGACGAGGTCATGACCCTGCTGTCGACCCAGCCAGGAGCGACCGAGATCCAGGTGGAGAGTGTGAAGTTCCTGCGCTACGCAGAGACCCGCGGCGAGTACCCCGCGGTCGTCGAGGCGCTCAACGCCGCCGACCCGCACAACGCCCGTCCGTGACCGCCGTGCGTCAGGCTCAGGCGGAGTCGGACTTCCGCGAGCCCGCCTCGAGCTTGTCGCCGGAGGGCAGCTCCTGGTGTCCGCCGAACTGCAGCCGCATGGCGGAGAGGAGCTGGTTGGCATAGTGGTCCTCGCCCCGAGAGGCAAACCGCTCGAACAGGGATGCGGCGAGCACCGGCACCGGAACGCCCACGTCGACCGCGGCCTTGACCGTCCAGCGCCCCTCGCCCGAGTCGGACACGCGCCCGGCGAGCCCGCTGAGCGTGGGGTTCTCCTCCAGCGCGGCCGCGGTGAGATCGAGCAGCCACGAGGAGATCACCGAGCCGCGGCGCCACACCTCGGCAACCTTGGGCACGTCGATGTCGAACTGATAGAACTCGGGATCTTCGAGCGGCGCCACCTCGGCCGAGTGCGATGCCTCGCGCACGCCCGCATCCGCGTTCTCGAGGATGTTGAGGCCCTCGGCAAGCGCGGCCATGATGCCGTACTCGATGCCGTTGTGGACCATTTTGACGAAGTGCCCCGCCCCCGAGGGCCCGCAGTGCAGGTAGCCGAGCTCCTCCGGCGCGAGTTCGCCGGTCCGCCCGGGGGTGCGAGGGATGTCGCCCTCGCCCGGGGCGATGGTGCGCAGCACCGGGTCGAGGAGCGCCACCGCTTCGTCGGGACCGCCGACCATGAGGCAGTAGCCGCGGTCGAGACCGAAGACGCCGCCGCTCGTACCGACGTCCATGTAGTGGA
Source organism: Microbacterium sp. (assembly GCF_026393345.1). Classification (GTDB taxonomy): domain Bacteria; phylum Actinomycetota; class Actinomycetes; order Actinomycetales; family Microbacteriaceae; genus Microbacterium. The sequence continues at coordinate 67,108 of NZ_JAPLAI010000052.1, forward strand.
TGCCGCGGTCCTTCAGCGCTGCCGCGCGGCGGACGTCGTCGCGGTAGTTGGAGTTGCCGCCGTCGATGATCACGTCGCCGGGCTCCAGCACGGCGGAGACCTGTTCCACCACGCTGCCGGTGAGACCGGCCGGGATCATGAGCCAGACCGCGCGCGGCGCTTCGAGCTTGGCGGCGAGGTCGGCGAGCGAGGTGGCACCGGTCGATCCTTCACCCTCGAGGGTGGCCACCGCCGCCGCGTTCACGTCGTAGACGACGCACTCGTGACCCGCCCGTTCCAGGCGTCGCACGATGTTCGAACCCATCCGACCGAGGCCGATCATCCCCAGCTGCATGCTTGCTCCTCCCGGGCGCGCCGCGCCTCCCGCCGCAGTCTAGAGCCGCGACGGGAGGCGACGGCAGGCGGGCGTCAGATCCGGGGGTCGTCGTCCGCGCTGACCGAGCGCTCGGTGACGCGCTCCCGGCCGGTGGGGTCGGCCGAGGTGCGGGTGACGGATGTGGCGGTGCGACGACGCGCGAGCAGCGCGATGCCGATGATGACGACCACGACACCGGCACCCATGAGGATGTAGCCGATCAGGTCGAGGTTGAGGAACTCCACGTCCACGTTCACCGCGAACGCCAAGATCGCGCCGATCACGATCAGAACGATTCCTGCTCCGATACTCATCACGCTCTCCTTTCGGGCGCACCACCGTGCGGGTGCACCGACCACGGTGATGCTGCCAGTCCGGCGCCACAGGGAGTGGAGGGGTTGACAATCCGGCGGCGGTCGGCGTTCCGGCTCAGGCGGACACGAACCCGGCGTACGCGAGCAGATACAGCGGCGTGTAGACGACGGAGATGAGTAGCGCGTGGGTGAGAACGAAGCCGCCGGACTCGAGCGCCTTGCCGCGCTGGCGCAGGTGGGCGGATAGCTTCCGCAGCATCCCGGCGGGATGCCGCACGTCCCAGCTGTTGAACCGCAGGTACCGACCGAGGTACACCCCGACGGCCCCCAGCACGATGAGCACGGCGGCGAAGATCCAGCTGCCCGAGGGCGGCAGCGTCCCCTGGTTCGGCGCGGCGATGAGGATGAAGCCGGTCTGCACCACGGCGAGACTCAGCACCGCGTTCGCGATACCGGACAGGGTGAGCGTGAGGGTCTGCACGATGTCGAACCACAGCGGCACCGGATCGTCGTCACGCCGGTGGCTGAAGTTGAGTTCGGTGATCAGGTAGATGGAGTTCGGGAAGAACAGCAACCACAGCAGGGTGCCGACCACGAGATAGCCCCACAGGATGCCGATCGACAGGCCGACCGACACCCCCGCGGCGGCCGAGAGCACCGGCGTAAGGACGAAGAGACCCGCGATCGCGAGGACCGCGGCGAAGACCGGGATGGCGGACAGCCCGATGTTCACCAGCATCGGCCGGTAGAGGGTCACGCCGTACACGGCTGCGCGCAGCCACACCAGCACGGCCGCGTACAGGTTCATCACGACCACGGCGGCCACCGCGACCAGGATCGCGACGCTCATCGGCCCTGCCTCATCGGACGGTGAGCGCCCCGGCGTCGATGCTCGCCGTGAAGCTGCGCACCTCGCCGACCTCTTCCCCGTCGATCTCGAACGCCCGCGGCTCGGGGAGCTCCACCCGCACGGTCTGCGCCTGGTGATGGTCGACGGTCTCGGTGCTCGCGGCCTTCCGGTCACGGTCGAACAGCCGCAGCAGCCCGTTCTCCCACACCATCGAGCGGAGCGTGTCCATCCACTGCAGCATCCCGTCGGAGCTGATGGCGAGCACGTCCAGCTTCCCGTCGTCGGGCGCCGCATCCGGGAGCAGCGTCACGCCGCCCTGGATCGTGCCGCAGTTGCCGACGAGCACCGTGTGTGCCTGCGTCTGCTGCGGCTCGCGGTCGTCGACCGTGACGGTGAGCTCCAGCACATCGGATGCGGCGAGCGCGCGTCCCATCGCCTCGACGTAGGCGAGCCACCCGGCACGGGACTTCAGATCGTCGTCGGTCTCGGCGAGCATCTGCGCGTCCAGGCCGAACCCGATCATGACGACGAAGGCGTGCCGCTCCCCGCCGTCGGTCTCCACCCAGCCGACGTCGATCGTGCGCGGTTCGCCCGACACGATGCGCGCCATCGCGGGACCGATGGTCAGCGGGATGCCGAGGTTCCGGGCAAGCAGATTGCCGGTGCCCTGCGGCACGATGCCGAGGTGCACACCGGTGCCGGCGAGCGTCTCGGCCACCGCGCGGACCGTCCCGTCGCCGCCCGCGACCACCACCAGGTCGCACCCCGCAGCCAGCGCGTCGCGCGCGGGCCCCTGCCCCGGATCCTCCGGGGTGGTCTCGAACCAGGACACCGCCGCATCCGCCCCGGCCTCCTGCCAGGCCTTCTCCAGATCCGCTCGAGAGATCTTGCTGGGGTTGAACACGATGCCGACCTGCGATTGCGTCATGGCCCCACCCTGCTCTGTTCCCCCGGTCTTCGGCAAACCGGGGCCGGAATGCCCCGGGCGGACCGATAATGGAGGCATGACCCGGCCGGCGTACAGCGCCATCTCGAGCTATTCCCGCGTGCAGGTCCTGCACATGCTGCAGGAGCGACCGCAGCGCACCATCGCGGAGCTGTGCCAGACCACCGGCCTGCACGCGAACACGGTGCGCGAGCACCTGCAGCGCCTCATCGACAGCGGCTATGTCGTCGCCGAGCCGGAGAAGCGCACCACCCGGGGCCGTCCGCGCGTCCTCTACAGCGCCGCATCCGCCGATCAGGGTGGCCGCAGCCCGATCGCCCTCCGGAAGGCACGGGAGGCCGCCGTCCGCGGCGACCTGATGCGTCGCATCATGCCGTGGACCGACACCGGCGCGGAGGGCCTGCCGACCGATGCCGTCCACCAGCTGGATGCCCTGGTCGACGACCTCGGCGAGGCCGGGTTCGACCCGGTGATCGACGAGACGACACTCACCGTGGACCTCTCCCCCTGCCCGCACGCGTCGTCCACGGCTCAGGCACGCACCACCCTGTGCTCGGTGCACCTGGGACTCATGGAGGGCGTGCTGTCGCAGGCCGGCGGTCCGCTGCACGTCGCCGAGATGGCACCCTCGTGCGATCCGGCCCGGTGCGTGGTGCACCTGGCGCGCTGACGCGTCAGAGCGCGGCGTGCTCCGGCACCCGCACCCGCTCGACCCCGCTGTAGACGTTCATCGACGTGCCGCGGAGGAATCCGACGAGGGTGAGCCCGGACGCGGCCGCCAGCTCGACCGCGAGCGACGACGGCGCGGAGACCGCGGCGAGCAGGGGGATGCCGGCCATCACGGCCTTCTGCACGAGTTCGAAGCTCGCCCGGCCCGACACCTGAAGCACGGTGCGCCGCAGCGGCAGCCGGTCGTTCAGCACGGCCCAGCCGACGACCTTGTCGACGGCGTTGTGCCGGCCGACGTCCTCGCGGAGCACGAGCAGCTCGCCGGTGTCCACGTCGAACAGGGCGGCGGCGTGCAGTCCGCCGGTCTTGTCGAACACTGCCTGCTGTTCGCGCAGGCGATCGGGGAAGGTGGTGAGGATCGCCGCATCCACGGTCACGTCGTCGGTCGAGACGTCGTACCGCGACACCGTCTCGACGGCGTCGATCGACGCCTTCCCGCACATGCCGCACGAGCTCGTGGTGTAGAAGTTCCGGGCTATGTCGGGTGACGGCGGGGTCACCCCGGGCGCCAGGGTGACATCGAGCACGTTGTACGTGTTCTCCCTGCCGCCGGTGCCGGGACCGCCGCAGTGGATGGCGCCGTGGAATTCCTCGCCGCGCCCGATGACGGCCTCCGACACCAGGAACCCCGCGGCGAGCTCGACGTCGTGGCCGGGGGTGCGCATCGTGATCGCGAGGGGGCTCCCCGCCACGCGGATCTCCAGCGGCTCCTCCACGGCGAGCACATCGGCCCGCCGGGTCGGTTCCTCGCCCAGCCGGATCTTCACCACCGGACGACGTGCCGTGATGCGTCCCATGTCAGCCTCCGATCGCGTTCATACCACGGGCCGGTTGCAGGAAACCGGGGTCGTCGATGGCGTGACCGGGGAGCTTTCGCGCCACGCAGGAGCGCAGCATCCGGTCGATGTCCTCGTCCGTGCCGCCCTGCCGCAGCACCGGCACCAGGTCGAACTCGGTGGTCGAGAACAGGCAGTTGCGCAGCTGCCCGTCGGCGGTGAGCCGCAGGCGGTCGCAGTCGCCGCAGAACGGCGCGGTGACCGAGGCGATGACCCCGACGGTGTGCGGTCCGCCGTCGAGGGTCCACCGTTCCGCCGGCGCACCCCCTCGACCGGGGACGGGGGTGAGCGTCCACCGGGCGGCGAGCGCGGCGAGGATCTCGTCGCGCGTGACCATCTGCGTGCGATCCCAGGTGTGTCCGGCATCCAGCGGCATCTGCTCGATGAACCGCAGCTGCGCGCCCTGTCCGATCGCGAAGTCGACCAGGTCGACGAGTTCGTCGTCGTTGACGCCGCGCATGGCGACGGCGTTGAGCTTCAGCGGGGCGAGCCCGGATGCGGCTGCCGCGGCGATCCCCTCGAGCACGTCGTCGAGCCGGTCGCGGCGGGTGAGCGCGGCGAACCGGTCCCGCCGGATCGTGTCGATGGAGATGTTGAGACGGCTAAGGCCCGCCGCGGCGAGATCGGGCAGCACCTCGGGCAGTCGGATGCCGTTCGTCGTCATCGCGATCTGCACCGGCCCCGCGGGTCCCTCGATCGCCGAAAGCCGGCGCACCACGTCGACGATGTCGCGGCGCAGCAGCGGCTCCCCGCCGGTGAGGCGGAACGTGCTGATGCCGTCTGCGGCGGCCACCCGGGCGATCCGTTCGATCTCCTCGAGGGTGAGGATGCTCTCGCGGGCGAGCCACTCGTTGCCCTGCTCCGGCATGCAGTACGTGCAGCGCAGCGAGCACCGATCGGTCAGCGAGATGCGCAGGTCACGGTGCACCCGGCCGTGCGTGTCGACGAGCGGGTCGCCGATCGCGGCCGGGCCCGTCGCAGCGACCGCTGGGCGGGCGCGCGGCATGCCGACCATCAACGCCGTCACGACGCGGCTCCCCTGACACGCTGCATGCTCCGAGCGTACGCGCCCCGGAGGGGTGGGCGGCCGTATTATTCACGGTCCTCTCGGTCGCCTTTTTCCGCACGACGGGGCGAGAATCGGAGGGAACCGTGTCCGGGCATCCGGCTGAGGGTCGGTGCACCGTTGCCGGCGCGGAGAAGGGCACGATCAATGGACCTCCTCGATCCGCTTCTCCTGGCCAGGTGGCAGTTCGGTCTCACGACCCTCTACCACTACCTGTTCGTGCCGCTCACGATCGGCATGGGGCTCGTGGTGGCGATCTTCCAGACCGTGTGGGTGCGCACCGGCCAGCCGAAGTGGCTGCAGCTGACGCGCCTGTTCGGCACCATCTTCCTCATCAACTTCGCGATGGGGGTCGTCACCGGCATCGTGCAGGAGTTCCAGTTCGGCATGAACTGGTCGTCCTACTCGCGGTTCGTCGGCGATGTGTTCGGGGCGCCGCTGGCGTTCGAGGGTCTGCTGGCCTTCTTCTTCGAGGCGACCTTCATCGGCCTGTGGATCTTCGGCTGGGATCGGCTGAGCCGAAAGCTCCACCTCGCGACCATCTGGATGGCGTGGATCGGAGCGACCCTGTCGGCCTACTTCATCCTCGCGGCGAACGCGTGGATGCAGAACCCGGTCGGGTACACGATGGCTACGGACGGGCACCGCGCCGAGCTGACGGACTTCGGGGCGGTGCTGACCAACCGGGTCGCGCTGGCCACTTTCCCGCACACCATGTTCTCCGCGTTCATGTTCGCCGCAGCCGTCGTGATCGCGGTCGCCGCCTGGCACCTGGTGCGCCATCAGCACGCCGAGGCGATGCTTCCTGCCCTCCGTTTCGGCATGTGGGGCATGCTCGTCGCGTTCGTCGGCGTGATCGTGTCCGGCGACCTGCTGGGCCTGCAGATGGTGGCCACCCAGCCCATGAAGATGGCCGCGGCGGAGGCACTGTACGACACGGCCTGCGGTCCGGCCGCATCCTTCTCACTCTTCTCCCTCGGCACCCCGGACGGCACGAGCGAGATCTGGTCGCTGCGCGTGCCGTATCTGCTGGCCTTCCTTTCGGAGCACGACTTCACCGCCTGCGTCGAGGGCATCAACGACCTGAACGCGCAGTACACCGCACAGTGGCCGGAGTTCGCACAGCAGCTGGGCGGCGAGGGCCTGGACTTCGCCCCGACCATCTGGGTGACCTACTGGGCGTTCCGCTGGATGATGGGCTTCGGCGCGCTCGCCGCCGTGATCTCGGTCGTGGGGCTGTGGATCACGCGGCGCAAGGCCACCCGCCCGGTTCCCCGCTGGGCTTGGCGCGTGGCGATCTGGTCGGCTCCGCTGCCGCTGCTCGGCAGCCTCGTCGGCTGGGTGTTCACCGAGATGGGCCGCCAGCCCTGGATCGTGTTCGGGCTGATGCTCACCGAGGACGGCGTGTCCCCCAGTGTCCCCGGGTGGACCGTCGCAATCTCGCTCGTCGCGTTCACCGCGATCTACGCGGCCCTCGCGGTCGTCGAGTTCGGTCTCATCAAGAAAGCCGCCCAGAAGGGTCCCGACCCGATACCGGACCCGGATGCGGCGTCCGATGACACCGACACCCCCGTCCCGACGACGGTCTACTAGGAGCAGTGGTCATGGATCTCGCATACCTGTGGTTCTTCATCGTCGGCGTGCTGTTCGTCGGCTACTTCGTGCTCGACGGCTTCGACTTCGGCGTCGGCATGTCGCTCCCCTTCCTCGGCAAGAACGACGTCTCGCGCCGCCAGGTCATCAACACGATCGGCCCCGTCTGGGACCTCAACGAGACCTGGGTGATCGTCGCCGGCGCCTGCCTGTTCGCCGCGTTCCCGGAGTGGTACGCGACGCTGTTCAGCGGGTTCTACCTGGCGCTGCTCCTCATCCTGCTGGCGCTCATCGCCCGCGGCGTCTCGTTCGAGTACCGGCACCAGCGCGACTCGCTGCGGTGGAAGCGCGGCTTCGATCGCATGATCGTCGTCGGCTCGGCCCTCCCCGCCTTCCTTTGGGGCGTCGCGGTGGCGAACATCGTGCAGGGCGTGCCGCTGGATCAGGACCACGAGTTCGTCGGGTCGCTCCTGACCCTGCTGAACCCCTACGGGTTGCTGGGCGGTCTCACCACCCTGCTGCTGTTCTTCACCCACGGCGTGTACTTCGTCGCACTGAAGACCGACGGTCAGGTGCGGGCGGACGCCCGCCGCCTCGCCAGCCGCTCGGGCCTTCTCACCGTGGTCATCGCGGCCCTGTTCCTCCTGTGGACCGTGCTGAACGCCGCATCCGCGGGCGCCCCGGCGCTGCTGCTCGTGATCGTCTGCGCTGCGGTGGCGGCGGTGCTGCTCATCGCCTCGCTCGTCGCGAACGGCGCGGGTCGCGAGGGCTGGGCGTTCGGCTTCGGTGCCGGCACGGTCGCCTTCGCGGTGCTGACCCTGTGGCTGGCGCTGTTCCCGAACGTGATGCCGTCGACGACCGACCCGGCCTTCAGCCTGACGATCGAGAACGCGTCGAGCACGGACTACACGCTGACGATCATGTCGTGGGCGGCGATCATCTTCCTGCCGCTGGTGCTGCTGTACCAGGGCTGGACGTACTGGGTCTTCCGCAAGCGCGTCACCCGCTCGCACATCGAGAAGGCCGCCGCCGGCGTGCATTGAGCCGTCGCTCACCTGTCGCTTCTTGCGGTCGCAGATCGCCGTTGGCGACAGGTGAGCGGGCTTCCCTCCGGCTCACCTGTCGCCACGTGCGGGTGGACATCGCAGGATGCGACAGGTGAGCGGGCCGCGGGCGGCGGGGCGGCGAACAGAGGCGAGCGGCGGGCGGCGGGCGGCGGGCGGCGAACAGAGGCTGGCTCTCAGCCATGATGAGGCAGGATCGAACAGTGAGTACGGATGCGGTCGACGCGCCCCCGCGTGTCAGCAACCGTCCCATCGACCCCCGCCTGCTGCGGTACAGCACCGCATCCCGCGGGTTCCTGGTCACGACCGCCGCGATCGTGCTGGCGCAGACCGGCACGACTATCGGCTTCGCCTATGCGCTCACCCGAGCCCTGGTGGGCGCGATCGAGGGCGAGCGCGTGGAGACGCTGCTCCCCTGGGTCGGTCTGGGCGCGGTGCTCGTGGTGCTGCGCGCCCTTCTCATCGCGGCCGGTGAGCGCACGTCGGCGCGGGGTGCCGCCCGGGCGTCGCTGCAGCTGCGGGACGGCCTCGTCCGAGCCGTCGAGAAGCTCGGCCCCGGCTGGCTGACCGGTCGCAACAGCGCCGCCCTCGCGGTCACGGCGGGGCACGGACTCGAGGCGCTCGACGCCTACTTCGGCCGGTATCTGCCGCAGCTGGTCGCCACGGCGGTCACGATGCCGATCCTCGTGCTCGCGATCCTCGTGTCCGATCCGCTGTCGGGCCTCACCGTGATCATCACGATGCCACTGATCCCGATCTTCATGGTGCTGATCGGCATGGCGACCCGCGCCGTGCAGAACACGCAGTACGGCACGCTCCGCCGGCTCGCGACCCGGTTCGCCGACACCGTCGCGGGGCTGTCGACGCTGAAGATCTACGGCCGACAGCACCGGGCCGCGGACAGCATGGAGACCGTCACCCGCGACTACAAGCGCGAGACGATGGCGGTGCTGCGAGTGTCGTTCCTCTCCGGATTCGCGCTGGAGTTCCTCGCGTCGATCTCGGTGGCGATCATCGCGGTGACCATCGGCTTCCGCCTCCTCGGCGGCGAGATGCCGCTGCTGGTCGGCCTGTTCGTGCTTCTCCTCGCCCCGGAGGCCTACCTGCCGCTGCGTCAGGTGGGGGTGCAGTTCCACGCCGCCGCCGAGGGCGTCGCGGCCACCGACGAGATCTTCGACACCCTCGACGCCGCATCCATATCCGCGGTCGCTGACTCCCCGGCCGTTGAGCGAGCGCAGCGAGACGAAACGCCCGGGGTCGGTGAGCGAGCGCAGCTCACCGACCGGGACGCCCCGCTGCTGTCAACCCGCGGCCTCACGGTCACGCGCGGCGACCGCCTCATCGGACCGATCGACCTCGACGTCCGCGCCGGTGAGATCGTGCTCCTCGTGGGTCCGAGCGGCGCGGGCAAGTCGAGCCTGCTCGCGGCCCTGCTCGGCTTTGCCCCCGCCGACGGCGAGATCCGGGTCACGGGTAAGGTCGCGGCCGATGCCCGCCGCATCCTGTCCTGGGTGGGACAGTGGGCGGGTCTCATGGCCGGCACCGTCGGCCAGAACGTCGCGCTCGGCGACGCCGCGCCGGAGGCCGCGCGCATCGACGCGTGCCTGCGCGATGCCCGCGTCGACGTGCCCGCGGACCTCACCCTCGGTGCGACCGGGTCGGGGCTCTCCGGCGGTCAGGCACAGCGCGTCGCGATCGCCCGCGGGCTGTACCGACTGCGGTCCGGGCGGGCGCACGTCCTCGTGCTCGACGAGCCGTCCAGCGCCCTGGACGCACAGACCGAGGGGGAGATCTGGCGGATGCTGCGCGCCGAGGCCGACAGCGGCGCCGGCGTGCTGCTCATCTCGCATCGGACGTCCGCGCGGGCGATCGCCGACCGCATCCTGACCCTCGCGCCTCCCGCTGCCTCGCACGCACCGGCAGTCGTGGCAGCGTCGGCCGCCCCCGATGTCGCTGCAACCGCCCCCGCGCGGATGGCGGAAGGCCGATGAGCGGGGCCACGGCACGGCCGGACACCGCGACGCGTCAGGTACTGCGGGCGGCGCAGCCGCCGCTCCGGCAGTTCCGGTGGGCGATCGCCTCCGGCCTCGGCACCGCCGTCAGCGCCATCGCGCTGCTCGCCGCGAGCGCCTGGCTGATCACGCGTGCCGCGGAACAGCCCGCGGTGATGTACATCTCGGCGGTCGTCGTCGCCGTCCGGGCGTTCGCGCTCGGGCGCGGCGTGTTCCGCTACCTGGAGCGGTTGACGAGCCACGACGCCGCGCTCGGCCGCCTGGCGACACTGCGCGCCGGACTCGTCCGCCGCATCGTGCCGCTCGCCCCCGACGGGCTCGGCACCGCCCGGCGCGGCGCACTGCTCTCCCGCCTCGTGGACGACGTCGACGAACTGCAGAACCTCTCCCTCCGCGTCGTGTTGCCGCTGTCGGTCGCGGGCCTCGCGTCGATCGCCAGCGTCGTGTTCGTCGCGTTCCTCTCGCCCCTCGCGGCCGTCGTCCTCGCCGCGTGCCTGATCGTCGCGTTCGCGCTGGCGGTGTGGGTCGGCTGGGCCGCGGGCGCACGCGCCGAGCGTCAGGTCGCCGGCCTCCGCGCCCGCCTCGCCGACGCGCTGCTCGACGAGCTCGTCTCGCTCGACGTGCTCACCGCGTTCGATGCGACGGATGCGGCGCACGCCCGCGTCCGCGACGCCGACGATGCACTGCGGCGCGCCACCGTGCGACGGGCCGGGGCGCAGGGGCTCACCTCGGGCGCGGTGTCGCTCCTCGCCGGCATCGCCTCGCTCGTGGCGTTGCTGCTCGCGCTGCCGCACCTCGGGCAGGGCGGATTCACCGGGCCAGCTCTCGCGGTCGTCGTGCTGTTGCCGATGGCGGTGTTCGAGGTGTTCGGTCCGGTCCCCCTCGCCCTCGCCTCCTGGCGGCAGGTGCGTGCCGCGGCCGAGCGCGTCGCCGACACGGTGCCCAATCGCATCCCGGACGGACTCCCCCGCGACGAGCCGACACCCACGGGTGTCGCACCGGCGCTCGGCGACGGCATCCACCTGTCCGGCCTCCGTGCGCGCTGGCCGGCCCGCAGCGGCGAGAGCGGCGACGCCGGGATGCTGCGGCACATCGACCTGCACGTCGCCCCGGGCGAACGGGTGCTCGTGACCGGCCCGAGCGGCGCGGGCAAGACCACCCTCGCGCACGTGCTCGTGCGCTTCCTCGACTACGAGGGCTCATATCGGATCGGTGGCCGCGAGGCGCGCGAGCTCGCCGGCGACGACCTACGCCGGACGATCGGCCTGTGCGAGCAGGACCCGTATCTGTTCGATGAGTCGCTGCGGCAGAACCTGCTGTTCGCGCAGGACGGCGCGAGCGACGAGGAGCTGTGGGCCGTGCTCGAACGGGTCGGCCTCGGCGACTGGGCCCGGGAGCGCGGCGGCCTCGATGCCCCCCTCGGCGAGCGCGGCATCCTCACCTCGGGCGGTCAGGCGCAGCGGATCACGCTCGCCCGGGCCCTCCTCACCGGCTTCCCCGTGCTCGTGCTCGACGAGCCGACCGCGGGCGTCGACCCGGCCGCATCCGACGCCCTGCTGGCCGACCTGCTGGGCGCTGTCGATCCCGGCCGCGCCGTGATCCTCATCTCCCATGTGGCCGTGCCGGCTGGCCTCGTCGACCGCGAGGTGCATCTCGAGGACGGCCGCACCGTCGTCTGAGGCCCCGGCGTGCGTCGCACCCCGAGCCCGCGTTCGGGGATCCGGTCCCTCCCCCGAGCCGTCGTTCGGAGATCGCCGCTCGCACGCGCGCCGTCGTTCGGAGATCGCCGCCCATTCGTCCGCCTCTCCCACCTCCAGCCGGCGTATCCCGCCCGAGATCCGAACGACGGCTCGAGCGACCCCGAAGAGATCCGAACGACGGTGCGGGGGTCCGGGCAACCTCCGAAGGACGGCACGGCAGGTCACGGCCGCTGCACATGCTGCTGCGGTGGGCCGGGATCCGGTCCCGGGTCGGGGGCACAACGGCGGACATCATGAGCCGGATGCGGCGACACGCGGGGCTTCCGCCGGTCGGCGAGAACGATCTCCGCCGTCGTGTCGAGGGGACAGCCTGCCCGAATCACGATCTCCGCCGTTGTGTCGGACCGGTCGACGACAACGGCCGGGATGCACGGCCCGGGTGAGCCAGCATCCCCAGCCCGGATGCGGGGCCTCAGTCGAGCCGCATCCCGAACGCCTGCGACCCGGGCTCCGACGGGAGCCGGTGAAACCCGAGCCGGTCGTAGAAGACCAGGGCACCGGCGTTCTCGGCCGTCGCCACGAGGTGGAGGGCGGGCACGCCCTGGGCGCGGAGCGCGGCGATCACCTCGGCGATGAGCCGCCGCCCCCATCCCTGGCCCTGGAGCTCCGGGAGCAGGTCGACGTGGAGGTGCGCGGGGTATTCCTCGGCGTAGGTCTCCCCCGCTCCCGATCGCCGGTCGGCGTAACCGAGGATCTCGCGCTCCCGCGCGGTGGCGCCGGGCCGCGCGAACCGGGCGCCGTGTGCGGGCCACCATTCGGTGCGGAACCACTCCGCGAACGCGCGCGTGTCCGGCGCCGCCACCGCGTAGCCTGCGACGCGGCCGTCGTCGGTCGCCACGACGAACGCGGCATCCGGATGCCGTGCTACGTAGGGCAGGACGAAGATGTCGGCCCAGATCGTGTCATCGCCGAGGACGCCGGTCGCATCGCCCCCGCCGTCGGCGGTCCGCAGGCAGATCTCCGCCAGTGCGGGCTCGTCGCCGGGATGGAACGGACGGATGCGGCTCACGGCGACACGATACTGCGCCGCGGCGCCGAGACGACTGCGGCGCCGGCACCACAGCTCGACACCACAGCTCGACACCACTGCTCGACACCGATGCCAAGGCGCGGCACCGCGGCTCAGCGCGGCAGCAGCCGGACGCGTGCGACGTCGAGCGTCAGCTCCACCCCTTCTCCGGCGGCCAGCGGATGCTGCGCCCAGGCGTCGAACGGGACGTCGAAGGCGAGCGCGGGTTCGGCGGTGAACACCCGCACCCCGCCGAGCGTCTGCTCGACCCGGGTGACCTGCGCCGCCCACCGGACTACGCCGTGCTCCGAAAGCTGTTGAGCACCGGCGCGATCCGCGACCGGCAGAGCGCCGAGCGCCCGCACCGCGCTCGGCGAGAACACGGCGACCGCATCGCCGTCGGGCATGCCCGCGGCCGGCACCCGAAGCGGCCCGGCGTTCCAGAGACCGTCGCGGACCGCGCCCGTCACGTGATTGAGGCCGGCAAGCCCCGCGACGAACGGCGTCGCGGGCGCGGCGAAGACCTCGCGCACGGCTCCCGCCTGCGAGACGCGGCCCGACTCGAGGACCAGCAGCCGATTGGCGAGCGCGACCGCATCCACCGCATCGTGGGTCACCACGACGCAGGTGACGGCGCGCAGCAGCTCGACCAGGAGCACCCGGATGTCGCCCGCGGTTCCGGGATCGAGGGAGGTCAGCGGCTCGTCGAGGAGCACGAGACGAGGGGATGCGGCCACGGCGCGGGCGAGCGCGACCCGCTGCTGCTGACCGCCGGAGAGATCCGCCGGACGGTGCGGTGCCGCATCCGGCAGCCCCACGCGCTCCAGCAGGTGCTCGGCGCGGCGGGCCGCGTCGTCTCGCGGCACGCCGCGCGCCCGCAGCCCGAATGCGACGTTGTCACGGGCGCTGAGGTGGGGGAAGAGCCGCGGATCCTGCCCGAGCAGCACGGTGTCGCGGGCGGCGGGCTCGACACTGCGGCGCGGGGTGGACAGCTCGCGGTCGCCGAGGCGCACATGACCTGTCGCCAGCGGAATGAGTCCCGCCAGCGCACCGAGGAGCGTCGATTTGCCGGCGCCGCTCGGACCCATGACCGCTACGGTCTCCCCCGGCGTAACCCGGAGTGCCGCGTCGAGCGTGAACCGCGCGCCGTGCTGCACGGTGATCGCCGCATCCAGGGCCGCGGCTGCGTCCGTCATCGCAGTGCCTCCGGCCGCCAGGCGCGCACCAGCAGCAGCACCGCGATGGCCGCGATGAGCAGGAGGAGCGACAGCGCGACGGCGGTGCCCTGCCCGACCCCGCCGCCGTTGAACGCGGTGTAGATCGCGAGCGGCATGGTCTGCGTGACCCCCGGCGCATTGCCCGCGAACAGCGCCGTGGCCCCGAACTCGCCGATGGCGCGGGCGAAGCACAGCACGGTGCCGGCGACGAGTCCCGGGGCGGCGAGGGGCAGGGTGATGCGTCGCAGAATCGTCCAGCGCCCGGCGCCGAGGGAGGCCGCCGCCTGCTCGTAGCCGGTGCCGGTCGCCCGGAGCGCCCCCTCCACAGAGAGGACGAGGAACGGCAGCGCGACGAACACCTGTGCCATGACGACGGCGGCGGTCGTGAACGGCAGCCGGATGCCGATGCTCTGCAGCACCTCGCCCAGCACGCCGTTCCGGCCGAACAGGAAGAGCAGTGCGACGCCGCCCACCATGGGGGGCAGCACGAGCGGCACCGTCACGAGGGCGCGGAGGACCGCGGCGGGCCGCGGGGCGCTGCGCGCGATCAGAAGGGCCAGCGGCACCCCGAGGATCACGCACACGACCGTCGCGATCACCCCGGTGCCGAGGGACAGCGCGAGCGCCGACACGGCGGCCGGGGCGGTGACGTCCACCCAGAGGGTCGACCATTCGACCCGGCCGATCAGCGCCGTCAGCGGCACGAGCAGGAAGCCGAGACCGATGACGGCGGGCAGCGTGAGGATGCGGGGCGCATAGCCCCGCATCCCGCCGCCGCGACTCACGGCGCGCCGAATCCCAGATCGGACAGGATCGCCTGACCTTCGCCGCCGAGCACGAACGCGACGAACGCCGCCGCGACGGGGCCGTTCGTCGCCGCATCGAGGGCGACCACGGGGTAGTGGTTGACGACATCCTTCGCGCCATCGGGCACGATCGCCTCGACATCGTCGTTGCCGATCACGTCGGTGGCGTAGACGAGGCCCGCATCCGCCTCACCGGCGGCGACCTTGGTCAGCACCGCCGTGACGTTCTGCTCCAGGCTCGCGGGTGTGACGGTGAGGCCGGCGTTCTGCAGCAGGGTCTGCGAGGCGGCGCCACACGGCACCTCCGCGGCGCACAGCACGACGGTGTTCGCGGGGTCGGCGAGATCGGCGAGCGATGCGATCCCTGCGGGGTTCCCTGCGGGAACGGCGATGACGAGCGTGTTGGAGGCGAACAGCTCCGGATCGCTGGCGAGTCCCGCATCCACGACCTTCTGCATGTTCTTCTCATCCGCCGAGGCGAAGACGTCGACGGCGGCACCCTCGATGATCTGGGTGGCGAGCGTCGAGGAGCCGTCGTACGTGATCGGTGCGATGTCCACGCCCGGGTTCTGGGCCTCGAACGCGGCGGCGATCTCGTCGAACGCGGTCTTGAGGGACGCGGCGGCAGAGATGGTGAGGCTGCCGCTGAGCTCCGGCGTGGCAGCGGCACTCGCGGTCGGTGTGGTCTGGGCGGCCGGGGTGCTCGCGCAGCCCGCCAGGAACAGGGTGGTGGCGGCGAGCGCGGCGGTCGCGGTGAGGAGGCGTCGAATTGTTCAGTCCTTCGGGGTTTCGACGATGACGGTGGTGGCCTTCACGACCGCGACGGCCAGCGACCCGGGCTCGAGCCCGAGTTCCCGTACGGCCTCCGCGGACATGAGGGAGACGACGCGGTGCGGGCCGGACTGGATGTCGACCTGCGCCATGACGCCGTCCATCTGCACGCGGGTGACGAGGCCGACGAACCGGTTCCGGGCGCTCGAGAGCACATCGGTGGGGTCGGCTGCCGCGGCGGCGAGCTCCGTGGCCCGACGGGCGAGCGCGTCCCCGGGGATCTCGACCGGGCTCGCCGCGGTCACCGGGAGGATCCCCTGGTCGACCCACCGGCGTACCGTGTCATCGCTGACCCCCAGTAGCCGCGCGGCCTGCGACACCTTGAAACTCTGCATTCGTCCACTGTATCCCCGCTAACGCGTAAATAATCGCGGAATATCCCCGCGGATGCGGGTGTCCGACGCAATCCGGATCCCGCTGTCGCCCGCCGGTCTAGCCTGGGGGCATGCCCTTCCCGCCGCTGGTCGAGCCGGTCGACGCCCTGTCGGATTCCGAACATCACCGCACCGCGCGGCACGCCGTGCTCGCGGGGTTCGGCGAACGGGCGCAACGGCGGCTGGCCGCCTCCCGGGTCGCGGTGATCGGCGCCGGGGGCCTCGGCTCCCCCACCGTGCTGGCCCTCGCGGCCGCCGGGGTGGGCGAGCTGATCGTCGTGGACGATGACGTCGTGGAGGTCTCCAACCTGCAGCGGCAGGTGCTGCACCGGGTCTCGGATGCGGGGCACCCCAAGGTCGACGGTGCCATCCGTGCCGCAGCCGACCTGTCCCCGGAGACCGTCGTCCATCCGGTGCGGGAGCGGCTCACCGCCGGCAACGCGGCGCGACTGCTCGCCGAGGCGCACGTCGTCATCGACGGCAGCGACACCTTCGAGACCCGCGCCGCCGTCGCCGCCGCATGCGAGCAGCTCGGCGTGCCGCTGGTGTGGGGCACCGTGCAGGAGTTCGACGCGCAGGTGACGGTGTTCTGGTCTGCCCCACCCGCAGGGGTGGAGCCCGTGGTCCTCTCGGACCTGCATCCGCCGTCGGGCGTGGGCGAGGTGCCCTCGTGCGCCCAGGTCGGCGTGCTGGGTGCGCTGTGCATCCAGGTCGGCGGGATGATGGCGATCGAGGCGATCAAACTCCTCACCGGCATCGGCGACCCGCTCCTCGGCCGCATCCTGCTCATCGACGCGCTCCGTGCCCGTCAGCGCGAGGTTCCCCTCCGCCCCGCACGCGCGACGGCGCCGCCGACGCCGGCCCCCGCTCCCGCTCCCGCTCACGAGCGGGCACTCGTGGCGAGTTCAACGCTCCCCGACGTCGCCGCCACCGCCCAATCGCGCGGGGGGAACATCACCGTGCTCGACGTGCGGGAGCCCGCCGAGACCGCGACGGGCGTGATCGACGGCGCCCTGCTCGTCCCGCTCGGCGAGGTGCTCGCCGACGCCGCGGCGCTCGGCCCCGGGCCGTTCCTGGTGGTGTGCCAGGCGGGGATCCGGGCGGAGCGGGCCGCACAGGCGCTCCGGAGCGCCGGGGCGACCGCATCCGTCCTCCCCGGTGGCATGAACGCGCTGGCGGCATGGGCGGCGACCGCATGAGCGGCCTGCGAAGCGTCGAGGAACAGCTCGCGCACGTACTCGCCGCGGTCCGCCCGACCCCGCCGGTGCGTGTTCCGCTCCGGGATGCTGCCGGCTCCACCCTGCACGACGCGCTCACCGCGCAGGTCGACATCCCCGTCTTCGACAACTCCGCCATGGACGGGTTCGCCGTGCGGCACGCGGAGGTGGCGGATGCGGCGCCCGAGCGCCCGGTGCACCTCACCGTCGTCGCAGATCTTCCCGCCGGCACCGAGCTCGACCCCGACCTCGAGGCGGGGCAGGCCGCCCGCATCATGACGGGATCCCCCGTCCCCGCATCCGCCGATGCGATCGTGCCGTTCGAAGACACCGCTGCCGGCCTCGCGGACTCACTCGGCGAGATCGCGGTGCTCCGCGCCCCGCAGCCCGCCGCCCACATCCGCCGCCGCGGGGCCGACCTCCGCGCCGGCGAGGAAGTGATCGCCGCCGGGACGCTGCTGACGCCCCTGCAGCTGAGCGCGGCCGCCGCGGCCGGCATCGCGGAGGCGGTGGTCGCCCGCCGGCCCCGCGTCGCTGTCGTCGCCACCGGGTCGGAACTCGTGCCGCCCGGACAGCCTCTCCGCCGCGGCCAGATCCCGGAGTCCAACAGCGAACTGCTGGCCGGCCTCGTCCGCGATGCGGGCGCGGCGGTGGTGCTCCGAGAGACCGTCGACGACACGGATGCCGCGTTCCTCGCGGTGCTGGCCGCGGCCGCCGAGGCCGGCGCAGAGGTCGTCGTCACCTCGGGCGGGGTCAGCGAGGGCGCCTTCGAGGTCGTGAAAAACGTCCTCTCCGGCAGCGACGTGGCCTTCACGAAGGTGTCGATGCAACCGGGGAAGCCGCAGGGATTCGGCCGCCTCGCGGACGGTGCGCTGCTGTTCGGATTGCCCGGCAACCCCGTGAGCTCGGCGGTGTCGTTCGAGGTGTTCGTGCGGCCGGCGCTCCTCCGGATGCAGGGGCGCACCCGCATCCACCGTCCGGTGCTGCGCCTTCCCGCAGCGATCGGCTGGCGCACCCCGCCCGGGCGACGTCAGTACCTGCCCGCGGCGATCGATCAGAGCGATCCTGCCCGGTGGACCGTCCGCCCCGCGACGGCGGGCGGCTCCGGCTCGCACCTCGCCGGCGGACTCGCCCGCGCCGAGGCCTATGCGGTGGTCCCCGCCGAGGTCGGCGAGGTCGCTGCGGGAGATCCCGTCGATGTCATGCTGGTGTCATGAGTTTCACCCACCTGGATGCGGCCGGCCACGCCCGGATGGTCGATGTCACCGCGAAGCAACCCACCGTGCGCGCGGCGACCGCCCGCGGGTTCGTGCGGTGCGCGCCCGAGGTCGTCGCCGCGCTCCGCGACGGCAGCGTCCCGAAGGGCGACGTGCTCGCGGTCGCGCGTATCGCCGGCATCCAGGGGGCGAAGCAGACCCCCGCGCTGCTGCCTCTCGCGCACGTCATCGGCGTCCACGGCGCGACGGTCGACCTGCAGATCACCGATGAGGGCGTCGCCGTGGAGGCGACCGTCCGCACCGCCGATCGCACCGGCGTCGAGATGGAGGCGATGACAGCCGTGTCGGTCGCCGCGCTCACGATCGTCGACATGGTCAAGGGCTTGGACAAGGGCACCTCGATCGAGACGGTCCGGATCATCCGCAAAGAGGGCGGCAAGTCCGGCACCTGGACCCGCCCCGGCGAGGAATGACCGCTCTCCCGGGCGGCACCGCATCCGCCATGTCCCACTTTCTGCCGTTATGGCGGGGTCAGAGCGGCAGAAAACGGGACATGTTCTGCGGATTTCGGGACATGCGGTGAGGGTCGGGGCGATCCTGCTCGCGGGCGGTCGCGGGGCGCGCGTGGACGGCGCCGCGAAGCCGCTGTTCGAAGTGGGCGGGCGGACGCTGCTGCAGCGGGCCGTGGATGCGGTGCGCGAGGCGGGCGCCGACCCGATCGTCGTCGTCGGCCCGGTGCTGGACGACGCGCTGCCGGTCCGGTGGGTGCGCGAGGATCCGCCGTTCGGCGGGCCTGCGGCGGCCGTCATCGCCGCGCTCCACGCCTCCGCGCTCCACACCTCCGCCGGCACCCCGGACCCGGAGTGGACGCTGCTGCTGGCTTGCGACCTCGCCCGGCCGGATGCGGCGGTCCGGCGTCTCCTCGACGATCTGCCACTGTTCCCCACTGACACCGACGGGGTGTGCCTGGCCGATGCCGGATCGAGGCCGCAGTGGCTGACCGGTGCGTACCGGACCGCGGCGCTCCGGCGGGCGGCCGCATCCCTCCCCGGCGCCGGCCGGGATGCGCCGATGCGGGCGCTGCTCGACGACCTCGCGATCGCCGTCGTCCGCGTGCCCGACGGCGTGGTCGCCGATGTGGACACGTGGGAGGATCTGGAACGGGCACGCCGCGCGGACACCGCACCGACGCCCACCCCCGAGGAGGACACATGAGCACGCATCTGCCACCCGAAGCCCTGGACGCCTGGGCCGCCGCGCTCCGGGAGCGCCTGGGCCTCGACGCCGACGACCTGCCCATCGCCGCGATCCTCGACCTCGCCGCCGACGTCGCACGCGGCGTCGCACGCCCGGCGGCACCGTTCAGCGCATTCGCCGCGGGTCTCGCCGCAGGGCGCGCGGGTGGCGGCCCGGAAGAGGTGCGCAACGCCCTCGACGCGGTGACCGACCTCGCGGCAGGCTGGAACGAGGACTGATGGCGCGCGTGCGGTACTTCGCCGCCGCCGAGGAACTCGCCGGCCGCGCCGAGGAGACCCGGGCCGAGGCGACGCTCGGCGACCTCCGCACCGCGCTCGCGACCGAACGCCCCGGGCTCGGCGGCATCCTTCCCCGCTGCGCCGTGCTGGTGGAGGGCTCGCGCGTCGACGACGACACCGTCCTCACCGATGACACCCTGGTGGACGTGCTGCCGCCGTTCGCCGGCGGCTGAGCGCCGCGCGACCCGGCGACGCCGAGACCACATCCGTCCGCCCAGACCACATCCGATCCGATGTGGTCTCGCGCAACGGATGTGGTCTCGCGGACGTGAACCCGCGCGGACCGCGGGTCAGCCGCCGAGACCCTTCCACGCCGTGGTGCCGTCGGACTCCACCTGACGTTTCCACACCGGCAGCTCGCGCTTGATCGCCTCGATCACCTCACGGCACACGGTGAACGCTTCGTCGCGGTGCCCGCTGGCGACCGCGATGACGACCGCGGCATCCCCCACCTCGAGACGTCCGATCCGGTGGCTGACCGCGACGATCGCGCCGGTCTCGCCGATGGCGCGTTCCGTCAGGGCGCGGAGCCCCGCTTCCGCATCCGGGTGGGCGGAGTATTCCAGCGCGACGACGGTGGTCGCCGCGTCCGGGTCGTTGTCGCGCACCCGCCCGAGGAACGTGGTGACGGCACCGGATGCGGCATCATCGACCGCCTGCAGATGTGCGTCGAGATTGAGCGGCTCGGTCGTGACACGGGCGAGGGCGACGGGCATCAGTGGTCCCCTCCGGCCAGCTGGTCGATGACGTGCGCGGCGACCGAGAGGACGATCGGAAGGCCGTCGGCGACCGCGGCGGGCTTCCCCGGCAGGTTCACGATGAGCGCGGCGCCGGCGACACCGGCGAGTCCGCGGGTGAGCATGCCGGCCGGCTTTTCGGCCGCGCCCTGGCGGCGCAGCTCCTCGGCAATTCCCGGCAGGAGCCGGTCGAGCACCCGCGCCGTCCCCTCGGGGGTCTCGTCGCGCGGGGAGACGCCGGTCCCCCCGGTCGTGATGATCAGCCGCGCCCCGTCGGCGAGGTGAGCCCGGAGCACCTGCTCGACGCTGTCCGCGCCGTCGGGCACCACCACCGCGTCGGCGCAGTCCCAGCCGGCGTCGCGCAGCAGCCCCACACCGATGGGCCCCGACTGGTCATCGCGCGCACCGGCCGAAGCCCGGTCCGACACCGTGATCACCACTGCCCGCCGCATTCCCTCAGCCTATTGCCCGCGCTCGTCTCGGGGCCTGTCCGGCGAGCTGTGGGCGACCGCGGTGCTCTCCGCCGTCG
Source organism: Microbacterium sp. (assembly GCF_026393345.1). Taxonomy (GTDB): domain Bacteria; phylum Actinomycetota; class Actinomycetes; order Actinomycetales; family Microbacteriaceae; genus Microbacterium. Next base: position 88,105 of record NZ_JAPLAI010000052.1, read on the forward strand.
CGGTGATCCGTGCGGCCATCCCGGGAAAGATCAGCGCATGGAACGGGAGAACGAGCAGCCAGTAGGCACGACCGGCGAGCCCACGGGGGAAGAACACTGCCCGCTGCTCGTATCGGGTGCCGTCGCCGTCGGCGACAGCGCCGAGCTCGAGCCATGCCAGCCCCGGCACCCTCATCTCGGCCCGCAGTCGCAGCATCCGTCCGGGTTCCACCGCCTCGACCCGCCAGAAGTCGATGGCGTCGCCCACGGCGGCCGAGGTGCGGCTCCGCCGACCGCGGCGGAGGCCCACACCCCCGACGAGCCGATCCATCCAGCCGCGCACCGCCCACAGCAACGGTGTCGAGTACCAGCCGTTCTGCCCGCCGATCCCGATGATGACCCGCCACACGTCTTCCACGGATGCGGTGGTGTGCACGGTGCGGGTGTCGGTGAACACCGTCCGTCCCGACCAATCCGGATCGCTCGGCAGCGGGTCGCTCGGGAGCCCCGAGACCTCGGCGTCCTGCCAGCTCGTCTCCACCGCGTCGGCGCCGACCCGACCGAGTGCCAGCTGCACCGACCGGCGGTACGGCGTGAGACCGCCCTCGGGCCGCGGGATGAGGTCGTCGACGGCGCGGTCCTTGACCACGCACTCATTCTCGAGCGACGCGATGAGGGGGCGGGCGATCGCCCGCGGCACCGGGGTGACGAGGTTCACCCAGTGTGAGGCGAGACCGGGCGTGAGGACGGGCAGCGAGGCGATCGCGCGCTGTCGCAGACCCGCCTCCAGCGCGTACCCGTTCATCATCTGCCCATAGCGGAGCACGTCCGGCCCGCCGATGTCGACGGCGCGGTTCGCGTCGGCGGGGACCCGCGCGGCGCCCAGCAGGTAGTGCAGCACGTCGCGGACCGCGATCGGCTGAATGCGGTTTCGCACCCAACGCGGCGCCGGCATGTACGGCAGCACCTCGGTGAGGTGCCGCACCATCTCGAACGACGCAGAACCCGATCCGATGACCACTCCGGCCTGCAGCACCAGCGTGGGCACCCCGCTGCCGAGGAACACCTCGCCCACCTCCACGCGGGAGCGCAGATGCGGCGACAGCGGAACGTCCGTCGGATGCAGGCCGCCGAGGTAGACGATCCGGGCCACGGATGCGGTGGCGGCGGCCTCCGCGACCCTGTGCGCGGCACGAAGGTCCGCGGCCTCGAAATCCTTCCCCGCGCCCATGGAGTGGACGAGGTAGTAGAGGACGTCGACGTCGGCTGTCGCGCGCGCCAGCGCCTCGCGGTCGTCCGCGGATCCCTCGACTACTTCGACGTCGTCGCTCCAGGCGAATCCGCTGACGCGGGCGGCGTTGCGGGCCAGCACGCGCACCCGGTAGCCGGCGGCCACGAGTCGCGGCGTGAGGCGCCCGCCGATGTACCCGGTCGCGCCGATCACGAGGGCGCGCGGTGTGGTGCCGTCCTCCCGCGGTGCGGCACGGAGGGCGGGCTCGGTGCCGATGGGAGCGCTGAGGGAGGTCATCCGGCAACGTTAGGCGGCGCCGCCCCGACCTGCCCCGGCCTTGCGGCACCGGCCTGGCCGGGGTAGCGCGCGCTCAGGCGCTGGCCACGCGCCGTTCCAGGCGCACGATGACGGCCTTCGACGTGGGCGTGCCGGAGGTGTCGGCGACCGATTCCAGGGGGACGAGCACGTTCGTCTCCGGGTAATACGCGGCGGCGTTCCCGCGCGGGGTGGAGTACGCCACGATGCGGAATTCGTCGGCGCGGCGCTCCTGCATCCGCCCGTCTGCGCCGGTCCACTCGGAGACGAGGTCGACGATCTCACCGTCCTGGAAGCCCAGGTCGTGGATGTCGTCGGCATTCACGAGCACTACGCGGCGGCCGTCGTGGATGCCGCGGTAGCGGTCGTCCTTGCCGTAGATCGTGGTGTTGTACTGGTCATGCGAACGCAGTGTCTGCAGCAGCAGGCGCCCCGCGGGGATGTGCGGATACTCCAGCGGATTCGCGGTGAAGTGCGCCTTGCCGTCCGTCGTGGCGAACCGGCGCTCATCGCGCGGGCCGTTCGGCAGGAAGAAGGTGCGGCCCTTATCGATGCGCTCCTCGTAGTCCTCGAAGCCCGGGATGACGTTCTCGATGTGGCGCCGGATGAGCGCGTAGTCGGTCTCGAGCGCGGCCCAGTCGGCGCGCGGGGCGTTCCCGGAGTGTTCGACGTGCGGCGCATCGGGGCCGGTGGCCTCCTCGTGCGGGAGCCGCTCCACCTGGTGGCGGTCGACGTCACCGCCGTGGGAAGGGGTGCGGTCGGGCTGCTCGCCATCGCCGAACAGCAGGTCGCACAGGCGCGTGATGATCGCGACCTCGCTCAGCATGTCCCCCGTGGGCGGCGTGAGGCGCCCACGGGAGGAGTGCACGGCCCCCATGGAGTCCTCCACGGACACCCGCTGCTCGCGTCCGCCGCGGCGGTCGCGGTCGGTGCGGCCGAGCGTCGGCAGGATGATCGCGCGGCGGCCCGTCATCACGTGCGACCGGTTGAGCTTCGTGGACACCTGGACCGTGAGGTCGAGCTTCGCCATGCCCCGCTCGACGATCTCGGTGTCCGGCGTCGCCGAGACGAAATTGCCGCCGAGCCCCATGAAGAACCGCGCCTTCCCCTCATCCATGGCGCGGATCGCGGCGACCGTGTCGTAGCCGTGCTCGCGGGGAGGCGCGAACGAGAACTCGGTCTCGAGCGCGTCGAGGAACGCATCCGAGGGCTTCTCGTAGATGCCCACGGTGCGGTCGCCCTGCACGTTGGAGTGACCTCGGACCGGGCACACGCCGGCACCGGGACGCCCGATGTTGCCCTGCAGCAGCAGCACGTTGACGACCTCGCGGAGCGTGGGCACCGAGTGCTTGTGCTGCGTGAGACCCATCGCCCAGCAGACGATCGTCGACGGCGAGGTGCGGACGGCCTCGGCGATCTCGCGCAGTTCGCTCTCGGGAAGTCCCGTCGCCGCCTCGAACTCGGTCCACGATGCGGCGGCCATGGCGTCACGGTAAGCGTCGATGCCGCTGGTGTGCGCGTGGATGAAGTCGTGGTCGAGGACGCCGCCATCACGGGCCTCTGCTTCGAGCAGGTGCTTACCGATGGCCTGGAACAGTGCCTGGTCGCCGCCGAGGCGAATCTGCACGAACCGGTCGGCGATGGGGGTGCCGCCCAGCAGCACGCCGCGGACCGTCTGCGGGTTCTCGAACCGCATCAGTCCGGCCTCCGGCAGCGGGTTCACGGCGATGATCTTCGCGCCGTTCTGCTTGGCCTTCTCCAGCGCGCTCAGCATGCGCGGGTGGTTCGTGCCCGGGTTCTGGCCGGCCACGATCAGCAGCTTCGCGTCGTAGATGTCCTCGATCGACACCGTGCCCTTACCGATGCCGATGGTCTCGGTGAGCGCGGAGCCCGACGATTCGTGACACATGTTGGAGCAGTCGGGCAGGTTGTTCGTGCCGAGGCCGCGCACCAGCAGCTGATAGAGGAACGCGGACTCGTTGGACGCGCGCCCGGACGTGTAGAAGATCGCCTCGTCAGGGTCGGCGAGGCCGCGGAGGGTATCGGCGATCTGCTGCAGGGCAGCATCCCAGGAGATCGCGGTGTAGTGGGTCGCCCCTTCCTCCAGCACCATCGGATGCGTGAGGCGTCCCTGCTGACCGAGCCACCAGTCGTCGTGCGCGCGCAGCTCATCGATGGAGTGCTCGGCGAAGAACGCCGGTTCCACCCGCCGGATCGTCGCCTCCTCGGCGACGGCCTTCGCGCCGTTCTCGCAGAACTCCGCGACGTGGCGATGGTCGTTCTCCGGCCATGCGCAGCCGGGGCAGTCGAAGCCGTCCTTCTGGTTCACCCGCAGCAGGGTACGGACGCTGCGGACCACCCCCATCTGCTCCTGCGCGATGGCCAGGGAGTGAAGGACCGCGGGCACGCCGACCGCGACCTTCTTGCGCTTCGTCACGCGCAGCTGGGTCTCGTCGATGTCTGAGGTAGGGGGCTTCGTCGCCATACCTCGATCGTAGGCCCGACGCGGGGCGCGCACGGCCGTCCTTTCTCGGAACGGAAAGGCGGATCGTGCAGGCGCCGTGAGTGTGCGGCGCAGGACCCGCGGCCGCCTCCGGGGTCAGGCGGATGCGCGGGTCACCGGTTCGGCCCGCGATCGTGGTTCGGTGCGGAGCCTTGCCGCGAACAGCGCGGCCACCAGGAGCACCGCGGCCACGCCGACGAGGGTGCCGCCCAGTGTGTCGCTGGCCCAGTGGGCATGCAGGTAGGTGCGGCTGAACGCCATCAGGACGACCCACACGGCGCCGACGACCGCCACCCATGCTCGGGGGAACAGGATGAGCGCCACGACCGCGAGTGTCGCCGCATTGGCGGTGTGCCCGGAGGGGAACGAGCCGTAGTCGCTGATCACAATGATGTCCTCCGGCCGCGCGCGCCCGAAGAGGTGCTTGAGGACCTGGACCAGCGCGGCGCTCAGGATTTGCGTGACGACGAGGAACAGTGCGCCCCACGGACGCCGGAGAAGGAGGAGCAGGACGGCGCCGACCGCGGTGATGACGACACTCGCCCACACGCCGCCGACCACTCCCATCGCGAGCGAGAAGCTCACAACGACCGGCACACGCCATTGCGCGAGCAGCACGTTCCACCACGAGTCCACGGTGAACGGGGTGTCGCCGCGCAGCAGCACCCACAGTCCCAGACCGCACGCCAGCGCGAGGAACACGAATCCCGCGATCAACAGGCGGGAGACGGGCACGCGCGAGAGTTCCATCGACCCATTCTGCGGGGTCGGAGTTGGAGCGGGGATCAGGGTGTGAGCAACTCCACGGTGCGCGGCCGCACGACGAACCACAGGGAGGCCACGGCGATGACCGAGCATCCGACCATGACCGAGGCCATGGTGGTGGCGGTGATGCCGGCATCCTTCGCGATCCACCCGACCAGCGGCGAGATCACGCCGGCCACTCCGAAGTTCGTCGCTCCGATGATCGACTGCGCTGTGCCTGCGGCACTCCCGTGGCGGTCGAGCGCGAGCACCTGCACGCAGGGGAAGGTGAACCCGGCCGCCGTCATGAAGACGAACAGCGGCACGACGGTGCCCCACAGGCCCCAGCCCAGCTGGTCGGTGACGACGATCGCCGCGGCCGAAATCAGGAGCGCCGCGGTGGAGAATGCCAAGACCCACTGCGGGCCGAACCGCGCCGCGAGACGAGCGGCGAGCTGCGTGCCCACCGCGACACCCACCGAGTTCGCCGCGAACAGCAGGCCGTATTGCTGGGCGTCGAAGCCGTAGGTGTCCTGGAACAGGAACGACGACGCCGACAGGTACGAGAACAGCCCGGAGAAGCTCATCCCGCCGATGATGAGCACGCCCACGAAGACGCGGTCACCGAACACCTGCCGATACCGCTGCCCCACCGTGGTGGTGCCGCGATCTCGGCGCCGGGCCTTGGGCAGCGTCTCGGGCAGCAGGAACAGCGAGCAGACGAGCATGACGGCGCCGTAAACGGCGAGCACGATGAAGATACCCCGCCATGGCATGACGCCCAGCAGCCACGACCCGACCAGGGGTGCGAGCACGGGGGCGACACCGGAGACGAGCGCGAGCCGCGACAGCATGACGACGAGGCGCTTGCCGCCGAAGAGGTCGCGGACGATGGCCGCGGCGACCACACCGCCCGCGGCCGCCCCCGCGCCCATGAGCACCCGTGCACCGCCGAGCAGCAGCAGGTCGGGCGCGAGTGCTGCGGCGGTGCTCGCGACCACATGCACCGCCGTGACGATGAGCAGGGGCAGGCGGCGACCGACCTTGTCGCTGAGCGGGCCCACGATGAGCTGGCCCACCGCGAACCCGATCATGGTGCCGGTGAGGGTCAGCTGAATCGCGGCGGCCGTGGTGTCGAAGTCCTGTTCCAGCGTCGGGAACGCCGGCAGGTACAGATCGATCGTGAAGGGACCGAGCGCGGTGAGCGCACCGAGCAGCAGCACATAGACGAGCCGGCGCTTGGCCGACAAGGCATCGCCGGGATGCAGCATGATCGGCGCCGTGCGCGGGTTCGGTCCGAGAGTCCGGATCGCCCCCGTCGGGGTGCGAGGAATGCGGACGGATCCGGTGGCGGTGCGGACGGACCCGGTCGCGGTGCGGACGGATCCGGTCTCGGCGTCTGCGGGGGTGTTTTCGTGCACGGGCGACCACTTCGAAATTCGGGGGGCGGAGCCCTCTCGAAACGATTCGGAGGGACCGATCAATGGTAGCGGATCCCGATCCCGGTCACGCCGACGCTTCCCGCCGAAACGGGTTCTGGGCCCCGAGCCGGTGGGGTTTACCCATCGGCTCGGGGCCCAGATGCCATCTGGCGGTCAGGCGAGGGGCGGGCGAGGGCTCAGCCCTTGGTCGCACCCGCCAGCAGGCCGCGAACGAAGAACCGCTGCAGCGCGAAGAACACGATCAACGGGACGATGATCGAGATGAACGCACCCGCCGACTGCAGGTACCACTGGTTGCCCCAGGTGCCCGACAGCGAGTTCAACGTCTGCGTCAGTGGCAGCGAGGACGACGGCGCGAAGATCGTCGCCACCAGCAGGTCGTTCCACACCCACAGGAACTGGAAGATGGCGAACGACGCGATGGCGGGCATCGCCAGCGGCAGGATCATCCGGAAGAAGATCTGGCCGTGGCCCGCCCCGTCGACACGCGCGGCCTCGATGAGTTCGCCCGGGATCTCCGAGATGAAGTTGTGCAGCAGGAAGATCGCGAGCGGCAGCGCGAAGATCGCGTGCGCGATCCACACCGTCGCGAAGCTGTGGTCGACGTCACGCAGACCGAAGCCCGGGAAGATGTTCATGTCGCCGATCGTGAGACCGCGCGAGAACATCGTCAGCAGCGGCACGAGGGCCATCTGGATCGGAACGATCTGCAACGCGAACACCGCCACGAACGCGACGCCCCGGCCCCTGAACGGGATCCACGCGAAGGCGTAGGCCGCGAGCGCGGCGATCGCGATCGGGAACACCGTCGCGGGGATCGAGATCGCCAGCGAGTTGATGAACGACTGACCGAGGGTCAGGGACGTGCCGCCGGCCGTGAGGGCCTGGGCGTAGTTCTCGAGTGTGAAGCTCGGGTCGACGAAGACCGTCCACCACCCGGTCGAGGTCGAGTCTGCGCCGGGACGGAACGAGGTGACGAACAGTCCGAACGTCGGGATGGTCCACAGCACGGCTATGACGACCGCGGTGATCGTGGCGCCACGGGACGTGAGTCGCTTCTGCGCCTCACTCTCGCCCTTGCGTGTCCGGCGCGCCTCCTGCCGCTTGGACCCGCCGCCGAGCGTCGGAACAGTGTCGACGGTAGCCATCAGCGGATCTCCTTCTGCTTACGCATCTGTCGCACGTTGTAGATGATGAGCGGCAGCACGAAGATGAACAGCACGACTGCCAGCGCCGAGGAGTGCCCGTAGCTCTGGAACCGCTGCTGCTGGTTGACCATCTCGAAGGCGAGAACGGTCGAGTTGGAACGGCCACCGGTCATGACCGCGACGATGTCGTACACCTTCAGCGACGCGATGGTGATCGTCGTCAGCACGACGATGAGCGAGGAGCGGATGCCGGGAACCGTGACGTTGCGGAATCTCTCCCACGCATTCGCGCCGTCGAGCGATGCGGCTTCCAGCTGCTCGGTCGGCACTGCCTTGATCGCCGCCGAGAGGATGACCATCGCGAATCCGGTCTGGGTCCAGATGAACACCGCGAGCAGGGCGAAGGTGTTGATGAGCGGCTGCGCGTCGAGCCAGCTGACGGGTTCCGCACCGAACATGGTGAGGATCGCGTTCAGCAGACCGACCTGGTCGCCCTGGCGGTAGTCGTAGATGAACTTCCAGATGATGCCGGCGCCGACGAACGAGATCGCGTACGGCATGAAGACGAAGACCTTCAGCACCTTCTCACCGCGGGCACGGTCGATGAAGGCGGCGTAGGCCAAGCCGATGACGGTGGAGAAGAGCGGTGCGACCACCGCCCAGATGAGGGTGTTGATGACCGACCAGAACCCGTCCGGGTTGGTGAACGTCCAGACGTAGTTCTCGAACCAGACGAAGTTGTCGCCGGTCTTGTCGTAGAACGACTTGATGATCGTCGAGATGGCCGGGTAGACCAGGCCGACCAGCAGCATCGCCGCTGCCGGGGCCAGGAAGATGACGAGCTGGAAGGCGTATCCCGCACCGGCGCGGGCGCGGTAGTCCGCGAAGAAGAGCAGCGCGCCGGCGAACAGCGCGATGGCGACCACGTACACGACAGCGTTCTGATACGGCCGCAGCAGCATGAACGCGATGATCGGGATGAGGATGCTGGCGCCGAGACGGAGCCAGAAGTAACCGCGTCCGGGCCGCGGGGCGAATTCGATGAGCACGAGGATCACGGCCACGAGCACGCCGAAGGCGATGATCACGATCGGAATCTGCAGCAGCGGGTTGAGACCGCCGAGCCAGACGAAGAATCCGTTGAGTGAGACCCCGATGGTGGTGGGCGACGCGTCGTCGTTACCCGTCCCCGTCAGGAGCAGTATCAGCATGGCGACGAGTCCGACCGCCGAGATGACCGCGACGACCGCCGCGACTCGTTTGGCCGTCGCGGATTTCTGCCGCGGCACGGGTGCCGATGATGTGACCGGCGGCACGTCGGTCTTGGTGGGCGTGGACATGTCCTCCCCTATTCCCCTCGGTGGTTCTCGCGAGAGCGGTGGGGCCGCTCGTCACCGAGCGACCCCACCGATCTTGTCAGCTGATTAGTTGTCGTAACCAGCCTGGATTTCTGCGAGCACGTCATCGGTCGACTTGCCGTCGATCCAGTTGACCATGCCCTTCCAGAACGAACCAGAACCCACGGTGGCGGGCATCAGGTCGGACGCGTCGAAGCGAACGACGGTGCTGCTGTCCTGCAGCGTCGTCATCGCGTCGGTCAGGAACTCGCTGGAGGCGAGCGACGGGTCGGCGTTCTTGTTGGCGGAGATGACGCCACCGAGCTTCACGCGGGCGTCGGCGAACTCAGCGCTCGACATGAACTCGAGGACCTTCTGCACGTTCTCGTCGTCGGAGAACGCGGCGACGAACTCGCCACCGGCCTCGACGTACGTGTCGCCACCGGCCTCGAAGCCCGGGAGCAGGAAGGCGTAGACGTCACCGTCGGGCGCGACCGTCGGGGTCTCGCCCGAAGCCGTCTTGGCGTCGAGGAAGTTCGACGACAGGAACGAGGCCTGGTGGGTCAGGGCGCAGCTGCCGTCCGCGATCTTCGCGGCGACGTCACCGAACGCGGTGGAGTTGATGCTCTTGACGTCACCGAAGCCGGCGTTGACGTAGTTCGGGTCGAGCAGGATGGTGCCGAGGGCGTCGAACGCGTCCTTGATCGGGGCGTCGGTGAACTTGACCTCGTCAGCCACCCACTGGTCGTACACGTCGGCGCCGGACTGACGGAGGACGAGGTCCTCGATCCAGTCGGTGCCCGGCCAGCCGGAGGCGTCACCGGAGCTGAAACCGGCGCACCAGGGTGCCGTGCCGGTCTTCTCCTGGATGGTCTGGGTGAGCGTGAGCATCTCATCCCACGTGGTCGGGACCTCGACGCCCCACTCGGCGAAGCTCGCCGGCGAGTACCAGACGTATCCCTTGACGTTGGCGAGCATCGGGGCGGCATAGAACGTGCCGTCGACGGTGCCGTACTTCTTCCAGTCCTCGGACCAGTTCTCGTCGACGTTGGTGACGACGGCCTCGGGGGCTTCCTTGACCTCGCCGGTCTCCACCAGGCTCTTGAGCAGACCCGGCTGGGGAACGATGGCGATATCGGGGGCGGAGCCACCGGCCACCTTGGTGACGATGTTTCCTTCGAAGCTCTTGTCGCCGGTGTAGTCGACCTTGATGCCGGTCTCTTCGGTGAACGAAGCGAACGACTCGTTCAGCAGGTCGGCCTCGGAGCCGGTGATACCGCCCGAGATCTTGACCGTCGAGCTCTCCGACGAGCCTCCGCTGGAGCTCTCGGCGCAACCTGCCAGCGCCAGGCCGGCAACGCCGGCGAGGGCGATGGGCACCAGGATGCGGCGCCGCTGTGTACTGAGCATGTGATTCCTCTCCTCATTGAGCGGCGGACGTCGAAGTCCGCCACATCAGATCCACTCGGGAACCGATTCCACGCAACCGTATGTGAATCGGGTCGCCATCACAATACAGGTCCATCACGACTCGGTAAAGGTGGCAATGGGAGCGCTCCCGAGGGCGATGACCGACGATGAGAGCGCTCCCGTGATTTCACGTCCCGCAGCAACCGGTTCCACAACTCCGGCGTTGTCGCCTATCATGTGGACGGTCCACGAGACGGTCAGCGAGGAGGCGACGAACGTGAGCGGCATTGCAGACGTCGCACGCCTGGCAGGTGTGTCCAAGTCCACCGCCAGTCGCGCCCTCAGCGGTGCCGGCTACGTGTCCGAGACGACGCGGGAACGCGTCTCCTCCGCTGCCGCGTCCCTCGGGTACGTGCCATCGACGAATGCGCAGGGGCTGGCCACCGGGCGCACGCAGAACATCGGCGTGGTGATGCCGTACGTGAATCGCTGGTTCTTCGCGGAGGTGCTGGAAGGCATCCAATCGGCACTGCTCGAGCGCAGCCTCGACCTCACCCTCTACGACGCGACGCCGGGATCCGAGCGCCGTCGCCGGATCTTCGACGATTTCCTCGCCCGCAAGCGATTCGACGGACTGATCGCCGTGGGGCTCGAGCCGGAGGAGAACGAACTCGACCGGATGCTTTCGCTCGGCAAGCCCGTGGTCAGCGTGATCGGCGTCGGCCCGCGCACGAGTGTCGTCACCATCGACGACGAGGACGCCGCCCGGCGGGCCACGGAGCACCTGCTCGCGCTGGGGCATCGCCGCATCGCCTTCCTCGGCGGCGGATCGGTCACCCGGGACCAGCACGTGGAGTCCGCCCGGGTGCAGGGGTATCGACTCGCCATGGAGGACGCCGGGCTGACGCACGAGGTACGGCGGATGCCGTCGGAACTGTCGATGCCGGCCGGCTACGCCGCCGCGGTCGACCTGCTCAGCGACGCCCGCTCCCGCCCCACCGCTATCGTCGCGGCCTGCGACGAGGTGGCGATCGGTGCGATCGTGGCGTCACGGCGTCTCGGCATCCTCGTCCCGGCGGGACTCAGCGTCATCGGGATCGATGACCACGAGTACGCCGACATGTTCGCGCTGACCACCCTGCAGCAGGTGCCGCGCGAGCAGGGCGCCCGCGCGGTGGATCTGCTCGTGCAGCAGATCGACGACCCGGATGCGGCGCCGCAGGACGTGATCATCAAGCCACGCCTGATCGTGCGCAGCTCCACCGCGCCGATCGGCCGCGGCGCCGTCCCGCGGATCGACGAGGCGTGAGAGGGGGAACCGGCCGCAACCGGTTCCCCTCTCCATTCGGCGCCGCGGACTCAGACGCGTCGGCGCCGGCTCCGGACGGTGATGGTGGCCCCGGCGCCCAGCAGCAGCGTGGCGAGCAGCGCCATGCCGCCGGCGGCGTCCCCTCCCCCGCCGGTCGCGGCCAGCGCGCGGATCGACACCGCCTGCCAGCCGATGACATCGCCGTCGGCGTCCTGGACGATGAGGCGGTGGCTGCCGGTCACCCCGGCGGGCAGAGTTGCAGACACGTTGCCCGCCGCATCCACCTGATGCCAGCCCAGGAACACCGGGTCGGAGCGGAGCCAGACCGCGACCCACTGGCCGGAGTACTGTGTCCCCACGTGGATCGTGATGAGCCCGCCGGCGAAGATCTGGTCCAGAACTCGGATGGCGTTCTGTAGCGCCGCGATCAGCGCCGACACGGGAGCGGTTACACCGGGCACGGCGGGCGGTGCCGGGTGGCCGGGGACCGGGGGCTCGCCCGTTCCCGGAAGGCCGCCCCCGGGCTCACCCGTCTGAGCGAGCACCGTGATCGGGACCCGCACCTCGGTGCCACTGTCGGGGGCCGTGAGGAGCACCTCGACGGGGCCGGATGCGGTGGCGGGCACCGTGATCGACACGGTCGCGGATCCGTTCGTCACGGGGATCGGCGGGTAGATCGTGTCGCCGATCTGCGCCTCCAGCGTGCTGTTCGCGGGAGATCCGAGCGAGGTGAGGTCGAGTCCCGCCACCGTGAAGGTCACGGTGGCGCCCGCGGCGACGGTCTCGGGGACCCCGGTCACCTGGGCGCTGCGGCTGGCGAAATCGGGCGAGACGGGTGAGTTGTCGCTCAGGTACGCGATCCAGGCGTCACGATCGATGAGCCCCGAGTCGCGGGTGTCGGTGCCCTCCGCGAGCGTCGTGAAGTTGTCTCCACCGGTCAGCAGGAAGTTGAACGAGCCAACGCGGTACGACGCCGCCGGGTCGATCGCCTGACCGTCGATCCAGATGCCGGTGATCCGCTGGCCGCGCGGGGCGGACGGGTCGGAGGTGTACGACACATTGGCGGAGACGCCCAGCTGCAGGTACGGCCGGGAAGAGCCATCGGGCTGCCACTGCTCTTCGAGGACGTCCTTGAACTGCGCACCGGTGAGGGTGGTCGTCCAGAGGTTGTTCACAAAGGGCAGTACCGCGTTGGCCTCGGCGTAAGTGATCACCCCGTCGGCGCCGGTGAACAGGTCGGCACGGAGGCCGCCCGGGTTCACGAGGCCGATCTGCGCCCCACCGCGTTCCGGTGCCGATAGTGAGGCGACCAGCGAATCCGCGACGAGGTTTCCGAGAGTCGACTGCGCAGCCCGGTTGTCACGACCCTGCGGGACACCGTCCTTGACGGGAACCGTGTAGCCGTCGGGTGAGGAGGTACCGCCGGTGTATGCCGTCGTGATGTCCGCCGTGACGGACCCGATGGGCCGGCCACCGATCTCGTCGGCCGCGGCGAGAGCCGCATCCACGATCTGCTTCACCTCGGCCACGCGGGGGTACGTCTGGGCGAGGGTCGCATCGTCTGCGCTCGTGCGAGCGACGTTCCCGGCGGTGTACGACAGCACGTCCCCGGTCTCGCCGTCCAGCTGCAGCACCACCTGACCGATGTTCTCGCCGTAGTTCCCGGTCTGCACGATCGGCCGGGTGCGGTCGGTGCCGGGCACCGGGGCATCCCAGGCGTAGAACTTGTGGGTGTGGCCGGTGAAGATGACATCCACCGCGGCGGAGGTCTCCGTAACGATCTCGGCGAACGCGCCGCCGAGGGCGAGCTCGTCGTCGAGGTCGTGCATCGTCGAGGCACTGTCCACGGCTCCCTCGTGGTATTCGGCGATGAGCACATCCGCCTCGCCGTTGCCGGGGTTGCCGTCGGTCAGCGCCGCCGCGACCCGATTGACCGCCTCGACGGGGTCGCCGAACTCGAGGTCCGCGATGCCGTCGGGTGAGACCAGGGATGCGGTTTCCTCGGTCACGGCGCCGATCACAGCGACGGTGAGACCGTCCACCTCGAGGGTGGCGAACTCGGGCAGCACCGGCTCGGTGGTGCCCTTCGTGTACACGTTCGCCCCGAGATAGGGGAAGTCGGCCTCGTCGGACACGCGGCCGAGCAGGTCGTCGATCCCCTGATCGAACTCGTGGTTCCCGACACCCGACGCCCGCAGGTCGAGCGCATCAAGGACGTCAAGGGTCGGCTGGTCGCCGGCGACCGCCGAGGCGAAGAGCGAGGCGCCGATGTTGTCGCCGCCGGAGAGGAACAGGGTGTTCTCGTCACCGTACTGCGCGCGCAGCTGCTCGACCGTGCCCGCGAACTTCACCGTGTTCGCGTCGATTCGGCCGTGGAAGTCGTTGATGTTGAGCAGGTTCAACGTGACATCCGGCGCCGCGTCCGGCAGATCGACGCCGACCACGATCGGGTCGTGATCGCTGGATCGGTAGGGCGAGTCGTCGTAGAAATCGGTGACGTTGTAGTTGTACCGGCTGTATTCGAGAGCGATCGATTCGCCGGAGTTGATGTTCCAGATGTCCACCCCGGTGACCGCGGCGTCCGCAGCGGGCGAGGCGAGCACGTGGTCGAGCGAGCCGACCGCGCCGTCGAACGAATACGTGTACTTGCCGGTCTTCGAGCCTTGGTCGACATATCCCGCCCCCGTGAGCACCCGGATCGGGTCCTCCTGCGTGTAGGCGTTGAAGTCGCCGATGAGGAACACCCGGTCTGTGCCCGCCGTGTCCTGCATCGCGTCGGAGAAGTCGATCAGCGCCTCCGCCTGCGCGACGCGGGAAGCGTTGGATCCCCCCTGTCCGTCGCCCGTGTCGGCGTCCGCGCCTGTGCCGGAGCCTTTCGACTTGAAATGGTTCACGATGGCGACGAAGGCGTCGTCCGGGCTGCCCCCTGCGCCGGTGAAGGCCTGCGCGAGCGGCGGCCGGGCGTTGTCGAACGCCGCATCGTCGTCGATGACCGCGTCCCCGACGGGCTCGACCGCGGCCACCTTGTAGATGAAGGCGGTACGGATGACGTCCTCGCCGCCGGGCACGGCGGCCGGCGAGGGCACGTACGCCCACTCCTCGGCACCGAGGTCTGCGTTGAGGGCGGCCACGAGGGTCGCGACAGCGGCGTCCCGCTCCTCGCCCGCGATGGTCGAGTTCTCGATCTCCTCGAGCGAGACGACCTCGGCGTCCAGCGCGTTGATGGCGGCGACGATCTTGGCCTGCTGGCGCGAAAGGTTCACGTCGTCGGCGGCGCCACGCACCCCGGGACCGGCGGTGCAGGTGTTGACCGTGATGTGGTTGCCCGCACGATCGTTGTAGTACGAGCACGTGGCACCCGCGGCCACCGCATCCTCCCCCGTGGTGGGGAAGTAGTTCAACACGTTGAAGCCGGCGATCTGGATGTCCCCGCCGACATCAGCGGGCGACGCGGTGCGGGTGTTCTCGAAGGTCGCGGGCTGCACCTGGGCGGCGTTGGCTACCGTCAGCTGCTGGGTGGGCTGGAAGTTCCACAGGCCGTTGCGGTAGTCGAGGACGACCGGCTGGGTGAAGGTGACGTCCGCGCCGACCCGTACCGGTGCCGTGGTGGAGAGGTAGGGCAGCGGGATCGATTTGTTTGCGGCGGAGTTGAAGTTGAGTGAGGCTCCGTCGTCGAGGGTCACCGCGCGCGCCGCGTTGTCGGCCACTGAGGCGTCATAGGCGTCGGTGCCGGGCGCCGCGATCTCGGTCGGCGTGAGAAGTGGGCTCGTTCCGGCCGCCAGGCCGATCGAGGCGTAGTAGTTGGTGTCGTAGGTGTCACTCACGGTGAACGCGCCCTGCGGTGCGAGCAGCATCCCCTCCAGTGCCTCACGAGCGGCGTCCGTGGTGGGCCAACCGACGGATGCGGGGGTGACGGCGTCGGCCGGCTCGTCGAGGACCGCGACGTTCGCCGCGGTGGGCGAGATCTGCGTCATGCCGTTGTATTCCGAGACCGCTCCGGTCACCTCGACATGATCGCCGACGGCGACCTTCGCGACCGCGGACGAGCCGTAGACGAACACGGCATCCGAGGCGCCCGGAGTGGTGGCCTCAGACCCGCCGGTACCGGGGGTCTGCAGGTAGAAGCCGTTGAACCCGCCCGAGGGGTAGGCGGCGGTGACCACGCCCCGGGCGGTGATGGTCTGCCCGGCGAGTGGGCTCGTGTCCCCGGAGCCCTGGATCGCGGCGATCGGGGTGACGTCAGCGGGCGCCGTGGCGGTCGGGGAGGGCGACGGGGCCGCCGTATCCGTCGGTGTCGGCGACGGGCTGCCGGTCTCCGTGGGCGTGGGCGTCGGAGTGGGAGTCGCCCCGGATGAGGCCT
This sequence comes from Microbacterium sp., assembly GCF_026393345.1. Classification (GTDB taxonomy): domain Bacteria; phylum Actinomycetota; class Actinomycetes; order Actinomycetales; family Microbacteriaceae; genus Microbacterium. The sequence continues at coordinate 103,883 of NZ_JAPLAI010000052.1, forward strand.
GGGGGGTCACGGTCGTCGACACCGTGATGTCGACGGCGTTGTCGTCCGTGTCGGCGAAACCCGTGCGCACGAGCGAGTTCGGCGTGCTGTTGCCGCCCGCATCCGGACCCGCCGCCGTCTCGAACGTGTTGGCGGCGCCGTAGCCGATCAGGTCGATGACGTTCGCGGCGCCCGCCACGTCGCCGATGCCGGGGTTCAGCGCGGTCGCCGTGTCGGCGAGCCAGACGACGCCGTTCTGGCCCCCCGGGTTGAACGAGGTCACCTGGTCCGCGGCGGGCAACGCGGCGCCGTTCGCGGCGTTCTGCGCGCCCTGCACGAGGAAGTAGTCACCGGGCTGGATCGTGCCGCTCAGCGCGACGACGGCGTTCGCCGCATCCGTCCCGGTCGCGGAGCGGTACTGCAGCGACCAACCGGTGAGGTCCTGCGCGGTCTCGCCGGCGTTGTACAGCTCGATGAACTTGTTCAGATAGGGCGCGCCGCTGCTTCCCCCCTTGAGGTACGCCTCGTTGATGAGGACATCCGCCGGGGTGGCGGCGGACGCGGGGAGCGGAGTGAGCAGTGCAGCGGCGAGCACCGCTCCGGTTGCCGCTGCTGCGCGTGCCGTGACGCGGCGGCCCTGTGAGGCGAACATGAGTCTCCTGAGAATTTCGGGGGGGAAGGAACTCTCAGAGGCTAGATCGCGCTCCGAACCGACGCGTGAGGGACCTATGACGATCGTGTGAACAGCACGGGAGACTTCTCTCATCCCCGATTCACGCACATCGGGATGCACGAAGACCCCCGGATGCCGCAGCATCCAGGGGCCTTCGACGCAGTAAGAGGTCTTACTTGAGGGTGACGGTCGCGCCGGCCTCTTCGAGAGCGGCCTTGGCCTTCTCGGCGGCTTCCTTGGTCGCGCCCTCGAGCACGGCCTTCGGGGCACCGTCGACGACAGCCTTGGCCTCGCCGAGGCCCAGCGAGGTGAGCTCGCGGACCGTCTTGATGACCTGGATCTTCTTGTCGCCAGCAGCCTCGAGGATGACGTCGAAGGAGTCCTTCTCCTCAACCTCTTCAGCAGCAGCGCCGCCCGCGCCACCGGCGACGGCGACGGGAGCAGCAGCGGTGACGTCGAACTTCTCCTCGAACGCCTTCACGAAATCGCTGAGCTCGACGAGCGTCAGGCCGGCAAACTGCTCGAGCAGCTCCTCAGTGGTGAGCTTCGCCATGATGTATCTCCTAGATAGATGGGGTTTGTGGGAAAGAAATCGCCGGTCGCTTACGCGGCCTCAGCGGTCTCCAGCTTTTCGCGAAGCGCGTCGATGGTGGCGGCAGCCTTGCCCATCGTCGCCTTCATCATGCCCGCAGCCTTCGCCAGCAGAACCTCACGGCTCTCGAGCGAGGCGTACTTGTTGACCTCGTCGGCGTCGAGGGGCTTGCCCTCGAACATGCCGCCCTTGATCACAAGAAGCGGGTTGGCCTTGGCGAAGTCACGCAGAGCCTTGGCAGTGGCGACGAAGTCACCGTGCACGAACGCGACAGCCGACGGACCCTTGAGGTCGTCATCCAGCGCGGTGATCCCCGCGTTGTTCGCGGCGATCTTGGTCAGCGTGTTCTTCACCACGGCGTACTGCGCGTCCTGACGGATGGTGTTACGCAGCTGCTTGAGCTGGGCAACCGTCAGACCGCGGTACTCGGTCAGCAGGACGGCGTTCGAGTTCTCGAAGTTCTTCGTGAGCTCGGCGACCGATGCATCCTTCTGCGCCATGGTCACTCCTTGGTGTGTACGAGGCGTCCCACGGTGGTGAGACGCCGGCCTCGACCCGCAGACGACAAAAGCTCCGGCGCAAGGGCACGGAGCTTCATTCGGGAGAACCCGGGGAGACATTCGTACACCTGCGCGGGCCCCTGCGTTGCAGAGCTTCGATCGACATGCATTCTCACGCACGACGATGACCAGCGGTCTTCGGCTTCCCCCACCATACCTCGCCCATCCCGCATCCCCAAATCCCGACCCTCTCCCCTCCTTTCCTCTCCCCCAGCGCGTCACGAGTTTCGGGCATGTCGCGATATTCGGGCCCGGATGCGGGAGACCCTCCGAATCTGGCGACATGTCCGAATCTGGCGACATGTCCGAATCTCGCGCCATGCGATCCGGGCACTCGGCACTCGCGGGCGGGTCGGACGGAGAGAGCGGGAGAGGGCGCGTACGCTCGGAGGGTGACCCCGGAACTCGCCGCCCGCATCGTCGCGGACTCCCGCGATCGGGTCGCCTGGATCCGGGCGCGGTCCCGCGGGATCACCGCGACGGACGTCGCAAGCCTCACCAGCGAACGGGCGATCGCCCGCGCCGCGGATGCCAAGCTCGGCGGCGGGGCACGCTTCTCCGGCAACGCGTACACCGCCCACGGCCGCCGCCGCGAGCCTGAGATCGCCGCCTGGGTCGCCGCCACCCACGGCATCAACCCGTCGTCGGCGCTGTTCCATGCCGCGGCCGAGAAGCGCCACCTCGCGACCCCCGACGGCGTCGGCACGGATGCGGACGGCCGCATCCTGCTCGCGGAGATCAAGACCACGAACAAGGCCTGGCGCTCCATCCCCCGCGGGTATCTGCGACAGGTGTGGTGGCAGCAGTACGTGCTCGGCGCCGAGCGCACGCTCGTCGCCTGGGAGCAGCACGACGACTTCGTGCCCGTGGGCGACGAGCCCCGCTGCGCGTGGGTCGATCGCGACGAGACCGAGATCGCGCGGCTCGTCGGACTCGCCACCGCGCTCATCGACGAGCTCTACCGGCGCACCCACGCCCGCCCGGCATCGACCGCGGATGCGGCCCGCGGCGCGTCCGCATCCCTCATCTCGGCACCGGTCACCCCGGCGACGGCGCGCCCGCGCGACGCCTATCGCGCGCTCGCCCTCATCGCCGAATAGTCGACGCGACCCGTCCACCGGCGGCGACCGCGGATCGGCCACGCTGATTGTTGACCTGCCTCAACCTTTCCCCTACAGTTGACCCCGCTCAACTTTTGACGTTGGTCAACTGTCGCGTCGATGATGCCGCATCCCCCTCCCCGCCGTTTCGAAGGATCCTGCATGTCTTCAGTTCCCGCCGCGCCGCCGGCGATGTCCCAGCGCCGAGTGCTGGAGGCCCTCTCCGGCCTCCTGCTCGGCATGTTCGTGTCGATGCTGGCCTCGACCGTGGTGTCCACGTCGCTGCCCGTCATCATCCACGACCTCGACGGCGACCAGAGCGCCTTCACCTGGGTCGTCACGGCGACCCTACTGACGACGGCGATCTCGACCCCGATCTGGGGCAAGCTCGCCGACCTGTTCAACCGCAAGGTGCTGTTCCAGCTCGCGATCGTCATCTTCGTCGTCGCGACCGCGATCGCCGGGTTCTCACAGGACCCGACGATGCTGATCGCCTGCCGCGCCGTGCAGGGTCTCGGTGCCGGTGGCCTCGCCGCCCTCAGCCAGGTGCTGATGGCCGACATCATCAGCCCGCGTGAGCGTGGCCGCTACATGGGCCTGTTCGGTGCCGTCATGGCGGTCTCCACCGTCGGCGGTCCGCTGCTCGGTGGCCTCATCACCGACGCGTGGGGCTGGCGCTGGAACTTCTACGTCGCGCTCCCCTTCGCCGTCGCCGCGCTGATCATCGTGCAGCGGACGCTGAAGATCATCCCGCGCGCGAAGAAGAAGACCTCGATCGACTACGTCGGTATCGTGCTGCTGGCCGCGGCAGTCTCGCTGCTGCTCATCTGGGTGACCCTCGCCGGCGACTCGTTCGACTGGTGGAGCACCGAGACCATGTGGATGGTCGGCGGCGCCATCGTCGCGACCGCGCTGTTCATCGTGGTGGAGCTGCGCTCCAAGGAGCCGCTCATCCCGTTGACCCTCTTCCGCAACCCCACCTTCACGCTGTCGGTGATCGCCTCCATCTCCACCGGCATCGCGATGTTCGGCGCCTCGGTGTACCTGGGTCAGTACATGCAGCTCGCCCGTGGCGCCACGCCCACCGAAGCCGGCCTCATGACCATCCCGATGATCGCGGGCCTGCTGGTGTGCTCGATCGTGGTCGGTGCCCTCATCACCCGGTGGGGTCGCTGGAAGCCGTTCCTCATCTTCGGCGCCGTCCTGCTCATCGCCGGCTCGTACCTGCTGTCGACCATCCACTACGACACCAACTTCGCCCTCGTGTCGCTCTACATGTTCCTGCTCGGCGCCGGCGTCGGCATGACCATGCAGAACCTGGTGCTCGTCGTGCAGAACACCGCCAAGCCCACCGAGGTCGGCGTCGCCAGCTCCGGGGTCACGTTCTTCCGGAGCCTCGGCGGCACGATCGGCGTGGCCGTCATGGGTGCCGCGCTCGCCACGCGTGTGACCGACCTCATGGGCGAGCGCTCCGACGACATCATGGCCGCGATCGCGGGGCTGGGCGAGAACGGCCCGAAATGGGCCGAGGCGCTCGCCTCCGGGTCGCTGCCGACCGTGTCCACCATGCCCGACTCCCTGCGTGTCATCATTGAGGACATCTACGCCAACGGCATCTCCCACGCGTTCCTCATCGGCGTGCCGGTCGCGGTGCTGAGCCTGCTCGCCATCGTGTTCCTGCCCAACAAGCCACTGACCACCATGACGACATCCGAGCGGATCTCCGCCAGCGAGGCCGACCTCGCGACAGTCTCCGTGCCCGAGGCCATGGAAGCGCTCGCCGGGACCGGCAGCATCCGGCTGCCCTCGGCGTCGGATGCGGCCCGCGGAAGCAGCGAGTCCGAGACGCGATGACCGAGGCTCCGGCGGACCGCCCCGGCGACGACACTCGTCGCCGGGCGGTCGGCGACCTCGAAGAGGCGTTCGCGCACCTGATGGGCGAGTTCCGGCGCGTGTACGCGCAGACTGCCGCGACCGCCAGCCCCGGGATGCTGCCGGCGACCTTCAAGACCCTCACCTGGATCGACCGGCTGGGACCGATCACCCAGTCATGCCTGGCCGAGAAGATCCCGGCAGACAAGGGCCTCGTCAGTCGCCAGGTGTCGGAGCTCGAGGCGCTCGGCATGGTGGCTCGCACCCCTGATCCGGAGGACGGACGCGCGCGCCTCATCGAGACGACGCCGTTCGGCACGGAACGGCTCACCGCCGCCCGCGAGCCCTACAAAGAGATGCTCATGTCGGCCCTCGGCGACTGGCCGCTGGCGTCCATCGACCGGCTCACCACGCTCGTGCACGCGCTGGCGGACGGCGCGGTCCCGCATCCGGATTCCACCGATGCCTGGCCGGAGGCACCCGACTCCGCCTCGTAGTGGCGACGTAACACCGTCGAGACAATGGCGCGCTTGACTGGGGTCTGCATCCCCCGGCACGCGTTGCCATCGTCGACACGCACGTGGAAGGAGTCTCCGATGCGATCTCGTCCACTGCGCACCGCATCCTCACCCCTCGCCCCGTCCGAGGCGGCACCCCCCGTGCCGGACCGGATGCGGGCGGCGCTCATCGACCGCACTGGCGCGCCCGAGGTGCTGCACAGCGCCGAGGTCGACGTGCCGCATCCCGTGCTGGGTGAACTGCTCGTGCGCGTGGTCGCCGCGGGCGTCAACCCGATCGATGCGAAGACCCGCGCCGGCGCCGGGGTGTCCGCGCACCTCACCCTTCCGGCCGTGCTGGGGTTCGATTTCAGCGGCGTGGTCGTCCGCACCCCCTACGAGGCGCACCCGCTGCCGGTGGGAACCGAGGTCTACGGCATGGTGCCGTTCCCCCGCTCAGGGGGCTCGTACGCGGAGTACGTCGTCGTGCCGTCGCAGTCGGTGACGCGCAAGCCCGCCGCGCTCTCCCACGTCGAGGCCGCCGGTGTGCCACTCGCCGCCCTCACGGCGTGGGGACTGGTGGTCGAGACCGCCCATGCGCATGAGGGCCAGCGGTTGCTGATCCACGCCGGCGCGGGAGGCGTCGGCCATTTCGCCGTGCAGCTCGCGGCCTACTTCGGTGCGCACGTGATCGCCACCTCCTCCGCGAACAACGCCGCGTGGTTGCACGAGCTCGGTGCCGCGCAGGTCATCGACCACACGTCGGAACGCTTCGAGGAGATCCTCCGGGACGTCGACGTCGTCATCGATCTCGTCGGCAACGCCCAGGGCGATGACACCGGAACGCGATCCATGCAGGTCATCCGCCCCGGCGGCCTCTACATCAACGTGCCGACCGGCTCCTGGCCGGGGTTCCTCGATGCGGCGGCGACGGCGGGTGTGCGAGCCACGTCCTACCGGGTGATCCCGGACGGCGACGTGCTGGCGACTCTCGCGCGCCTGCTCGACTCGCGGTCGATTCAGGTCTTCATCCACGAGGTGTTCCCGCTGGATGACGCCGGCGCCGCCCACGCGGCACTCGAACAGGGCCGCACCCGCGGCAAGACGGTGCTGCAGATCAGCGAGGACTGAGCGCCACCGCCGCTCGCGCGGCGATGGCGTCGGCGACCGCATCCAGGGTCTCCGAGCGCAGGTTCCACTGCTGCCAGTAGAGCGGCACCCGGATGGACATTCCCCCGATCGGCACGAGCGCGCCCTCCTCGAGCGCCTCGCGCGCCTGCAGGTCGGGCAGCATCCCCCAGCCGAGGCCGAGCGAGACGGCCTGGGCGAAGTCGTGCGAGGCCGGCACATAGTGCCGCGGTGGCCTCGCGGGATCGACGCCCCGATCGCGCAGCCAGCGTGACTGCAGGTCGTCCTTGCGGTCGAAATCGACGAGCGGCGCGGCCACGAGCGCGTCCGCATCCGGATCCTTCTCCGGCGCTGGCGCGAGGAACCGCGCCACGTAGTCCGGAGTGGCGACCGCGCGGTAGACCATCACCCCGAGCGGACGCACCCGGCAGCCGGCAACCGGTTCCGCGCGCGAGGTGACGGCGGCCATGACGGTGCCACTCTCCAGGAGCTCCGCGGTGAAGTCCTGGTCGTCCCGGTGCAGGTCGAAGACCACCGGCAGATCCCGCGAGAGCGGAGCCAGGCCGCCGAGGAACCAGGTGCTGAGCGAATCCGCGTTCACCGCGATCGGGATGCTGATGCGCTCCTCCGCCCCGACCGCACCGCCGAGCGCCGTGAGCGTGTCCTGCTCCAGCAGCGCCGTCTGCCGGGCGAGCCGGACGATGAGCGAACCCGCCGGGGTGACGCGGGCAGGTTTACTGCGCACCAGCAGCACCTGCCCCACGCGTTGCTCGAGCTGCCGGATGCGCTGGCTGACGGCGGAGGGGGTCACGTGCAGCCGGCGCGCGGCCGCCTCCAACGTACCCTCGTCCACTACGGCGGCGAGAGTCCGTGCGAGGTCGGCGGGAAGCATCGACATAAGGACAGCTTAGGTGGATGCAGAATCCTGAACTGGGCTGAATCTGTCTGGAGCCCTACGGTCGAAGGGTGCTCGCCTCTCTCCTCGCCGGCCTCGGACTCGGCCTCTCGCTCATCGTCGCCATCGGCGCGCAGAACCTGTTCGTGCTGCGCCAGGGCCTGCGGCGGGAGTCCGTCGTGCTGGTGGCGGCGATCTGCGCCGCATCCGATGCGATCCTCATCGTGGTCGGAGTCTCGGGGTTGGGGGCGTTGCTGGCCGCGGCGCCGTGGCTCATCGAGGCGGTCCGGTGGGCGGGTGCGGTGTTCCTCGTGTCCTACGGGCTGCTCGCGGCACGGCGGGCGTGGCGACCCTCGGGGCAGACCCTGGCCACCGTCGACGAGGACCGGCCGACGGCACCCCACGCGAACGGCTCGGGTACGGCGACCCGCACACGCCGGAGCCGCACCGCCGTCGCGCTCACGTGCCTGGCGCTGACCTGGCTGAACCCGCACGTCTACCTCGACACGGTGTTCCTCCTCGGCGCCGTGGCCACCACGCACGGCGACCTGCGCTGGTGGTTCGCGGCGGGTGCCGTTCTCGGAAGCGTGCTCTGGTTCTTCGGGCTCGCCACCGGTGCTCGTTACCTCAGCCGCTGGCTGTCGACGCCCAGGGCGTGGCGCATTCTGGATGCGGCCATCGCGATCATGATGATCGCCCTCGGGATATCGCTGGTGCTCCCTCACTAAGCCGGCGCGCGGCAGCCGGCGTCGGGGACAGGATGGAGCCATGACACGCGTGAGGGTGACGGTGCGCGGCACCGTGCAGGGCGTCGGCTACCGCTACTCGCTGCGCCGGGTCGCCGACCGCGAGGGGGTGAGTGGCTGGGTGCGCAACCGCGCCGACGGCTCGGTCGCGGCGGAGCTCGAGGGAGAGACCGCCGCCGTCGAGGCGGTCCTCGCCTGGGCGGCAGCGGACCCCCCCCCTCCCCCCCCCCCGGAGCTCGGGTGACCGAGACGCAGGTGGCGGATGCCGCGCCCACCGGCGAGGCCGGCTTCGAGATTCGCGCCACGGGGTGACCCCGGGCGGCGCGGAACGCGGAAGGGCCCCGCCTGACGGCGGGGCCCTTCGATGCGAGACGAGCTCAGGCGAGCGCGTTGACGTCCAGCGGGATGCCGGGGCCGAACGTGGTCGACACCGCACCCTTCTGGATGTAACGGCCCTTGGCGCTCGACGGCTTCAACCGGACGACCTCATCGATCGCGGCGGTGATGTTCTCGAGCAGCTGGTCGGCCGTGAACGAGGCCTTGCCGATGATGAAGTGCACGTTGGCGTGCTTGTCGACGCGGAACTCGATCTTGCCGCCCTTGATCTCCTCGACGGCCTTGGCCGGGTTGGGGGTCACGGTGCCGGTCTTCGGGTTCGGCATGAGGCCGCGGGGTCCGAGGACCTTACCGAGGCGACCGACCTGGCCCATGAGCTCCGGGGTGGAGACGGCTGCGTCGAAGTCGGTCCAGCCGCCGGCGACACGCTCGATGAGCTCGCCGCCACCGACCTCGTCCGCACCGGCCGCGATGGCGGCTTCGGCGGCGGGGCCGGTCGCGAACACGATGACGCGAGCGGTCTTACCGGTACCGTGCGGCAGCATGACGGTGCCGCGCACCATCTGGTCTGCCTTGCGCGGGTCGACGGCGAGCTTCAGCGCGACCTCGACGGTGGAGTCGAACTTCTTCGACCCGGTCTCCTTCGCCAGTGCGACGGCGTCAGAGGTGGAGTAGAAGCTGGAGCGGTCGATCTTGGCGGCCGCTGCTTCGTATGCCTTGGACTTGGTAGCCATGTTCGTTATCCCCTTAGTCCTCGACCGTGATGCCCATGGAACGGGCGGTGCCGGCGATGATCTTCGAGGCGGCCTCGATGTCGTTCGCGTTCAGGTCAGGCTGCTTGGCCTCGGCGATCTCGCGCACCTGAGCCTTGGTCAGCTTCGCGACCTTGGTGGTGTGCGGGGTCGCCGAACCCTTGGCGACGCCAGCCGCCTTCTTGATCAGCTCGGCTGCCGGGGGCGTCTTCAGGATGAACGTTAAGCTGCGGTCCTCGTAGACGGTGATCTCGACGGGGATGACGTTGCCGCGCTGGGCCTCGGTCGCCGCGTTGTACGCCTTGCAGAACTCCATGATGTTGACGCCGTGCTGACCGAGCGCGGGGCCGATCGGCGGCGCCGGGTTGGCAGCGCCGGCCTTGATCTGGAGCTTGATCAGGCCGGTCACCTTCTTCTTGGGTGCCATGTGTTTTCCTTTCGTCGAACGGGATGCGGCTGCATCCGGTTCTCCCGCACGTCCGGCGTTTCCGGACAGCGGTTCTCCCGGGCGGACCCGGGAAGTCTGTTAGAGCTTGGTGACCTGGTCGAACGACAGCTCGACCGGGGTCTCACGTTCGAACAGCGACACGAGGACGGTGAGCTTGCCGCTCTCCGGCTTGATCTCGCTGATGCTGCCGGGAAGACCCGCGAACGAGCCCTCCTTGATCGTGATGGTCTCGCCGATCTCGTAGTCGACCTCGGCCGGGATGACCCGGGCCTGGGTGGGCGAGCCCTTGGCGGCGCCGCCCTTGGCGGGGGCCGTCTCGGTGATCTGCACGAGAGACTTCAGCATGTTGAAGGCCTCTTCGAAACGGAGCGGCGTGGGGTTGTGCGCGTTACCCACGAACCCGGTGACACCGGGGGTGTGACGCACGACCGACCAGGTGTCCTCGTTGAGTTCCATGCGAACGAGCACGTAGCCGGGGATCCGGACGCGCGTAACCATCTTGCGCTGGCCGTTCTTGATCTCGACGACGTCCTCCATGGGGACCTCGACCTGGTAGATGTCCTCTTCGACCTCGAGCGTGGACTTGCGCTGCTCGATGTTGGCCTTCACCTTGCGCTCGAAGCCGGCATAGGAGTGGATGACGTACCACTTGCCGGGCAGAGCGCGAAGTTCGGTGCGGAACGCCTCGTACGGGTCGACGTCGGCGTCCTCGTCGTCCTCGGCGGACTCGTCGTCCTCAACCGACTCGACGACATCGGCCGCGGTAGCGACCTCGTCGACGAACTCGGCGTCGAGCACGGGAGCGTCAGGCTCACCGTTCACGTCGGGGCCGTCGTAGGGGGTGACCTCGTCGGCCGCCTCCGCCTCGCGCTCGGCCTCATCCTCGGCGAGGGCGTCGGTGAGCACCTCCGCGGCGGCTTCGGCTTCCGCAGCCTGGTCGATCTCGAGTGCGTCGTTCACGATGGCGTCGGCCTCCGGGTCGTCGATGTCGATGTCCTCACTGCCTTCGATGTCGTCGTTCTCGTCGTCGTCCTCGACGTGCACAGCGAGGTGCTCCGCAGACTCCGACGCGCGCTCCTGGACAGCGAGGATGCTGCCTTCCTGCGCCTCGTCGTCCTCACTGGACTGCTCGGCGGCGGTCGCCCAATCGATGTCGTCGCGATACTTCTCAGACACTTGCGTACTCTCTCGTTCCTACTGCGGCGGGGGCCGCGTCGGGGGTCAGGCCGTGCCGACCGGGGTGCCGAAGACCACCGTCGTCAACCAGACGAACAGTGTGTCGAGGCCGTAGACCACGGCCATCATCACGACGACGAAGCCGAGTACGACCGCCGTGAACTTCAGCAGCTCCTTGCGGGTCGGTGTGACGACCTTGCGGAGTTCGGCGAAAACCTGACGGATGAAGACGACGATGCGTGCGAAGAAGTTCGGCTTCTTCTCCCGCGTGCCGCCGCTGGACGCGACGACTTCGCCCTTCGAGGCGTCCTGGACCATGAACCCACCTGAATCGCTTACCGTGTGTCAGCATGCGCTGACGCGCAGGGCGGACAGGAATCGAACCTGCAACCTGCGGTTTTGGAGACCGCTGCTCTGCCAATTGAGCTACCGCCCTAGAGGTCCGGAGACCTCGAGCCCGCACTCCAGCCGTGATCCTTGTTGGGGGACGCCCAGACGCGGGCACGGCGAAAGAATGCAGACTTCAACTGCATGATTCAGTGTACGGCATGGGCAGACCGGTCGCGAATGCGGCCGGTCACGCCAGGCACGGCGTGAACACGGCGACCGTGACGATCGAGCCCGCCGCAGTGACCGAGACGACGATCCCGTCGTCGTCCGCCCACGCTCGCTGGGTGAGGTCCCGGTCGGTGCCGATGGCGTCCCATCGCTCCGCATCCAGCCGGTCGCCGACCGTGTCGAATACGTCGGCGACGTCGCTCTCCTCCGCCTCGATGGCGAGGGTTCCGGTCGCGACATAGGCGCGCTGGAGCGCCTCGTCCCGGTCGGGACAGGCGACCTCTGCCGGCGGGGCGACCTCGAGGGTACGGAGGGTCTGCGCGTCCAGCTCCCCGGTGGCATCGACGAGTTCGGTGAAGAGCGCCTCCGCACTCTTCGTGACCACCTCGGGGTCGGGTCCCGCGCACGCCGCGAGTGCGAAAACGAGCGCACCGCATCCGGCGAGCGCGGTCAGGCGGGGCAGGGTGCGGGTCACGGCCGGATCACCTCGCGGACCTCATAGTCCGCGGCGACCGGTTCACTCACCCGCACCCCGAGCGCGGCGAGCTGGTCTCGCAGCCATCCCTCGTACCAGCCGTCGACGTCGCAGGGCGAGGAGGAGTCCGCGTAGTCGTCCCGGTCGATGCCGTAGACCGCCACCGCACGGCAGCTGGCATCGCTCTCCACCACGCCGACGTAGGAGTCGTGCCCGATGCCGCCGCGCTCTGCCGAGAGGAACAGCGCGTAGTAGTTCGCGTACTGGTACCAGTGCATCGCCTCGTGGACGAAGATCGGCCACACGAGCCGCTCGCCACCCGGTTCCCACGCCAGGAACAGCCAGTTGCGGAAGCGGGTGTCGTAGCATCCGCCAGCGCTGTAGCTGAAGGGATCGTCGCCCCCGTTGCTGTAGCCGCAGTTCTCCCCGCCCGCGTCGAAGAACACCTGGACGTCGGTGGCGCCGATCGAGTCCAGGAACCCCTGCCCATCCGGGTCGTCGCCCGGGATGCGGGTGCCGCCTGGATTCGCGCGGGAGGGCGCGGGCGCGTCGTTGGACTGCACCCACTCCTGCGCCCCCGCCTGGTCGGCCTGCCAGCCGGCGAGGTCGGTCCGGTACGCCTCCCGCTGCGCCGCGATCTGCGCGTCAGTCTCGGCTTGCGCCTCGACCGTCGTGGCGATCAGCTCCTGCTGCGACGACGTGAGGGCGCGTTCGGCGTCGGCGCGGAGGCGAGCCTCGTGGAGGAGCCACACACCCCCCGCGACCGCGGCCAGCACGAGCACGATCGCCAGGGCGAGGAACCAGGGCCACCGCCGTCGACGGCGTCGGGCCGGCGGATCCGCCCACTCGGCAGGAGGCGCGTCAGACACCGCCTCCTGTGTCTCCGGAACCTCGTCGCTCATCACGCCGAGGATAGCGGTGCGACGGTCTCAGGCGCTGTGGGTAGACCAGTCCGGTTCCGGTCCGCGGTGGAAGGCGCGTCCCGAAAGCGAGGTGGGAACGATGCGGACGTAGCTGAACTTCACCGTCGGGATCCACGGCCGCAACGGCAGGGCGTCTGCAGCGGCGACGTCCGCCGAGCTCTCCAGACGGTGGGCGGTGCCGCGAACGATCACGCTCCACGCCGCGTCGTCGGTGTGATCGTCGACTTCGAAGAGCACCTCGTCGTTGACCGTCAGCCCGAACAGCTTGCTCCCCTCGGCGGTGCGGAAGACCAGCCCGCCGTCATCGATGACGTAGTTCACCGGGAAGATGTCGAGCACCTCCCCCACGCGGATCACGAGGCGTCCGAGTTCCTGGGTGGCCAGCCGTTCCCAACACTGCGCGTCGTCCATCCGCTCGACCGCGTCGGATGCCGTTCCGTACTCGCTCATAGCCCCATCCTCCTCCGGGACGTGCACCCGCACCAGCGCGACCCTACGGCGCGGTACGCACCAGTTTCTTGTTCACGAACTCGTCGGCGCCGAGCAGCCCCATCTCGCGAGACGTACCGGAACGCTTCACGCCGCCGAAGGGAAGTTCGGGCGAGTCCGCGAGCACGCAGTTGATGTAAACCATGCCGGCATCGATCCGGTCGGCGACCCGATCGGCCTGCTCCGGATCGGTGGTGTACACGTACGATCCCAGCCCGTAGGTCGTGTCGTTGGCGAGCGCGACAGCCTCGTCCTCACCCGAGACGCGGTAGACCACCGCGGCGGGGCCGAACAGCTCCTGCCGGTACACGTCCATCTCCGGGGTCACATCGGTGAGCACGGTGGGCGGGAAGAACGCCCCGTCACGGTCGCCGCCGGCGACGAGACGGGCTCCCTGCGAGATGGCCGTTTCGACCTGCTCCGCCAGCCGCTCGGCGGCGGCGACCGACGACAGCGGGCCGAGGGTGGTGTCGGCCGCGAACGGGTCACCCATGACCTGCCCGGTCATCGCGGCGGTGAACTTCTCCAGGAACGCGTCGTAGAGGTCGTCGACGACGATGAAGCGCTTGGGCGCATTGCAGGACTGTCCGTTGTTGTCCAGCCGTGCCTCGACGGCCGCAGCCACGGTCGCGTCGAGGTCCGGGGTGGACAGCACGATGAACGGGTCGGAGCCACCGAGCTCCAGTGCGACCTTCTTGAGGTTGCGCCCGGCGGTCTCGGCCACCGCGGCGCCGGCACGCTCGGATCCCGTCACCGAGACGCCCTGCACGCGCGGGTCGGCGATGACGGCCGCTGCCTGCTCGTTGCTGATGCGCAGGTCGAGGTAGGCACCCTCGGGGAGGCCGGCATCCCGGTACATCTGCTCGATGGCGGCGGCCGACTCCGGGCACTGCGGGGCGTGCTTGAGCAGGATCGTGTTCCCGAGGATGAGGTTCGGGGCAGCGAACCGGGCGACCTGGTAGTACGGGAAGTTCCACGGCATGATGCCCAGCAGCACGCCGAGCGGGGCTTTGCGGACGACCGCGGTGCCCTCGCCGAGGATGTCGACCGGCTGATCGGCGGTGATCTTCTCCGCCTGGTCGGCGTAGAACTCGGTGATGTCCGCGGCGAAATCGACCTCCCCCTCGGCGTGCGAGAGGGGCTTGCCCATCTCGCGCACGATGATCGCCGCCAGCTCGTCCTTGCGTTCGCGGTGGAGCTCGGCGACCCGGCGCAGTCCCGCCGCGCGCTCGCTCACCGGAAGGGACCGCCACGTCCGGAAGGCCGCATCCGCCGCGGCGATGCGCTGTTCGAGTTCGGCGTCGGTGTGGCTCGGGTACGTCGCCTCCGTCTGACCGGTGGCGGGGTTCACGACCGCGTATTCGCTCATGCGTGCTCCTTCGTGTGAGTGGTCTCAGTGTGCCCGATGGCGCCGGCTGGGCGGCGCGTCGAGGGACAGGGTCTTGCCGCGGAAGAAGTCGGGGCGCACGATCGACTGCCAGATCATCACCACGACGCCCACCAGGATCACGGTGACGCCCAGCACGAAGACGAGGCCGACGCCGAAGACGTTCGATCCGCTGCCGTAGTCGGGGTCCATCGAGTCGATCAGGGTGGTGACGAACAGCACCGCTAGCACCGCGCCGCCGACGAGCGGGAACAGGAAGGTGAAGAACACGTTCCGCGCCGAGTCGAACCACTGCTTGCGGAAGTACCAGACACAGGCGAACGCGGTCAGCCCGTAGTAGAAGCAGATCATCATGCCGAGCGCCGTGATGGTGTCCCAGAGCACGTTCTCGCTGAGGAAGCGCATCACGGCGTAGAACGCCGACGCGACGAGCGCCGACACGAGCGTCGCGAACCCGGGGGTGAAGAACCGCGGGTGGACGGCCGCGAACCGCTTCGGCAGTGCGCCGTAGTGTCCCATCGCGAGCAGGGTGCGCGCGGGCGACACGAAGGTCGACTGCAGGCTGGATGCGGAGCTGGTCAGCACGGCGAGCGAGACGAGCGCGGCGAGCGGCCCGAGAATCTGCCCGGACAGGTGGAAGAAGACGTTGTCCTGGATGTCGGGGTTGCCGAGACCGTACTCGCCCGTCCCGACCCCCGCGAACATGATCAGCGCGACCGCGAGCAGCAGGTACAGCGCGACGATGATCACCACGGTGATGGTGGCGGCGCGTCCCGGCGTCTTGTCCGGGTCCTTCGTCTCCTCGTTCATCGTGAGGGTGACATCCCACCCCCAGAAGATGAAGATCGACAGCGAGAGGCCCGCGGCGACCGCGCTGAACGAGGACACCGCGAACGGGTTGAACCAGGACCAGTCGAACGGCGTCGGGTCGAACCCGCTGCCGTTCGCCGCCTGGACGAGGGCGGCGACGGCGAAGATCACCAGCACCACGACCTGGAAGCCGACCAGCACGTACTGCAGCTTCTGCGTGGTCTGCATGTCGCGGTACGACACGAACGTCGCACCCGCCATGAACGCGAGGCACACCACGACGTTGATGAACGGATTGGCGGCGAGGCCGGCGATGTCCTCGGCGCCGGTGACCTGCGCGATGAGGAGGAAGAGGAAGTCGACGGCGATGCCGGCGAGGTTCGACAGCACCAGGATGGTCGCCGCGATCAGCCCCCATCCGGCCAGCCACCCGACCCACGGCCCGAAGGCGCGGGCGGCCCAGGTGAACGAGGTCCCGGAGTCGGGCATGCGGTTGTTCAGCTCGCGATAGCCGAACGCCACGAGCAGCATCGGGATGAACCCGACGAGGATGATGGCGGGCACCTGCACGCCGACCTCGGACACCGTGGGGCCGAGGGCAGCCGTCAGCGTGTACGCCGGAGCGATGCAGGAGATGCCGATGACGACGGCGCCGATGAGGCCGACGGTGCCGGCCGACAGCCCCTTCTGCGAAAGTCCGCCGGTCACCACCGGATCGGCGGAGGCGGCCTGCTGGTCGGGTGCGCTCATGTCATGCTCCCTGTCCGCCGCGCGTCCGCGGCACAACCGCCATGGGGACCGGCAGGACGTGCAGCATTTTCGCCGCCGTCGAGCCGAGGAAGAGTCGCCGCGGCTGCGCGAGCCGGCTGGAGCCGACCATCACGATCTCGGCGGGGGTCCAGTCCAGGTGCTGCACCGCATCCTCGACGCTCTCGCCAGTACCGACGATCGCCTCCGCCTCCACCCCGGCCGGCAGCGCCGCCCGTGCTTGCGCGAGCACGGCGTCTGCGTGCGTGACGCCGGTCAGCCGGATGACCCCGGTGTCCACCCCGGCGGGGAGGTCGATGGTGGCCAGCGACACCAGGCGGAGGTCGGCGCGCGCGGCCGCGGCCAGCGCGACGGCTTCTTCGATCAGTACGTCCCCGCCGGGGCGGGTGCCGAGGGCGGCCGTGATGCGCGGGATGCCGGCATCCACCGGGATGTCGTGCGCACCGGCCGGCGCCAGGAGCACGGTGACGTCGGCGGAGTGCAGGAGCTCGGAGGCGACGGTGCCGACGCGGTGTCGCCCGCGGAGGCCCCCGTTGCCGGCACCGACGACGATGACGCCGGCGTCGAACTCGGCCGCGGCCGCCACGAGCCCGGCGGCGAAGGACTCGCCGTACCGGATGTGCGCACGGGTGGGCACCGCATCCCGGAGCGATTCGACGGCCTCACGCAGCCAGCCCTCCGCGGTGTGGCGGAGATGCCGGTCGTAGCCGGGATCGGTCGGCGTGATGACGCTGCGGTCATCGCTCGGGAGCACCAGCACCATGTCGAGCCGCGCGCCGGTGGCATGAGCGAGCCGCGCACCCAGAGCCAGGGCGTCCGCCCCGGCCGGGGTGGCCGTGTACCCGACCAGGACGCCGTTCATGCGCGGGCGGCTTCGCCGATGTTCGTGGCGACCAGGCGACCCATCCGGATCGCCCCGTCCACGTGCTGGTATCCGGCGCCGGCCAGGTCACTGCAGGCGAAGTGGATGGGGCCCACCGGAGTGCGCAGGTCGGCGCCGTACCGGTGCAGCCCGCCGAGGTCGAAGCTCGCGGCGTACGCCCCGCGGGTCCACTCCTCGGCGCCCCAGTCGCTCTCGTAATACACGACCGGATCGAGCGCCTCGGGGCCGTAGTAGTGCGCCAGCGACTCGAGGATGCGGGCCTTGCGCTCCGCCGCATCCAGCCGGAACAGATCGTCGGCATTGAGATCGGAGACGAAGCCGACGAGGGTGCCGCGTTCGTCACCGTGGTTGGTGTTGTCGTACGCCTCGTGGCAGACCTGGTAGGGGCTGAACGCGGTGCCCGAGAGCCCCTGTTCCCGCC
The DNA here is from genome assembly GCF_026393345.1 of Microbacterium sp. Classification (GTDB taxonomy): domain Bacteria; phylum Actinomycetota; class Actinomycetes; order Actinomycetales; family Microbacteriaceae; genus Microbacterium. Next base: position 121,351 of record NZ_JAPLAI010000052.1, read on the forward strand.
AGAACGGCCGCTCATACACGGCGTGCACCTTGATGACGAATCCCATCGAGAGGTGCTGGTGCATCTGCTGCTGCAGCCGCGGGAGCGGCGGGACGAACGAGATGCGCGGGTACAGCACCGGCGCGAGGGCGAGGACGACGTAGCGGGCGTGGACAATGAGGTCGTCGGTGTGCGCGGTGACGCCGTCATCGCCCCACTCCAGGGTGCGGACCGGGCTGTTCAGATGCACGTCGTCGCCGAGACGCTCGGCCAACAGCTGCGGCACCTGCTGGAGTCCGCCGACGACCCGCTTGTCGAGGATGAAATCGGCGTCCCCCAGGTGCGAGTACGAGCCGGCGGATGCGGCCATGAGGAGCGATTGCAGTAGCGAGAACGCGTGCGTCGGCTTGGTGAGCATGGCGGAGCCGGTGGCGAAAGCGAGGTTGCGGACCGCCTCGTCGTCGTCGGTCTGGGCACGGAGCCAGGCATCCCAGGAGACGGCATCCCATTCCGCGGCGCGAGGGTGCGCGTAGGGACGGTCGGGATCGATCTCGGCGACCATGGCGTCGAGGCGCTCGGTGATCTCCTCGATGACGGCCGCGGTCTCCGGCGCCACCGGGAAGACATCGCCGCTGAAGCGTTTCGGCTCCCCCGCCGGTCCGATGTACACGCTCTCGCCGTCGCGATAGCGGCTGTAGGTCTCCAGGCCCAGGTCGGCGACCGTGTCGATGAGGGCGTCCTGGTCGGGCGAGACCCACTGTCCACCGATCTCGAGCGTGGCGCCGTCGATGACGTCGGTCCACAGCCGCCCGCCGACGCGGTCGCGCGCCTCCAGCACGGCGACGGACAGTCCCTGTGCGCGCAGATCGTTCGCGGCGGTGAGGCCCGCCGCGCCCGCGCCGACGATGACGACGTCCCTCGTGATCTCGGTGCTCATGTCACTCGCTCCTTCATGTCCTCGTCGTCACTGCTGCGCTGCTGCTGTGCCTACTCTGCGCCCGGCTTCTCCGCCGGGCCACCCCTATCCCTACGAGCCATCCCGATGCATGCCGCGCGTACCGGGGTGGGTCGGCGCGAGAGGGGTGACTCGGCGGATCATGACGCCGCCAGCGCGGCGGCCACGACGTCCAGGCCCTCGTGCAGCAACTCGTCGGGGATCGACAGCGGCGGCAGGAACCGGATGACATTGCCGTAGGTGCCGCAGGTGAGGACGATGACGCCCTCCGCGATGGCGGCGCGGGCGACGGCGCCGGCGAGGGTTGCATCCGGCTCGGTGGTGCCGGGGACGACGAACTCGACCGCGACCATGGCACCGCGTCCGCGGACCTCGCCGATGCGGGGGTCGCCCGTCTGCAGTGCGGTGAGGCGCTCGGTGAGTACGGCGCCGACCTGCTGCGCCCGCTCGATCAGCCCCTCGTTCTCGAACACGTCGATGGCGGCGAGCGCCGCGGCGCACGCGATCGGGTTGCCGCCGTAGGTGCCGCCGAGGCCGCCGACGTGCGAGGCATCCATGATCTCGGCGCGGCCGGTGACGGCGGCCAGCGGGAGCCCCCCGGCGATGCCCTTCGCGGTGGTGATGAGGTCGGGCACGATGCCGAACAGCTCGCTGGCGAACATCGCACCGGTGCGGGCGAACCCGGTCTGCACCTCGTCGGCGATGAACACGACGCCGTTCTCGCGGCACCAGCGCACGAGTTCCGGCAGGAAGCCGTCGGCGGGAACGATGAACCCGCCCTCGCCCTGGATCGGCTCGATGAGGACGGCGGCGAGGTTGCCGGCGCCGATCTGCTTCTCGATCAGGGCGATCGCCTGCCGGGCGGCCGCGTGGCCGTCGAGGCCGTCACGGAAGGGGTAGGACACGGGGGCGCGGTACACCTCGCCGGCGAAGGGGCCGAAGCCGCTCTTGTACGGCATGGCCTTGGCGGTGAGCGCCATGGTGAGGTTCGTGCGGCCGTGGTAGGCGTGGTCGAATGCGACCACGGCCTGCCGGCCGGTGTGCTTGCGCGCGATCTTCACCGCGTTCTCGACGGCCTCCGCACCGGAGTTGAACAGCGCCGACTTCTTGGCGTGGTCGCCGGGGGTGAGGCGGTTGAGCGCCTCGGCCACGCCGACGTACGACTCGTACGGAGAGATCATGAAGCAGGTGTGGGTGAACTGCGCGACCTGCGCCTGCACCGCGGCGACGACCTTCGGGTGAGCGTTGCCGACCGTGGTGACAGCGATCCCCGACCCGAGGTCGATGAGCGAGTTGCCGTCCGCATCCACGACGACGCCTCCGCCGGCGGCGACGGCTTCGATCGGCACTGTGTGGCCGACGCCCGCAGACACCGCCGCGGCCTTCCGCTCCAGCAGCGCCGCGGAGCGCGGGCCGGGGATCGCGGTCACAAGCCGCCGCTCCTGCGGCAGGGCCGGTCCCCCGAGGGGAGCAGAGGTCACGTCGGTGAGGGTCATGCCGCGAGCGTAGGGCCGGGACGGATACGGCAGCATCCGCCCCCGTGTATACCGAGGACCCCCGGATGCGCCACGATGGACAACGGTGCGACCCGCGCCGCACGAGAGGATCCCTCTATGAGCAGACCCGTCGAGGAGCCCACGCTGCGGACGCTGCTGCGTCGCGGCGAGCTGGGGCTGCGCCTCGCGACCGAGGAGGAGCAGCTACCCCCCGACGTGCTGGACCGGTGGCTGCGCGGGGTGCACAGCTCGGATCTCGCCGACCCGACACCGTTCCTGTCGGAGGACCTGGCGCTGCTGACGACGGGGACGCAGTTCCTCGACGCGGATGCGGCGACCTATGAGGATTACGTCGCGCGGCTCCGCATCCGCGGCGTCGCCGCCCTCGGGTTCGGCACCGAGGTGGTGCGAGACGGCGTGCCCGAGGGGCTGGTCGCCGCGTGCGCGGCCGCGGGTCTCCCCCTGTTCGAGGTGCCCTACCGCACCCCGTTCATCGCCGTCGCCCGTACCACGGCGCAGGTGCTGGCGGCACAGGAGTACGCCCGGCGCAGCTGGGCGCTCGACGCCCAGCGGGCGCTGTCGCTCGCGGCGCTCCGCGATGACGGGCTGTCGGCGACCCTGGACGAGCTCTCCCGGCGCCTCGATGCCTGGGTGGGACTGTTCGACGCGGCGGGGACGCTCACCCACCAGCATCCGGCCGGTGCGATGCCGACCGCCGCCCGCACCGAGCTGGAGTCGGAGGTCGCCGGCGTGCTGGCGCGCGGTACCCGCGCCGGCGCCGCGACGGATGTCGCCGGGCACGCCATGCAGTTGCAGACGCTCGGCCGCGGCGGACACCTGCGGGGCGTCCTCGCGATCGGCGCAGCGGACCTGGATGCGGAGGCCCGCGGCGTCGTCACGATGGCCGTGGCAATGGCGGGCCTCGCCCTGGAGCAGCGCCGCAGCCTCCTCCGCGCCCGCGGATCGCTCCGCGCGGGCCTGACCGCATCCCTCCTCGAGGGCGAAGTGACCACAGCCCGCCGCGTCGCCCGCGAGATGTGGGGCGGGCTGCCGGCGGCACCCGTGCGCGTGGCGATGACGGATGCGGCCACCGCGCACCGTGAAGACGTCACCGAGTGGCTGGAGGACCAGGTGGAGAGGCAGGGCGATCTCCTGTTCTTCGGACGCACCGAGGCAGGGCTCGTCCTCGTCGCCTCTCCCGCCGGGGTCGAGCTGCTCCGTCGCGCGGCCGACCGGTTCACGCTGACGGTAGGCCTCTCCGACCCGGTGGGATACGACGCTCTCGCGGCGGCGGCGGGACAGGCACGCATCGCTCGCGATCACGGCTCCGGTGGGGTGAGCGAGTTCGCGCGGACGAGCGACGGCCTCGTCCGCGCCCTCGCCGGCGAGGACGCCCGGGTCCTCGCTCGGGCGGAGCTCGCCCCGCTGCACGACTACGACACGACGCACGGCGCGCAGCTCGTGCTGACCCTGCGCACGTGGCTGGATCAGGACGCCTCGCACGACCGTGCGGCGCAGGCGCTCGGCGTCCACCGCCACACCCTCCGCGCACGACTGGCGACCATCGAGCGCGTGCTCGGCACCGACCTGTCCGCCTTCCCCGAGCGCGCCCGGCTGTGGCTCGCACTGACGGTCCTCGGAGAGACCGTGTGAGCGTCAACGGCGAGGTCTCGTTCTGGTGGCGCCAGCTGGGCGGTACGCCCGCGCCGCGGCAGCCGCTCCCCGGCTCCCTCGACGTCGACGTGTGCATCGTCGGCGCCGGCTACACCGGCCTGTGGACGGCCTACTACCTGAGCGAGGCTCGACCCGATCTGCGCATCGCGGTGCTGGAGGCGCGCTTCGCCGGCTACGGCGCGTCCGGGCGGAACGGCGGCTGGCTGACGAACTCCGTCACCGGCGGCCGCGAGCGGTACGCCCGGACGCACGGCCGGGACGCGGCGATCGCGCAGCAGCGGGCACTGAACGACACCGTGGACGAGGTGCTCGCGGTCGCTGCCCGGGAGGGCATCGACATCGGAGCGCACAAGGGCGGCGAGCTCACGGTCGCCCGCACGCCCTCGCAGCGCGCGCGGCTGCGTGCGTTCGCCGCATCCGAGTCCGCATGGCCCGGCACCGACCTGGAACTGTGGGATGCGGACGAGACCGCGTCGCGGGTGCGCGTGGCGGGCGCTCTCGGCGGGCTGTGGCACCCGCACTGCGCCCGCATCCATCCCGCCCGGCTGGTCCAAGGGCTCGCGGCGGCAGTGGAGCGACGCGGCGTCACGATCTACGAGCAGACGCGGGTGCGGGAGATCACCCCCGGTGTCGCGCGCACCGACCGCGGCGACGTCCGCGCGACCCACGTCATCCGCGCGACGGAGGGGTTCACTGCGGGGCTCCGCGGCGAGCACCGCACCTGGCTGCCGATGAATTCGTCGATGATCGCGACAGACCCGCTACCGGCCGAGCTGTGGGACGAGATCGGCTGGGACAGCCGTGCGACCCTCGGCGACATGGCGCACGTGTACATGTACGCGCAGCGCACGGCGGATGACCGGATCGCGTTCGGCGGACGCGGTGTGCCTTATCGGTACGGTTCCCGGGTGGATGCGGACGGCGTCACCGCCGCGCGCACGGTGGCGCAGTTGACCACGCTGCTGCGCGACTTCTTCCCGGTGGCGCGGGAGGTGCCGATTGCCCATGCCTGGTCGGGGGTGCTGGGGGTGCCCCGGGATTGGGCCGCGACCGTCGGCCACGATCCGCGCACCGGCCTCGGCTGGGCGGGCGGATACGTCGGCACCGGCGTGACCGCGACGAATCTCGCCGGCCGTACCCTCGCCGACCTGATCCTCGGGCACGACACCGAACGGGTGCGCCTGCCCTGGGTCGGCCGCCGGGCCAAGACCTGGGAGATGGAGCCGCTGCGGTGGCTCGCCGTGCGGGGAATCTACGCCGCCTACCGCGCCGCGGACCGGGCGGAGGCCGCATCCGGCTCCGACCGCACCTCGGGCCTGGCCCGGATCGCCGACGCGATCTCCGGGCACTGAGGCTCGTGCCCGCGGCCCGCGGGTCATTCACGTGGCAGGACTCGCGGCATCACGCCCCCGCATCCCGCCAGAGCTGCCACCCGAAGCGGGCGGGCAGGAGCCCAGGGCAGGGTCAGCCGCGGAAGTAGACCTCGGCGACGCGCGCGAGATCGAGCAGATCGCTCACGCCGGCGAGTTCCCGGGCCGAGTGCATCGACAGGATCGGGATGCCGACGTCGACGGTGCGAATGCCGAGCCGAGTCGCGGTGATCGGGCCGATCGTCGACCCGCACGGCACGGTGTTGTTCGACACGAACTCCTGCGAGACGACCCCGGCCTCGGCGCACCAGCCATGCCAGGCGGCGGCGCCCACACCATCGGTGGCGTAGCGCTGGTTCGCGTTGATCTTGAGGAGGGGACCGGACCCGAGGCGAGGGCGCACCACCGGGTCGTGCTTCTCCGCGTAGTTCGGGTGGACGGCGTGGCCGACATCGCTCGACACGCACCAGCTCGCCGCCTGCGAGCGCAACTGCGCGTCGCGGTCGGCGCCGAGCCCGAGCTGGATCCGCTCCAGCACGTCCGCGAGGAACGGTCCTGCCGCACCCGACCGGGTGCCGGAGCCGACTTCCTCATGGTCGAACACGGCAAGCACCGCGATGTGGCCCGCGTCGTACCCGTCCGCGGCCGCGGCGAGCGCGACCGCCCCGGCGTGCACCGAGGCGAGGTCGTCGAGGCGCCCGGCGGCGAGGAACACGTCGTCGCGGCCGAACACGACACCCGGCGCCGCGTCGGCGGTGACGATGTCGTAGCCGCGGATGCGGGCCGCATCCACCCCCGCATCCGCCGCGAGCTCGCCGAGGATATCGGCGGACTCGGCATCCCCCAGCCCCCACACCGGCTGCGTCTGCGACTGCTTGTTCAGGGCGAGGTGGTCGTTGACCTCGCGGTCGAGGTGGATCGCCAGCTGCGGGAGGCGGAGGAGCGGACCCGTCGCGGCGAGCACGGCCGAGCCGTCGTCGAGCACCAACCGGCCGGCGAGGCGCAGTTCGCGGTCGAGCCAGGAGTTCAGCAGCGGGCCGCCGTAGATCTCCACCCCGGCCTGCAGCCAGCCGAGCGAGCCGGTCGTCGGCTGCGGCTTGAGCTTGAACCCGGGCGAGTCGCTGTGGGCGCCGAAGATGCGCACCGGCGTCGCGGGCGTCGCCCGCTCCGGCACGACCCAGGCGAGCACGGCCCCGTCGCGCACCACGAGGAACCGTCCTCCCGCGGGCGCCGGCCACGCCTCGTGCTCGTCCAGCGCGGTGAAGCCCGCATCCGTCAGCCGCAGAGCGACCTCCGCCGCCGCGTGGTAGCTGGAGGGCGAGGCCGCGACGAACGCGGCGAGATCCTCGGCATGGGCGAGTGCTTCGGGCACGGCGGACCTCTTCCTCGGGCTGACCCTTCGATCGTACGTCGGGCCCTTCCCGCCGAGACTTCACGTGTGTCCCGTATTCCCCGCTGATACGTGACACAGGTGAAGTCTCGCCGCGGGGTTGCGGCGGCGGCGCGCAGGCGCCACGATCGGAGCGACGTCGCGCGCTCGGCGGGGCGAGCGTGGGGGAACCGTGACCGTTCGACCGATCTGGCGCGCCGCGGTCGTCCTCGCCGCCGCGCTGGCCCTCAGCGCGTGCACCGGCACCCCGGGGTCGGCACCCACCGCCTCCCCCACCGGATCACCGACGACGCCCAGCCCGGTCAGCGCGGTGGACCACGCCGCCGGGGAGATCGACGGACCGGTGGCGGTCGCCGTCGACGCCGGCACCGACGGGGTCGGGGTGACGTTCCGCGAGATCACCATCGAACCAGGCGCCGGAACCGGGAAGCACTGCCATGACGGGCAGCTCATCGCCGTCGTGAAGGAGGGCACCCTCACTCATTACGCACCCAACCACCCGGGCGGCGTTGCGATCTATGCGGCGGGCGACGCGATCATCGAGGGACCCGGGTACGTGCATGAGGGCCGCAACGAGGGCGATGTGCCCGTGGTGCTGTGGGTGACGTACCTCATCCCGGAGGGCGACCCGCTCGCCGAGACCGATCTCAGCCACTGCGACGCCTGACCCCGCGCCCCGCGCGCCTGCTATGCGCGCGTTCGCGCCATGCCCCGCGCCGCCCTGCGCGTTCGCGCCATGCCCCGCGCCGCCCTGCGCGTTCACCCGTCGCAGATGTCCAGTGCGCCGCATCCGCACCCCCCATTCGCGACGGGCGAAACCGGTCGAGGACTCAGCGCGGGGCGTGCGCGGAGAGGAACTCGTACACCTCGGTCGTGTCGACGCCGGGGAAGGCGCCGGTGGGGAGGGTCGCGAGCAGCGTCCGCGGCGTCCGCACGTTCGGCCAGGCGTTCTCCCGCCAGGCCGCTTCGAGGTCGGCGGGGGCGCGGCGGCAGCACACCTCCACGGAGTGCTTCGAGACGCCCCGGTTCGGGGTATCGCGGCCGAGGAACCACTTGGTGTCGTCGAAGCGCACGCCGACGCTCACCGAGTGCTGACCCTCGCTGGAGTTCTCCACGCGGGCCGTGCACCAGTAGGTGCCGTTGCCGGTGTCGGTGTACTGGTAGTACGGGTTGAACCGGTCGTCGACGTCGAACACCACCCGGCTCGTCCACCGCCGGCAGCACATCTGCCCCTCGATGGATCCGAGCCGGTCGGTGGGGAAGTTCACATCGTCGTTCTCGTACGCCTTTGTGATTGTGCCCGACTCGTGCACCTTGAGGAAGTGCACCGGAATGCCGAGGTGCACGGTGGCGAGGTTCGTGAACCGGTGCGCGGCCGTCTCGTACGAGACGGAGTAGCCGTCGCGGAGGTCCTCGATCGAGATCGCCCGGTTCGCCTTCGCCTCCTGCAGCGCGGGGACGACGTGGGCCTCCGGGATGAGCAGGGCGCCGGTGAGGTAGTTCGTCTCGACCCGCTGACGCAGGAACTCCGCATAGCTCGTCGGCTCCCGGTGACCGAGGATGCGGCTCGACAGTGCCTGCAGCACCGCGGTGCGGGAGTCACCCTTGGCCGCGACGCGGCTGGAGAGGTACAGCCGGCCGTGCTTCAGGTCGGCGACGCTGCGCGTGGTCTGCGGCAGATCGGGCACGTAGTGCAGCGTGAACCCGAGGTGGGCGGCGATGTCACTGGCCGTCCGCTGCGTGAGCGGTCCGCCGGGGTGACCGACCGCATCCAGAAGCGACCGGGCGTGCTGCTCCAGGTCGCCGAAGTAGTTGTTCTGCTCGCGCATGAGGTGACGGAGGTCGACGTTGGCGCGCCGCGCTTCCTCCGGCGTGGCGGAGCGCTCATCCCGCAGCCGCTCGATCTCGGACTGTAGCGCCAGCATGGTGCGCAGCGCCTCATCCGGCATCGCCTTGCCGATCCGGAACGGTTCGATACCGAGCGCCTGGAACGTCTGGCCGCGCATCGCCCGCTCCAGCGAGATCTCGAGCGACGCCCGCTCATCCAGCGGCTCCGCCTCCAGCAGCGCGTCGATCGACGTGCCGAGCGACTTCGCGATGGCGCGCAGCAGGGTGAGCTTCGGCTCCCGCTTGCCGTTCTCGATCATCGACAGCTGGCTTGGTGCCCGGTCGACGGATGCGGCGAGCTCCTCCAGCGTCATACCGCGCTGCGTGCGCAGCTGGCGGATGCGGCGGCCGATGGTCAGCGCATCGGCTTCGGCGTCGTCGGCGAGCTCTTCTGCGATCGTCATGCCGGCGATTGTGTCACAGCAGCAGAAATTTCCGCAAACTTCTCCTCACAAATGTTCGGAGCGACCCGAGATCTTCACGCAGAGTGGGTGACACGACCCGCCGGGACAGGGTCGTCCGGCCAGATCCGGGCGACTCACCCCCACCACCTCGACACAGGAAGACAGGGCAATGAATCCCACCGCCACGGCCCTCGCGCCCGAGACGACCTCCACCCCGACCACCGGCGCCATCTCGACATCGTTCCGCCCGACCATCGAGATCCTCGGTCGTCTCGGAGAACGCTACGACGAGATCCTGACCCCCGACGCGGTCACGTTCCTCACCGAGCTGCACCACCGCTTCGACGCACGTCGACGCGACCGGCTGGCGGACAGGATGCGGCGCCGCTACGAGATCGGCAACGGCCACGACCCGAGCTTCCGCGCCGACACCGCCATCATCCGCAACGACCCGAGCTGGCGCGTCGCCGGGGCCGGCCCCGGTCTGGAGGACCGCCGCGTCGAGATCACCGGGCCGACCGACCCCAAGATGACGATCAACGCACTGAACTCCGGCGCGAAGGTCTGGCTCGCCGACCAGGAGGACGCCACCAGCCCGACCTGGAAGAACGTCATCGAAGGTCAGCTGTCGTTGTTCGACGCGATCCGCGGGCAGCTCTCCTTCACCAGCCCCGAGGGCAAGCAGTACGCGGTCAGCGCCGCCGAGACGCCGACGATCGTGATGCGCCCGCGCGGCTGGCACCTCCCCGAGAACCACATCCGGTTCGTCGACCGCACCGGGCGTGGCATGGCCGCATCCGGCTCTCTCGTCGACTTCGGGCTCTACTTCTTCCACAACGCCGCGCGGCTGATCGCGAACGGCGCCGGACCCTACTTCTACATCGCCAAGCTCGAATCGAGCGAGGAGGCGAAGCTGTGGGACGACATCTTCACCTTCAGTGAGGAGTACCTCAGCATCCCGCACGGCACGATCCGCGCGACGGTGCTCATCGAGACGCTGCCTGCGGCGTTCGAGATGGAGGAGATCCTGTACGAGCTGCGCGACCACATCGCCGGACTCAACGCCGGTCGGTGGGACTACATCTTCTCGATCATCAAGAACTACCGCGGCCGCGGCGCACGGTTCGTGCTGCCGGACCGGAGCGAAGTCACGATGACGGTGCCGTTCATGCGCGCCTACACCGAGCTGCTCGTGAAGACCTGCCACAAGCGCGGCGCCTTCGCGATCGGCGGGATGAGCGCGTTCATTCCTAGCCGGCGCGACCCGGAGGTCACGGCGCAGGCGTTCGAGAAGGTCGCCGCCGACAAGAAGCGTGAGGCCGGAGACGGCTTCGACGGTACCTGGGTCGCCCACCCCGACCTGATCCCGGTGGCGCGCGCCGAGTTCGACGCGGTGCTGGGCGACCGGCCGAACCAGCTCGACCGGCAGCGCCCGGAGGTGCAGGTGGCCGCGGCCGACCTAATCGACGTCCACATCGGTCGTCCCGTGACCGCACAGGGTGTGCGGGACAACGTGTCGGTGGCGCTCCGCTACATCGAGGCGTGGCTGCGGGGCCTGGGCGCCGTCGCCATCGACAACCTGATGGAGGATGCGGCGACCGCCGAGATCTCGCGCTCCCAGGTGTGGCAGTGGATCCATCAGGACCACTCCACCGCCGAGGGCGATCAGATCACTCGCGACTACATCGAGGGACTCATCACGCAGGTGCTCGCCGAGGTGGAGCGCCGCGACGGCGACCGGTTCGACGACGCGGCGGAGGTCTTCCGCGAGGTGGCGCTCGGCCGGGAGTTCCCGGCGTTCCTGACGCTTCCGGCGTACGCGAAGTTCCTCACCGAGGCCGACTAGGCGCCACCCCCGTCATGGCTCACGCGAGCCGACCCGTCACGACCAGCAAGGAAGAGAACATGACTGACTACCAGGACGACATCGACGCCATCCGGGCACTCAAGGAGCAGAACGGCCCCAGCTGGGATGCGATCGAACCCGAGGCCGTCGCCCGGATGCGGGCCCAGAACCGCTTCCGGACGGGGTTGGAGATCGCCCAGTACACGGCGGACATCATGCGCCGAGACATGGCGGAGTACGACGCCGACTCGTCGGTGTACACGCAGTCGCTCGGCGTCTGGCACGGCTTCATCGGGCAGCAGAAGCTCATCTCGATCAAGAAGCACCTGAAGACCACCAACAAGCGCTACCTCTACCTGTCGGGCTGGATGGTCGCCGCTCTCCGCTCGGAGTTCGGGCCCCTCCCCGACCAGTCGATGCACGAGAAGACCGCGGTGCCGGCACTCATCGAAGAGCTGTACACGTTCCTCCGCCAGGCGGATGCCCGTGAGCTCGACCTGCTGTTCACGAAGCTCGACGACGCGCGCGCCGCCGGCGACGAGACCGCGGTGGAGTTCATCCAGTCGCAGATCGACACCTACGAGACGCACGTGGTCCCGATCATCGCCGATATCGACGCCGGCTTCGGCAACCCCGAGGCCACGTACCTGCTCGCCAAGAAGATGATCGAGGCGGGCGCCTGCGCCATCCAGATCGAGAACCAGGTCTCGGATGAGAAGCAGTGCGGTCACCAGGACGGCAAGGTCACCGTGCCGCACGAGGACTTCATCGCAAAGCTGAACGCCGTGCGCTACGCCTTCCTCGAGCTCGGCGTCGACAACGGCGTGATCGTCGCCCGCACCGACTCGCTCGGCGCCGGCCTCACGCAGAAGCTCGCTGTCACGACCGAGCCCGGCGACCTCGGGGACCAGTACAACGCGTTCCTCGATGTCGAAGAGATCACGCAGGACGAGCTCGGCAACGGCGACGTCGTCATCAAGCGCGACGGCACGCTGCTGCGGCCGAAGCGGCTCGCCAGCAACCTGTACCAGTTCCGTCAGGGCACCGGCGAGGAGCGGTGCGTGCTCGACTGCATCACGTCGCTGCGCAACGGCGCCGACCTGCTGTGGATCGAGACGGAGAAGCCCCACGTGGAGCAGATCGCCCGCATGGTGGACGCGATCCGCGAGGAGATCCCGAACGCGAAGCTCGTCTACAACAACAGCCCGTCGTTCAACTGGACGCTGAGCTTCCGACAGCAGGCGTACGACCTGCTCGTGGAGCAGGGCAAGGACGTCTCGGCCTACGACCGCGCCGACCTCATGAACGTCGATTACGACGACACCGAGCTCGCACAGCTGGCCGACGAGAAGATCCGCTCGTTCCAGAAGGACGGCTCGGCGCGCGCCGGGATCTTCCACCACCTCATCACGCTGCCGACGTACCACACGGCGGCCCTGTCGACCGATGACCTCGCCAAGGGCTACTTCGGCGACGAGGGAATGCTGGCATACGTGAAGGGCGTCCAGCGTCGCGAGATCCGGGAGGGCATCGCCACGGTCAAGCACCAGAACATGGCCGGCAGCGACATCGGCGACAACCACAAGGAGTACTTCGCCGGCGACGCGGCCCTCAAGGCCGGCGGCAAGGACAACACGATGAATCAGTTCACCTGAGTCCGCTGACCGCGAGTCGGGTTCTGGGCTCCGAGACCGTGGGGTTTACCCACCGTCTCGGGGCCCAGAACCCATTTCGGTGTCTCCCCCTGGCGGACGGGGCGGGGTCAGGGGGTGGATGCGGCGGCGCCGGCCGCGTAACCCTGGGCGTACGCCTCGTCGCTGCCGAGGCGGAACATGTCGGCCTCACCCGTGCGGGGCAGGGTGCGCGCACCCGGAGTGTCGACCGCATCCGTCACGATCCGACTCATCCCCCGCACCACCGCGACGGGGAGGCCGGTGGCCTTGCCCTTGACCAGGTCCGCCGCACCGGCGAGTTCGTCCGCAACCACGGGCACGGTCACCGCCAGGGACCGCCCCTGGGTGTCCGTGGTGCCGCGCAGGTCGTCGACCACCGTGAGGCCGGCGGCGCCGATCGCGACGTCGGTCTGCCCGAGCCGCCAGGCGCGGCCGAGGGTGTCGCTGACGATGACGCCGATCCGCACGCCGAACCGCTCTCGCAGTGCCGCGCACAGCAGCCGGGCCGAGGCGTCCGGGTCCAGCGGCAGCAGCAGCACGGTGCCCTCGGGGGTGTTCGAGGCGTCGACGCCGGCCGCGGCGCCCACGACCCCGAGGCGGTTCTCCACGATGCGGGTGGTGCCGCGGGTGGCGACGACGCGCACCGTCTCCGCCGTGATGGCGTCGTCCCGGTCGGATGCGGCGACGATCCGCCCCTCCGCCTTGGACACGATCTTGCTCGTGACCACGAGAACATCACCGTCCCGGCATCCGTCCTCGTCCGCCGCGAGCGCATCGCCGATGATCCGAGCCAGGTCGTCGCCGGGCCGGATCTCGGGAATGCCGTCGAGAGTCCACAGCTGGATGCCACGCATCCTGTCATCGTTCCACAGCGCGGCCCCGTCACGGCCCCGCGCGAGGCTGCCCGCGCGACTACGCTTTTACCGTGACCGAACGCGCCCCCCTCTCCCGCAAGCTCTCCGCCATCGCCGAATCGGCGACCCTCAAGGTCGATGCCAAGGCCAAGGCCCTGCAGGCCGCTGGGCGCGCCGTCATCTCCTACGCGGCCGGGGAGCCCGACTTCGCGACGCCCCAGTTCGTGGTGGATGCGGCGGCGGAGGCGCTGAAGAGCCCGGCGAACTTCCGCTACACCCCCGCCGCGGGTCTCCCCGTGCTGCGCGAGGCGATCGCCGCGAAGACACTCCGCGACTCGGGCCTGGAGGTGACCCCGGCGCAGGTCGTCGTCACCAACGGCGGCAAGCAGGCCGTGTACCAGGCGTTCCAGACCGTGGTGAACCCCGGCGACGAGGTGCTGCTGCCGGCGCCCTACTGGACCACCTACCCCGAGGCGATCCGGCTCGCCGACGGCGTCCCGGTCGAGGTGTTCGCCGGTGCCGAGCAGGAGTACAAGGTCACGGTCGACCAGCTCGAGGCCGCCCGCACCGACCGCACCACGGTGCTCGTGTTCGTCTCCCCCTCGAACCCGACCGGTGCCGTCTACACGCCGGAGGAGACCAAGGAGATCGGCGAATGGGCGCTCGCCCACGGTATCTGGGTCATCACCGACGAGATCTACCAGAACCTCGTCTACGAGGGCGCCCGTGCCGTCTCGATCGTCGAAGCGGTGCCGGAGCTCGCCGGTCAGACCCTCCTCGTCAACGGGGTCGCGAAGACCTACGCCATGACCGGGTGGCGCGTGGGCTGGATGGTCGGCCCGACCGACGCCATCAAGCTCGCCGCCAACCTGCAGTCGCACCTGTCGAGCAACGTCAACAACATCGCGCAGCGCGCGGCGCTCGCGGCGCTCACCGGCCCGCAGGTCGAGGCCGAGAAAATGCGGCAGGCGTTCGACCGCCGCCGCCGTCTCATCGTGACGGAACTGGCGAAGATCCCCGGGGTCACCGTGCCGAACCCGCTCGGCGCGTTCTACGTCTACCCCGACGTGACCGGCCTCCTCGGACGCGAGTGGGACGGCGTCACCCCGACGAACTCGCTCGAACTCGCCGACCTCATCCTCGAGAAGGCGGAGGTGGCCGTGGTGCCCGGTGAGGCATTCGGCCCCAGCGGCTACCTGCGCCTGTCGTACGCCCTCGGCGACGACGCGCTCCTCGAGGGCGTCCAGCGCCTGCAGCGCCTCTTCGCCTGAATCCGGATGCGGCGGGTCGCCGCCGCATCCGGATCGTCGCCCCGTTCGCCCGTCGCGTCGGTGCCGTGGCCGCTCCAGCGCCGCGTCCACGCGACGCCGATTCGCCCGTCGCAAAAGCGCGATGTCTCGCGCGCGCATCCGCCATTCGCGACGGCCGAACCGGAACGCGACAGCACCCCCGGCACTCGCCCGTCGCAAAAGCGCAATGCCACCCGCGCGCACCCGCCATTCGCGACGGCCGAACCGTGCCGCAGCGCCTCCGCCCCCGCACCCGCCCGGTCGCCCCGCCACCGTGCCGCGACAGCACCCCCGGCGCCCACCCGTCGCAAAAGCGCGATGTCTCGCGCGCACCCGCCATTCGCGACGGCCGAACCGTATCGCGACAGCGCCCAGCGCCGGGCCGCACGGCGCCGACGCGGCGAGGCTCAGTTAGAGGTCGACGTCGATGAGCACGGGTTCGGGCTGCAGCAGCAGACCGAACTCCTGCTGCACCCGCTGCTGGATGAACCGTGCGAGCTCCGCGATGTCGGCGGCGCGGGCACGGCCACGGTTCGTCAGGGCGAGCGCGTGCTTGCTCGACACGGCGGCGCGCGAGCGCGGCAGGGAGAATCCCTTGCGGATGCCGGACTGCTCGATGAGCCAGGCGGCGCTCACCTTCACGTCCACCGGCTGCGGCTCGGGGGCGGGCACGGCGCCGTTGTAGTCGTCGAGCGGGATGACGAGCACCGACTCGACGTCGGGCTGCATCGGCCAGCGCGGGCACGCGTCCGGCAGCGTGCGGGCGAACTGCTCGGTGACGATGGCGTTCTGGAAGAACGATCCGGCCGACCAGGTGTCATGGTCCTCGGAGTCGAGCACCATGCCCTTCGCCGCCCGCGTGGCGAGCACATGGTCGCGGATCCAGGCGAGCGAGACCGCCGCATCCGGGTCCAGCCCCAACGCACGCCGCAGCTGGCTCCCGCGCACCGGCACCTCGCCGTGGCCCACCTGCGTGAGCTCCAGCGTGACCGAGAGGATCGCGGCACGGCGTTCCGCGACCGAGCCGTAGTGGTGCTTGAGCACCGAGGTGCGAAAGCCCAGTGCGAGGTCGGCGGCGGGGACGACCGAGACCTCGCCGGTGGCTTCGTCGATCAACTCCACCTCGACGAGGGTCTGCGCGATCTCCTGCCCGTAGGCGCCGACGTTCTGCACCGGCGCCGCCCCCACGGTGCCGGGGATGCCGGACATGGCCTCGATGCCGGCGAGCCCCGCGGCCACGGTCTGCGCCACCAGGTCGTCCCAGTCGTGGCCGGCCTGCACCCGCAGCCGCGCGGTGCCCGGCCGCGCCCCGGGGACACGTTCGATACCACGGCTGAGGATGCGGATGACTGTGCCGTCGAACGGCTCGTCGCCCACGAACAGATTGGAGCCGCCGCCGAGCACGAACCAGGGGTCACCGTCGGCCCACACCCCGCGGAGCGCGTCGATCAGCTCCTCACGGGTGGTGGCGTCGATCATGCGACGGGGCGCGGCACCGGTGCGCAGCGTCGTGAGCTCGGAGAGCGGGAGGGGATCGATGTCGGGCATGGATCAGGCGAGGCGGATGCGGACCTGGGCTTTGCCGAGCACGGTGGTCTCGCCCGCCGAGACGGTGAGGTCGATGCGGGCCGCGTCGTCCTCGACCGCACCCACCGTGGCCACCACGTGCACGTCGGCTCCGGCCTCGGGGTCGACGACGACGGGACGGGTGAAGCGCACGCCGTACTCCAGGATGCGGCCGGCATCGCCGAGCCACGGCACGAGCGTCTCGATGGACAGCCCCATCGTCAGCATGCCGTGCGCGAGGACGCCCGGGAGGCCCACGCGCTGGGCGACGTCGTCGCGGTAGTGGATGGGGTTGAAGTCGCCGGACGCGCCGGCATACCGGACGAGCGATTCGCGGGTGAGGTGGACGTCGCGCTCGGCGACGACCTGGCCCTTCTCGAGGTCGGTCATTCGTCTCCCCCGATCAGCAGCACCGAGGTGGCGGTGACGACGTGGGCGCCGGCCGCATCCGTGATCTCGGTCTCGCTCGTGACCATCGCCCCGGTCCCGATCGCGCGGAGGCCCGTCACGGCGATCCGTCCGACGAGCTCGTCACCGGCGACGATCGGCCGGGTGTAACGGAAGCGCTGCTCGGCGTGGATCGTGCGCTCGAGCGTGATGCCGGAGTCGGGTTCGGCGAGCAGCAGCTGCAGCGCCACGTCTTGCACCACCATGGCGAAGGTCGGCGGCGCCACGACGTCCGGGTAGCCGAGCTCGGCCGCGGCGGCCGGGTCGGTGTGCTGCGGATCGGTGGCGAAGACGGCGCGGGCGAACTCGCGCACCTTCTCCCGGCCGACGAGGTACGGAGGAGTCGGGGCGAATTCGCGGCCGACCAGCTCGGGGTTGACGGGCATCCTCCCATCCTACCGAGCGGGGCTGATCGAGCTCCGGGGCGGGGCCCGGGGAAAACGTCAGTCCTTCTTGGCGCGGCCCTTGACGGCCTTGATCGCCATCTGCGTGCCGATGAAGACCATGAAGGCGGCGAAGAGGATGTTCGCGACGAGCGGCGACATGAGGGTCGCGAGCCACGCACCCAGCGCGGTCGTGGTGCAGGCGGCGACGCCGACGCACGCGGCGGCGACGAGGTCGACGTTCTTGCGGCGGAGGTTGCCGATGGTGCCGGAGATGGCCGCCGGGATCATGAACAGCAGCGACGTGCCCTTCGCGACGAGGTCGCTCGCCCCGAACAGCAGGATGAGCACCGGGACCACGACGACGCCGCCGCCCACACCGATCAACCCGGACAGGATGCCGGTGAGCAGACCCACGACGACCAGCGCGATGCCCGACCACACGGTGAGCGTCAGCACCGCGTCGCGGGAGGGGATGACGATGAACAGGCTCACGATCACGACGGCCACGAAGCCGACGAAGGTCCAGCGCAGGGCGGTCTGCGAGATGTGGTGGATGAGACGGGTGCCGATCTGGGTGCCCACGATGCCGCCGATGGCGAGCAGGATCGCGGCGACCCAGTCGACCGAGCCGTTGAGTGCGTAGGAAATGACGCCCACCGCCGCGGTGGGGACGATAGCCGCGAGCGAGGTGCCGGCGGCGAGCCGCTGGTTGAAGGTGAGGAACATCACGAGCAGCGGCACGATGACCGTGCCGCCGCCGACCCCGAACAGTCCCGACAGCAGCCCGGCGAGCAGGCCGGTGCCGATGCAGGTGAGGATGAAGGCAGGGGTCCGGGTGCGTCCAGCGTCAGTCACTCGGCCGAGCCTATCGCCCACGCGTTACGCGCACTTTTCGCCACCGCATCCGGGCCCCCTGACGCCGAAATGGCATCTGGGCCCCGAAACCGTGGGGTCTACCCAGGGTCTCGGGGCCCAGTACCGTCTCGCGGGGGGTTACTGCGCGGACCAGCCGCCGTCGGAGGCGAGGATCGCACCGTTGATGTTCACGCCGTCGTCGGACAGCAGGAACGTGATGGATGCGGCGAGCTGCTCGGCCGTGGCGAGCGTGGGGATCTGCGCCTGGAACGGCTGCAGGCGCGCCTGACCCGCCTCGGACACGTGCGGCGGGAACGGGATGCCGGTGGCCACGCCACCGGGAGCGACGGCGTTCACGCGGATCCCGGCGGGGCCGTACATGACGGCGGCGGACTTGGTCATGCCGATCACGCCGTGCTTCGAAGTCGTGTACGCGTTGCCCGAGGCGCTGCCGCGCAGGCCCGCCTCACTCGTGACGTTCACGATCGAGCCGGCGCCCGCGGCGATCATGGCGGGCAGGACGGCCCGAGACAGCTTGAACGAGCCGGTGAGGTTGATTCCGATGACGCGATCCCACATGGCGTCGCTCGTCTCGTGCAGCGGCGAGAAGTCGTCGTTGATGCCCGCGACGTTCGCGAGGGCGTCGATGCGCTCCCCGGCCGCGGCCACGATGGCGTCGATGTCGTCCTGCTTGGTGATGTCGCCGGCGACCGTGACGATCTGCGCCTCGGGGAGCGACCCGGCGAACTCGGTGAGCTTGTCGGCGGAGATGTCGACGGCGACCACGCGTCCACCCTCGCGGGCGATGCGGGATGCGGTGGCGCGGCCGATGCCGGAGGCGGCACCGGTGACGATGACGGTCTTGCCGGAGAAGCGACCCGGGGTGGCCGTCTCGACCCACCCGGTGGGAGCATCGTCGGCCGGCATGACGCCGCCGTTGGCCTGCATCACCATGCCGTCGATGGCGGCCTGGGGCAGCTGGCCCTGGCTGAGGGCGACGAGCTGCTGCAGCGGCAGACCTTTTACGGGTGCGAGGGACTCCTCGGACGCGCCGGACTGAGCGAGGAAACCGCGGACGATGTCACCGCCGACCGGGTGCTCGAGCCACTCGCCGATCGTGCTGTTGGCGGTCAGGACCTTGTTCTCCGACATCGTCACTCCTTGGTGCGTTCTCCGGACGGGAGTACTTTATTCCCGTCCGGGAAATTCTACTCCTTCCGGTGCGCCCGGGCAATCGTCTTCGGGGCAGAATGGAGCCACCATGACCGCATCCGAACGCACGCATGCGCCCCGCCAGCGCGGACGTGGCGAGCGCGCGGGGCTGGATGCAGCCGCCATCGTCGCGGTCGCCCGCGAACTCGACCCGGCCACCCTGACGATGCAGGAGGTGGCGGACGCGCTCGGCGTCGACCGGAAGGCGCTCAACCACCACGTCCACGGCCGCGAGGGCCTCGTCGAACTCCTCGCTGCCGATGCCTTCGGTCGCGAGTTCGCCCGCATCGAGATCGATCCGGATGCCCACTGGCAGGACGCGTGCCGCGCCTTCGCGGAAGGCACCCGGCGCGCGCTCCTGGCCTCGGGTGCGCTGGCGGTGCACTTCCACACCGCATCCGCGGCGGCGGTCGCCGCGATCCGCCCCGCGGAGATCGTCGTGGAACGGATGATCGCCGCCGGATTCGACGAGGTCACCGCCGGGCGGGCACTGCTCCTCCTGACCACGATCAGCGGCGGCTTCACCCGCGACGAGGTCATGAGCACCCGCAAGGGTGGCCACCCGCAGGTCGCCGAATTCCGCACGCTCATGGCGAGCGAGCGACCCGCCGACCTCGACGTGCTGCGAAGGCTCGACGCGACCGGGTTCGAGGCATTCAGCGACGAGCAGTTCGCGTGCGACGTGGATGCGTTCGTCGCGGCGATGGCCGCGGGCTTTGCCATGACGCAAGGCGGGCTTGTGGTGCCGGCGGTGGAGACGATGATCCTGTCGCCAGCCATCTGCGTGAGCTTCACATACATCTCGCGCGGCACACTGTACTTGATGGCGACGATGTTGGGCAGTTCGGCAATCCGCGCGCACAACTCCGGGCTCATCAGATAACCCGAATCCGGATGGCTCCACATGGCGATGCCGATGTTCACCCGCTCGGAAATGTACTTGTAGTAGGCGTAAAGGGTCTCATCCTGCGCCTTCAGGAAATGCAGTACCGGCGCATGCACGACAACGAAGTCGGCGCCGATTGCCTCGGCATAGCGCGCCAGTTCGACGACGGTGTCCATGTTCTGGTCCGAGCAGGACAGGATCGAGCCTGCACTGGTGCCGATCTCATCGACGGCGATGTCGAAGGCCCGCTTGCGCTCATCCAGCGACATCGAGAAGAACTCGCCCTGCTTGCCGTTGATGAAGAGCCCGCGGATTTTGAGACCGTCAATCCAGTGGCGGATGTTGCTGCGGAAGCCGCGCTCATCGAGCGACAGG
>NZ_JAPLAI010000022.1 GCF_026393345.1 Microbacterium sp.
CAGCTGCCGATCTCGTACGCCCGCTCCTTCGACGAGATCGATGAGGAACGCCGCCTCGCCTACGTCGGCATCACGCGGGCCGCGCGTACGCTCGCACTGTCGTGGTCGCCGGGGTTCGGGCGGTCTCCGCGTCAGCCGTCGCGTTTCCTGCAGGAGATCGGCACCCGCATTCTGGATGAGCGTCCGGCACGTGCCAGGTCCGTCGGGCGGAACCCGGCTGGAGGGTCGCGACCCGGTCCGTCGGCGCATCGTCGCAGCTGACCAGCTGCGCGGCGACGACGGCGGCCTCCGCGACCAGCAGCGGATCCAGCGGCGGGCACGGCGCCGTCAGCAGCTGGGACGCCACCAGCGGCCAGGCCGCATCCCGGTCGGTGCGCCAGGCGGCGAGGCACGCGAGGCACGGTCCGTAGCCGGGCGTGATGATCGGACCGACCTCGGCCCGCTCGGGACCCAGGATGACCGGCAGGTGCGGGGCATCGTCGCGGACCAGCCGGGCGGCGACGGCGGGGTCGACCTCGTAGTGCGCGAGCACCACGGTGAGCGCGCCGTGCTCCGGCTCGGAGGACACGTGCACCTCCGCCGCCGTCGCCAACCGCCGGCGAACGTCGTCGACCACCGCAGCCGCGAGACCGGGTGCGGCGAGCAGCACGACGCGCGGCCGCGGCTCCGGCGGCCGCGCGAGCACGGCCGACAACCGCCCGACGAACGCGCGCACCCGCGTCACGTCGACGCCGGTCTCGATGGCGAACCGGTCGAGGTCGCCGTCCGACATGCCGCTTCGCAGCTTCGCGACGAGCGACTCCTGCCACGGGCGCGGGTCGTCGATCACGACGCGGTCGGTGCTGCCGAACTGCAGCGTGGTCCCCGACCGCCACACCGGCGGGTAGCTGGGGTCCAGTCGCGGCATGCCTCGATTCTGCGGCCGGACACCGGTCGTGGGGCGTCCTCCACAGGCGCGGCAGGCATCCGGGCACCTGGGGAGGAGAGGACGGTGGTGGTCAGACCGGCCGCGGGCCTTCGCCCTGATCGCCGGACGCGTCCGACGGGTCCTCGCGCGGGGTGTCGCCGCCCGGTGCGTCCGGGGTGGACTCGCCGGCCGCGTCGGACAGCAACTGCGCCAGCGCCTCATCCATTTCGTCCGGCGCCGGCTGCTCGCCGCGGGCACGCGCACGGAGCCGCTCGATCAGCGCGGACGGATCGTCGATGTCGGCGGAGGTCGGCATGAGATCGGGGTAGTCCCATAGGGCGTCGCGGGCGGCGATGCCGACCGCATCCGTCACCGCGCGCCACATCGCCGCGGCCTCCCGCATCCGGCGCGGTCGCAGCTCCAGCCCGACGAGCGAGGCGAGAGCCTTCTCCGCGGGTCCGCCGACGGCACGACGGCGCCGGACGACCTCCGCGACCCGGTCGGCGCTCGGCAGCCGTGAGGTCGCGTCGGCCGTGACCACGTCGACCCAGCCCTCGACGAGTGCGAGCACGTTCTCGAGGCGGGTGAGGGCGGCGGTCTGCTGTTCCGAGCGTTCCGGCAGCAGCGCGCCACTTTCCAGCATGCGGCGCAGCTCCTCCGGCTGGGACGGGTCGAAGCCGGTTGCCAGGTCCTCCAGCGCGGCGGTATCGACGTGGATGCCGCGGGCGAACTCGGTCACCTGGGCGATGACGTCGAGGTGCAGCCAGCGGGCGTGGCGGAAGAGGCGCGCGTGCGCAAGCTCGCGGGCGGCGACCGACAGGGCGAGCTGGTCCTCGGGGATCTCGAGTCCCTGGCCGAAGTCGGCGAAGTTCTGCGGCAGGATCACGGCCTCACCGGCGGGCATGAGGGGGAGCCCGACGTCTCCGCCGGAGACCACCGTCAGCGACAGCTGCCCCACGACCTGCCCCAGCTGGGTGGCGAAGAGGGAGCCGCCGACGCTGCGCAGCATCCGGCCGGCGCCCGCGACCATCGACTGCATGTCCTCCGGCATCTGCTCGGCGAGCGTCGCGGTCAGCGCATCGGCGATGCTCGTCGCGACCGGCTCCGCGAGCTCCTGCCACACCGGCAGGGTCGCCTCCACCCACGCACCGCGGGTGATGGCGCGCGGCGGGACCACGAGATCGGAGATCGTGGTGGCCTCGCTCAGCCACAGCGTCGCGAGCGCGAACGCCTGATCGAGGTCGGCGCGTTGCGTGCTGCTCACACCGCGGTCGGACTGGTTCGCGATGTGGAGCGCCTGACGCTTCGTGGCGTCCCAGGAGATGCTGCCGTCGCCGGAGGCAAAGGCGGTCTGCATCTGCTGCATCGCCTGTGCGATCTGCGCCGGGTCGATCCCCATCGCAGACAGCTGCTCCAGCTGTGCCGGATCGATCTGTCCAGCCAGCAGTCGCCGCATCATCTCCTGGAATTCTTCTTCCGGAGAGCGGTCGAAATCGTCGGTCACGTCGGCGCCTTTCAGCGAGTGGATAGCGTCGCGTCCTACGCTAGTCGCCCGGAGCATCGCACCGCCGGGCGGGACGGCATTCGCCGTACGCCGGTCGCGAACGACCGCACCTGGAGGCGCGAGTGACCCTGTTCGATGAGACGGACACCGTCGAGCCCGCACCGCGCCGACCGGTCGGCCGCGGGATGCGGGTGGGGATCTGGTCGCTGATCATCGCCCTGATCGCGCTGCTGGGGCTGTCATTTCTGCCCACGGGCTACGTCATCCAGCAGCCCGGTCCGGTGTACGACACGATCGGCAACGTCACCGACAGCGACGGCGAGGACGTGCCGCTCATCACGATCGAGGGGGCCGACACCTTCGAGACGTCCGGGGCGCTCGACCTGCTCACCGTCCAGGTCGTCGGCTCGCCGGAGCGGCCGGTGTCGTGGCTGGAGATCGCGGCCGCCTGGCTCGACCGCACCCGTGCGATCCTGCCGATCGAGGCGGTCTTCCCGTCCGGGCAGACGACGGTCGAGCGCGACGAACAGAACGCGGCGCTCATGACCGATTCGCAGACCGAGGCGGAGGCGGCCGCGTTCGCCCACCTCGGCTATGACGTGCATCCCGCGGTATCGGTCGCCACGGTGACCGACGACGGTGCCGCGGCGGGGATCCTGGAGCCGGGGGACGTGGTCACCGCGGTCGACGGTCGCGAGGTGACGAACACGACCGAACTGCGCGCGGCGGTCGCCGATGCCGGCGGCGCCGCCGTCACGCTCGACATCGAGCGCGACGGCGAGGCGGATGCGGTGTCCGTCACGCCCACCGCGGGCGACGACGGCGCGTGGCTCCTGGGCGTCGCCGTGCAGGAGACGTTCGACCTGCCGTACGAGGTTGACTTCGCGCTGACGAACGTCGGCGGACCGTCCGCGGGCATGATGTTCGCGCTCGGCATGATCGACAAGCTCACCCCGGGGGAGCTCACCGGCGGCGCGGACGTGGCTGGCACCGGCACCATCACGGTCGACGGGACCGTGGGGCCGATCGGCGGCATCCGGCAGAAACTGTGGGGAGCGGAGCGGGCGGGCGCGGACTACTTCCTCGCGCCGCAGGAGAACTGTGACGAGGTGGTCGGGCATGTGCCCGACGGGCTGCGCGTGTTCGCCGTCTCCACCCTGGACGACTCGCTGGACGTGCTGACGGCACTCGCGAACGACGGCGATCTGGACGCGTTCCCCACCTGCACCGTGTCCTGACCGTTCCCAGACTCGGGGCGTACCTTCAGCGCGCGCTCCTAGGATGGGGATGTGACCTCGACCCCCGCGCCGACGCCCGCCGCCCCGAATCGCTCACGCCGGATCATTGCGATCTCGCTCGCCGTGATCGCGGCGCTCGTCGTGGCCTTCTTCATCTTCGCCAACCTCTATGCCGATTGGCTCTGGTACGACCAGCTCGGCTACACCGGGGTGCTCCTCACGCAGTGGCTGGCCCGCGCCGCCATGTTCGTGGTTGGGTTCCTCGCCATGGGGATCCCGGTGTGGGTCGTCATTCAGCTCGCGTACCGGCTCCGCCCGGTCTACGTGCGGCTGAGCTCGCAGCTGGACCGCTACCAGGAAGTGGTGGAACCGCTCCGGCGCCTGGCCATGTGGGGAATCCCGGTGTTCTTCGGATTCTTCGCCGGCTTCGCCGCCTCCGCGCAGTGGGAGACCACGGCGCTCTGGCTGAACGGCGTGTCCACCGACACCACCGACGCGCAGTTCGGTCTCGACACCGGGTTCTACCTGTTCGGCCTGCCGTTCTACGGCGGTGTCCTCGGGTTCGCCTCGGCCGTGGTGCTGGTGTGCCTGCTCGTCACCGCTCTGGTCTCCTACCTCTACGGCTCGGTGCACGTGGGACAGCGGGAGTTGCGGATCTCCAAGGCCGCCCGCATCCAGCTCGCGATCATCGCCGGCGTGTACCTGCTGCTGCAGGCGGCGAGCCTGTGGGTCGACCGCTACCGGACGCTGACCGAGGCGGGGGACCGCATCACCGGCCCCGCCTACACCGGGGTCAACGCCACCATCCCGGGACTCACGATCCTCGCGATCGTCGCGGCGCTCGTTGCGGTGCTGTTCTTCGTCACCGCCGTCATCGGCCGGTGGCGCTACCCGCTCATCGCGACCGCGCTCCTCGTGGTGACCTCCATCGTCGTGGGCGTGGTGTACCCGTGGATCGTGAACACCGTCCAGGTGAAGCCGAACCAGTTCGCCTACGAGTCCGAGTACTACGAGCGGAACCTCGACGCCACCAAGACTGCGTTCGGCATCGCCGACATGGACACCATGGACTACGACGCCACGACCACGGTCGAGGCGGGGCAGCTGCGCTCGGATGCGGAGACCACCGCCTCCATCCGCATCATGGACCCGGCGATCATCACCCCGACGATCCGCCAGCTGCAGCAGTACCGGTCCTACTACCAGTTCTCCACGCCGCTGGACGTCGACCGCTATCAGATCGACGGGCAGACGCAGGACACCGTGGTGTCGGTCCGCGACCTGAACACGACGGCACTCGGCGCCGACGCGTCCTGGCAGAACTCCACGCTCGTCTACACCCACGGCTACGGGCTCGTCGTCGCCAAGGGCAACGAGCGCACCGTCGACGGCGACCCGGTCTTCATCGAGAGCGGCATCCCGGCATCCGGGTTCCTCTCCTCCAGTGACTTCGAGCCGCGCATCTACTTCGGCGAGAACTCGCCGGTGTACTCGATCGTGGGTGCACCGGAGGGGAAGAACCCGATCGAGCTGGATTACCCGTCGGGCGCCGAGGGCGCCAGCGAGACGAAGACCACGTTCGAGGGCGACGGCGGCCCGGACATCGGGAACCTGTTCAACCGGCTCATCTACGCGCTGAAGTTCCAGTCCGAGCAGATCGTGTTCTCCGACTACCTCAACGAGGACTCGCAGATCCTGTACGACCGCGATCCCGCGTCCCGCGTGCAGAAGGTCGCGCCCTACCTGACGCTCGATTCGGATCCGTACCCGAGCGTGGTCGACGGGCGCATCGTCTGGATCGTCGACGGCTACACCACGACCGACGACTACCCGTACTCGACGGCCACGAGCATGTCGCAGGCCATCGAGGATGCTAACAACGAGAACCCGCAGATCGCGCTGGACAACGTCAACTACATCCGCAACTCGGTCAAGGCCACGGTCGACGCCTACGACGGCAGCGTGACGCTGTACGCCTGGGACGACGAGGACCCGCTGCTGCAGGCGTGGCAGAAGGTGTTCCCCGCCACGCTGAAGTCGGTCGAGGATATGTCCGCCGATCTCATCAGCCACGTCCGGTACCCCACCGATCTGTTCAAGGTGCAGCGGGCGATGCTCGGGGTCTACCACGTCGACGACGCACAGTCGTTCTTCCAGCAGGACAACGCGTGGGCCACCCCGGCCGACCCGCAGTCGAGCGACGAGACGGTCAACCAGCCGCCGTACTACCTCACGATGAAGATGCCCGGCCAGGATGCGCCGACGTACTCGATGTTCACGAGCTTCATCCCGCGCTCCTCCGGGACCGAATCGCGGAACGTCCTCATGGGCTACCTCGCGGTGGACTCGGATGCGGGAAGCCAGGCGGGCGTGAAGAGCGAGGACTACGGCAAGCTCAGGCTGCTGGAGATCGACTCGGATTCGACAGTTCCCGGCCCGGGCCAGGTGCAGAACACGTTCAACTCGGATCCGTCCATCTCCGCCCAGCTGAACATCCTGAAGCAGGGACAGTCCGAGGTGCTCAACGGCAACCTGCTGACCCTCCCGGTCGGCGGCGGCTTCCTGTACGTGCAGCCCGTGTTCGTGCAGGCCTCCGGCGGCACCCAGCTGCCACAGCTGCAGAAGGTGCTGGTCGCGTTCGGTTCGCAGGTCGCGTTCGAGAACACGCTGAACGAGGCGCTCGACGCCCTGTTCGGCGGTGACTCCGGCGCCAGCACCGGCGATGCGGAGGTCGTCCCCGAGGACGACGCCGGCACCGGCACGGATACGGGCACGGACGGCGGTGACGGCGGCACGGTCGTCCCGACCGACGAGTACCAGGCGGCGCTGGAGGAGGCGCGTCAGGCCCTCCTCGACCGTCAGACGGCTCTGCAGGGCGCCGACTGGACCGCGTACGGCGAGGCCGACCAGCGACTGCAGGACGCCGTCAACAAGCTCCTGGAGCTCGACGGCGGTCAGTGATCTGACACGCGGAAGCGGCGGCTCCCGGTGGGGGCCGCCGCTTCCGCGTGAGGCGGCCCGGTGCGGGCGTCACCATCCGGAGATGTCGCGATGTCGCGAGAATCGGAGATGTCCCGAGATTCGGATGGGGAATCACAAATCGATCCGAATCCGGTGACATCCCCGAATCCGGTGACATCCGAATCCGGTGATATCCGGAGCAGGCACATCGAGACACACCGCGGGCCTGCGGGAGGCGAAGGAGGCGTGCGGGCTCAGCGAGTAAGGAACACCCACCAGATCAGCAGCACGGTCACACCAAAGCCGGTGATCTGGTTCAGCCACAGGAACTTCCGCCAGCCCGCGGTCGCCGTGTCCGCGGTCTCATCGGTGACCGAGCGGAACGGCCATACCATCACGAGATAGGGCACGGCGAGGAGGGCCGCGAGCGGCCCGGGCCAGGCGGTGAACAGCGCCGCGACGCCCGCGAGGGCGTAGAGCGCGAGCGCGAAGCGGACGGTCCACCGGGCACCGCGGGCGGTGGCGATGGAGCTGATACCCGCCTCCCGGTCCGCGGCGACGTCCTGCACCGCGCCGAAGGCGTGCGAGGCGATCCCCCAGCACGCGAACGCCACGAGCAGCGCGATGATCCCCGGGGTGAACGTCGCCCCGGCGAGCACGAGACCGTACACGGCGGGGGAGAAGAAGTGGATGCTGCTGGTCACCGAGTCTGCGAACGGCACCTCCTTCAGCCGCAGCGGCGGCGCGGAGTAGAACACCACGAAGAAGAGGCTGAGCGCCAGCACGAACCAGGACAGCGGGTTGCCGACCGCCACGAGGCACACGATGAACGGCAGGCACGACAGGGCGGCCGCCCAGAGGGTCACCCGATGCAGGCGACGGTCGAGCACGGCCCCGTGCGCGCCGCCCTTTCGGGGGTTCCGCAGGTCGGACTCGTAGTCGAACACGTCGTTGATGCCGTACATGGCGAGGTTGTACGGCACGAGGAAGAACAGCGTCCCGATGACGAACGTGGCATCCACCCGCCAGCCGGCGAGGAGGTACGCGGCGGCGAACGGGTACGCGGTGTTCACCCAGCTGACCGGGCGGGACGACAGGAAGAGGGTGCGAACGGTGCCGGTCACGGGCGGGTCTCCCGGCGGAGCAGCGCGAACACGGCCGGGACGCCGAAGGCCGCGCACAGCGGATATGAGAAGTCCTCCAGCGGCGCGCGTCCGATGCGCAGGCCACTCAGGTGGGTCGGGGGGTAATCGAACAGACCCGCGGTGATCATGACGTTGTCGAACACGGTGGTCAGGGCCACGAGCACGATCGCGGCAACGAGGCTCGCCCGCATCCGACGCCCGAATCCGTCCCGTCGGGCGGACAGCGCCACCACGACGACCGTGGCGGCGAGGAACGGCAGGATGATGAGCGCGTAGGTCATGCGCGCACCCGCTTCCGCCGGAGCGCCGCGGCGTGGACCACGAGGGCGAGGTAGCAGAGGAACGCCAGGAACACCGGCTCCTCGATCGGCAGGTGCGGAGCCAGGTCGACACCGAGCAGGAGCGGGCTGTCGCCCTTCACGAACACCCCGGTCGCGATCCCCACCAGGTCCCACACCAGGAAGAACACGGTGCCGATGAGGATCGTGGCGGACGCCCGCCACGGCGCCGGCGCGAACACCAGGCGCCACCGTGCGTCGAGCAGGGCGATGCCTGCCGCCGAGACCAGCAGGGCCAGCAGGTACAGCCCCGCCATCACGCGGCCTCCGGCTCCGGAAGCGGGCCGGCCGACCGGTCGCCGCGTAGCCGCTTGAGGACGAGTTCCGCCGAGATGAGACACATCGGTAGCCCGATGCCCGGCAGCACCGTGGCGCCGGCGTAGAACAGTCCCGGCACCGTCGGGGAGACGTTCCGCGGCCGGAAGACGGCGCTCTGTGCGAGCGTGTGCGAGAGCCCCAGCGAGTTGCCCCGCCACGCGTTCAGGTCGACCGCGAAGTCCTCCGGCGCGATCGTGCGCCGCACGACGATGCGCTCGGCGAGGTCGGGGATGCTGCACCAGTCGGCGAGCTGCGCGATGACGGTGTCGGCGGCCGCCTCGATGCGGCGCTCGCCCGCGCCGTCCACCCCGCCGCGCCCGGATTCCGGGTCGGCGGGCACGGGCACCAGCACGAACAGGTTCTCGTGTCCCTCGGGGGCGACGGTGGGGTCGGTCGCGCTCGGCTTGCAGACGTAGATGGATGCGGGGGAGGGCACATGCGGATTCTTCCCGAAGATGGCGCCGAAGTTCGCGCGCCAGTCGCGGGTGAACACCAGTGTGTGGTGCGCGAGCTGCGGCAGCTCGCCCGTCACGCCCAGCAGGAGCAGCATCGCGCCGGGGCTCGGGGTGCGGCGACGCCACCATTTCTCCGGGTAGCTGCGTGCCTCGGCCGGGAGGAGTTCGGTCTCGGTGTGGTGCAGGTCGGCGGTGGAGATCACGACGGGGGCGCGGAAGGTGCGGCCGTCGGCCACCCGGACTCCCGCGGCGCGGCCGTTGTCCCGTTCGATCTCCACGGCGCGTGCGCCGGTGACGATGGTGACGCCCTCGGCGCGCGCGAGCCGCTCGATCGCGGCGATGAGCGCGGTGAAGCCGCCCTGCGGGTACCGCACGCCGTCATCGAGGTCGAGGTGGCTCATGAGGTGGTAGAGCGCGGGGACACCAGACGGTTCGCCACCGAGGAACACCGCCGGGTACCCGAGAACCTGGCGCAGCACCGGGTCCCGGAAGCGCCGGGCGACGAACCGCTCGAGCGATGTGGTGAGGAGCTTCGTCAGATGCCCCAGGCGCCGCAGGATCGCGCGAGTGGTGAGGTTCCGGCCGGTCTCGTAGGTGTCGTAGAGGAAGCGGTTCACCGCCAGGTCGTAGGCGTCCGCCGCGGAATCGAGGTACTCCTCAAGGCGCTCCCCGGCGCCCGGCTCGACGCTCTCGAACAGGCTGGTCGCCTCCGCACGCCCCGAGACGACGTCCAGCGGCGCGCGGCGGGGCGCGCGCGGATCCGCATCCGGCTCCGAGTACACGCGGTAGGCGGGGGAGAGATCGACGAGGTCGAGCTCCTGCTTGGCGGTTGTGCCCAGCATGCGGAAAAAGTGGTCGAAGACCTCCGGCATGAGATACCAGCTGGGGCCGGTGTCGAAGCGGAACCCGCCGTGCTCCCAGCTGCCGGCGCGGCCGCCGAGCTCGTCCTTGGCCTCCAGCAGGGTCACGTCGTACCCGTCGCGGGCGAGGAGCGCTGCCGTTGCCAGCCCTGCGATGCCGCCGCCGATGACGACTGCGGCGCTCACGCGCGCGTCCCGAGCGGCGCGGCACCGAGCCACGCGCGTGCGGCGAGGGCCGCCTTGCGGGATGCGGGGACGCTGACGCGGCCCGCCCCCGGTCCACTTTCACGCAGCTGCCGGCCGAGGGTGGCGAACAGGTCGTGCGCCACCGTCACCGCGCGGCGGCAGTCGGCGGGGAGTTCGGGGATGACGGCGGCCGCGCGGGCGAGGTCGGCGTCGATGCGGTCGAGCACGGTGGCCGGGTCCGCGCCGTGGCCGATGGCGAGGTAGTCGCGGCCGAGACGCTCGGAGTCGTCGGCGAGGTCGCGGAGGAAGTTCACGTCCTGGAACGCGCGGCCGAGGCTCTGCGCGCCCGCGGTGAGGTGCGGCGCGGGGCGTGCGGGAGCAGTGGTGCCGGCGTTCACGAACACGGCGAGGCACATGAGTCCCACCACTTCGGCCGACCCGTAGACGTAGGCGTCGTGGGAGTCGGCGTCGTGCTGCGAGGTGGTGAGATCGGTGCGCATCGCCTGGAAGAACGGGGCGGTGAGGTCGTCGCCGATGCCGCACTCGCGGGCGGTGCGGGCGTAGGCGTGCACGACGAGGTTCGCGCTGAAGCCGCGGGCCACGGCATCCGTGGTCTCCTGTTCCAGCGCGTCGAGGATCCGGCGGCGTTCCTCGAGGGTCACGCCGGCCTCATCGGCGGGACCGTCGACGATCTCGTCCGCGATCCGCACGAGCGCGTAGACGTGGCGGACGTGGTGGCGGGCACGCGGGCCGAGCAGCCGGGTCGCGAGCGAAAACGACGTCGAGTAGGCGTCGATGATCGAGCAGGCGGCGCGGCACGCGGCCTCGTCGTAGAGTCGCAGACCGGTCGGGGCCGCGCTCACGGGATGCGGCTTTCGATGTGCTCGGCGACGCGGTAGACGAGGGCGCGAGCCGCGGGCGGCAGGGTGTCAGCGGCGGAGCGGCTCTCACCGAGGGTGTGACCGATGACCGCGACGAGGCGGGCGCGGGCGCCGGCGCCGTCGAGGGCGCGCTGTGCCGCGCGCACCGCGATGGGTCCGGTGTGGGCGATCGCGAGCGCCCCCTCGATCCGGTCCCAGTCTGGGGTCTGCCGGGCGAGGGCGATGAGCGGAGTGCGCTTGGCCTCGCGGAGGTCGACGCCGGCCTCCCGACCCGCCTGCGCTGTCGTGCCGAACGCGCCGATGAGGTCGTCGACGAGCTGGAAGGCGAGACCGAGGGTCCGTCCGCAGCCGCGGACGGTGTCGACCTCGGCGGCCGTCGCACCGGCGAGCAGGGCGCCCGCGGCGAGCGGCGCGGCGAAGGAGTACACCGCGGTCTTGTCATGAGCGGCCTGCATCAGCCGGTCCGGATGCGGCACCTGTGCGGAGAGGGTGTGCTCGATGTCGGCGAGTTCACCGAAGGCGGAGACGAGCACGGCCTCGTCGAACACGTCGAGGAGCGCCGCCCGGGTGACCGCGTCCAGGTCGGCCAGCGCGATCGTTCGCTCGGCCTCGTGCAGCAGCAGATCGCCGGCGAGGATCGCGGCGGCCTCGCCGAGTTCCGCAGCGGCCGCGTCATCGAGCCCGCCGTCGGTTCCGCGTGCGGTGAACTCGCCCGCGACGTTCAGGACCCCGCGGCGGACGGTGTCGTGGTCGAGCACGTCGTCGTGGACGACGAACGCGGCGTGTAGCAGCTCGAACGCGGCGGCGACCTCGGTCATGGCGTCGCGTTGCCCCTCGTCACCGTCCCAGGCGCGGAATGCCGCGGCGACGAGGGCGGGACGGAACCGCTTGCCTCCGCTGGCCGCGCGGGCGGCAGCCTCCGTCAGGGCGGCGGCCGTGGGACCGGATGCGGCCGCGCGATGTATCACGCGCTGCAGTGCCGCGTCGATCCGATCGTCGATCGCCACGTGGCCGGGTGCTTCGAGGAGGTCGATCATGACGCCAGCTGTTCGGCGGTCGCGAACAGGCTCAGTTGCCGTGCCTGCAGCACGAGCCAGGGACTGAACGCCCACGGGGTCGCCTCGAGCGCGGTGGCGAGGTCGCCGGGCTCCACCCACGCGATCTCGGAGACCTCCAGCGGATTGGGGCGGGGGACGTCGTCGGTGCGGGCGACGTACACCGGGCAGATCTCGTGCTCGACGATGCCACTGGCATCCGTCGCGCGGTAGCGGAAGAGGGGGAGTGCGAGGGTGAGGTCGGTGAGGGTGATGCCGAGCTCGTGCTCGGCACGACGGCGGACCGCGTTGATGACGGGTTCCGCGGGCCGGGGGTGGCCACAGAACGAGTTGGTCCAGACGCCGGGCCAGGTGGTCTTGTCGAGGGCGCGGCGGGTGACGAGCACCCGGCCTTCGCGGTCGACGACGTGGCAGGAGAAGGCCAGGTGGAGCGCGGTGTCGGTTCCGTGCACGCTGCTCTTGGGGGCGGTGCCGATCTCCCGGCCCTCCTCGTCCAGCAGGACGACCTCTTCGATCTCGTTCACAATTCTCCCAGGGGCTTATTACTAGCTAAGCTAGCAACATAATGAACGAAGATCACAACCGAGTCCAGGGGGTGCTGCGTGAGCGAGGCCGGTGAGACGCGTCCCGTGTGGTCGGCGGACGTCGCCGACGTGCTCACGGCGCTCCGCTCGGTCAGTGATGCCATGGACCGGATGTACGGGGGCATGAAGGACGACATGGCGATGAACATGACCGACCTGGCGGCGCTGCGGATGCTGATCATCCGCGAGCAGCGCGGGCAGCCGGTCAGTCCGCATGACCTGGCGCGCCACCTGCGGATATCGACCGCATCGACCACGAAGCTGATCGACCGGCTCACCGAGGCCGGGCACGTTGTGCGACTCCCGCATCCGACGGATCGTCGCTCACGCCTGATCGCGCTCACCGACCACTCGCGCAGCAGCTTCTTCACGCATTTCCGCGAGAGCCTCGCCGCCATGAGTTCGGTCGCGCAGCAGTACCCGCCGGAGGAGCTCAAGGTGATCACGGGCTTCCTGCTGAAGGTCGCTGCCGCGATCGACCCCGAGGAGTAGGCCGGGCGGGTCGCCGACCGGCCCAGCCCAGATGCAAGAAGAGGCGTCCCGAGCGGGACGCCTCTTCTTCTTTGTTGCGGGGACAGGATTTGAACCTGCGACCTCTGGGTTATGAGCCCAGCGAGCTACCGAACTGCTCCACCCCGCGGCACAAGAGATAACTTATCACGGGCTCCGGCGGAGGGCGAATCGGCGCCGGGTTGCCGGGCGTGGCGCGGCCCGCGAGGATGGGGGAATGCCCTCCGGACCCGTCGTCGCCGTCGCCCAGTTCGCCCCGACCGCCGACCACGCCGCGAACCGGGAGACCGTCGCCGAGCTCGCGGAGCGCGCGGTGGCCCGCGGAGCGACCCTCGTGGTGTTCCCGGAGTACTCGAGCTTCTTCATCGATCCCTTCGACGAGACCCTCCGCGACGGCGCCGAGGACCTCGACGGTCCGTTCGTCACGAGCCTGCAGGATCTCGCCGGCCGCCTCGGCGTCCACCTCGTGGCGGGCGTGCTGGAGCGGGCCGGTGACGGCGAGCGCGTCCACAACACGGTCGTCGCGGTGAACGGCGACGGCGTGGTCGCGGTCTACCGCAAGCAGCACCTGTACGACGCCTTCGGGCAGCGGGAGTCCGACTGGGTGGCACCGGGGGAGCTGGTGCCACCGCAGGTGTTCGCGGTCGACGGCCTGACGTGCGGCGTGATGACCTGCTACGACCTGCGGTTCCCGGAATCCGCGCGGGTGCTCGTGGATGCGGGCGCCGATCTGCTCCTCGTTCCCGCCGAGTGGGTGCGCGGTCCCCTCAAAGAAGACCAGTGGTCGACGCTGCTGCGCGCCCGTGCGATCGAGAACACCGCGTACGTCGCCGCTGCCGATCACCCGGCACCGCTCGGTGTCGGCCGCTCCGCGATCATCGACCCGCAGGGTGTCGTGCTCGCAAGTCTCGGGTCCACGACCGACATCGCGCTCGCCCCGATCGACCCGGCTGCGATCGAGCGCGTCCGCCGGTTGAACCCTGCGCTCCGCCTACGCCGCTACCGGGTGACTCCCGGCTGACCCCGCGCCCCGCGCCGAAGCGTCAGGACAGCGCGGCCAGCCGGCGGGACGCCTCGTCCAGCACATCCACCCGCTTGCACGCGGCAAAGCGGACGAGACTCGCGTACTCGCCGCGCCGGGATGCGGTCACAAACGCCGTGAGCGGGATCCCGACGACGCCGGCCCGCTCGGGAAGCAGGCGGATGAACGCGTGTGCGTCCGTGGCGCCGAGCGGCGCCGCATCCGCAACGATGAAGTAGGTGCCCTGCGGCACGGACACGTCCATGCCCGCCGCTCGGAGCCCGGCGACCAGCAGGTCGCGCTTGTGCGCCAGGGTCGCGGCGACCCCGGCGAAGAACGCGTCCGGCAACCGCAACCCGGTCGCGATCGCCGGCTGGAACGGGGCGCCATTGACGTAGGTGAGGAACTGCTTGACCGCGAGGACCGCATCCACGAGATCCGCCGGCCCGCTGATCCAGCCGATCTTCCATCCGGTGACGGAGAAGGTCTTGCCCGCGGACGACACCGTGAGCGTCCGCTCCCATGCTCCCGGCTCGGTCGCGATCGGCACGTGCACCGCATCGTCGAACACGAGGTGCTCGTACACCTCGTCGGTGAGGATGATCGCGTCGTGCGCGTGGGCGAGCCGCACGATCTCGGCCCGCACCTCGGCGGAGAACACCGCTCCGGTGGGGTTGTGCGGATCGTTCACCAGGATGACGCGGGTGCGGTCGGTCACGGCGCGGCGGAGCTCGTCGAGGTCCGGCTGGAAATCGGGCCAGCGCAGCGGCACCGTCACCAGGCGCGCGCCGGTGAGCGCCACGCATGCGGCGTAGGCGTCGTAGTGCGGCTCGAAGACGACGACCTCGTCGTCCGGGTCGCCGGTGAGGGCGAGAAGGGCGGCGGCGAGCGCCTCGGTCGCGCCCGCGGTCACGAGGATGTCGCGCTCGGGGTCGAGCCGCAGGCCGTAGAACCGGTGCTGGTGTTCGCTGATCGCCGCCAGCAGGTCCGCCTGGCCGCGACCCGGCGGGTACTGGTTGACTCCGTTGGCGATCGCGCGCTGCGCCGCCTCGAGGATCTCGGCCGGTCCGTCCTCATCGGGAAAACCCTGACCGAGATTGATTGCGCCGGTGCGCGCCGCCAGAGCGCTCATCTCCGCGAAGATCGTCGGGATCGGCGTGCCGTCGGACGCCAGCAGGCCAGCGCCCGCCGCGGTGCGCTGCCAGGCGCCGGGAATCACTCGCATCGGACACAGGTTACTCGCATAGGGACGTCCCATTTTCGGCATAGGCAACGCACAGCAGCGCCCGCCACAGTGAGATTGCTTGTCAGAAGGAGCAACCATGACCGACACCGAGGGCACCCGCCCCGAGCAGAACGCCGCCGCATCCTCGACCCCGTCGGGCGAGCAGGCCGCCGAGTCCGCGGCGCCCGCCGCGACCGGTGCCTCGCAGCCCACCGCATCCGGCCCGGAGGGCGCGGCGCAGCGTCCGCCACTGCCCCCGCTTCCTCCCACCACCGCGCGTGCCCCGTACCCGGCTGCCACCCCTACGGGCGCGTACGGCTACGGTCAGGGTTTCGGTCCGGCCGCGCACCCCGGCGCGTTCGGTCAGACCGCCCCCACGCAGCCGCTCGGCGGGGCACCGACCCCGGTCGCCACGAAGAAGCCGTCGTCCGCGGGCAGGATCGTCGGCCTCCTCGTCGCGGCAGCCCTCGTGGGCGGTGCGGCCGGCCTCGGCGGCGCCTACGCCGGTGAGGCGCTGTGGGGTGGGTCCGATCCGGCCACCGCCACCGGCGGCAGCGTCGTCACCGTCAACGACACCGACTCGGTGAACCAGACCACGGCGGTCGCCGCGAAGGTCGTCCCCTCCGTCGTCACGATCTCGGTCACCGGCGGCAGCGGCGGCGGCACCGGCTCCGGCGTCATCCTCAGCGACGACGGGTACGTGCTGACGAACACCCACGTCGTCACCCTGGATGGTCAGGTCGCCGACCCCACGATCCAGGTCACCACCTCCGACGGCCGCATCTACGACGCGACCATCGTCGGCACCGACCCGACCTACGACCTCGCCGTGATCAAGCTCGAGGACGCCTCGGGGCTCACCCCGATCACCTGGGGCGACTCCGGTGACCTCAACGTCGGCGACGCCACGATCGCGGTCGGTGCACCGCTGGGTCTGTCCAACACGGTCACCGAGGGCATCGTCAGCGCGCTGAACCGCTCGATCGAGATCGCCTCGTCCGCCGCACCCGACTCGTCCGACTCGGAAGACGACTCCGATGACCAGGGTGGGCAGCAGGACAACGGCGGCCAGGACAGCCCCTTCTTCTTCGACTTCGGCCAGGGCGAGACGCAGCAATCGGCGACGGAGACCATCAAGATCGCCGTCGTCCAGACGGATGCAGCCATCAACCCCGGCAACTCCGGCGGCGCACTGGTGAACTCCGACGGCGAGCTGGTCGGCATCAACGTCGCCATCGCCTCCGCCGGCAGCTCGTCGTCGACCGGCGGGAACATCGGCGTCGGCTTCGCCATCCCGTCGACGGTCGCCGAGCGGGTCGCGAAGGCGCTCATCGCGGACGGCGAGGCCACCCATGGCCTGCTGGGTGCCACCGTCCAGGCCTCGACCACGGTCGAGGACGCCACCATAACCGGTGCCTACATCTCCGAGGTGACCTCCGGGGGTGCGGCCGCCGAGGCGGGGCTGCGCTCCGGCGACATCGTCACCGAGTTCAACGGCGCCCCCATCACCGACGCGATCGATCTGACCGCGCAGGTGCGTGCGGTGGCGGGCGGCGACACCGTCTCGCTCACCTACGTGCGCGACGGGAAGACGAACACCGCCGAGGTGACCCTGGGCACCCTGCAGTAAGCGCGGTCCGCGCACACCGAGAAGGACGCCACCCCGCGATAGGCTCGCGAGGTGGCGTCCTTCTCGTTCGGTGCGGGCAACGTGCGAAAGCTCGCCGGGATCCCGCTCTACGCCGCGGGGACGCTGCTCACGCTGATCGTCCCCCGGTCGCGGAACGGCTGGGTCATGGGGTGCGCGGTCGGGATCGCCGACGGCGCCCTCGCGCTGTGGGAGACCGCCCGCAGCCACGGTGAGGACCCGCTGTGGCTCGTCGACGGCGAGGCCCAAGCGCGCGCCGCTCGTGCGCACGGCATCCGTCACCTTCCCAAGCGGTCGCTCCGCGGCTTCTGGGCCACCGCTCGCGCGCGGGTGATCGTGGTGACGCACGGTTTCGGCGACGTCAGCCGCTACGCCGTCTCGGGCGCCACCGTGGTGCAGCTCTGGCACGGCATCCCGCTCAAACGGATCGGCATCGACTCGCCGGAGACCGTCCGCAGCAGCATCCTGCCGGGGTCGCGCCTCGTGCGTCGCCTGCTGTCGCTCATGTACCGCGGGGCGACCCGCCGGATCGCGCTCATCCCCGCCGCCTCGGAACTCGTCCGTGGCCGCCTGGAGTCCGCGTTCTCGTTGCCGGACTCCCGCGTGCCCGTGACGGGTGAGCCGCGGGTCGACGTGCTCTCCCGCGGAAGCGCCGCAGAGCGCGCCGCGACCGCCCGCGGGCTCATCGAGGGCGCGGTCGGCGATCTCGGCACCGCCCGTGTCGTGCTTTACGCGCCCACCTGGCGCGACGGTCAGCCCGATCCCGCGATCCCCGATGCGGCGGAGTGGGACGCGATCATCGACGTCTTGGAGCGGACGGATGCGGTGCTCCTCGTGCGCTCGCACCCGCTCGGTGCGGGGGAGTACCGGCCGCCGCGGCTCA
>NZ_JAPLAI010000025.1 GCF_026393345.1 Microbacterium sp.
CGCTTCGGCCAGGTCGATGAACGCGAGATGCGCGTTGGCGGCGCCGACCGCCGCGAAGTTCTCGCTCGTCCAGACGAACGCGTCCACCGAGTTCTCGGCGGCATACACCTGCGCATGCGGCACCTCGGTCGCTAGCGCCAGCGCGATGGCGCCGGAGCCGGTGCCGAGGTCGACCGCGATCGGGGCGGGGGATGCGGCCGACGCCAGCGCGTCGATCGCGATCTGCGCGACCATCTCGGTCTCCGGACGCGGGACGAAGACCCCCGGGCCGACGCGGAGTTCCAGGTGGCGGAAGGGCGCGAGCCCGGTGAGGTGCTGCAGGGGTTCGCGTGCGGCGCGGCGGGAGACGAGGTCGAGGAACGTGCGGTATGCGGCCTCGTCGAGGCGGTCGCCGCGGAGCGCCGCTGCCTGCACCTCGCCGCGGGAGCTCCCCCGCACATGCGCGAGCAGCAGCTCGGCGTCGACCTGCGGGTCGGGGACACCGGCGCGGGTGAGCGTCGCGACCGCATCCGCGATCACTCGCCGAACGTCGCGCGCGCCAGGGTCGAGCGCGCCGGGGTCGAGCGAGGCGGAAGACACGAGAACCCACCCTAATCCCGCCCGGACCGGGGTGGGCCCGTCATATACGCCCCGCGGGAATCCGGGCTCGCCTAGGCTGGGTGGGCGCCCAGCCCGTTCTCTGAAAGGCCGCCGTCATGCCCGGGATCCACTCCGACATCACCTCCGCGTTCGGCAACACGCCGCTCGTCCGCTTGAACACCGTGACCTCCGGGCTCGACGCCCAGGTGCTCGCGAAGCTCGAGTACTACAACCCCGCATCCTCGGTGAAGGACCGGCTGGGCATCGCGCTCGTCGACGCGGCCGAGGCGTCCGGCGAACTGCAGCCCGGCGGCACGATCGTGGAGTCGACGAGCGGGAACACCGGCATCGCGCTCGCCATGGTGGGCGCCGCCCGCGGCTACCGCGTGATCCTCACCATGCCCGCATCCATGTCGAAGGAGCGTCGCGTGCTGCTGAAGGCGTTCGACGCCGAGCTCGTGCTCACCGACCCCACCAAGGGCATGGTCCTCGCGGTCGATGAGGCCAAGCGCATCGTCGCCGAGACCCCGGGTGCGGTGTGGGCGCGCCAGTTCGAGAACGAGGCGAACCCGGCGATCCACCGCAAGACCACCGCGGAGGAGATCCTGCGCGACACCGACGGCAAGGTCGACATCTTCGTCGCCGGTATCGGCACCGGCGGCACCATCACCGGCGTCGGCCAGGTGCTGAAAGAGAAGGTGCCGGGCGTGCAGATCATCGCCGTCGAGCCCAAGGACTCCCCCATCCTCACCGAGGGCCACCCCGGCCCCCACAAGATCCAGGGCATCGGCCCGAACTTCGTGCCGGAGATCCTCGACCGCTCCGTGATCGACGAGGTCATCGATGTGGAGTTCGACGACTCGCTGAGCGTCGCGCGCGAGCTCGCCGCGAAGGAGGGCCTGCTCGTCGGCATGTCCAGCGGTGCGGCGGTGTGGGCGGCCCTCGAGGTCGCCAAGCGCCCCGAGAACGCCGGCAAGAACATCGTCGTCATCATCCCCGACACCGGAGAGCGTTACCTAAGCACGGCGCTGTTCGAGGACCTGCGCGAGAACTGACGTGGGCCTGGTCGCACGGCTGCGCGAGGATCTCGCGGCGGCAAAACTGCGGGACCCCGCCGCACGGAACGGTCTCGAGATCGCCGTGCTGTACTCGGGACTGCACGCCATCTGGGCGCACCGATTGTGGCATGCGCTCTGGGAACGACGGATGCGGTTCCTCGCCCGCGCCGGATCTCAGCTGACCCGGTGGCTGACCGGCATCGAGATCCACCCGGGCGCGAAGATCGGGCGCCGGTTCTTCATCGATCACGGGATGGGTGTCGTCATCGGCGAGACCGCGGAGATCGGTGACGACGTCATGCTCTACCACGGCGTCACGCTCGGCGGACGCACCCGCGACGGCGGCAAGCGGCATCCCACGCTCGGCGACGGCGTCGTCGTCGGCGCGGGCGCCAAGGTGCTGGGGCCGGTCGTCATCGGCGCGCACACCGCTGTCGGCGCGAACGCCGTCGTCACGAAGGACGCGCCCGCCGACAGCGTGCTCGTCGGGGTGCCGGCGAAGGTACGGTCGCGCCGGGCCGGCGAGGACACCCGGGCCCTGCTCACCGCCCCCGAATACAGCATCTGACTGTGCTGCACGACCTCAGCGCCCGGGGGCAGCTCGCTCGACTGCGCGACGGGTCGCTGTCACCGGTCGAACTGGCGGCGCACTACCTCGAACGGATCGCCCGGCGGGATGCGGAACTCGGCGCGTTCGTCGAGGTCACGGCGGACGCCGCCCTCGCCCGCGCCGACGCGCTCGCGACGACAGCCCCCGCGGGCGCGCTGTGGGGGCTCCCCTCCGCGGACAAAGACCTCGTCGCGCGAGCCGGTGTTGCCACCCGCTACGGCTCCGCCGTCCGTGCGGACCACGTGCCGACCTCATCCGATGAGCTCGCGCTGCTGCTCGACGACGCGGGCGCCGTCAGCCTCGGCAAGACCAACACGCCGGAATTCGGCCTGACCGGATACACCGAGTCCGCCGTCGCGCC
>NZ_JAPLAI010000006.1 GCF_026393345.1 Microbacterium sp.
CTTCTTCTCTGTGACGGGTGCGGACGCGCACCGCGCGCGCCCGATCGGTCCTGCTACGAGACGCCGAGGCGCGCCGACAGGACCATGACGGCGGCACCGCGCAGGACGATGTCCTGGCCCTGCTCCGTCATCCGCACCTGGACGCCCTCATGGAACGGGGCGAGCGTTCTGGTGCGGAGGGCCTCGGCGGTGGCCTGCGCAAGCACACCGCCGAGGAGTTCGTTCGGGCCGGAGAGGACGATCTCCGACAGGTCGAGTGCGCCGACCACCGGGGCGAGGGCGATTCCCAGTCGTTCCCCGGCGTCCCGCAGCACCGTGTCGGCCTCGGCGGGCGTGGTCGCCTCCGCCCGGCGGGCGAGGAGCGACGGCACCGACAGCCAGGCTTCGAGGCATCCGACCTTGCCGCAGGCGCACACCGGTCCGCCGTCGGTGCCAACCGTGACGTGGCCGATCTCGCCCGCCGCGAACCGGCTGCCGCGCATGGGCTGTCCTGCCGCCAGCAGGCCCGAACCGACACCGCGACCGACCTTCACGAGAAGCACATCGTCGCCGGCTCCGCCGAACGTGTACTCGGCGAGGACGGCCGCGTTGGCGTCGTTGGCCACGAGCACCGGGAGTCGAAGCGCCTCGCTCAACACCCCCTCGAGGTCGAAGCCGGCCCAGCCCATGTTCGGCGCAGTGAGCACGACACCGTGGTCGTCGATCACGCCGGGGGTGCCGATGCCGATCCCGAGGACGGGCGCGTGGGCATCGGCGACGAGCGCGCGCGCCAGCTCGATCACCGCATCCAGGACCTGCGTCGGATCCGCGGGATGCGGCGTCTGCCGCCGCACGACGATCTCGCCGTCCAGGGTCAGGACGGCGCCCAGGAACTCCTCGGCACCGGACAGGTCGATCCCGACGATCCGGTGCCCGGCGCGGTCGAGGTCCACGAGCATCGCGGGCTTGCCCGGTCGGCCCGCCTCCCGGACGCCCTGCTCGGCGACGAACCGGTCGGCGATGAGTTCCGCGATCAGGTCCGAGATCGTCACGCGGGTCAGCCCGGTCTCCCGGGCGAGGTCCGCTCGGCTCATCGCGCCACGGTGGAACAGTGTCTGCAGCACGAGCGACCGGTTGTGCTCGCGCGCCTGCCCCGGCAGCACCTTGCGGTCCGAGCGCAGCACGCGTCCGGGGACGAAGGCGCCAGCCTGGCTGGTCCGGGCTGCGGAGGCGGGCTGGGGGCGGGTGGCGGCCGTCATGTTTGTTAGTACACCTTACGAACTAACTTCCCGCAAGACTTTTCTGCGTCCTCCCGCCACACAGCCGTCCAGGGATACACGGCGGAGCGTGACGAGAACGTTGCCCCACACGCGCACCCGCGCGTTTACCATTAGAACGAACGGGTCCGCGTGAGGACCCGCGGCCAGGGGGGGTAAAGGCGTGACGGATCTCGCGACCGGCTCGATCGCGACGAGCAAGGATGCGGTCGACGACACCGCACCCGTCGACCCGCCCACCGGCGACGGCGGCCCCTCGGACCCCACCACGGTGTACTCCTGGGCGCCGGAGGAACCGGCCCCCAAGAAGAAGCATCTCGGGCTCTGGCTCGGCATCCCCGGCGGTGTCCTCGCGGTCGCTGCGGTGGCCGCATCCCTCATCCTCATCGCGCCCGGTACCGCGGTCGCCGGTGTCCACGTCGGCGGTCTCACCGCCGGCGCCGCCTCCGATGCACTGACCGCGCGCCTGGCCGCCACCACGATCGAGATCTCCACGCCGGACGGCGACGCGACACTGACCGGCGCCGAGCTCGGCGCGTCGGTGGATGCCGAGGCGCTGGCGGAGAAGGCGTTCGCCGAGCATCCGCTCTGGAACGTGTCGCAGTGGAACGCGGAGCCGATCACGGCCGAGGTCACCCTCGACCCCGATACGGCCGAGGCCGCGCTGCGGGCGAAGCTCGGCGAGCTGTACACCGATCCGGTCGACGCGTCCGTGGCGTTCGACCCCGCGACCGCGACCTATGCGACGGTCCCGGCCACCGACGGCGAGGGCATCGACCCCGAGACCATCCGCGCCGCCGTGCAGGACGCGTTCACCGACGGATCCGCCGCCGCGCACATCGACGTGGACGCTGTGCCGGTCGAGGCAGCAGTCACGACCGCGACCGCGGACGAGACAGTTGCCACGCTCAACGCCATGCTCGACACCGCGGGGTTCTACGTCGGCGAGGAGCGGGCGGTTCCCCTCGACCGCGCCCAGGTCGCCTCCTGGCTGACCGTGGACGACGTCGAAGGCGAGCTGACCATCACCGCCGACGCCGCCGCGATCCAGGCGGTCGTCGACACGCTCCCGGGCCTCATCGACCGGGCACCTGTCGACGCCCGCGTCATCACGAACACGTCGGGCGAGGTCCTCGCCGAGCTCAATCCCGGCACCACCGGACGCACGCTCGGCGACACCACGGGCGTCGCGGATGCGTTCGCCGCGCAGCTCGCCGACGGTAACGCGCAGTACGGACTCTCGGTCACCGAGGTGCCGTTCGCCAGTTCGGCGGTCACCCGCCGCATCGAGGTGAACCTCGCGACGCAGCGCACCTACCTGTACGAGAACGACCAGGTCGTGGGCAGCTACACGATCTCGTCGGGACTGAACCCCAATGTCACCCCGACCGGGCGCTTCAAAGTCTTCGCCCACGTGCGGGTGCAGGACATGGGCGCCCTCTGCTACAACCCGGCCGCGCAGAACAGCTACTGCACCAAGAACGTCCCGTACGTGACCTACTTCGCCCCGGACATCGCGTTCCACGGCGCATCAGCCTTCCGGAGCAGCCTCGGCTACCCGCAGAGCCACGGCTGCGTGAACATGTGGAACGACGACGCGGCCTTCGTGTATGGCTGGGCCGTCACCGGCACCGAGGTGTGGGTCCACTACTGACCCCGCGTTCCTCACATCGACCGAGGAACGACGAAGGGGCCGGATGCTGCAGCATCCGGCCCCTTCGTCGTTGAGCGAGATTACGCCAGGTTGTCGAAGATGGCGTTCAGCGTCGCGGACGGGCGCATCACCTGGGTGACGAGCGTCTCGTCGGGGTGGTAGTACCCGCCGATGTCGACCGGAGAGCCCTGCACCGCGAGGAGCTCCGCGAGGATCGTCTGCTC
This sequence comes from Microbacterium sp., assembly GCF_026393345.1. Classification (GTDB taxonomy): domain Bacteria; phylum Actinomycetota; class Actinomycetes; order Actinomycetales; family Microbacteriaceae; genus Microbacterium. The sequence goes on from NZ_JAPLAI010000006.1 coordinate 3,135, forward strand.
CTCGGCGGCGAGCTTCTCGGCGACCGGCGCGAAGACGGCGGCGAGCTCCGCATCCTCGGTCTGCGCCGCCAGCTCCTGCACCCAGTAGAGGGCGAGGGAGAAGTGGCTGCCGCGGTTGTCGATCGTGCCGAGCGTGCGGCCGGGCGACTTGTCGTTCTCGAGGAACGTGCCCGTCGCGCGGTCGAGCGTGTCGGCGAGGATCTTGGCCTTGGCGTTCCCGGTGTACTCGCCGTAGTGCTCGAGCGAGGCGGCCAGCGCGAAGAACTCGCCGAGCGAGTCCCAGCGCAGGAAGTTCTCGGCGAGGAGCTGCTGCACGTGCTTCGGGGCGGAACCGCCGGCGCCGGTCTCGAACAGGCCGCCACCCGCGAGGAGCGGGACGATCGAGAGCATCTTGGCGCTCGTGCCAACCTCGAGGATCGGGAACAGGTCGGTCAGGTAGTCGCGGAGCACGTTGCCGGTCACCGAGATGGTGTCCAGGCCCTGACGCATGCGCGCCAGCGAGTACCGCGTGGCCTCGGCCGGCGGCAGGATCGTCGTCGTGATGCCCTTGGTGTCGAGCTTGCCGAGGTAGGTGGCGACCTTGGCGATCAGCTGCGCGTCGTGCGCGCGGTTCGCGTCGAGCCAGAACACGGCCGGCGACCCGGTGGCGCGGGCGCGGTTGACGGCGAGCTTGACCCAATCGCGGACGGGGATGTCCTTGGTCTGGGTGGCGCGCCAGATGTCACCGGTTTCGACGTCGTGCTCGATGAGCACCTCGCCCTCCGAGTCGAGGATCTGCACCTTTCCGGGTGCGGCAATCTCGAAGGTCTTGTCGTGGCTGCCGTACTCCTCGGCGGCCTGAGCCATGAGGCCGACGTTCGGGACCGTACCGATCGTGGTGGGGTCGAGCGGACCGTTGGCGATGACGTCGTCGATGGTCGCC
>NZ_JAPLAI010000004.1:0-19392 GCF_026393345.1 Microbacterium sp.
AAGTAGTCCTGCGTGCCGCCCTCGTCGAGCTGGATGGTGACGACGTCGGCCGAGACCTCCATGACGACACCGGACTTCTGCGCGGTGACCACGTCACCGGCGTCGATGGCTGCGTAGCCCTCCATACCGGTACCGACCACGGGCGACTCGCTGCGCACGAGCGGCACGGCCTGACGCTGCATGTTCGCACCCATGAGGGCGCGGTTCGCATCGTCGTGCTCGAGGAACGGGATGAGGGAGGTCGCGACCGACACCATCTGGCGCGGGGAGACGTCCATGTAGCCGATCTCGCCGGCCGGGAACAGGTCGACCTCGCCACCCTGACCGCGACGGGCGAGGACGCGCTCGGTCACGAAGTGACCGTTCTTGTCCAGCTCGGCACCGGCCTGCGCGACGATGTAGTCGTTCTCTTCGCTGGCCGTGAGGTAGTCGATCTGCGAGGTGACCTGGCCGTCGACGACCTTGCGGTACGGGGTCTCGATGAAACCGAACGCGTTGATCCGCGCGAACGATGCGAGCGAACCGATCAGACCGATGTTCGGGCCTTCCGGGGTCTCGATCGGGCACATACGGCCGTAGTGCGAGGGGTGGACGTCACGGACCTCGACGCCGGCACGCTCACGGGACAGACCACCCGGGCCCAGCGCCGACAGGCGGCGCTTGTGGGTCAGACCCGCGAGCGGGTTGTTCTGGTCCATGAACTGCGACAGCTGCGAGGTGCCGAAGAACTCCTTGATCGCGGCCACGACGGGACGCACGTTGATCAGAGTCTGCGGGGTGATCGCCTCGATGTCCTGCGTGGTCATGCGCTCGCGGACCACGCGCTCCATACGGGACAGACCCGTGCGCACCTGGTTCTGGATGAGCTCGCCGACCGCGCGGATACGACGGTTGCCGAAGTTGTCGATGTCGTCCACGTCGATGCGGATCTCGGCGGGCTTGCCCGCGCGCACACCGGTGAAGGTGGCGTCGCCGCGGTGCAGGCTCACCAGGTACTTGATCGTCGCGACGATGTCCTCGACGGTCAGCACCGAGTCGCGGAGCGGCTTGTCGAGGCCCAGCTTCTGGTTGATCTTGTAACGACCGACCTTGGCGAGGTCGTACCGCTTCGGCGAGAAGTAGAAGTTGTCCAGCAGCGCGCGGGCGGCCTCAGCGGCGACCTGCTCGCCCGGACGGAGCTTGCGGTAGATGTCGCGGAGCGCGTCCTCCTTGGTGAGGATCGTGTCCTTCTCCAGCGTCTCCTCGATCGAGGTGTAGCCGGCGAATTCGTTGCGGATGTCCTCCGTCGTCAGGCCCAGGGCCTTCAGGAACACCGTGACGGACTGCTTGCGCTTGCGGTCGATGCGCACGCCGACCTGGTCGCGCTTGTCGACCTCGAACTCCAGCCAGGCACCGCGGCTCGGGATGATGCGAGCGGAGACGATGTCCTTGTCGCTGGTCTTGTCGGCGACGCGGTCGAAGTAGACACCGGGCGAACGGACGAGCTGCGACACGACGACACGCTCGGTGCCGTTGATGATGAACGTTCCCTTGCCGGTCTGCAGCGGGAAGTCGCCCATGAAGACCGTCTGGGTCTTGATCTCACCGGTCTGGTGGTTCATGAACTCGGCCTCGACGTACAGCGGGGCGGCGTAGGTCTTGCCGCGCTCCTTGCACTCCTCGATCGAGTACTTCTCCGGCTCGAGGTACGGGTTCGTGAAGCTCAGCTGCATCGTCTCGCTGAGGTCTTCGATCGGGGAGATCTCCTCGAAGATCTCCTCGAGACCACTGATCTCCGGCACATCGGTGCGTCCGATGGCCTTCGCCTCTGCGACGCGCGCCTTCCAGGTGTCGTTGCCGACAAGCCAATCGAAGGATTCGGTCTGCAGCGCGAGAAGGTCGGGGACCGTCAGCGTGTCGGAGATCTTGGCGAACGAGAGGCGCGAAGCCGCGCGTCCGTTCTTAGGGGTCTTGGTGGTGGAAGTGGATGCGTTGGGCGCAGCAGCCAAGGGGAAATACCTCCATGGGCCCGGGCGGGGCTCGTGTCCTTGTCGTCAGGTGGAGTGCTCGATCGTCCCCGAAACATTCGCGCCGCACGCCGCTATCTGCGGGGGCCACGAACGCACAAGCCGACCACCATATGAGGGCAGGGGGAACTGAGCGCAACTACTAACTATAGGCGTCCCGACGCGCCGTGTCCAGTCGATTCTTGACGACTTTCGGATGCTGCGGTATAAACGCGCGCCGCGGTGCTCCCCGTGGCCGGGATGCCGTCTCTCCCCGTCCGGATAGGGGACCGGTTCCGGCCGGTGTCAGCCGTCGACGCGGGCGCGGCGGAACCGCAGCCGGTCCCCCGGCCTCGCCTGTGCCAGCACCCCCAGCGCGTGCGACGCGACCACCGCGATCACCGGGTAGCCGCCAGTGACGGGGCCGTCGGCGAGGAGGATCGTGGGTGTTCCCGACGGCGGCACCTGAATCGCCCCCGGCACCATGCCCTCGCTGGGCAGTTCGCCGGTGAGGCGGCGCGGCAGCACCGGCCCGTCCAGCCGCATCCCGACCCGGTCGGTGTCCGAGGTGACCGTCCACTCGGCGTCGAACAGGTCGGTCAGCGCGGATGCGGTGAACCAGTCCCCGCGCGGGCCGGGCAGGAGTCCGACCTCGACGATGCCCGGTGCCGCGGAGACGAGGGCGAGGTCGACGGGCGGGATCGGCGCGTCGACCTCCTCGCCGACCGACACCACGGTGCCGGCGGCGAGCGGCCGGCCGAGCCCGGCGAGCACATCGGTGGCGCGGGATCCCAGCATCCGCTCCCCCGCGATACCGCCCCGCACCGCCAGGTAGGCGCGTGCACCGGAGATCAGCGGGCCGAGGGACAGCTCCGCCCCGGCGGGCCACGGCACCGCACGGCCGACCGCGAGAGCCCGGCCGCCGAGAGTCCCCGGCCCCGCCGCCCCGGTCACCGCCACCCAGAGGTCTCGCTCGGCGACGGCGCGGAAGCCGCCCAGCGTGACCTCGACGCCCGCGGCGTCGCTCCGGTTGCCGACGAGGCGGTTGCCGAGGAGCAGGGCGGCGCGGTCGAGCGCACCGGAGTCGGCGACCCCGAGGGAGGCGGTGCCGCGCCGTCCCAGGTCCTGGACGCTCGCCTGCACGCCCGGCGAGAGCACGTGGAACGCCGGCGTTCCGGTCGGTGGCGACGGGGCCGGTTCGGTGCGGGGACGCACGGCCGGCATCTCCCGGAACCGCACCCGGGCGCCCGGGGTGAGCAGGACGGGCGAGGCGGCGCGCGGATCGAACAGGGGCGCGGAGGTGGTGCCGATCAGCCGCCAGCCGCCGGGGGTGGCGCGCGGGTAGGCGCCGGTGAATTCGGCGGCGAGGCCGACCGCTCCGGCCGGGACGCGGGTGCGCGGCGTCGGTCGGCGGGGTACGTCGAAGGGCCAGTCCGTGCTGACGAGGTATCCGAAGCCGGGAGCGAATCCGGTGAAGGCGACCGTCCACTCCGCCTCGCGGTGACGGCGGACGAGGTCGGCCGCGGTCACGCCCAGCAGTGCGGCGGTCTCGGCGAGGTCCGGCCCGTCGTAGGCGATGTCGACCGTCACGGGGGGCGCCCCGATCTCCGGGCTGACGGATGCGGCCGGGCGCAGCGCACCGATCCAGGCGCGGGCGACGGCGAGTCGCAGCGTCCGCGGGTCGACGCGGACGAGCACGGTGCGCGCAGCGGGGACGAGGTCGACGACACCGGCTGGAGCGGACGACAACATGGCGGCGTGGAGCGCCAGGACCTCCGGCAGCGACCCCACTTCGACCAGCAGTGCGGCGTCCCCCATCGGCAGGATCCGCATGACGGTCACCAGGGCGCGCGGACGGCGACGTCCGCGGCAGCGAGCGCCTGGCGCACCGCCCGGGCCATGGCCACCGCGGACGGAGTGTCCCCGTGCAGGCAGAGGGAGACCGCATCCGTCTCCACGGTCGTCCCGTCGGTCGCGTGCACCTGACCGTGGGCGGCCAGGTGCACGGCGCGCTCCGCGACCTCGGCCGCGTCGTGCAACAGGGCGCCGGGCTCGCCGCGGGGGACGAGTGACCCGTCCGGGCGGTAACCGCGGTCGAGGAACGCCTCGCGGCGGAAGGGGAGTCCGGCCCGGTGCGCGGCAACGGCCAGCGCATCGCCAAGACCGAGGATGGGCAGCGGCCTGCCGAGCCGGGCGGCGAGGTCGGCGACCGCGGCCACGACTGCAGCTGCGGCCTCGGGATCGGCTCCCGCCACGTGGTAGAGCGCCCCGTGCGGCTTCACGTACCGGAGGTCCGCCCCGGCGTCCGCAAGCCCGGCGAGCTGCGCGGCGACGGTTTCGCGGAGCTCGGCGGGCGACATCCGCAGGGCCACCCGGCCGAATCCCGGCCGGTCGGGGAACGAGGGGTGCGCGCCGAGGGACACGCCGAACCGCGCGGCGCGGTCCACCGCCGCACGCATGGAAACCGCATCCCCCGCGTGACCGCCGCAGGCGACACTGGCACTGGAGATGACCGCGAACATCGCCTCATCGTCGGCGGTCGGTCGCCCGTCGACGGTCTCGCCGAGGTCGGCATTGAGATCGATCGTGCGCACGCGCCCACGCTATCCGGCCGGGGGATAGCGTGGGGGCATGGCACGGGCGCGGTACGAAGAGGTCGAGCGGCCCGAGGCGCGCCTGAGCGACGGGTCGATCGCGCGGATCGTGCCCTCCGGTTTCACGTCCGGGTACGAGCTCGAGGTCGCCGGCACCCCGCAGTCGCACGTCGACCTCGACGACCCCACGCACCTGCACTTCGAGTACGTCGCACGGATGGGCGCCGTCATCGACCGGCTGCTCCTGCCGGGACAGCCCCTGACGGCGGTGCACCTCGGCGCCGGGGCGCTGACCATTCCGCGGTACATCGAGCACACCCGGCCCGGGTCGCGGCAGCAGGTGATCGAGCTGGAGCCGGCGCTCGTCGACCTCGTCCGTGCACAGCTCCCGCTCCCACGCGGCGCGTCCATCCGGGTCCGCATCGGCGACGCCCGCGAGGGCCTCGGACGCCTGCCGGGCGGGCTCACCGGCAACGTCGACCTGCTCGTCTCCGACGTGTACGCCGGGTCCCAGACGCCCGCGCATCTGACGACGATCGAGTTCTACCGCGAGGCGGCGGCGCTCCTCGCTCCCGGCGGCGTGCTGCTCGTGAACGTCGCCGACGGTGCGGGCCTCGCGTTCGCACGTCGCCAGGTCGCCACCGTCCGCGAGGTGCTCGAGCACGTCGTCCTCCTCGCGGAGGTGCAGACCCTCAAGGGCCGCCGGTTCGGGAACCTCGTCATCGCGGCGTCCGCGGCGCCCCTGCCGACCGAGTGGCTGCCGCGGCTGATGGCCGCAGGCCCGCATCCGGCGAAGGTGTCGCACGGCGCGGAGCTCGACGAGTTCGTCGGATCGGTCCGCCCCGCCACGGACGCGGACGCGGTGCCGTCACCCAAACCCGCATCCTCGATCTTCGAGCGCTGATCCGGCGTGGCCTGAGCCGCGCGGAGGGATGCGGCAGGCAGACTGGATGAGCGGACCCGCCGATGTGGTGACCGGTGCGGAAAGGAGTCGACATGAGCAGTATCCAGGGATACGACCCCGAGACGTTGCGGGAAATCGTTGACGTCCGCGAATGCCTCGACCGGCTCGACGAGATCGGACCGCTGCGCAGCCTTCCCGCGCTGCTGGAGCGGGTGTGGCTGCTGAAGGTGACCGACCAGCTCGACGAGGCGCTCCGCGTGTCCGAGCAGTCGGTACGGCTGGCGCGCATGGGCGGGACGCGCAAGGACCTGCTGCGTGCCCGCATCCTGCACGCCACCATCCTGCAGTGGCGCCGTCAGTTCGCCGCCGCCGAGCAGGAGTTCACGACCTGCGCCGAGGAGGCCGAGGGTCAGGGCTGGGCCGGGATCGCCGCGTTCGCCTACCAGCACCGCGGCAAGAGCCGGTTCGACGATGGCGATCTGGAGGGCGCCCGCGCGGACTTCAAGCGCTCGCTGTTCCTGCGTCAGGAGGCCGGTGCCGGCGACGACGAGCTGGAGCCGACCCTGCTGGCGATCGACGCGATCGACCGCCGCCGGGTGCGCGCCACCGTCGCGAGCTGAGTGTCCGTTCCCCGACGTACGCTGCCGGCATGTCTGAACTGAACCGGGTGCGCGGATGGGCGGAAGCCCTCATCGCGCTCCACCTCGACGCGAGCTGGTCGTTCGGGTTCGACAACGCCAAGCGCCGCGCCGGACTCTGCGATTTCGGCAGGAAACGAATCAGCGTCTCGCGGTACCTGGCTGCGCGCTACGACGACGACGAGAACCATCAGACGCTGCTGCACGAGGTGGCCCATGCGCTCGCAGGGTCCACGGCGGGACACGGGCCGGCGTGGAAGCGCATCGCCCGGGAGATCGGCTACGTCGGCGGCACCACGCATCGCGGCGAGACGGCGGTGGAGCTGGCGGCGTGGGTCGGAACCTGCCCGGCCGGCCATGTCGTCTACCGGCACCGCCGGGCGACACGGCCGACGTCGTGCGCGCTGTGCGCGCCCCGCTTCGACCCGCGTCACGCCCTCACCTGGACCCGCCGCGAGATCACCCCGGCCACCCGTCAGGCGGCGATGACCCCGCGATAGTCGGTGGCTGCTCAGGCGGCTTCGCCCGTCGCTCGTTTCACGTCCGCTCAGGCGGTGACGAAGACCCCGTCACGCAGCACCGGAACGACGTCGACCGCGTCGATGCGCGCCGCGGCGAGGACCTCGTCCCGACGACCCGCGTCGAGCAGCGCCTGCCCGGCACCGGATGCGGTGAGCAGATGCCGGAGCGCCCGCCGGAGACCCCGGAAGGACTCCCCGGCGGCGGCCGCCTCAGGGGAGGTGTGGTCGATCCCGAGGGTCCCGAGCGCGTCGACAACCGCGCCGACGCCGAACTGATCCTCGACGGCGACCCGCAAGCCGCCCCGATCATCGGCGTCGCCGAGGGCGATGACCGCGACCGAGGTGCGGTCGGCGCGGCGCTGTTGTTCGGCGAGCACTTCGCGCGCCACTGCGGTCGCGTTGGTGAGCCCCGCGGCGTAAACGAGCGCATCCCCCGCGGCGGCGACCGCCTCCGCGAGACTTGGCGGGACCGGGGCACGGTCGCCGCGGGCCACCGCATCCGCGACGGAGGTGGAGTCCAGCAGAACATCGACGAGGACGACGATCTCGGCGGGTGCGAGACGGGTCAGACCGGCGGTGCCCCACTCGACACGAACCTGATAGCGGGACTGATCGAACGGCGACGGCATCCCTTCAGCGTAGGGTCGCCCTCGCCCGCTGCTCCAACCGGGCGTCACAAACCGTCCGCCACGCGCCGCAGGTCGGTGCGACACTGGGGCATGCGCATCCTGCAGAAGTTCCAGATCGACTGCGACCCGGATGCGGCGTGGCGGGCGCTGCACTCGCCGCGCGCCGTGGCGGAACTGTACGGCCCGCTGCTGGACGTCCAGCCGCTGTCGCCGCCGCCGACCGCATGGGAGCCGGGGCAGGACGCCGCGGTCGGCCTCTTCGCGCTCGGGATCGTGCCGCTCGGCCGGCAACTCATCGCGGTGAGCGATCGTGTCGTCGAGGCGAAGGACGGTCAGGTGCGGATCTTCCGCGACTCGGGTTCGCCGCTGACGGGACCGCTGGCGACGCTCGACGTGTGGGACCACCAGATGGCGATCTCGCCGGTGCCGGGCGCCCCCGGACGGACCCTCTGGCGCGAACGTCTCGTCATCGGCGGCCGTACTGCCCCGGCGCTCTGGCCGGTGCTGTGGACGATGTGGCAGTGGCGGGGCGCCCGCATCCGCGCCCTCGCCCCCACCTGGGCGCACGACCCCGAGGCCTGACCTTCCGCCCGCGCCACCGGGGAGTTCCCCGGGCGAACGTGTCGGAATTCAGGCTGTGGCGGCCGCAGCGCGGTTTCTGCGCATGGCCCCGGCTTCACAGCCTGAATTCCGACAGCCCTCAGACTTCGGCGAGCGCCGCCACCGGGGCGATGCGGGTCGCGAGCCGGGTGGGGACGACCGCGGCGACGAACGTCAGCAGCGCGGTCGCGACGATGATCGCGAGGATCGGCCCCGGCGGGACGGCCGGGGCGACGATCGGCAGATCGCCGCTCACGGTGGGCACCGAGCCCAGCACCGACTGCGCCCCCGCCCAGCCGTAGACCGTGCCGAGCACGAGGCCCGCGGCAACCGAGGCGATCGTGATGTGCGCGGCCTCCAGCAGCACCATCCGTCGCACCTGCGTGTTCGAGAGGCCGAGGGTGCGCAGCAGCCCCAGTTCCCGCCGGCGCTGCACGACTCCGAGGACGAGCAGGTTCACCAGGCCCACGCCCGCGATCACCGCCGATACCGCGATCAACGCCATCATGATGCTCGAGAACGTGTCGATCGCAAAGGCAAGATCGGCCGGTGTCTCGCCGCCGTACGCGTCACCGATGACCGCCTTCAGCGTCTCGAGCGCGACGGCGAACATGGTCACGAGCGTCACACCGATGACGACACCGATCGCCATCCGGCTGGTGCGCTCCGGATAGCGCAGCGCATTGGATGCGGCGAGCCGCGCCGTCGCGGAGGTGCCGAACGCCCGGCCGACCAGGCGCAGCACCGGCGGTACGACAAGGGTCGCACCGAGGACGACGCCGGTGAACGAGCACACACCGCCGAAGAAGGCGATCACGACGCCGAGCGGTGTGATCGCGCCGACGAGGACGCCGAGGGCGAGGAGCGCCGCACCGATCGCGAGGAGCACGATCGCGGCGACATTGCGCCCGGTGCGCCGCACGAGCTCTTCATGCGGCGGCTCCCCGGACCCGGCGAGCGCCTGCAACGGCGTCACCGTCAGCACACGGCGCGACCCGACCCAGGCCGCCGCCCAGGTGGTGAGGACGACGATGACGGCGGGCACGAGGAGCACCGGACGCGCGATCGCCACCTCGACCGAGGGGAGGGCGAGCGACCACGTCAGCAGCTGGATCCCGATCGCGCCGACGGCCGTCCCGCCGACGAGCCCGAGGAACGCGCCGACGCCGCCGACGAACAGCCCCTGCCGCGCGATGACGCCGCGCTCACGCCGCGCGGTCGCACCGATGAGCCGCATCAGCGCGATGCGGCGGGTGCGACCCGCCACGATTGTCGCGAACGTGTTCGCCACGACGATGGCGGAGACGTACACGGCGAGCCCCAGCAGGACCCCGCCCAGGATGCTGAGCACTGCGACGACGCTCCCCGCCTCACCGATGTCCGGCACCGAGCGGATCAGCGCCGAGATGAACTCGGTCGCCGTCAGCAGCAGCACCCCGAACGCGGTGGAGATGGCGGCGACGAGGATGCTGGCACCCATCCCGGTCTCGCGGAACCACGGGGTCATGCGCGCACCTGCGCATCCGGGGTGGCTGCCGCACCCGCGGCACCCGCCGCATCCGGTCCCGTGGGAGCGGTGCCCGCGCGTGCCCCGTCGAGCTCGGCGGCGAGCATGTAGGCGGAGATCTCCTCGGCGCTCGCGCCCCGATGGTCGGCGACGATGCGACCGTCGCCGAGGTACAGCACCCGGTCCGCGAAGGCGGCGGCGATCGGGTCGTGGGTGACCATGGCGATGGACTGGCCATGTTCGCGGCTGGCCTCCTGCAGCAGCTGCAGCACCTCGCGCCCGGTCCGCGAGTCGAGGTTCCCGGTGGGTTCGTCGGCGAAGACGAGGTCAGGCGCCCCGGCCAGCGCACGGGCGATCGCGACCCGCTGCTGCTGGCCCCCGCTCAGCTGATGCGGGCGGTGGCGCAGCCGGGGACGAAGACCCAGCGCATCGATGAGCCGGTCGATGCGCGCCCGCTCCATTCCCGCGGGACGGCGTCCGTCGAGCTCGAACGGGAGCAGGATGTTGCCCTCCACATCGAGCGTGGGGATGAGGTTGAACGACTGGAACACGAACCCCACCCGCCGGCGGCGGAGCACGGTCAGTTCGCCGTCACTGAGGTCGGTGATGTCGGTGTCGCCGAGCCACGCCCGGCCGGAGGTCGGCGCGTCCAGCCCCGCCATGATGTGCATGAGGGTGGACTTCCCGGAGCCCGAGGGGCCCATGATGGCGGTGAACTCGCCGGCGCGGATGCCGACGCTCACCCCATCGAGGGCGCGGACCGTGCCCTCGCCGGTTCCGTAGTGCTTCGTGAGGCGTTCGACGCGGGCGGCGAAGCCCAGCTCGGTGGAGGTGATGTGCATGTCTTCGACGCTAAGAACCGGCGCCCCGGTGCCGCGTCGGGCGCAAGAGGTATCCGCATCCGTCGCGGGGATGACGTGCGCGTCAGATCAGGTGATGATCGTGCGCGAAGACCACGAGCTGCACCCGGTCGCGGAGGGACAGCTTGGCGAGGATGCGGCTGATGTGCGTCTTCACGGTCGCCTCGGAGAGGAACTCGCCCTGGGCGATCTCGGCGTTCGACAGTCCGCGGGCGGCGAGCGCGAAGATCTCCCGCTCCCGGTCGGTGAGGCCGGCGTACGCCGGCGGCGGTGGCGCGACGGGCGCGGGGAAGGCGGTGAACAGGTCGGTGGTCGCGGCGGCCGCGATGACGGATGACCCGGTATGGACGGTGCGGATCGCCGCCAGCAGGAACTCGGGCTGCGTGTCCTTCAGCAGGAAGCCGCTCGCGCCCTGCCGGATCGCGCGCGCGGCGGCCTCGTCCAGGTCGAAGGTGGTCAGCATGACGATCCGCGGCGGTGCGGGGTCGCGCAGCAGTTCGGCGGTCGCCGCGAGGCCGTCGAGCACCGGCATCCGGATGTCCATGAGCACGACGTCGGGACGGATGCTGCGCACCAGTGCGATCGCGGCCTGACCGTCGCCGGCCTCGCCCACGACCTCGAGGTCGGGCTGGGAGTCGATCACCATGCGGATGCCGGCGCGGAACAGCGCCTGGTCGTCGACGAGGACGACGCGGATGGGGTCGGTCATACCGGGGCTCCGATCGGAAGCGTCGCGGCGACGCGGAAGGTGCCGTCGTCGTGGGGTGCCGCGGTGAGCGACCCGCCGACGAGCGCGGCCCGCTCCCGCATCCCGATGATGCCGTGCCCGGAACCGGTGCCCGCCGCGCGCGGGCCGGCCGCGTTGGCGACCGAGAGTTCGACGCGCTCCGGGAACCAGGACAGGACGACGGTCGCCCCGCCCGGACCGCCGTGGCGCAGCACGTTCGTGAGGGCCTCCTGCAGGATGCGGTACACCGCGAGCTGCACCGCGGCGGGGGCGTCGAGCGGCGGCGCGTCGATGCGCACGCGGAGGTCGAGGCCCGCCGCGCGGACCTGCGCGAACAGCTCGTCCAGGTCGGCGATGGTCGGCTGCGGGCTCTCCCCTTCCCGGTGGCGGAGCTGGGTCAGGAGCACCCGCACGTCCGCGAGCGCAGCCCGCGCGGTCGACGAGATCGTTTCGAGCGCGGATGCGGCCGCATCCGGGTCGGACGCGGCGGCGTAGCGCGCCCCGTCCGCCTGCGCGATGACCACGGCCAGGGAGTGCGCGACGACGTCGTGCATGTCTCGGGCGATGCGCACCCGCCCCTGCTCGACACTCGCCTCCGCCTCGGCCAGCTGTTGCGCCACGCGGGTGGCGCGGGCGCGCTGGACCGTGCGGACGAGCGCCCCCGCGGTCCAGGCGAGGAGCAGCCCGAACGTCGCCGCGACCGCCACCAGCAGCGCCACGGGAAGGTCGCTCAACGACAGGGCGAGTGTGCCCTCACGCGCTGGCAGGGCGATCACCAGGTAGACGGCGATCGCGGCGGCCCCGACGAACGAGGACGCGAAGCCGAGCCAGAACTCCACCCGCGACCCGTAGGCCGCGGTGACGTAGAGCACCGCGAAGATCGCGATGTCGGCCGGGATCGGTTGGAGCGCCACCGCCATCTGCAGGATCGCCGCCCCCCATGCCACCGCGAGGGCGATACCCGGCGCCCGCCGACGGACCCCGAGGGCCACCGCGAGGACCGCCGCAACCAGAAGCTCGCCGCCGCGACTGCCCGGGACGAGGGCGACCGCGAAGAAGTACACCGCCGCGAGACCGACGTCGAACCAGAGCTGTCGGGCGGTCAGAGGGCGGAGCACCCTTTCACGCTACGGCGCCGGACGGGCTTCGGCATCCGTCTGCGGATGTATCTGGCCTCAGCCGAGCGGCGGGGCGGCAGCGGCGTCGGCGAGCGCGTCGGCGATGACCGCGACCCCCTCGGTGGCACTGCCGGCCGTCACCCGCAGGTGCGGCCCGACCGTGTCGTCGATGACGAAGGGCGACCCGGCGGCGGCCACGATCCCCGCGGCGGCGAGGTGCACGAGGGCCGCGCGCTCGTCCCTGACGGGCAGCCACACATTGATCCCGTCGGGCTCGCCGACGTCGATGCCGCGACGACGGAGCCCGGCCACCAGCCGGTCCACGCGGTCGCGGTAGACGAGCCGCGCGGTGCGTACCCGCGCCACGGCGCCGGGATCGGTGAGGAGGTCCAGCAGCACCGCCTGCAGGAGCCGTGAGGTCCAGCCGGGGCCCAGCATCCGCCGCGCGACCACCTGCTCGATGATCCGCGCAGGCCCGCCCATCGCGGCGACCCGCAGGTCGGGACCGTGCGACTTCGAGAAGCTGCGCACGTGCACCACCTGCGCCGGCAACCACCGCGCGAGCGTGACATCGGGGGCAGAGCCGATGAGCGCCGAGTGATCGTCCTCGATGACGGTGACCCGGTCGCCGCCGGGAACCGTCCGCAGTACCCGCACGAGCGCTCGGGCGCGGTCGGCCGACATCGAGGCCCCGGTCGGATTCTGCGCGCGCGGCTGCAGCACCACCGCGACCGGGCGGCGGGACAGCGCCCGCGCGAGCGAGGAGGGCGTCACACCCTCGCCATCGATCGCGAGCGGGACGGGCTCCGCGCCCAGCACGTCGAGCAGGTCGAAGAAGTAGGGGAACCCGGGGGATTCCACCGCGACACGGTCACCGAAGCGCACCACCTGCTCCATCACCCGCGAGATGCCGTCGAGGGCGCCATCGACGACCGTGATCGCCTCCACCCCCAGGGTCGGCCAGTTCTCGCGGAGGAAGGCGTCCAGCTCGGGGAGCACCGGCAGATCGTGGTAGCGGCCGGTGTCGGCGAGCGGCGTGACGCGGCCGAGCGCGGCCGCGAGCGACGGCAGCTGCACCGGGTCCGGCGTCCCGAGCGACAGGTCGAGCCTGCTGGCCTCGCCCGCCGCTACGAGGTGGTTGACGCGCGGGCTCAGCCATTCCCGGCGATCCTCACGGACGAAGGTCCCCGACCGGCCGCGGGTGACGATCACCCCGGCGCCGGCGAGCGCGCGCCACGCGGCGCTGACGGTGCCGGCCGACACCCCCAGCTCCGATGCGACGTCGCGGACGGTCGGCAGCCGCTCCCCCGGGGCGAGCGCGCCCTCCGCCACGAGGCGGGAGATCTCGCCCGCGATGCCCTGCGGTGTGCGCTCGGTCAGCGCCTCTGGTCGCAGCATCCGTTCTCCCGCCGGTCCCCGGCCGCATCCGGAGGATTTACGGCGCCGTCACATTCGGAAATTGCAGAGAAATGTTCACGCGGAACAGTAACAGAACGGGAGCGAAACCTATCCGAGACCGTCTCCACGGTCGTATGCTCCACGCCAACACCCTGATCCGGGAGGCAAAGATGACGACGGTACGGGCTGCGATCACGCAGACGACATGGACGGGCGACAAGGCGTCCATGCTCGACAAGCACGAAGGTTTCGCACGGGATGCGGCAGCGCAGGGCGCGCAGGTGCTGTGTTTCCAGGAGTTGTTCTACGGGCCGTACTTCGGCATCACGCAGGACAAGAAGTACTACCGCTACGCGGAGCCGGCGGACGGCCCCATCGTGCAGCGCTTCGCGGCGCTGGCGAAGGAACTCGGCACCGTGATGGTGCTGCCGATCTACGAAGAGGCCGAGACCGGCGTCTACTACAACACCTCTGTGCTCGTGGATGCGGACGGCACGATCCTCGGGAAATACCGGAAGCACCACTTGCCTCACCTCGACCGGTTCTGGGAGAAGTTCTACTTCCGCCCCGGCAACCTCGGCTACCCGGTGTTCGACACCGCCGTCGGACGCATCGGGATGTACATCTGCTACGACCGGCACTTCCCGGAGGGGTGGCGGGAACTGGGACTCGCGGATGCGCATATGGTGTTCAACCCCAACGCGACCAAGCCCGGGCTGTCGAACCGGCTGTGGGAGGTCGAAGGCCCCGCCGCCGCCGTCGCGAACGGATACTTCGTGCTGCAGCCCAATCGGGTCGGGCGTGAGGACAACGAGTACGGCGACCTGGCCGTCGACTTCTACGGCACCAGCCAGGTCATCGACCCCCGCGGCAACTTCGTCGGTGAACGGGGTTCCGGCGAGCACGAAGAGGTCCTCGTACGAGACCTCGACCTGAACATGGTGCAGGAGATGCGCGACGACTGGCAGTTCTATCGCGACCGCCGGCCCGACTCGTACACCCGGATCGCGAAGCCCTGAGGAGGACGATATGGCCACCACCCTCATCACCGGCGGCACCGTCGTCAACGCGACCGGGACGGGCCAGGCGGACGTGCTCATCGACGGCGAGACCATCGTCGGCGTGCTCGCGCCCGGTTCCACGCTGCTCGGTCACGACCTCGCCGGGTCCGTCGACACCGTCGTGGACGCGACCGGGAAGTATGTCATCCCGGGCGGCATCGACGCCCACACCCATATGGAGATGCCGTTCGGTGGCACCTTCGCCTCGGACACGTTCGAAACCGGGACCCGCGCCGCCGCGATCGGCGGGACGACGTCGATCGTCGACTTCGTCGTGCAGTACCCGGAACAGAACATCCTCGACCAGTACCACCTGTGGCACGAGAAGGCCGGTGGCAACTGCGCCATCGACTACGGGTTCCACCAGATTCTCTCCGACGTGCAGGATTCGTCGCTCACCGCGATGGACGAGCTCATCGCCGAGGGGGTCACGAGCTTCAAGCTGTTCATGGCGTACAAGGGCGTGTTCCTCTCCGACGACGGCCAGATCCTCCGCGCGTTCCAGAAGGGCGCCGACAATGGCGCGATGATGATGATGCACGCCGAGAACGGCGCCATGATCGACGTGCTCGTGCAGCAGGCGCTCGCCGCCGGGCACACCTCGCCCTACTACCACGGCATCTCGCGGCCGTGGCAGGCCGAGGAGGAGGCGACCCACCGGGCGATCATGATCGCCGACCTCACCGGCGCCCCGCTGTACGTCGTGCACGTGAGTGCGAAACAGGCGGTGGAGCAGATCGCCGCCGCTCGGGACCGCGGCCTCAACGTCTTCGGCGAGACCTGCCCGCAGTACCTCTACCTCTCGCTCGAGGACCAGCTCGGCGCGACGAGCGAGGAGTGGGGCGAGCTCGAGGGCGCCAAGTGGGTGTGCTCGACCCCACTCCGGTCGAAGCACGAGGGCCACCAGCACCACATGTGGCAGAGCCTGCGCACGAACGACATCCAGATGGTCTCCACCGACCACTGCCCGTTCTGCATGAAGGACCAGAAGGAGATGGGACGCGGGGACTTCTCCAAGATCCCGAACGGCATCGGCTCGGTCGAGCACCGCATGGACCTCATGTACCAGGGGGTCGCCACCGGCCAGATCACGCTGCCCCGGTGGGTGGAGCTGACCAGCACCACCCCGGCGCGGATGTTCGGCATGTACGGGAAGAAGGGCGTCATCCAGCCGGGCGCCGACGGCGACGTCGTCGTCTACGACCCGAACGGGCACACCTCCATCGGGGTGAACAAGACCCACCACATGAACATGGACTACTCCGCGTGGGAGGGCTACGAGATCGACGGCCACGTCGACACCGTCATCTCGCGCGGCACGGTCGTCGTCGACGACTCTGGCTACATCGGCAGCAAGGGCCACGGGCGCTACATCCCGCGCGGCCTGAGCCAGTACCTGGTCTGATGCGTTTCGTCTCGGCGCTTCGCGCCTCGCTCAACGACCGGAAGGTGTGACTCCCATGGACTTCGGCGTCGTTCTGCAGACCAACCCGCCCGCATCCCGCACCGTGCAGCTCGCTCAGCTGGCCGAGGCACACGGGTTCAGCCATGCGTGGACCTTCGACTCCCACCTGCTGTGGGAGGAGCCCTACGTCATCTACTCGGCGATCCTCGCCGCCACCCGGCGCATCACGGTCGGCCCCTTCGTCACGAACCCGGCGACCCGCGACTGGACCGTCACGGCCTCGGTGTTCGCGACGCTCAACGAGATGTACGGCAACCGCACCATCTGCGGCATCGGTCGGGGCGACTCGGCGGTGCGGGTGACGAACGGTAAGCCCACCTCGCTGAAGGAGCTGCGCGAGTCGATCCACGTCATCCGCGAGCTGGCGAACTCTCGCGCGGTCGAGTACAACGGCGCGACGCTGCAGTTCCCGTGGAGCCGCGGGTCGGAGCTCGACGTCTGGGTCGCCGCCTATGGTCCGCTCGCCCTGAAGCTCACCGGTGAGGTCGGCGACGGGTTCATCCTGCAGCTGGCCGACGTCGACATCGCGGCCTGGATGATCCAGGTGGTACGGGATGCGGCATCCAACGCGGGCCGCGATCCCGATGCCATCAAGTTCTGCGTCGCCGCCCCCATGTACATCGGTGAGGACCGCGCGCACATGCGGGACCAGTGCCGCTGGTTCGGTGGCATGGTCGGCAACCACGTCGCCGACATCGTGGCGAAGTACGGCGGGAGCGGTGAGGTACCCGAGGCGCTGACCGACTACATCGCCGGCCGGCAGGGGTATGACTACAACTCGCACGGCAAGTCGGACAACGACCACGTCGATTTCGTGCCCGACGAGATCGTCGACCGCTTCTGCCTGCTCGGCACCGCGGAGGAGCACATCGCCAAGCTCGAGCAGCTGCGCGCAATCGGGGTCACGCAGTTCGCCGGCTACCTCCAGCACGACAACAAGGAGGAGACGCTGCGGGTGTACGGCGAGACCGTCATCCCCGCCCTCTCCGAGCACATCACGGCGAAACGATGACGGCGACCGATCCCGTCGCCCCCGCGCCCGCACGGCGCCGCACCGGCGGGATGCCGCGGGGAGCAGCCTGGCTGTGGGGCGCCGCCGGGATCGTCGCGATCGTCCTGCTGTGGGAGCTGTACAAGTGGCTGGGACCCGAGGACGGCGTCGTCATCGGCTCCGAACGCGACGGGTTCCGCATCCTCCCCCGAACGCACGACCGTGCCATGCCGCACGTGTGGACGATGATCGCGCGCCTGTTCGATCCCACCAGCGGAGCGTCGACGCCCCCGCTGTGGCAGACGGTGGCGGGCGGCATCCTCACCACTCTCGGCATCGCCGCAGCCGGCTGGATCATCGGCGTCGCGGTCGGGATGCTGCTGGCCCTGCTCATGCAGCGCTGGCGGGTGGCCGAGTGGGGACTGCTGCCCTGGATCGTGGTGTCGCAGACGGTGCCGCTCATCGCGTTCGCCCCGCTCGTCTCGCGGATCGGGAACCAGATCGACCGCAACCTGTTCCCCTGGCCGGAGTGGCTCTCGGTCGCCGTGATCGCCTCGTATCTCGCGTTCTTCCCGGTCGCGATCGGGGCACTGCGGGGGCTCAACGCCCCCGACGCGATCCACCAGGACCTCATGCGCAGCTACGCCGCCGGGTACCGGCAGACCCTGTTCCGGCTGCGGCTGCCCGCCGCCGTCCCGTACCTCCTGCCGGCGCTCCGCCTCGCCGCCGCGAATGCCGTCGTGGGGGCCGTGGTCGCCGAGGTGTCGATCGGCATGCGCGGCGGCCTCGGCCGGATGCTCCTGCAGATGGCGCAGTCCGCCTCGGCGGATCCTGCCCTGCCGTGGGCACCGATCTTCGGTGCGGTGCTCCTCGGCCTCGTGGCCGCGGGCGGGGTGGCCGTGCTCGGACTGGCTCTGAAGACCTATCGCCGTGGAGAGGCCCTGGCATGACCGCATCCGATTCCCTCGCCGTCCAGGTGACCGCCGTCGACCGGGTCTTCGGCACCGCTGGCCGTTCTGTGCAGGCCCTCGCCGATGTCGCGCTGGAGGTGCGCGTCGGCGAGTTCGTCTCGCTCATCGGCCCGTCCGGCTGCGGCAAGTCCACCCTCATGCGGCTCATCGCCGACCTCGACCAGCCGAGCGCCGGGACCGTCGAGGTGTTCGGCAAATCCGCGCGGCAGGCGCGGCTCGACCAGGACTATGGCATCGCGTTCCAGCAGGCGGGCCTCCTCCCGTGGCGCACCGTGCTGGCAAACATCGCCCTGCCGCTGGAGCTGCACGGCGTCGCGGCAGCGGAGCGCACCACACGCGCGGCGGAACTGGCCGAAATGGTCGGTCTCACCGATTTCGGCAGCCGCTACCCGGACGAACTGTCCGGCGGCATGCAGCAGCGCGTCGCGATCGCCCGGTCGCTGGCCACCCGGCCGAAGCTGCTCCTCATGGACGAGCCGTTCGGAGCGCTCGACGAGATGACCCGCGAGCGGATGCAGACCGAGCTCATCCGCATCGCCGCCGAGACCGGCGCCGCCGTCGTGTTCGTCACGCACTCGATCCCGGAGGCGGTGTATCTGTCGGATCGGGTGGTGGTGATGTCGCCGCGACCGGGGCGGATCACGGACGTGCTCGAGGTGCCGTTCGGGCGTGACCGGTCCGAGGCGCTGCGCGAATCGCCCCGGTTCTTCGAGCGCGTCACCGCCGTCCGCGAGGCGCTGCACGGCACTCCCGTCGAGCGGGCGAACGAGCGATGAGGGGCATCCGGTGACCGCGGCGACCGAGCGCCTGGTCCGCATCCTCGCCCCGCTCGCGGTGGGGCTGCTCCTCGTGGCGGCGTGGCTCGGGCTGTCGATGATCACCACCGGCCGGGCAAAGCTCGTCCCCGGTCCGGTGCAGGTGTTCGCCACCCTGTTCGAGAACATCGGCATCATCGCGGAGGATGCGGTCGTCACCGGTGGCAACGCGCTGATCGGTCTGGTGGTCGGCAGCATCCTCGCCGTTCTCCTGGCGGGCCTGGCGGCGTGGCTGCGCCCGATCGACGCGATGAGCGCGCCGGTTGTTGCCGCGATCGCGGTCGTGCCGATCGTGGCGCTCACGCCTCTTCTGAACACGATGTTCGGCGCCTCCAGCCAGTTCGGCCGCGAGATCGTGGCAGGCATCGCGGCCTTCGTACCGGTGTTCGTCAATGTGCTCCGCGGCCTCCGGCAGGCGCGCCCGGTGCAGCGGGACCTCTTCACCGCTTACGCGGCGAGCGGAGCGCAGCAGTTCCGCAAGCTCACTTTCCCCACCGCGGTGCCGTACCTCGTCACGGGCGTCCGCAGCGCGAGATCGCTGGCGGTGATCTCCGCCCTGGTCGCCGAGTACTTCGGCGGTCCCGCCGACGGGCTCGGCACCGCGATCG
>NZ_JAPLAI010000004.1:19401-27182 GCF_026393345.1 Microbacterium sp.
TGCGGCCCTCGCCTGGGCGTACGTGGGTGCGGCGATCGCCGTGGGCCTTCTCTTCTTCCTCGTCACAGTGCTGCTCGAGCGGCTCACGGCGAGGCGCAGCTCGAGCTGACCGCCCGGTCCGCCCGACACCCCGCGCACCACCCGAACGAAAGGAACCACATGCGACACAGCAACAGGCGCATCTTCACGGCTGCGACCGCGCTCACCGCGGCGGCGCTCGCCCTCACGGCCTGCTCCGGCACGTCCTCGGACTCCGGCGACAGCGCTTCGGGCGACTTCGAGCCGCTCACCGAGATCAAGCTGCAGCTGCAGTGGCTGCCGCAGGCGCAGTTCGCCGGCTACTATGCGGCGCTGGAGAACGGGTACTTCGAAGAGGAAGGGTTCGACGACGTCGAGATCCTCCCGTCCGGCGGCGACATCGTGCCGCAGGACGCCCTCGCCGCCGGCGACGTCGACTTCGCCGTCGCGTGGGTGCCGAAGGTGCTCGGCACGATCGAGTCCAGCGGCGTCGAGCTCACCGACATCGCGCAGGTGTTCCAGACCTCGGGCACGACGCAGGTGTCGTGGGCGGACTCCGGGATCTCGTCGGTCGCCGACTTCGAGGACAAGCGGATCGGATCCTGGGGATTCGGCAACGAGTGGGAGATCTTCGCGGCCATGGCCGCCGAGGACCTCGACGCGAGCTCGGTGTCGATCACCACGCAGGACTTCTCGATGAATGCCCTCCTCGACGGCGACGTCGACGCGGCTCAGGCGATGACCTACAACGAGCTGGCCATGGTGCTCGAGACGGTGAACCCGGCCACGGGCGAGCTGTACACGATGGACGACCTCAACGTCATCAGCTACGAGGACACCGAGGGGGCGATGCTGCAGGACGCCATCTGGGCCGACACCCAGCGGCTCGATGAGGACCCGGCCTACGCGGACGCCGCCGTACGGTTCCTCAAGGCGGTCACCAAGGGATGGCTGTTCGCCCGCGACAACCCCGAGGACGCCGCATCCCTGGTCTGGGACGTCGCCTCCACGGCCGAGCTCGCCTTCCCGGTGGGTCCGGTGCACCAGCTGTGGCAGATGAACGAGGTCAACAAGCTCATCTGGACCGGTGACAGCTTCGGCCTCGTCGACCAGGCAGCATGGGACAAGACGGTCGCCGGTGCACTGGCGGCGGTCAACCAGGACGGCCAGAACCTCATCACGGCCGACCCGCCCGCATCCGCGTTCTCGAACGAGTACATGCAGAAGGCGCTGGACGAGCTGGCCGATGAGGACGTGGACGTCTCCGGCGGCTACACCCCGATCGAGGTGGCCCTCACCGAGGGCGGCCAGTGACCCTCGCCTGACCGCGAGCCGGCGTCTGGGCCCCGAGACCCTGGGTTTTCCCCACGGTTTCGGGGCCTAGAAGCGGTTTCGGCGTCAGGCTTCGACGGCGGGGTCGGCGGGCAGCAGCGGGCGGTGCTCGTAGAAGGTCTGCAGCACGACCGTGGTGCGGGTGCTGACGGATGCGGCCTGCCGGATGTCCCGGATGAGTTCCTCCAGCGCCCGCGGCGTCGCCACGCGCACGAAGAGGATGTAGCTGGCCTCACCCGCGACCGAGTGGCATGCCTCGATCGCGTCGAGGTGGGCGAGACGCTCGGGAGCGTCGTCGGCCTGGGCGGGATCGAGCGGAGTGATCTCCACGAGGGCGGCCAGCGGTTTTCCCACGGCCTCCGGGTCGACGATCGCGCGATATCCGGTGATGACCCCGCGGCTCTCCAGCTTCCGCAGCCGCGACTGCACCGCCGACACCGACAGCCCCGCCGCCCGCGACAGCTGGGCGAGGGTGGCGCGGCCGTCGCCGGCGACAACACGGACGATCGCCGCATCCGCCGCATCGTCGATGTGGGGGCCGTCGGTCATGCCCTCACGGTAGCAGCGGTGCGGGTTCGGCCTCGGCGGGCGGCAGCTCGGGGGGTCTGGGCCGCGCGCGAACCTCGCGGAGGTCCGGCCGCGCACCCACGTGGGACCGCGGGCGGGATCACCGCGCACTGAGATGGTGCGCGCTCGAGCGGCCAACAGCAATACTTCCTGCTAATCTCGCCACATACCGACAATCTTCCTGACAGGGAGGACCGCATGCCCGCTCTTCTCGCCGTGGACTCCCCCGTGGAGACGGATGCGGCCTGGCTCGCCCTGAAGGACGCCGTCACCGCCATGCAGCCGTTGCAGGCGACCGACGGCTCGCTCCCGAATGCCGCCGACCACACCCGCGCCGCCGCGCTCATCGACACGATCACCGCATCCGTCGCCGCGCTCGCCCCGCGCTTCCCGCACGACGCCGCCTACCTCGACGCACTCGTCGTCGACCTGCGCCGCTGGCAGCACGGCGGCTTCGGCGTCCCCGACTTCCTCGATGCGCTGACCGCGTTCCAGCCGCAGCAGGACCGCATCGACGGTCTCCGCCACCTCGTCGTGTTCCCGATGTACACGCAGAACGGCTCCCCGGACCGCCACCTGGAGGCCGTCCTCGTCGAGGTCATCTGGCCCGAGTTCATCGCGCGGCTCGAGACCGAGTACACCAACCGGCTGTTCGTCTCGCTGCGGCTGATCGACTTCACCTCCGGCTACGACACGAACTCGGCGGTCCTCTTCCCGGAGACCGTCGCCATGCGCGAGGTGCCGACCTTCACCTGGGGCGCGATCTTCCAGGACCGTGAGGCCGCGCGTTACCGTCGCGTCGTCGAGGCCGCAGCCGAGATCACGAAGCTCGAGCTGCCAGACCGCGCGCGCCGCATGCTCGAGGACCAGGCCCTCGCGGAGCGCGCCTTCGTCATGTGGGATCTCATCCACGACCGCAGCCACATGCGCGGCGATCTGCCGTTCGACCCGTTCATGATCAAGCAACGGATGCCGTACTTCCTCTACTCGTTGGAGGAGCTGCGCTGCGACCTCACCGCGTTCCGCGAGTGCGTCACCATCGAGCGCCGGCTGCAGGCGCGCGTCGACGCGGGCGAGACCCTGGACGAGGCGGAGGCCGCGATGCTCGAGCACGCCGCGCTGGTGCAGGACGCCGTGCTGTTCGACCGCATCTTCCGCTTCGCCATCACGGGCTCGCGGGTGCGCAACTACGACGGACTCGGCGGTCAGCTGCTCTTCGCCTGGCTGCACCGGCGGGGCGTGCTGCACTGGACCGACACCCGCCTCACGATCGACTGGGCCGACGTACCGGATGCGGTGACCGCCCTGGGCGATGCGATCGATCGGCTCTACTGGGAGTCGATCGATCGGCCCAAGACCGCGCACTGGCTCGCGGCGTACGAGCTGGTTCGAGGCGTGCTGACCCCGCATCCGGCCTCGCGCTGGGCCCGCGGTCTCGACGACCATGTGCTCGCGGGCCCCCCGTCGGGGTTCACGAACGCCGTGCTCGACGACGAGTTCCCGCTGTCGATGTTCTTCGAGGCGCTGGAGAAGAAGATGCGTCCGGTGATCGCCTCGACCGCCGGTATCCGCGGCACCGACTGATCCCGGCGAATAGGCTGGATCGCGATGGACACTCTTCATGACGCCGCCGTGCGCGGATTCGCCAGTGACAACTACTCCGGTGTGCACCCCGAGGTGATCGCCGCGATCGCGGCCGCCAACGGGGGCCACCAGATCTCCTACGGCGAGGATGCGTACACCGAGCACCTGCAGCACGTGATCGCGGGGCACTTCGGAGACGGTGCGAAGGCGTTCCCGGTGTTCAACGGCACCGGTGCGAACGTCACCGCCCTGCTGTCGATGCTGCCGCGCTGGGGTGCGGTGATCGCCGCCTCGACCGCGCACATCAACGTGGATGAGGGGGGCGCCCCCGAGCACCAGGGCATCAAGCTGCTCACCGTCCCGACGGCCGATGGCAAGCTCACCCCCGAGCTCGTCGACCGCGAGGCCTGGGGCTGGGGCGACGAGCATCGCGCGCAGCCGCTGGTGGTCTCGATCACGCAGTCCACCGAACTCGGCACCCTCTACACGCCGGAGGAGATCCGCGCGCTCGCGGACCACGCCCACGGGCACGGGATGCGGCTGCACCTGGACGGCGCGCGCCTCTCCAATGCGGCGGCGGCCCTCGACCTGCCCCTTCGCGCGTTCACCCGCGATGCCGGCGTCGACGTGCTGAGCCTCGGCGGGACGAAGAACGGGGCGCTCGGCGCCGAGGCCATCGTCGTGCTCGACGCGGCCGCATCCACCGGACTGCCGTTCCTGCGCAAGGGCAACATGCAGCTGTCGTCGAAGATGCGGTTCGTGTCCGCGCAGCTGCTCGCCCTCTATGACGGCGACCTGTGGTTGCGCAACGCCCGCCACGCCAACGAGATGGCGCAGCGCCTGCGCACCGGCATCGAGGCGGGAGTCGCGGACGGCTCGATCCGCGGCGTCGCCTTCACACAGCAGACCCAGGTCAACGGCGTGTTCGCAACGCTTCGCGGCGACGTGGCCGACCGGCTGCGGCAGAGCTTCCGTTTCTACGACTGGGGTCCGGCCACCCCGGACGCCGCAGGGGGCGAGTCGGAGGCGTCCGGTGAAGTCGGCGTGGGCGCGGAACGCCGCGAGGTGCGGTGGATGTGCTCGTTCGACACCACCGAGGCCGACATCGACGCGTTCCTCGCCGCGATCGCGCGGGAGACCGCCGCCGCCTGAGTGCGCCCGCGGGGGCGAGGCAGCTCAGCGCAGCGCGCCGACGCTCGCAAGTCCCAGGCGCACGAGCGTTCCGCGCCCGCCTTCCATCTCTGCGGCGAGAGTGTCGGAGGCGGCCTCGGCCGGATCCATCCAGGTCAGCTCGAGCGCATCCTGGCGCGGCTCGCACGTCCCGGTCACCGGGACGACGAAGGCGAGCGACACGGCATGCTGGCGGTCGTCGTGGAAGGCGCTGACACCCGGGATCGGGAAGTACTCGGCGACCGTGAAGGGCGCCGGCTGCGGCGGCAGCAGCGGGAACGCCATCGGGCCGAGGTCGTTCTCCAGGTGCCGGAACAGTGCATCTCGCACCGTCTCGCCGTAGCGGACGCGCCCCGAGACGATGGTGCGGGTGATCTCGCCCATCGGCGTCGCGCGCAGGAGAATACCCACCTGGGTCACGTTCCCGAGCCCATCCGTCCGCACCGGCAGCGCCTCGACGTACAGCATGGGGATGCGGCGGCGGGCCTCGGCGAGTTCGACGTCGCTGAGCCACGCGGGGTTCGCGGCATCCGCCGGCAGCGACCCTCCCATCGACGTCTCGAACGCGTTCATCGCGTCGCGGCGCTCGTTGTCGCCAGACTCGTTGGGGTCGGGGTCGGGGGTGCGGACCGGCATGTGTCCTGTATACCCCACGCGTGTTGCGGAGACGTCACCGCGCCTGCGCGGGTCGGCGTCGGTGGCGGCTGACACAATGGAGGCATGGATTCGACTCCGGCTCTCGATGACGAGGTCGTTCTCTGGTCGGCACCGCTCGCCGAGCGCGCCGGCCGACCTCTGCTCGTGCTGCTGCACGGCTACGGCAGCGACGAACAGGATCTGTTCGGCCTCGTGCCGCACCTGCCGTCCGAGTACGTGGTCGCCTCCGTCCGCGCCTCCCTCGCACCCCCGTTCCCGAGTCCCGGGTTCGCCTGGTATCCGATCGAGGGCCTCGACGGCCGGTCGGCCGAGCGGGTGACGGATGCGGCGGCACGTGTGATCGAGTGGCTCGATGCCCGCACCGAGGCTGCCCGCATCGGTCTCCTCGGGTTCTCGCAGGGTGCGGCGGTCGCCATGCAGGCCCTCCGCCTCGACCCCGAGCGGTTCGCCTTCGGCATCAATCTCAGCGGCTATGTCACTCCCGGCGCGATGCCCGGAGACGCGGTCCTCGCGGAGCAGCGCAGTCTCCCGGTGTTCTGGGGGCGCGGGGCACGCGACGAGGTGATCCCGGAGCCGCTGGTGGCGCACAGCATCCAATGGCTGCCGGAGCACGTCGATCTCAGCGGGCGGGTGTACCCGGGGCTCGCGCACAGCGTGTCGGAGCAAGAGCTGCAGGACGTGCGCGTCTTCCTCGAGAAGCAGCTCCACCGCGACACCCCCACCCCGGAGGCCACCGCGTGAGATCTCCCCGTGCCCTCCGTGCCCAGATCTCCCGGAGCGCGCTCGAAGCCAACGCGATCGCGCTCGCCGGACCGGATGCCGTCGCCGATCTGCGGCGCGACGCGTACGGCCACGGCATCGCGATCGTCGCGGCGGCACTGAACGCCGCCGGGGTGCACCGCGCCGTGGTCGACGACCGCGACTCCGACACCCTCCGACACGCCGGGCTCACTCCCGCGGAAGGGGCCGCCACACTGGACCCTCGCGACCTGTTCGGTCTGCCGGGCGGAGGCGGGGAGCCGGTCATGCGGCTGGTGGGTTCGGTGCTCTCCCTGAAGCTGCTGCGGGCGGGTGAGGGCGTCTCGTACAACTACACGCACGTCGCCGCGCAGGACACGCGGATCGCGCTCGTCTCCGGCGGTTACGGGCAGGGTGTCGTGCGCGCCATCGGGAATCACGCCGACGTCGAGATCGCGGGGGTTCGGCATCCCATCGTCGGCCGGGTGGCGATGGATGTCTGCGTCGTCGACGTCGGCCACGCGCCGGTGCAGGCCGATGACGAGGTCGTGTACTTCGGCGGGGCGGGGCCCGCGGCCGGTGCGCTGGCGGAGTGGGAGCGCGTGACCGGGTTGCGCGGCGCCGAGATCGTCTGCGCCCTGGGTCTGCACGTCGCGCGGGAGGAGGCGGCATGACCGGTGCACGCCTGATCGTCGACCTCGGCCGCATCCTCGCGAACATCGACACCCTGCGGGAGCGGCTGACCCCCGCCGAGGTGATGCTGGTGGTCAAGAACGACGCGTACGGGCACGGCGTGGATGCGGTCGTCACCGCCGCGGCCCGGCACGGGGTGCGGTGGTTCGGGGCGTTCGACGTGCCGACTGGCCTCCGCACCCGCGCGGCGGCCGGCCCGGAGGCGCGGGTCTTCTCCTGGGCGACCGCCGCCCCCACCGAACTCGAATCGGCGATCCACGCCCGGCTCGACCTCGGCGTGGGCGACCCGCGATACCTTGAGGACGTCGCCGATGCCTCCGCCGGCCGCGGGGTGCGCGTACACCTGAAGATCGACACCGGGCTGCACCGCAACGGCGTCCGCCCCGAAGACTGGCGGGAGTTCACCGCGCGGGCCGCGGAGCTCGAGAGGGCCGGGCACATCCGCGTCGTCGGCGTGTGGAGTCACCTCGCCGAGACCAGCGAGGCCACCGACGACGACGCCCGCGACGAATACCTCCGCGCCGTGGAGGACGCCGAGGCGGTAGGCCTCACCCCCGAGGTGCGACACCTGGCGGCGAGCGCGGCGGCCTACGCCCGCTCCTCGTACCACTTCGACCTCGCCCGTTTCGGCGCGTTCGGGTACGGCATCCGTTCCGCCGGCGGCGAGGACCTGCCCGGCATCGTCGCCGCGGCCGCCCTGGTCGCCCCGGTGACCGCTGTCCGGCAGGGCGCCGTCGAGGTCGGCATCGGCGCGCTCGACGGACTGCCGTCGACGCTCGCGGGGCGGGTGGAGGTCGGCACGCCCGCGGGTGCGCGGCTCCTGCGCGCGGTGGACGACACCACCCTGACGGTCGACGCGTGGTCGGGCGCCGCGATCGGGGACGAGGTCGTGGTCTTCGGCCCGGGGAGCCACGGCGAGCCCTCCGCCACCACGCTCGCCGAGGCGATCGACACCGTCGGCGAGGAGATCCTCGTCCGGGTGTCCCCGCTGATCCCCCGCACCTACCTCACCCCCTGACACG
>NZ_JAPLAI010000054.1 GCF_026393345.1 Microbacterium sp.
CATCGGACACCGCGCCGACGCCGGGCGGGGCCTTCCCGGACGACACGACACCGCAGACGCCCATCGACGACGACGAGCAATCGGTGGAGCTGGGACTGACCTTCGTCCCGAAAGTCAGCGGCACCGTCACGGCGATCCGCTTCTACCGGACGGCGGCCAACCGCGGCCCGCACGTCGGCACCCTCTGGGGGCCCTCCGGGGAAGCCATCGCCCGCGTGACCTTCCCGGCCGGGTCGTCAACGGGATGGCAGAGCGGCGAGATCTCGCCCGCCGCGCCCGTCGCCGCCGGGACGACATATGTGGCGTCCTACCTCGCACCCAGCGGCCGCTATGCGGCGGACGAGCACGGGTTCGATCAGGGGATCGAGACCGACACACTGTCGATCCCCGCCGGGGCGGGCGTGTACGCGTACGGCTCCGGCGCGTACCCCACCGAGACCTACCGCAACTCGAACTATTTCGTCGACGTGGCGTTTCGCGCCGACGCCGGCCCCTCACCGTCACCGGAACCGTCGGTCGAGCCGGAACCGACCGCGACGCCGGAGCCGACGGCACCTCCCACCACGACCCCGGAGCCGACCGCCACGCCGACGCCGACGCCGACGCCCGAGGCTGCCGGGGGCGGCGCGTTCGGCCCCGACACGACGCCACGCCAGGCCGTAGACCCGGACAGCGCCGCGGTCGAGCTCGGCATGATCTTCGCCCCCAAGGTCGATGGGCAGCTCACCGCGCTCCGGTTCTACCGCTCGGCCGCCAATCCGGGTCCGCACGTGGGCACCCTGTGGAGCGCGGACGGCACCGCTCTGGCCCGAGCCGACTTCGCCGCCGGAGGCGAGGACGGATGGCAGACGACTGCGCTGACCAACCCGGTCGAGCTGACCGCGGGAGAGCGGTATGTCGTCTCGTATCGGGCACGCGAGGGCCGGTACTCCGCGGATGAGCACTACTTCGACGTGGGCATTGAGACCGAGTACTTCTCCATCCCGGCCGGGGCGGGCGTCTACGCGTACGGCACGGGCCGCTTCCCGGCGGCGAACTATCGGAACTCGAACTACTACGTCGACGTGCGGTTCACCCCGGCGGTGACTCCGACGCCTGTCCCCACACCGACGCCGTCCGGGTCGGCATCGCCCACGCCGCAGCCCACCCCCACACCCACGCCGACCACCACACCCACGCCGACCCCGACCACCACGCCCACACCGACGCCGACGCCCTCACCGGCACCATCGGTGCTCGATCTGCCCACCGAACCGTGGTGGGGCGGACCCGCCTACTACGGGCAATGGGAGAAGGCGACGCAGGCCGGCTGGACCGACCCGTCGTTCTTCCCCGTGGCGGTCTTCTTCGGTAAGCCCTCCCATGCGGATGACCTCGCCGCGATCGGTGTCAACACGTTCATGGGGGCGGAACACGACGGATCCGCGGTGTCCACCATCACGCGCGAAGGGATCTCCCTCCTCGCGCAGCCCGAATGGACCGACGCCGAGGTGGGAGACAACCCCCTCGTCGTCGGATGGCACGTCAGCGACGAGTGCGACATGGGGCTGAGCGGATGCGACAGCACCCTCGGCGAAGCCGGCAGCCTCGAGATCCAGAAGGGGTACGTGGCCGATCTCCGCGCCAAGGCGGACGGCCGCTTCCTGCAGGCGAACTTCGGCAACGGCGTGCTGGGGAGCTACTGGTCGCCCACCACCATGAACGATCATCTGGCGCTTGTCGACGTCGCCAGCGTCGACAAGTACGCCTATACCAGCCCGCACGTGCAGGACCTCCTGCGCGGCTCTCCGTTCTGGCCGGCCGGGAAGAACCCCACATCCGCCGCCGCCTACGGCTGGCAGCAGGACCGGATGGAGAGCTTCATGGCGCCGGCGGCCTCCATCCCCAACTGGATCTTCGTCGAGACGGCGAAGCCGTACCTGACCGAGGCCGGGGCGACGACGATCACCGTCGCTCAGATCCGCGGCGCGGTCTGGAACGGCATCATCCACGGCGCCGCCGGGATCGCCTACTTCCAGCACAACAACAACGGATGCGGGAACTACTCGCTGATCAGCTGCGGCGACGCGCTGCGCCGCGGGGTCGGCGACATCAATGACCGGGTCGCCCAGCTCGCCCCGGTGATCAACACCCCCTCGTACACCTGGACGTTCGGCGCCGGGCTCGACACCGCACTGAAGGCGCAGGACGGCTCCGCGTACATCTTCGCCATGACCGATGGCGGTAGCGGAGCGCGGACGTTCACGCTGCCGGCGGGTCTCGGCGGAACCGTCGAGGTGATCGGTGAGAACCGCACCCTGGATGCGGCCGCCGGCAGCTTCACCGACACGTTCGCCGAGGAGAGCACGGTCCACCTCTACCGGGTGGTGATCGAATGACCGAACGCTCACCGTCCCCCCGGCTCGCGTACCTGGTGCCGGAGTTCCCGGGCCAGACCCACGCCTTCTTCTGGCGCGAGGTCGAGGCTCTCGAGGCCGCCGGGTCCACCGTCGACCTGGTGTCCACGACAATGCCGAAGACACACGCCGTCCACCCCTGGGCCGGACTCGCCCGGGCGCGCACCAGCTACCTCGCCCGGCCCCGCATCCCGGATGCCGCCGCCGCCGCCCTCACCCTCTCCCGGGCTCTCGTCACGGGCCGGATCGGCACGGCGCGCCGACGGATGGGGTCCGGTCCGGTACTCGAGCGGGCACGGGTCCTCCTGGCCGCGGCGCTGCTCGCGGGTCGCTCCCGTCGAGCCGGGTGGATGCACGTGCACGTGCATTCCAGCGGGAACTCGGCGCAGGTCGCGATGATCGCCGCCGCACTGGGCCCCCTCACCTACAGCGTCACCCTGCACGGCCCCCTCTCCGACTACGGCCCGCAGCAGGTCGAGAAGTGGCGGCATGCCGCCTTCGGCCTGGTGATCACCGAGCAGCTCCGTGCCGAGCTTGCCGCCGCCGTCGGTCCGGAGATCGTCGACCGCATCGCCCTGGCCCCGATGGGGATCCGGCTGGCGGACACGGAGCGTCCGCAGCCGTACCGGCCGTGGGAGGGCCGGGGCGATGCGGTGCTGTTCAGCTGCGGTCGCCTCAACCCGGCGAAGGGACATGACACCCTCATCCGAGCGGTCAGCATCCTCGGCGACGAGGGACTGCCGGTCCGCTTGGCCATCGCCGGTGAGGATGAGGCCGGCGGATCCGGGTACCGCCGCGACCTGGAGCGGCTCATCCGGCGCTTGGACGTTGCGGATCGGGTTCAGCTGCTCGGAGCGATCGGCGAAGACGCGGTGCGCGGTGAACTCCAGCAGACGCACGTGTTCGTGCTGGCCAGTCGCGGCGAGCCGCTCG
This sequence comes from Microbacterium sp., assembly GCF_026393345.1. Taxonomy (GTDB): domain Bacteria; phylum Actinomycetota; class Actinomycetes; order Actinomycetales; family Microbacteriaceae; genus Microbacterium. The sequence continues at coordinate 3,330 of NZ_JAPLAI010000054.1, forward strand.
GCGTCGCCGTCATGGAGGCGATGGGGTACGGCGTCCCCGCGGTCGTCGGCGACGGCGGGGGCGTGAGGGAACTCATCGAGCCCGGGACCGGGGTGCTCGTCCGCCCCGGCGATCCGGTCGCGCTCGCCGACGCCATCCGGCGCGTACTCGCCGCGCCCGATGATGCCCGCGCCATCGGGGAGCGCGGACGCGCGCGCGTCCGCGCGCACTTCACGAGCGAGTCCAGCGCCCGTGTCCTCGCCGAAGCGATCGTGTGCCGGATGGCGGAGCGGAGACGGCCTGTCAGGCCGTGAGCTCACGAGGATGTCAAAGGTATGGGGGATGCCGCGATGACGATGACGAGGGACGACCGTGCCGGGCGTGCGCATGCGTCCTCGGCGCGACGTGCCCGGGCGAGCGAATCACGGTTCGCCTACAACCCGCTCGCCGGCCAGCAGGGCAACGTACCGTTCCTGCTGCGTGCGGCCGCCTTCTCGATCTTCTTCTTCCCCTCGAGCATGGTCGTCGGCGTCATCGGCGCCGCCGGAACCGTGCCTCTGATCCTCTGCTGCCTGCTCCTGGCCTTCTGGTTCGCCTCCTGGGTGTGGAACCTGCACCGCCCGATCACCCTGCGCCACCCCGGTCGGCTTGCCGGCGTGATGTTCTTCATCGCCGTCGGCGGGTCTTACGTCGCGTTGTACGGCGGGTGGATCGGCCGCACCACGCCGACCGCCCAGGCCTCGGCGGACCGGTGGATGATCCTCGTCGCCGCGTCCCTCGGGCTCATCCTGGCCGGCGGCGAGACCGTCCGCACCATGGCCGATGTGCTGCAGCTGTCCCGCTGGATCCTCGCCGGAGCCTTTTTCTGCAGCCTGGTGGGGTTCGTCCAGTTCACCCTGCACCTCAACCCGATGGAGTGGATCCAGACCGCGATGGCGGGGTTCACCTACAACGGCGGCGACACGCCGTTCCAGCAACGCGGGAACCTGATGCGCGTCGCCGGCAGCACCTTCCACTCGATCGAGTTCGCCGTGGTGAGCGCGATGCTCCTCCCCCTCTCGATCTGGCGCGCCCTGTACGACCGGAAGGGAAAGCAGGCGTTCCACTGGCTGCAGACCGCATTCCTCGTCTTCGCGATCGCCTCGACCGTCTCCCGCTCCGGCACGTTGGGCGCCGTCGTCGCCCTCGCGGTGTTCGTGCCGTTCATGCCGAGGACCGCGAAGCGGGTGGTGCTGATTGCGACCCCGCTCGTCGTCACTGTCCTGTTCATCGCGCTCCCCGGGTTCCTGGGGACGCTGATGAGCGCGTTGACGGCGGACAACTCGGACCCGTCCATCGCGACCCGGACGAACAACTATCCCCGGGTCGTCCGCATGGTCGACGAGCGTCCCTGGTTCGGTCTCGGCCCGGGCAATTATCACGCCGACAACGCGCTGCAGATCCTCGACAACCAGTACCTGAACGCGGCGGTGAGCATCGGGCTCATCGGCCTGGCGTTCCTCGTCGTCTACCTGTGGCTGCCTGCCGTGTCCACGGTGCTCGCCGCCCGTGCGGCGCGCACCCCTGCGCTTCGCGCACTGGCCGGCGCGACTGCGGGCGGCCTCGCGGTCGCCGCGGTGTGCTCGGTGACGTTCGACTCGTTGTCGTTTCCGGTCTTCGCTTTGGTATACCCCCTGCTCGTCGGCCTGGCGGGCGGGGTTTGGAGAATGGTGCAGGACGAGCCGCGGTTCTACGGCCGACCGGCACCGTTCGCGTCTCGCACGTGGGGGGAATGAGACATGGATCCGCTTGCTGTCCTTCGAACCGTCTGGCGGCAGAGGTGGTTCGCGCTGCCTGCCGTCATCATCGCGGTCGCTGCCGCCGTGTTCGTCTATCTGAACGGGCCCCGCACCTACGACTCGACCCAGTCGTTCGCGCTGGCGAACCCCAAGGTGCCGTCCGAGAAGGAGATCGACGCCGATCCGTCCCTGCTCGAGCTGAATTCGGACAACCCGTACCTGCGCTCGTCCGATCCGAATCTGGTTGCCAACGTCGTCATCACCCGCCTCAACTCGCAGGAGACCGGAGACCGACTGGACGACCTCGGCTTGAGCACCGATTACGTGGTCACGTCGGGCGCACTGGGCGGTGGCCTCGTCGTGTCGATCTCGGCGGCCGGCGACAGCCCGCAGGCGTCGCTCCAGGCCGTCAACGAGCTCGGCCAGCTGATGATGACGTACCTCCACGAGGTGCAGACCGTGAACGGTGCCGACGAACGTTACCTCTTCACCGCCATCACCGTCTCCGCGCCGAGCAAGCCCGTCGAACAGCTCTCCAGCCGGCTCCGCACGGTCGTCGTGGTCGGCATCGCGGGCGTCGCACTCGTGTTCGGGGCCGTGTCGCTCGGCACCTGGATCGACAACGTGCGGGCGAAGCGGGCGATCCGCAACGCCCGAGACCACAACGACACCGGGAAGGAAGAGCCCGATGCGAGCGCCACGCCTCCGGGGCGGCCGCGCCACGTGCGGTACAAGCCACTGGATGCGAGGGTGATCGTGCAGAGCGATCGGCACGGGCGTTAGCGCATGTGCTCAGACATCGGGACCCGTGACCGCGCTGATCGCCGCGCGGCGACGTGCAAGGTCGGTGCCGGACTTGGCGGAGATCATCACCGCAATGTCGTCGGGAGTCAGCCGTGCCAGGAAGTCGTCGAGCTCCGGCCCGTCCAGCGCGCGCTCGTCCGAGAAGCTGGGGCAGTGCATGTCCACCGTGACCGGCATCGGCCGGCTCGCCGACAGGACGTGTTCGGCGTAGACCCCGTAGAGCACCATCTCGGAGAAGTGGAGCTCGCGGCCTATCGCCACCGCCCACGGAGTACCGCTCGTCCGCTCCACGCGCTGCAGCGCCCCGCGTACGACGGCAGGGTCCCAGACGCAGGGCCAGCAGATGTAGTCGGGCCGCGGCACCGTCCGGTCGGCCGGCAGGCCCAACAGCCGGCGGGCCACCGCATCCCACGCCAGGTGACGGGGAAGACCCCCGGTCACCGCGTCGGCCCAGCGGTACAGCGGAACCCTGCCGTCGATGAGGAAATCGTCGAGCGAGAACCGTCGCACGAACGCCACGTCCGAATCGGCGATCACAACCGCGTCGGCGGTGCTGCTCGCCGCCGCGCTGAGCTTGATGATCTGCTGCGCGATCCAGCCTCGCACCGGCGGCCACGGAGCGCGGGCGCTGAGCCACACGTTCGCGAACGGGATGCGGACGAATCCGCGCGGCATCACCTCCCGGGTGCTGCGGACATCCGCTCCCTCGTCCTCGAGCGGCCGGAACAGGGCCGCGTCCCGCGGCGGGACGATGACGGTGTGACGCGTTCCCGCGGGAGCGAACCGGCCGACGGAACGGGCGAGATCGCCGCACAGCTCGCGATCGGGTGCGTAACTGGGTGTGATGATTTCCATCGCCGACACGAGCGCAACGCTACCGCCCCGGGACTTCGCACGTGCGGACTTCGCGGCGATCACCGGCGACGGAGCGTGGCGCGGGTGCACGGGCCGCGCCCCGCACCGGGCGGAAGGGCAGGACGGTGAGTTCGCTGTTTGCGTCGGTGCGCGGGATCGCCCGCAAGAGTCCGCGCGAGATCGTCCGGCACGCGCTCCGGCGCTGGAGCGCACGCCTGGATGTGGACGAGCTCGACTTCCCCCTCCTTCCTGGCGACATGGACGACTCGCAGGCCTCGGCACGCGCGACCGCGGTGACGGGCATCCGCCCGGGCGGGCGCCTGCTCGGCTGGATCGTCGTGCCGCCCGGCGCCGGATCCGGCGGCCACACGACCCTGTTCCGGATGATGGAGGCCGCGCGGGCAGCAGGGTTCGTCAACACCCTGCTGTTCTACGACCGCTATCACAGCGACCATGCCCGCAACGTGGACGTGATCCGCTCAGCGTGGCCCTGGCTCCAGTGTGAGATCGAGGAAGTCGGGACCAGCCTGGCGGGATTCGACGGGATCATCGCGTCGTCGTGGCCGACCGCCCACGTCGCGTCCCGTCGCCGCGTGCCCGGGCAACCCGTCGTCTACTTCATCCAGGACTTCGAACCGTACTTCTACCCCCGCGGCAGCGAGTACGCGATCGCGGAGGACAGTTACCGTCTCGGGCTCCGCAACGTCGCCCTCGGCGACATGGTCCGCGAGCGCCTCGCGACGGAAGTCGGCCTGACCCCCGACCATGTCCCGTTCGGGTGCGATACCGGGACCTACCACCTCCTGCCCTCCGAGACACGGCGGTCCGGGGTGCTGTTCTACGCCAAACGGGGCAACGACCGGCGCGGTCACCGGTTGGCGGTGCTGGCACTGACGGAGTTCCACCGGCGGCACCCGGAGGAGCCGATCCACACGTACGGCGATTCGACGCGGGACCTGCCGTTCCCCGTGGTGGATCACGGCAACCTGCCGCCCTCCCGTCTGAACGAGCTCTACAACACCGTGGTCGCCGGGATCGCCCTCTCCTTCACCAATATCTCGCTGGTGGCGGAGGAGATGCTGGCCGCGGGGGTGATCCCCGTCGTCAACCGGTCTCCGATGGCGCGTGCCGACCTGCCGAATCCGCACGTCGCGTGGGCCCACCCCACTCCGGCCGGCATCGCCGACGGCCTCGATGCGGCTCTGCGCGCCGGTCGCGAGCCCGGACTCGACCGCCGGATCTCAGCGAGCGTCACCACGGTGAGCTGGGAGGCGACCGGCGCGCGGCTGGCGAGGATCATCGCCGACGAGGTGGGCGGAGTGACCGCGCACTGAGGAGACGGCACCGGGCGGGTCCGCCGCCTCGAGCGCGTCGAGGATGCGGCCGGCCACGTGATGCCACGTCGCCGTCCGCGCGGCGCGTGCGGCGAGCGCGCCGCGCCGCGCCGCCTCGGCGCTGTCGGCGAGGGTCATCATGGCGCGGGCGATCTCCTCGTCCGCCGAGGGGTCGACCGTGATCGCTCCCTCCCGCAACAGCTCCCCCGCACCGCCCTCTCGCGTCGCGATCACCGGCAGGCCCGCCGACGCTGCCTCCAGGTAGGCGATCGGGGACGGGTCGAACCGGCTCGGCAGCACGAACGCCGTGCACGACAGGTAGAGCCGGTCCAGCAGGCGCTGCGCATCGACATCGTCACGGCGAAGCAATCCGTGATCGAGCACCCCGGGTTGGCGCACCGCCGTGTGCTCACCGACCAGGTGGAGCACGGCATCCGGGAACCGTTCCCGTACCCGGGCGAACCCGCGCAGCACCGCTGCCCCGTTCTTGCGCTTCCAGTCCACCCCGACGAAGAGGAAGGCCGGGTGTGGGGCGCGTCGGACGCCGGGATGGGGCACGCGCGAGCGATGCCCCATCCCCACCACTCTGACCCGGTGGTCCGGCACCCCGTAGCCGTCCCGGAACGACGTGGCTGCCCAGCCGGTGCTTACGCACGCCACGGTCGCGGCGCGCACCGAGGCGCGTTGCACGTCGATCCACCGCCGCACCGCGGACTCCCGGAAACCCGCTGCCCGGGTGTCGGAGTCGGGATGGTCCCACATGGTCTGCAGCGTGGCGTCATCGTACGTGGCGGTCCGGGCGCCGCGCACGTCGAGCCTCCCCAGCCGGTACGCGTCCGTGCCCACCGCCACGACGGCGTCGATATGGCCGAGGGCTCGCAGGGACGCGTTCATCGCGCTCTCGCGGGCTCTCACCTTGAGGCGATGGTGATCGGCCTCCGCCGTGCCCCGCGCGCCGATCGACGCGAGGAGATGTACGGGCGCGGTGAGCGCGCGAGGCAGGTCGTATCCCACCTCGTGCACGTCCACGCCGTGCCCGCGGAACGCGGCGAGCAGCGCTGCGGGGGTGCCGGACCAGTGAGCGGCGGTGAGCGGCCCGCGGTCGGGGTAGACGAAGGCCAGTCGCCGGATGCTCCGGTCGGCGCGGTTCGCGCCGACCGCGCCGGCGGTGCCCCTCATCGGCCTCTCCGGTCGAGGAGCTGCCATCGGATCGACCACCGGAGTCGTTCGACGCCGCCGATCAGGCGGCGTCGCCACGGGTGTGCGACGGATCCGAGCGTGAACCCGGACCACCACCAGGTGGCGGTCCGGCGCACGCCCGCATCCGTGTCGACGGCGAAGTCACGGAGACCGTGCAGGGCGTCGGCGGGGGCACCCTGATGGATCAATGACACGCCGCGCACCAGGGCCTCGCGCGCGACCGAGCGCCGCGCGCGCCGCTCCAGCGCTCCGGGCCGCCGCAGCAGTGAACCGTCCGCCGCGAAGAACTTCTCGAAGGTGCGTCGGACAGCGATGGTGTCGTCGAGCACCCCGCCGTAGTCCTGCACGTGCATGTTGGCGCCGTGGTCGCGGTAGTACGCCTGGGTGGGACCGTTGACACGGCCGATGCTGCCGCGAGCGGCGGCGCGGAGCCACAGGTACATATCGGCGGAGTGGGTGAGCTCGGCGTCATATGCCCCGGCGGCGATGAACGCGTCCCGGCGCATGACCACCTCGGGATTGACGATCGCGTTGCGCCCCCGACGGCTCAGCAAGCGGATCCAGTCGCGGCCCGTCCAGACGGTGGTGGTGGCCTTCCCGCCCGAAGGTGCGGGCAGGTCATCGTCGAACCACTCCACCCGCCCGTACACCAGCACGACCTCGGGGTGCGCCACCATGACGGAGACCGCGCGGGCGAGCGCCCCCGGGGCGAGCGCGTCGTCGGCCGACAGCAGGACCACATAGTCACCGCGCGCGCGGCTCAGACCGTCGTTGTAGGTCGCGATGTGACGCAGGTTGATGTCGTGCTCGACGAGGGTGATGCGCGCATCGTCCGCCGCGAGGGCGCGCGCCGTGTCGAGACTGCCGTCCGTGGAACGGTCGTCGACGACGATGACCTCGACACGCACCCCGTCCTGCGTCAGCGCCGACTGCACGGCCGTGGGCAGAAACGCCCCGTAGTTGTAGTGCGGGATCACCACGGTGACCAGGGGGCCGTGGGCGGCGTCGGCATCGACCGCGCCGCGGCCGCGCGGCCTCGTCACACTCCGTATCGACGCCATCGCCGCCACCGCACCCTCCCCGAGATCCCTCGTTCCAGCAGGCTGAGCCGTGCCGCCGCTGCGGCGCCCGGCCGGTTCAGCACCCGTCGACGGAGCGCGCGCCATCGTGGCCCGCGCGTGATCGGCGGATGGAGGGCGGCCGCCGCATCCATGTACGGCCGGGCGTCCTCCCCGTCATCGAGTTCTTCCGCGGCCAATCGCAGGGCATCGCGGGCCAGCGACGCGCGATACACGGCTCGGAACCGCCCCGGGTCGGCGAGAGCACCCGCACGATCGTCGAGGAACCGGTCGAACGCGTCCACGCGTGCGTGCAGGTCGGCGAGCTTGCCCGCGTGGATGGTGCGCTGCATGCTCGCGGCATGGATGCGGTACAGGCCCTGAACGGGCCCGCTCACCCGCGCGACCGCGCCGACGGAGGCCAGCTTCAGCCACAGCTGGAAGTCACTCGATGCGGGCAGATCGGCGCGATGCCCGCCCACCACCGCCAGTGCGGACCGCCGGATCATGACCTCGGGCTGGAAGATCACGTTGCGCACCCGGCGCGCCCGGATGGCGAGCCACTCCTCCCCCGGCCAGATGCGCACGCCCCGCACCCGGGCGTCGAGGTCGTCGGGTGGCTCATCGGTGAAATCGACCACGCGGCCGTAGACGAATGCGACGTCGGGGTGGGTGCGGAGGACCGCTGCCGACCGGCTGAGGGAGCGCGGCGGGAGCAGGTCGTCCGGGTCGAGTTTGACCAGATAGGGCGCGGTGGCGGCACCGAGCGCGTCATTGAAAGTGCGGATATGCCCGGTGTTGACCTCGTGGGCGATGACGGTGACGCGCGGGTCGGCCGCCTGCCACCGCCGCGCGAGCGCCAGACTGCCGTCGGTGGACGCGTCGTCGACGACCGTGACGTCCACGGCGACGCCCTCCTGCGAGAGCGCGGAGGCGATGGCGGCGTCGAGATAGGCGGCGTAGTTGTGGCACGGGATGACGACCGACACCCGCGGGAGCGGGATGCCGGTGTCGTCTTCGGCGAGTGTGTTCACGATTCGACCCTTCCTTCGGTGAGATCGGCAGGGGCGCGGCGGAGCGACGACCCGCGGGCGGACGACCGGCGCCGGCGAGGAGCGAGCCGTGAGAGGACCGTGACCACCAGGTCGCGCAGATCACGACGCATGACGAGGAGGGCAAGCGCCACGTGGGCCACCAGCACGGCGATCCCCACGCAGGTCACGGCGGCGAGCGCGGGCCACCCCGCCGTGAGCCGGAGCACGAGGAGCCCGGCAGCGGCCGACCCTGCCGCCGCAACCGCACCTCGCGCGAACGGCAGGGCGACCGTCCACCACCGCGTGTCGACGAGACGGGCCACCATGCTCCACCGCACCGACGTCGCGACGAGGGCGACCGCGACGAACCCGAGGGCGACGGCGTTGAGACCCGAAGGGGCGAGCACCAGCGTCACGAGGACCGTGAGCGCATCGATGGCGACCGCGTAGAGGAGCCAGCGTCCCGGGCGCCCGGTCCCGTAGAACAGGCCGTGGTCGAGCATCGCACCGAGCGTCATGATGCCCGCGACGGCGAGGGCCTGCGCCGGCCCGACACTCGCACCCCACTGGTCTCCGAACAGGATGCGGAGGAGGAGGGGCGCTGCGACGGCGATGAGCACCATGACCGGGATGACCGCGACGTACATGACTCCGAGCGCTCGGAGATACGCGGCGCGGAGACGTAGAGACGACGAGCGGATCTGCGCGAACACCACGGTCGACACCGGGAGGATCGCCGCGGCCGTCACATCCTGCGCGACGGCCACGAGCCGCTGCGCCACGTTGAGGTAGCCCAGGCCCGTGGTCCCGAGCGTCGCCGCGACGATGAGGTTCTCCGCCCACAGCCGCGCCAGGGCGACGAGCTCGACGCCGAGGATGTTGCTGCCGAACGCCACCATCGTCCGGAACTCGGTGCGGGAGAACCGCCGCCCCGGGCGCCACCGCGCGGCGCCCCACGCAAACGCCGACGCCACCGCCTGGTAGGCGAACAGCTGGACGATGAGCGCCCAGGCACCGCCGCCGCTCAGCGCCACGATGATCGCCGCGGCCTGCGACACGAGCCCAGCCACCACAGCCTGCAGGGCGAGCAGGCGAAACGCCATCCGCCGGCGCAAGAGCGCGGTGGGCACCGTGGTGACCGTGACCAGAATGATGATCGGCACGAGCCCGACGACGAGCGCGGCGATCTCGGGGGCCCGGAGCAGCACCGCGAGGATCTGCGCGGCGCCCGCCAGCACCGCCCCGAGCGCGATCCCCATGCCGGTCGTGTACCAGAATGCGGTGTCGAGGACGGTCCGGTCTGCCTCCTCCGCCTGTACCACGTACGTCGCGAAGCCCATGTCGGCGAGCACGTACACGAGCGGGAGGACCGCCATCGCCAGTGCGACGGTGCCGAAATCCGCCGGGGAGAGCAGGCGGGTCAGCAGGGCGATCGTCGCGAACCCGGTCACGCGCAGAATCCACTTCTGCGCGGCCGTCCAGATGACGCCCGAGGCGGCGCGCGCGCCGACGCCCGGCGGCTCCCCGGTGGTTGTCATGACCGTGCGCCCTCCGGCCTCACGCCCGGACGGTCACGCGCTCGCGGCTGATCGCGCGTGCCAGGGACGCCGCGACCCGCTGCTGCTGGTCTTCGAGCAGGTGCGGGAACATCGGCAGCGACAGGATGCGTTCCGCGGCGGCCTCGGCGACCGGGAACTGGCCCCTGCGATATCCCAGACCCGCGTAGGCCTCGGTCAGGTGCACCGGCGTGGGGTAGTGGATGCCCGCGCCGATGCCGTCGGCGGTGAGTTCGGCCAGCACCCGGTCGCGCTCTGCCAGGCGGATGACGTACAGGTGCCAGACGTCGACGTTCCCGGGGCGGACGGCGGGAAGGCGCACACCCTCGATGGCCCCGAGCACCTGCCGGTAGAACGCGGCGGCTTCCTGCCGGGCACTGTTCCACCCGTCGAGCCGCCGCAGCTTCACCCGCAGCACCGTGGCCTGGACGGCGTCGAGGCGGGCGTTGAACCCCACGCGGTGGTGCACGTACTTCACCGCGCTGCCGTGGGCCGACATGTCCCGGACTGCCCGGGCCACGGTAGGGTCGCTCGTCATCACCGCACCGCCGTCGCCGGCCGCGCCCAGGTTCTTCCCGGGGTAGAAGCTGGTGGCGGCGACGTGGCCGAGGCTGCCCGCACGCCCGGCGAGGGATGCGGCGCCTTGTGATTGTGCGGCGTCCTCGATGATCGGGATGCCATGACGCTGCGCGAGCGGCATCAGGAGGTCGATCGGTGCGGTCTGGCCGAACAGGTGCACCGGCACGATGGCACGCGTGCGGCCGGTGACGGCCGCCGCCACCGCATCGGGGTCGATGAGCAGGTGGTCGTCGTCGACGTCGACGAATACCGGGACGGCGCCGATGCGCGAGGCCGCCTCGGCTGTCGCGATGAACGTGTTGGCGGGCATGATCACTTCGTCCCCGTGGCCCACTCCCACCGCACGATAGGCCAGCTCGAGCGCGTCGGTGCCGTTGGAGACGCCGATCACGGAGCCCACCCCGAGGTAGTCGGCGAACTCCTGCTCGAAGGCGGCCACCTCCGGACCGCCCACGAACGCGGCCGACCGGAACTGCTCCCGCCAGTGCGGCAGCACCTCGTCGATGATCTCCGCCTGCTGCGCCGACAGGTCCAGGAACGGGACGTTCTCGGTCATGATCTCTCCCCCACTCGTCGGGCCGGCACCCCGGCCCAGGTCTCCTCGGCGGGGATGTCGGAGAGCACCACCGCGCCCATTCCCACCGTCGCGCCGGCACCGATCGACACTCCCTGCCGCACCGCCGCATTCATCCCCAGGTAGGCGGCCTCGCCCACCTGCACGCCCCCCGCCAGCGCGACCCCGGAGGTCAGCGTGGCGTAGTCCGCCACGACGTCGTCGTGGGTGATCACGCTGTTCGGCATCACGACGACGTGCCACCCGACCCGCACGTCGGCCGTCACCACGACTCCGTCGAGCAGGATGCTGCCGGCCCCGATGTCGCTGGTCACACCGACCCGTGCCGAGCGTGCGACGAAGGTCGCGTACCGCCCGGAGTCCATCCCGAGGTCGTCGAGTCGGCGCACCACATCCCGGCGCGCCCCACTCGGCCCGACGCACACGAGCACCTGTCCGGTGCGGGTCGCCGCCTCGGCGACGGGGCCGAGCACGGGCACGCCGCCGACATCCTCGCCGTGCAACTGCGGATCGTCGTCGAGGAAGCCGATGACGCCGGTGATCCCCGCGGCGAGCACCTCGCGCGCGAGCCCGCTCGCCCCGACGAGCAGCACCCCCTCCGCCATCGTCATCCCCCCACCGGGCCACGCAGGACGGCGATCACGCGATCCTGATCGGCCGCGGTCATGGTGTGGAACAGGGGCAGGATCAGCGTCCGGTCGGTGAGTCGTTCCGTGACCGGGAGCGTGCCGTGCCCGGCGAGGTGCCGGTAGGGCGACTGCCGGTGCGCGGACATGATGCCCCGCCGAGCCGAGATGCCCGCTTCGGCGAGCGCGAGGAGTACCTGCTCACGGTCGAGCGGGTACGGGTCCGCCACCTCCACCCACAGCGACTGGAAGTTGCTGGTGCCCCAGGGCGGATCATCGACGAGCCGCAGCCCCGGGACCCCGCCAAGCTCACGTCGGTACCGTGCCGCGATCGCCCGGCGACGCGCCACGGCCTCCGGCAGCTTCGCCAACTGCACGATGCCGATCGCCGCCTGCAGGTCGGTCATCCTGAAGTTGAATCCGATCTCGCTGTACTCCTCCGGGGGCGACACGAGGGCGGCATGGCGGTCGGCCGCAGAGACGCTCATCGCATGCTCGCGCAGCATTCGCGCGCGGGCCGCCCACTCCGGGTTGCTCGTGGTGAGCATCCCGCCCTCACCGGTGGTGAGGATCTTCCGCGGGTGGAACGACCAGGCGGCCAGTTGCGCGCCGGCACCGACGGGTCGCCCCTTGTAGGTCGACCCGGCCCCGCACGCCGCGTCCTCGATCACGACGATGTCGCGAGGGTCGCACACGGCACGCACCGCGTCGAGGTCGACCGGCACCCCGCCCTGGTCGACGACGATGACCGCGCGGGTCCACGGGGTGATCGCGGCTGCGACGGACGTGGCGGTCACGTTCCCGGTGAGCGCATCGACCTCGGCGAACACGGGACGCGCACCCACGTACGTCGGGGCATTCGCGGTGGCGATGAAGGAGAAGGACGGCACGACGACGTCGTCACCCGCCCTGACTCCGGCCACGAGCAGGGCGAGATGGAGCGCCGTCGTGCAGTTCGAGACCGCCACCGCGTCCGTCGCCTGCATCGCCCGCGCGAAGGAGCGCTCGAACTCGGCGACCCTGGGCCCTTGGGCCACCCAGCCGGACTCGATCACCGCGGTGACCGCGGCCACCTCCTCGACGCCGAGCCACGGCGTCATGACGTTGATCCGCGACTGCTGCACGGCGCTCATGCGACGACGACCGTCCGGCCGAGCGAGATCTCGTCGCGGAGCGGTCGCCACCAGTCCACCAGCATCCGAAGGCCCTCCTCGAGCCCGATCGACGACGAGAAGCCGAGGTCGCGGCGGGCAGCCTCGATGTCGGCGAGCCGACGCACGACGCCGTTGACCGCGCGCTCCGGGCCGTGCTCGACCGGGAGATCGGAGTCCATGGCACGAAGCAGCGCCTCCGCGAGCCCGAGGAGGCTCGTCTCGGTGCCGCTGGCGATGTTGTAGACGCCCTCGACGATGTCACTCCGGGCGGCGAGGACGTTCGCGCGGGCGATGTCGGGCACGCACACGAAATCCATCGTCTGCGTGCCGTCGCCGAAGATCAGCGGGGGGCGGCCGTCGGCGATGCGCTCCATCCAGCGGACGAGCACCTCGGTGTAGAGCCCGTGCACGTCCATGCGCGGGCCGTAGACGTTGAAATAGCGCAGCACGACGTAGTCGAGTCCCTGCATCGCACGGAAGCTGCGGATCAGGCCTTCGTCGAACGACTTCGCCGCGCCGTAGAGGGTGTCGTTGTTGTGGTGGTGGTGACGCTCCGCGGTCGGGAACTCGTCCGCCATCCCGTAGACGGAGGCGCTGGATGCGGCGACGAGTTTGCCCACCCGGTGACGCGCGGCCGCCTCGACCACATTGAACGTGCCGTCGACGAGGACCTCGAGCGCGAGGCGGGGTTCCTCGGCGCACTGGGTGATGCGGATCGCCGCCTGATGGAAGACGATGTCCTTGCCTGCGGTCAGGTCGTCCACCAGCCGCGCATCGCGGATGTCGCCCTCGACGAGGTCGACCCGTCCCGAGGCGAGTGCCTCGTCGAGGTTGGCCCGACGCCCCCGGACGAGGTTGTCGAGCACGTGGACCCGGGCGGCGCCCGCATCCAGGAGCTGGTCGACGAGTGTCGACCCGATTGTTCCCGCGCCGCCCGTGACCAGCACGTCGGCTCCGTCGATTTTCGTCATCCGTCTCTCCCCCGTGTCGAATCAATCGTGTGTTGCTGCTCACAGCGCAGGAGCGCTGAGAAGTCGCGGCGCCCCGTCTCCGAGGAGGCTTCCGGTGGCGGCCTCCAGCACCGACAGCACCCGGAGGCCGGCAGCACCGTTGGTCCGCGCCTGCCGCCCCTCGCGGATCGCCGAGGCGAACTCGCTCGCGACATGTGCGAGCGCCTCCCCCTCCGCCAGCGCCGGCGCCCAGGTGTCGCCGAGCCGGTACGAGATGTTCGCGGCGCGGGCGTCGGTGGCGGTGGCCTGGGACACCTCGGCGATGTCGACCCCGCGGTCGTAGACGCTGACGCGCTGCTGCGGGTTCAGGTCGTCCCACACCAGGGTGCGGCGTGTGCCGCCGATGACCATCTGGCGGATCTTGGTGGGGCTGAGCCAGTTGACGTGCACGTGGGCGACGCCGCCTCCCGCGAGCGGCATCGCGAGGTATCCGATGCATGACTTCCCGGTGCGCAGTGGGTCGGCCCCGTGCGCGGAGACGCTCGCCACGTCGAGGCCGCCGGGGAGCACGAAGTCCATGATCGACAGGTCGTGCGGTGCGAGGTCCCAGAACACGTCGACGTCGGGCTGGATGAGACCGAGGTTGATACGGACGCTATCGATGAAGAGGATGTCGCCGAGGAAACCGTCGGCGATCAGCTCTCGGATCTTCAACACGGCCGGCGTGTAGCAGTACGTGTGGTCGGCCATGAGGACGAGACCGCGCTCCGCGGCGCGGGCAACCATCGCGGCCCCCGACACCCGGCTGTCGGCCAGCGGCTTCTCCACGATCACGTGCTTGCCGGCGTCAAGAGCGGCCATCACGATCGGGTGGTGGGTGCGGGCCGGGGTGGCGACGGCGACAGCCGTGATGAGCGGGTCGCTCAGCACCTCGCTCAGCGCACTCGTGACCGGCGCGCCGCCCACCGATTCGGCGACGCGTCTGGCGCGCACGATGTCGAGGTCGCAGACCGCAGCGAGATTCCATGCCGGGTTGTTGCGGAAGTTGCGCGCCAGGTTGGGCCCCCAATAGCCCGCCCCCACCACGGCGATGTTCAGTCTTTCGTCCACGGATTCCCCGATCCATTTCGTCGTTCCCCAGATGTTCGTCGAGCGTCAGCCGGCACCCTCGAACAGGACGTCGACCCAGTAGTTGTGGGTCGACAGCTCGGCCGGGAAGCCCCGGCCATAGACATAGGCGCTGCCGGGAGCGGGGATCGCGAACGGTCCCACCTGCTGCGCGAGCGCAAGCGTGCCGAGGTCGACCGCGTAGCGCCCGGTGGAGCTGTACAGCCCGACCCGGTACTCGACGCCGGGCTCGAGCGCCACGGGCTCAGTGAACAGGGCTGACTGCCAGCCCTCCGCCGATTCCGTGGCGAACGCCACCTCCGCGAGTTGCACGCCGTCCCCCGCGCGCCAGAGATAGCCGGTGTGCGAGCCGGTGTTCGCCGAGCCTTTGTAGAAACGAATGCCGGTGGCCCCACCGGCCTCGCCGACGGTGAACCGGGTCGCCACTTGCGCGGCGTGAGGGTCATCCCACCACGGATGCTGCGGTGTCGCGTCCCCGAAGATCGTGGCGACGGCCTCCTCCTGCGGCGGGTCCGTGGTGGTGAACGCCCACCCCGCCCCGCTGGTCCCCGGCGCCACGACGGTCACGGTGTACGCGCTCGACCACGCGAGCGGCTGATCGGGGGTGAAGACGACGCGTCCGGTCACCGCGTCGTAGTCCGTCGCGCCCGGGATGGTGCCCGCCGGACCGGTCAGGGTGAGCGTGACGGTCGGCGCCCGCGGCTCCAGTGTCACTGCCACGGTCGTCGTTGGCGCCACGTCCACCGCGCCGGCGATCGGCGCACGGTCGGCGACAGAGAGGACGACCGGCACCGGCTCCGGCGTCGGTGACGGAGTCGGTGCCGGAGTCGGAGTCGGCGTAGGCGTGGGCGTGGGCGTGGGCGTCGGAGTCGGCGTGGGCAGGGGTGTGGGAGTCACGCTCGGTGCCGGTGTCGCGCCGCCGAAGGCGACCTCCGCGTCCACGAAGTACGCCGATGCGTTCCACGACTCCGTGGGGATCGCCCCGCCCCCGCCGTACCGGAAGCGTCCGTTGTTCGTCGCCGGCGCGGTGATCGAGCCACTCGTACGCGCCGAGGCGAAGTAGTCCGGGCTGAGCGCGTACCGTCCCTGCGGTGCCAGATAGGACGCGACATAGGTGACACCCGGCGACACCGTCACCGGCTGCGACAGCGGAGCACGTTGCCAGCCCGTGGCCGTCTCGTTCGTGAACGTGACCTGGGCGAGGCGCACGCCGGTGGCGGCGTTCCAGAGCGATCCGATGTGGACCCCGCCGTTCCCTGCACCCTTGTAGAAGCGCAGCGCCGTCACCTGCCCGGCGGCGGCGACGGTGAAGGCCGTCCCCACCTCCACCGCGG
Organism: Microbacterium sp.; assembly: GCF_026393345.1. GTDB lineage: Bacteria > Actinomycetota > Actinomycetes > Actinomycetales > Microbacteriaceae > Microbacterium. The sequence continues at coordinate 19,273 of NZ_JAPLAI010000054.1, forward strand.
CCCCGTCGCTGGCGGCCGCGGTCTCGGGCGTCGCCGTGCCGAAGACCGTGTCTACGCGCGCCGGCACGGCCGGCGCGGCGGTGGTGAACGGCCCCTCGTGCACCGCCTGCCCCTCGATACGCACCACCGCGGTGTACGTGGTGGCGGCCGTGAGCGCCGTCGCGGGGCTGAAAGCCAGCATCCGAGGCCCGCTCGCGTAGGAGGACACCCCCGGCACCACCGCGGCCCCCGCCCTCAGCTCGAGCGTCGGCGAGGCGGCCGGACTCGACAGTGTCGCGGTGATTGTGGCGTCCACGGGCACGGTGGTGCCCTGCGGCGTCTTTGCGGTCACCGTCGGGGCGACCGCCGCGGCACGGAACTCGACGTCGACGAAATAGTTCGACGATTCCCAGCTCGACCCCGGCATGACCCCGCCGCTGCCGTAGCGGAACGTGCCGTTCCCGGGCGAGGTGGCGGTAAGCGGTCCGCTCGAGACCGGCGTCGCGAAGTACCCGGGCGCGTACACGTACCGACCCTGCGGTGAGAGCGTCGACACCGTGTACGTCTGCCCGACGGTGAGGTTCACCGGGCTCGAGAGCGCCACGCGTTGCCAGCCCGCCGCGCTCCCGGATGCGGGGAAGCTCACCGTCGCGAGCACCGCGCCGTCCGCGCCCCACAGTGTGCCGGTGTGCGCGGCGGTGTCCCCGGCGGCCTTGTAGTAGCGGAGGGCAGTCACCCGTCCCGCGACCGAGGAGCGGAACGACATCCCGAGCTCGACGGAGGTGCCGTCGTCCGCGGTCTCTCCGACCGGCTCATCGGCCCCGAAGAAGTCCACGGCCGGCGTCGCCGCCTCGGCCACGCGGAACGACCAGTGGTGATCCCGGCCGGGGCCGGCAGCCGATCGCACCCCCGACACCGTGACCTCCACGAGCGCGCCGGCGGGCAGGGGCACTGTCGGGGCGAAGGAGACGGTCGTCGCCCCGTCGGTGAGGGTCGTGGCACCGGCAACCGCGGCGCCGTCGGCGCTCACGCTGACCGTCGGTGTCGACGTGAGCGGGGCGGTGAACTGCGCGCTGATCCCCGTGGTCCCGGCCACCCCGGCAGCATCCGCCACGGGGGTGGTGGAGACGACGGCGGGGCCGGCATCGAGGCGCTCGAAGACCACGTCGACCGCGTACGAGGTCGTGGATCGCTCCAGGGGGAAACCTCCGCCGTAGGTGAAGGCGCCGCCCTGGGCGGTGGCCGACAGCGGACCGCGCGCATACTCGGCGGTGTACGCGCCCGCGGTGACCGCGTACCGACCGACCGGAGCGTCATACGCCACGACGTATTCGACGCCCGGCGATACCGCCATCGGGGTGCCGAGGCGCGCGGTCTGCCACCCGGACGCGGTCTCGTCGCCGAACGTGACGCGGGCGCGCTCGACCCCGTCCGCCGCGGTCCAGAGGGTGCCGATGTGAGTGCCGGTGTTGCTCAGGCCCTTGAAGAACCGGATCGCGCTGATCACGCCCGGTTCGGCGACCGTGAAGCGGGTCCCCACCCGGACCGCGTTCGTGTCGGAGCCGGCGGCGATCGTCGGCCGATCGTTGTCCGTGTACAGCGAGCATGGGCAGACACCCTCGGGCGCGGTGACCACACCGGTCGTGAACGACCACTGCGCCGGAGCATTCATCCCCACCCCGCTCGGGTCGGTCGCCGACACCGTCGCGGTGTACGCCGTGCCCTCTGCCAGCGCCGTCGCCGGCGCAAACCTCACGGTGCGGGTGGCGTCGTCGTACGACGCGGTACCCGCCACCGGACTCCCGGTCCCGGCGCGGAGCGTGACGGCCAGGGTGGCTGGGTCGATCCCGCGGCTGAAGGTCGCGCTGATGGCGGCCGCGGGATCCGTGGTGCCCGCGCCGTCGCTCGGCGAGGTGGCTACGACCCGGAGCGGGCTGGAATCGGCGGTGTCGAAGACGACATCGACGAAATAGTTCGATTCACGGTACGTCTCGACCGGGCGGGTGCCGATCACACCGAAGACGCCGGCGGCATCCGCCCCCACCCCGTTCGACACCGACAGCGGTGCGGTAGCCGAGGAGAGGTAGGGCCAGTACAGCGCATCCATCGCGTAGTGCCCGGCGGGGGCGGAGTAGGACACCGTGTAGGTGCGCCCTTCCCGCACCTCCACGGGCTCGTCGAGGTACGCCGTCTGCCATCCGGTGGCGGTCTCGGCCGCGAACGACGCGGTCGCGAGTCGCGCCCCGCTGTCATCCCACACGGAGCCCACGTGCGTGCCGGTGTTGCCGTCGCCCTTGTAGAACCGCACGCCGGTGACGAACCCGTCGCGCTGCGGCGCGAAGCGAAGCCCGAGCTCCACCGGATCGGGATCGTCCGCCGAGGCGAGAACGGGGGCCTGCATGCCGAAGACGGAGGAGGGTCCGGTCACGCTCACGGCCCGGGAGGCGCCCGCCGCCGAGAAGTTGGCACTGTCGTCGATGGCGCGGGCGAGGATGGATGCGGAGCCGTAGCCCTGCTGCACGTACGAGTAGCTCCACGTCGTGGTCCCCGTCCCCGGGTGCCACGAGGCGCCGCCGTCGGTGGACACCTCGACCCCCGCCACGCGCCCCCCGATGTCGGAGGCGGTTCCCGTGACGGTCACGGTGCTGCCGTGGGCGACGGCCTGCCCAGCGCTCGGCGAACTGATCGTCGTCAACGGCGCCACGGTGTCCGTGCTGGGCGACGCCGGGGTGAGGG
>NZ_JAPLAI010000068.1 GCF_026393345.1 Microbacterium sp.
AAACAAAAGACGCCGCCGACGTGCAGGAACGGCTGGACGCGGGTGCCACCCTGGTGCAGGGCTACACCGGGTTCCTGTACCGCGGCCCGCTGTGGGCGCGCCAAATCAACCGCGGCCTGGCCGCCGCCGCATCCGCGCGCCGCTGAGGCCTCCGCCCCGCGCTCCGCACTGCCCACGCTCGCCCCGCGCTGACGACGAAACTGCTTCTGGGCGCCGAAACTGCGGGGTAACCCCGCTGTCTCGGCGCCCAGAAGCAGTCTCGCGGTCAGAGGTGCCGCGGAGGGGCGTTCAGATGCTGGCGCGGGAGCCGCGCTTGGCCTGCGGCTTCGGCAGCCGCATGAAGCGCATCTGCACGGTGCGCATCGCGCCGTACCAGCCGAGGCCCTTCTCGATCCGGTCCTCGCCGAACCTGCGGCGGGCGGCGCGCTTGACCCGGACCGACGTGATGATCATGTCGATGACGGTGAAAATCACGAACACCCACAGCACGGCGTACGAGTACACCTGGATCAGCGGGACGTTGATGAACATGAGCAGCAGCACGACCACCATGACCGGCATCACGAACTCGGCGATGTTCCAGCCCGAGTCGACCCAGTCGCGCACGAAGCGGCGCTGCGGGCCCTTGTCACGGGCGGTGAGGTAGCGGTCATCGCCGGCGGCCATGCCGACGCGCGCCTTCTCTCGCTGCTCGGCCATCTGCGCCTTGGCGCGTGCTTTGGCCTCTTTGGTGTCGGCGACGAGCGGACGCTTGCGCGCGGCTTCGCGCTCGGCGCGCGTCGGCGTGGGCCGGCCCTTGCCGAGGGGCGCCTGGTCGTCGGCGTCGTGCGGGGCGGATTCGGCGGAGATCTTGGCCACGGGGTCCTCGGGTTTCGGGAAGGGGTGCCTCCTAAGATTACCCGCATGACATCCGAGAACACCCGGAAGGATGCGGTCCACGAGGCCGCGACCGCCGGCATCCCCTCCGCCCTCTCCGACCTGGGTGCGCTCGTGCGCATCCCCTCCATCGCCTGGCCGGCGTTCGACCAGTCCCAGGTGCAGCGCAGTGCCGAGGCGGTGGCGGCCCTCGCGGAGGGCACCGGCGTCTTCGAACGCGTCGACGTGATCCGCGCGGAGACCGGTGACACGCTCCCAGATGGCACCGCCGAGCTCGGCCAACCCGCGGTGCTCGCCAGCCGTCCCGCTCGGAACGGCGCACCCACGGTGCTGCTGTACGCCCACCACGACGTCCAGCCGGACGGCGACGAGGCGCTGTGGGATTCCCCGCCGTTCGAGCCGACGGTGCGCGGCGGCCGACTGTACGGCCGCGGCGCCGCGGACGACAAGGCGGGCGTCATGGTGCACATCGCTGCGCTCCGCGCCGCCCGCGAGGCACTCGGCGACGACTTCGACCTCGGCGTCGCCCTGTTCATCGAGGGGGAGGAAGAGTACGGCTCCCGCTCCTTCGCGCGATTCCTCTCCGACAACGCGGATGCGCTCCGCAGCGACGTCATCGTCGTGGCAGATTCCGGGAACCTGGACCTCGAGACGCCGGCGCTCACGGTGTCGCTGCGCGGCAACGCCCGGTTCACCCTCACCGTGCGCACCCTCGACCACGCCTCCCACTCCGGCATGTTCGGCGGCGCGGTGCCCGACGCCATGATGGCGACCATCCGCCTGCTCGCGACCCTCTGGGACGAGGACGGCGCGGTCGCTGTTGCAGGACTGACGGAACGGGATGCGGACACCCCGCCGTACTCGGAGAAGACCCTCCGCGATGAGGCGGGCCTGCCCGCAGGCGTCAGCCCCATCGGCACCGGGTCGATCCTCGGGCGCATCTGGAACAAGCCCTCGATCACCGTCACCGGGATCGACGCGCCTACGGTGGCCGCCGCATCCAACACGCTCTCACCGGCGATCACCGTGGTGGTGAGTGCCCGCGTCGCGCCCGGGCAGGACGCCCGCGAGGCGTACGAGGCCATCGAGGCGCACCTGCGCGCGCACGCCCCGTTCGGCGCCCAGCTGGAGTTCACCGACATCGACTGCGGCGACGGATTCCTCGTCGACACCGAGGGCTGGGCGGTGGGAATCGCCCGCGAAAGCCTCGCTGAGGGGTACGCCCACGACACGGTGGACATCGGCGTCGGCGGGTCCATCCCGTTCATCGCCGACCTCGTGCGCACGTTCCCCGGTGCGCAGATCCTCGTCACCGGGGTCGAGGACCCGCACACCCGTGCGCACAGCCCGAACGAGTCGCTGCACCTCGACACGTTCCGTCACGCCGTGCTCAGCGAGGCACTGCTGCTCGAAAAACTCGACCGACACCGGCCGTGACCCGTCGTCGCAGCGTAGAATCGACGCATCCGACCGTCCACGCGGTCCGTCCCGGAGGAGAGCCATGACCGACACCACCCTGACTGTCGACCAGAGCACCCGCGAGCACGGTGTCCTGCTCACGGACGCCGCGTCCGAGAAGGTCAAGAGCCTGCTCGGCCAGGAAGGTCGCGAAGACCTGCGGCTGCGCGTCGCTGTGCAGCCCGGCGGCTGCAGCGGCCTGATCTACCAGCTGTACTTCGACGAGCGCTACCTCGACGGTGACAAGGTCGTCGATTTCGGCGGCGTCGAGGTCATCATCGACGACATGAGCGTGCCGTACCTCGACGGTGCCTCGATCGACTTCAAGGACACGATCTCGGAGCAGGGCTTCACGATCGACAACCCCAACGCGCAGGGCTCCTGCGCGTGCGGTGACAGCTTCCACTGACACGCGGGCGCGCAGCTCTTTTCGGCGCGGTCGAACCCCGGAATTTCGGGGATCGGCCGCGCCGACGCGTTGCCGGGGGCTGGACGAATGGCCTGAAGCCGGTGTGAGCTTGCCCTAGACTGAAGGAGCTTCATTCGTGACCCTGGAAAGGTGCACCGTGCCTTCGAAACGTCGACTGCGTTGGGCCGTCCTCCCCCTCGGGGCAGCGACGGCGGTCCTCCTCGCCGGCTGCACCCCCTCTCAGCTGCATGGCTTCCTGCCCGGCTTCGAGGAGTCCGGCAAGCCCGCGACCAATCACACCGACATGGTGGCTGGCCTCTGGGTCAACTCCTGGATCGTGCTGCTCGTGGTGGGCGTCATCACCTGGGGCCTGATGCTCTGGGCGATGGTCATGTACCGCCGGCGCAAGGGCCAGACCGGCCTCCCGGTGCAGTTGCGCTACAACATGCCGATCGAGATCTTCTACACGATCGTGCCGCTGATCCTCGTGGTGGGTTTTTTCGCCTTCACCGCCCGCGACCAGACGATCCTCGAGACGCAGTACGACGACCCCGACGTGTCGATCTCCGCGATCGGCAAGCAGTGGGCGTGGGACTTCGCGTACAACGGCGACGAAGAAGACGACTCCGACACGGTGTGGAGCATGGGTGTCCAGGCTCAGCCGGATGCGGCGGGCAACGTCGACCAGGACGCGCTGCCCACCCTGTACCTGCCCGTCGACAAGACGGTCAAGATCGAACTCTCCTCGCGCGATGTCATCCACTCCTTCTGGATCATCGACTTCCTGTACAAGAAGGACCTCTACATCGGCAAGGACAACGAATGGTCCTTCACGCCGACCCGTGAGGGCACCTACGCCGGAAAGTGCGCCGAGCTGTGTGGCGAGTACCACTCGATGATGCTCTTCAACGTGAAGGTCGTCAGCGAGGACGAGTACGAGGCCTACCTCGACACGCTCCGCGACAAGGGGCAGACGGGTAACATCCAAGAGGCCTACGACCGGCTCGACAACCTGCCGGGAACGGGCGCATCCTCCGAGGGAGACGAGTAATTATGGCGACGACGCTTCCGCTTCAGGAATCGGGCGCTCCGACGACGCTCCCGCCGCGCCAGGCGGCCCTGCTCACTTCCTCGCGTGTCGAGGAGAAGGGCAACATCATCGTCAAGTGGGTCACGTCGACCGACCACAAGACGATCGGCTACATGTACCTGATCGCGTCCTTCCTGTTCTTCCTGCTGGGCGGCGTGATGGCACTGATCATCCGCGCCGAGCTGTTCGAGCCCGGCATGCAGATCGTGCCGACGAAGGAGCAGTACAACCAGCTGTTCACGATGCACGGCACGATCATGCTGCTGATGTTCGCGACGCCGCTGTTCGCGGGTTTCGCGAACGCGATCCTGCCGCTGCAGCTGGGTGCCCCTGACGTCGCGTTCCCGCGTCTGAACGCCTTCGCCTTCTGGCTGTTCCTGTTCGGCTCGATCATCGCGGTCGCAGGCTTCCTCACCCCGTCGGGTGCTGCATCCTTCGGCTGGTTCGCGTATCAGCCGCTCGCGAGTTCGACCTTCACGCCAGGCGTCGGAGGAAACCTCTGGATGCTGGGCCTCGGCATCAGCGGTTTCGGCACGATCTTCGGTGCGGTGAACTTCATCACCACGATCATCACGATGCGCGCCCCCGGCATGACCATGTGGCGGATGCCGATCTTCTCGTGGAACACGCTGATCACCAGCATCCTGATCCTCATCGCGTTCCCGGTGCTCGCCGCGGCCATCCTCGCCGCCGCAGCCGACCGCGTGCTCGGCGCCCACATCTACGACCCGCAGAACGGCGGCGTGCTCCTCTGGCAGCACCTGTTCTGGTTCTTCGGGCACCCGGAGGTGTACATCATCGCGCTGCCGTTCTTCGGCATCGTCTCCGAGATCTTCCCGGTGTTCAGCCGTAAGCCGATCTTCGGATACAAGACCCTCGTCTACGCGACCATCGCCATCGCGGTGCTCTCGGTGTCGGTCTGGGCGCACCACATGTACGTCACCGGCGGTGTGCTGCTGCCGTTCTTCGCCTTCATGACGATGCTGATCGCGGTCCCGACCGGGGTGAAGATCTTCAACTGGATCGGCACCATGTTCCGAGGCTCGGTCACGTTCGAGACGCCCATCGTGTTCTCGCTCGGCTTCCTGGTCACGTTCGTCTTCGGTGGTCTCACCGGGGTGATCCTCGCCTCGCCGGCGCTCGACTTCGCACTGTCGGACTCGTACTTCGTGGTCGCACACTTCCACTACGTCGTCTTCGGCACCGTCGTGTTCGCGATGTTCGCGGGCTTCTACTTCTGGTGGCCCAAGTGGACCGGCAAGATGCTCAACGAGCGGCTCGGCTACGTGCACTTCTGGCTGCTGTTCGTGGGCTTCCACATGACGTTCCTCGTCCAGCACTGGCTCGGTGTCGACGGCATGGTGCGTCGTTACGCCGACTACTCCGAGGCCGACGGCTGGACCTGGGAGAACCAGGTGTCGACGATCGGCTCGATGATCCTCGCCGTCTCGATGATCCCGTTCCTGTTCAACGTGTGGATCACCGCGCGGAAGGCACCCAAGGTCACGGTCAACGACCCGTGGGGCTACGGCGGATCGCTCGAGTGGGCGACCAGCTGCCCGCCGCCGCGCCACAACTTCACGTCGATCCCGCGTATCCGCAGCGAGCGGCCCGCGTTCGATCTGAATCACCCCGAGGCGGCGATCCCGGTCGGTGTGGGTCCGGTGAAGGACGCGCCCGACGCCCCGGTCGCCGACGTGGCCGATGGAAAGGTGAAGTAATCCATGCGTAGCAACATCGGCCTCTGGTGGCTCCTGCTCATCTTCTTCATCTTCATCGACGTCGTCTACGTGGGCTGGAACATCCTGGCCAACCCCGAGCTGGACTGGTACAACGCGATCGACTGGACCGGTTCCGTCGCGCTGCTGTTCGGTGGCTTCATGTCGGCGATGATCGGTTTCTACATCTCCCGCGTCTCCAAGGCCACCGGCGGCGTCCTGCCCGAGGACAGTCTGACGGCCGACATCGACGATGGTGACCCGGAGATGGGCGAGTTCAGCCCGTGGTCCTGGTGGCCGCTGGTGCTCGCCGGCTCGGTCGCGTTCGGTGCCATCGGCCTCGCCGTCGGCAGCTGGATGATCCCGATCGGCCTCGGCATCTTCGCCGTCGCCATCGTCGGGTGGGTTTTCGAGTACTACCGCGGCAACTTCGCCCGCTGAGGTCGATTGGCACTTCGGCTCCTCACCACTGCAGCGTCTGAGACGGGGAACTTCCGTTCCACCAATCAGGACGCGGCGTTCACCGCACCCTGGGGTGCGGCGGTCGCCGACGGCGTCGGTGGGGGGCCGTCGGGCGATCTGGCCTCGGCGACCCTCGTCCACCGGCTCGTCGCCGGCGGGATGCGAATCACCGACGGTGAGGACCTCGCGGTGCGGGTGCGCCTGGCGAACTGGGACCTGAGCGCCCAGGTCCGCCGGAACCCGGAGCTGCAGGGGATGGCCACGACCTTCACGGGACTCGTCGTCACCACCGGCGGCGACCTGCTCCTCGCCCACATCGGTGACTCTCGCGCTTACCGCCTGCGTCATGCGCAGCTCGAGCGACAGACGCGGGACGACTCGTATGTGCAGGCGCTCGTCGACCGCGGCCTGCTGTCCGCGCAGGCGGCAGCAAGTCACCCGCGGCGCAACATCATCACCGCGTCGCTCCGGGGCGGAGAGGCGGACACCGTCACCGTCGCATCGTGCGAGACGCTGGTGGGCGACCGCTGGATGCTGTGCAGCGACGGCGTCAGCGACTACCTGGACGACGAGGAGATCGGCATGGCTCTCCTGAGCCACCGGACGCCCGAGGAAGCGGCTGAGGCGCTCGTGGCGCAGGCGCTGGCCTTCGGATCCCGCGATAACGTGACTGCCGTCGTCTGCGACGTCGCCGAGGGTGCGGCGGATGCGGCGGCCCCGCCGCAGTTCCACGGCTCGGCGCGCGAGCTGTTCCAGGAAGACCTGGATCTCACCGCATCCTGACCGTGAACCTCAGCGCACGACCATGACGAGCGGGTCGAAGACGCGGGGGAGCGGTCCGCCGTCGTTCTCGACCGGCTGCCCCTCGCGGGCCCAGTACTCGTAGCCGCCGATCATCTCCCGCACCTGATAGCCGAGCGCGGCGAACTCGCGTGCGCCCTTTGCGCCGGCGTTGCAGCCCGGACTCCAGCAGTACACGACGACCGGGACGGTGCGGTCGAGTTCCGTCGGGGCGCGGTCGGCGATCTCGCGATACGGCAGATGGATCGCGCCGGGGATGCGTCCCTGCGCCCACGCGTCGGCTCCGCGGACGTCGACGAGGACGAAAGGCTCACCGGCCCGCTGGGCGGCGTAGACGTCGGAGGGGTCTGTCTCGTGGGCGAGCTTGGCGGCGAAGTAGTCGGCGGTATCGGGCATGGTGCCACGATATGGCCGTGTCCGCCCGGGCACGAGGCGCCGGACGGACACGGATGCACGCAAAACGGCCGCCTCAGCTGAGCAGGCCCCCGCCGAGGTTGACCGGGCTCTCCACGATGTTGCCGACGATGCCCCGGATGACGTTCTCCCCGGTCTCGGCGCGCAGCCCCTCGTACCAGCGCTCGGTGACCTCGGGGTCGAAACCGTGCGTCTCCCAGCCTCGCTTACGCGCACGGAGGACGAGATCGCCCGCGCGCTCGGTGCGGACCTGCTGGTAGCGCGCCAGTGCATCCTGCGGGCCCAGGGTGTTGAGGGCGAACACAAGGCCGAGCACGAAGCTGTCCTCCAGCGCCGAGCAGGCACCCTGCCCGATGTCGGGCGCCGTGTTGTGAGCCGAGTCGCCGAGCAGGGCGACGCGACCGCGCACCCACGTGTGGATCGGATCGATGTCCCAGATCTCCACGCGGTTGAGCGAGGTCGCCGGGTCGATGGCGTCGATGAGACGCTGCACGCCGTCCGCCCAGCCGCCGAAGGCGGCTCGCAGGGGAGCCGTGCCCTCCGAACGGTCGTAGGGGACTCCTGCCGGCTGCGGGATGTCGAAGAAGAAGTAGAACCGGTCCCCGGCGACGGGCATGACCGAGACCCGCTTGCCTTCGGCGACGTAGGTGGTCCACTGATCCGCGGGACCCACGGCCTCATCGACCGGGACGAGGCCGTTGAAGTTCGTGTAGCCGGAGTAGACCCGCTCGATCTGTTCGCCGAGCACGTGCTCCCGCACGAGCGACCGGGCGCCATCGGCACCGATCAGCACGTCGCCGGTGGCCGTCTCACCGTTCTCGAACGTCACCGTGACATCGTCCGGGGTCTGCGAGACACCCACCATCCGCATCCCGAGCCGGATGTGCGCCATGCCGAAGCGCTCCATGAGCAGACCCTGCAGGTCCGCGCGGGCAACCGGGTAGGGGCGCTGGCCCGTCTGCGTCGTGACCGGGTCCAGGCTGAAGCGGCACATCGTCTCGCCCGTGTGGCCGTCGTAATAGGCCATCGTGTCCATGATGCCGCCGAGGGCGACCATGTCGTCGTGCAGGCCCAGCCAGTTGAGGACCTTGACGCCGTTCGGCCAGAGCGACAGCGCGGCGCCCACCGGCTTGTTCTCCCTGATCTGGTCGTAGATCACGACCTCATGCCCCAACCGCTGCAGTGCGATGCCCGCACTGGTTCCGCCGATACCTGCTCCGATGATGATGAAACGCACGGCCTCACGCTAGCTGCCGCCTGTTCCGGGATTGTTACAGCCATCAACATTCGGCGAACACCAAAAACCGCGGGCGGCCCGGATGACCGGACCGCCCGCGGTGTGCCCTGAGAGGGGATCAGCTCCGGGGAGCGTCGCCCTCGTGGGGATCGTTGATCTCGTTCAGACGCTCGGGGGAATCGAACTCGGCGCTGGCCTTCTCGCCGATGGCGTTGAGCGGCTTGCCGTCCTCGATCGCACGCTGGTCGGCGCCTTCGATCTCGGCGGCCTCGGCTTCGTCCATGTGCGTCAGCTCGTGGTGCTGGTGAGCGTCCGCGGCCGCGAGCTCCGCCTGCGTGAGCGGGGTGAGGCGGTCCTCGAAGAACCAGCGCGACAGTGCCGAGCGGAAGTTCTCGTGCCACGGGATGTTGCCCTTGGCGTTGGGACGCACCACCAGGGGAGCCGCGGTCTCGTTGTCGACGAGCTTCCAGCGGTCGTACTCGTCGACCGGCTGGTGCACCTCGATGTACTCGCCACCGGGGAGGCGCACGATGCGTCCCGACTCGTAGCCGTGCAGCACGATCTCACGGTCCTTCTTCTGCAGTGCGATGCAGATCCGCTTCGTGACGAAGTACGCGATGATCGGCGCGATGAACAGGCTGAACTGCAGGAAGTGGATGACCCCTTCCATCGACAGCATGAAGTGCGTGGCGATGATGTCCGAGGACGCCGCCGCCCACAGGACCGCGTAGAAGGTGACACCGGCCGCGCCGATCGCCGTGCGGGTGGCCGCGTTGCGGGGGCGCTGGGCGATGTGGTGCTCGCGCTTGTCGCCGGTGATCCACGCCTCGATGAAGGGGTAGATCAGGACGGCCACGATGAACAATCCCACGATCCCGAGGGGCACGAGGATGCCGAACGACCAGGTGTGATCGAGCCAGACGACGTCCCAGTTCGAGGGTGCGAGGCGCAGTGCCCCGTCGGCGAAGCCGATGTACCAGTCGGGCTGAGTGCCGGCGGACACCGGGGAGGGGTCGTACGGGCCGTAGCTCCAGATCGGGTTGATCGTGAACAGCGAGGCGATCAGCACGATGACACCGAAGGTGAGGAAGAAGAACCCACCCATCTTCGACATGTACACCGGCACCATCGGGTAACCCACGACATTGCTGTTCGTGCGGGCGGGCCCGGCGAACTGCGTGTGCTTGTTAATGATCATGAGCACGAGGTGCAGTGCCAGCAGCGCGACGAGGATCGCCGGCAGCAGCAGGATGTGCAGCGTGTACAGGCGTCCCACGATCGCGTCACCCGGGAATTCGCCGCCGAACAGCAGGAACGAGGTCCAGGTGCCGATCAGCGGGATGCCCTTGACCATGCCGTCGATGATGCGCAGGCCGTTGCCCGAGAGGAGGTCGTCCGGCAGGGAGTAGCCGGTGAAGCCCTCGGCCATCGCGAGGATGAACAGCACGAAGCCGATGACCCAGTTCAGCTCACGCGGCTTGCGGAACGCGCCGGTGAAGAAGATGCGCAGCATGTGCACACCGATACCGGCGACGAACACGAGCGCCGCCCAGTGATGGATCTGGCGCACCAGGAGTCCGCCGCGGAGGTCGAACGAGATGTGCAGGGACGAGTCGAGCGCCGCGGACATGGCGACACCGCGCAGCAGCGGGTAGGAGCCGTCGTAGTGCGTCTCGACCATCGAGGCCTGGAAGAAGAACGTCAGGAACGTGCCCGAGAGCAGGATGACGACGAAGCTCCACAGCGCGATCTCACCGAGCATGAAGGACCAGTGGTCCGGGAAGATCTTGCGGCCGAGTTCCTTGACGAGCCCGGAGATGCTGGTGCGCTCATCGATGTAGTTCGAGGCCGCTCCGACGAAGCGTCCGCCGAGCGGCTTCTCGCGGTTCGCGGTGGTGACCGGGAGCGCCGGTTCGGCGGTCACGTTCTCCGTGGGGTGGGTTGCGGTGCTCAATGGCGCTCCCAGAAGCTCGGGCCGACGGGTTCGGTGAAGTCGCTCTGGGCGACCAGGTAGCCCTCGCTGTCGACGGTGATGGGCAGCTGCGGCAGCGGACGAGCAGCCGGGCCGAAGATGACCTTGGCGCCGTCGGAGACATCGAACTGCGACTGGTGGCAGGGGCACAGCAGGTGGTGCGTGAGCTGCTCGTACAGAGCAACCGGGCACCCGACGTGCGTGCAGACCTTCGAGTAGGCCACGATCCCGTCGTAGGACCAGTCCTTCTTGTCTTCTGCCTCGATGAGCTCGTCCTCGGGCAGACGCATGAGCAGAACGATCGCCTTGGCCTTCTCGTTCAGGTAGCCCTCACCGTGGGAGAGCTCGGCGAGCTCCTCCGGGATGACGTGGAACGCGGACCCGAGGGTGACTTCGGAGGCCTTGATCGGCCGGCCGCTGGGGTCGTGGGCGAGCCGCATCCCCTTCTTCCACATGGTGTGGCTGAGCAGCTCCACCGGGTTGCCGGTCTCGGGCGCGAGGCCGCGGAACAGTACGACGCCGGGGACGACCGAGGCGATGACGGCGGCGATCAGCGAGTTGCGGATCATCGCGCGACGACCGAAACCGGACTCCTCGTTGGCGACCTCGAACACCGCGACAGCGCCCTCGCGGGTCGTGTCACGACCGCGGGTGGCGTGGCGGGGCTCGATGAACTCCTTGTCGGACATCACCGCCTTGGACCAGTGGATCGCACCGATACCGATCGCCAGCAGCGCGAACGCAATGCCGAGACCGACGAACAGGGTGTTGTTCCGGATGGCTACGAGCGTCCCGTCCAGCGGGAAGATCATGTAGGCGACGACCGCCCAGACGGATGCTGCCACCGACAGGTAGAACAGCGTGTAAACCGTGCGGACGGCGCGGGTCATCGCCGCGGGGTCCTTGTCGGTGATGCGTGCCCGGTGCGGGGGCAGACCGGGGTTTACCGCCGGGTCAGACACCTCCACGGCAAGACCGCTCGACGGCTTCCAGGAAGCCCTCTCATGCTCGAGCGGGTCGACATCGTGTGCCATGGTGCTCCTCGTACGTTCCGTATGTCCGTGAAAAGTTCGTCAGTTCGACTTCGCGGTGATCCACACCGTGATCGCGATAAGCGCGCCGATACCGAAGATCCAGATGAAAAGGCCCTCCGCGACGGGACCCAGCGAACCCAGGGCGTATCCGCCGGGCGACTCGTTGTCCTGCATCCACAGCAGTGCGGAGATGACGTCGCGCTTGTCCTCGGGGGTGAGGTTCATGTCGTTGAAGACGGGCATGTTCTGCGGGCCCGTGACCATGGCGGCGTACATGTTCAGCGCGCTAGTGGTGTGCAGGTTGGGGGCGTACTTGCCCTCGGTCAGCGCGCCGCCGGCGCCGGCCACGTTGTGGCACATGGCGCAGTTGACGCGGAACAGCTCGGCGCCTTCGGCCACATCACCCTGGCCGTCGAGGACCTCTTCGTCGGGGAAGGTAGGGCCGGGGGCCACGGACTGCACGTACGACGCGATCGCCTCGATCTGGTCGTCGGTGAACTGCACCGGCTTCTGCGGGGCCTGCGGGCCCTGGGCCTGCAGGGGCATGCGGCCGGTCGAGACCTGGAAGTGGACCGCGAGCTCGCCGACGCCGTAGAGCGACGGGCCGCTGTCGGAACCCTGCAGGTTCAGACCGTGGCAGGTGGCGCAGTTCGCCTGGAAGAGCTTCTGACCGTCTTCGACCGTGAGCGTCGAAGCGGACTCGGCGTTCTCGGTGGTGGCGGCCATCGCGGCGGACGCGCCGGCGTAGACACCGCCGGTGATGAGCAGACCGATGCCGATGAGGGCTGCGGCTGCGAGGGGGCTGCGACGACCGGACTGCCGACGCTTGGTGAAACGTGCCATCGAGGAAGCTCCGGTCTTATTTCAGGAAGTAGATGACGAGGAACAGCGCGATCCAGACCACGTCGACGAAGTGCCAGTAGTACGACACGACGATCGAGGTGGTCATTTCCTTGCGCCCGAAGTTCTTGACGGCGAAGGCGCGGCCGATCACGAACAGGAATGCGATGAGTCCGCCGGTGACGTGCAGGGCGTGGAAGCCGGTGGTCAGGTAGAAGGCCGAGGCGTACGAGTTCGCCGAGATCGGCATGCCCTCGGCGACCAGCTGGGCGTACTCCCACACCTGACCGGTCACGAAGATCGCGCCCAGGGCGAAGGTGAGGAAGAACCAGCCGGTCATGCCCCACTTGAGGGGGCTCTTGCCGGTGCGGTACGGCTGGTAGCGCTCAGCGGCGAACACGCCCATCTGGCACGTCACGGACGACAGCACGAGGATGATCGTGTTGACGGTCGCGAACGGGATGTTCAGAAGCGACGACTCCTCGGCCCACAGCTCCGGTGAGGTGCTGCGCAGGGTGAAGTAGATCGCGAACAGGCCGGCGAAGAACATGACTTCGCTGCCGAGCCAAACGATCGTGCCGACCGCGACCGGGTCAGGTCGCTTGACCGTGCGCAGGGCTTGGGAATACATCGCTGGGGTCGTCACCCATTCATTATGGCTGATAGTTCTCTGTGGTTCTTGCATCCAGGGGCCGAAGACGGGTCGTCTTTCCGCTTAGGTTCCCCTAAGCATCCGGCGTGCCGGCGCTCCGCCGCCGCATGTTTCCCGCGCCTGACCGGGGGAGGCCGGGTTCGGCGCCCTGACTAGGATTGCGGGTATGACCGACCTGTACAGCTGGCCTTCGATCCTGACCGCTCTGCTCGGCGGTGCCGACCTCAGCGTGTCGGAATCGACGTGGGCCATGCGGCAGGTCATGGCGGGGGAGGCGACCCCGTCTCAGCTGGCGGGCTTCCTCGTCGCGCTGCGTGCCAAGGGTGAGACGGTGGACGAGATCGTCGGCTTCCGCGACGCGATCCTGGAAGCCGCGTTGCCGCTTCCCGTCGACTCGCACGTGCTCGACATCGTCGGCACCGGTGGCGACCGGTTCGGCACCGTGAACATCTCGTCCATGTCGGCGATCGTGGCGGCCGCCTCCGGGGTCCCGGTCGTCAAGCACGGCAACAAGGCCGCGAGTTCGTCCTCGGGATCGTCCGATGTGCTGCGTGCGCTCGGGATCGACCTGACCCTGTCACCCGATGCGGTCGCCGAGACTCTGGCGCGCACCGGGATCACGTTCGCGTTCGCGTCCGCCTTCCACCCCGGGTTCCGGCACGCCGGGGCGACCCGCGCGGAGCTCGGCATCCCGACGGTGTTCAACTACCTGGGGCCGCTGTGCAACCCCGCGCGGGCCGAAGCGAACGCCGTGGGCGTGGCGCAGCTCGACCGGGTGCCGCTCATCACCGGCGTGTTCCGCACCCGCGGCGCCACCGCGCTCGTGTTCCGCGGCGACGACGGGCTGGACGAGCTCACCACGACCGGTCACAGCCGCATCTGGGAGGTGTCGCTCGGCGACGTGCACGAGCACGACATCGACCCCCGCGACCTCGACATCCCGCTCGCCGACATCGGCGACCTCATCGGCGCCGACCCCGAGCACAACGCGGGCGTCGTCCGCCGCGTGCTCGCGGGCGAGCCCGGCCCGGTGCGCGACATCGTGCTGCTGAACACGGCCGCAGGTCTCGTCGCGTTCCGGCTCTTCCAGGATCCGACCGAGGCCCAGCGGCCCATCCTGGAGCGTCTGGCGGAAGCGAGGGATGCGGCCGCCGCCACGATCGATTCCGGCGCGGCCGAGGCGAAGCTCGCGGACTGGGTGGAGACCACCCGCTCGTTCGCCGCCTGACGTGTCCGCGCCGACGCCTACCCGGTGATCCCGGCGATCGCGAGCGCTGCGCGGTCGAACGCCGAGGCGATGCCCCACTGGTCCGCGAACGCCGCCGCGGCGGACTCGTCGGCGACCGGGCGGAGGCGCGCATCGGGCCGCTCGACGTCGAGATCACGGACGACCGCGACCACCGTCGGGGCGACGGACAGGTAGTCCGCGGCTCCGGTGATCTTGGCCCGCATCCCCGCCGACATCCCCTCGCCGCGCTCCGCGGCCGCGATGATGCCGGGGAGGTCGCCGTGCGAGGCGAGCAGCGTCGCCGCCGTCTTCTCGCCGATCCCCGGGACCCCCGGGAGTCCGTCGGAGGGATCGCCGCGGAGCGCCGCGAAGTCGGCGTACTGGGCGGCGAGCACGCCGTACTTCGAGACCACGACCTCATCGGTGACGATCTCGAGCTTGCTCATGCCGCGGGCCGTGTAGATCACGCGCACCTCTGCGTCGTCGTCGACGAGCTGGAACAGGTCCCGGTCACCCGTGACGATGTCGACGGGCAGCCCCGCGCCGGTCGCGAAGGTGCCGATCACGTCGTCCGCCTCGTGCTCCGCGACGCCCACCACGGGGATGCCGAGCAGCTCCAGCGAGCGCCGGATGAGCGGCACCTGCACCTCCAGCGGGTCGGGGACCTCCTCCACGTCGGGGCCAGATGCGAGGATCTCCACCACCCGGTGGGCCTTGTACGAGGGGATGAGGTCGACCCGCCACTGCGGCCGCCAGTCGTCGTCCCAGCACGCGATGACGTGGGTGGGGCGGTAGGTCGTGACGAGCTTCGCGACGATGTCCAGCATCCCGCGCACCGCGTTCACCGGGGTGCCGTCGGGTGCGGTGATCGATTCGGGCACACCGTAGAACGCCCGGAAGTACAGCGACGCACTGTCGAGGAGCATGAGGCGGTCGGTCACGAAGTCATCCTGTCACGTGGCGGCGTCCGCATCCGAGGGTCTCGGGCGCACGGGGTGGTGAAGGGGCGACCCGTCACGGCCACTCCGTCGGCAGTGCGCCGCCCGGTGTGGCAGGGAGCACGCCCTGGTACGGGGTGAGGGTCTGCCAGCGCGGGCCGTCCGCGCGCAGGAGCAGCAGCACGTCGCCATCCGCGGCCATCGGGTCGCCGTCGGGATAGGGCGCTCCGCTTTCGCAGGTGGCCGGTACCGAGACCACGTCGATCTGCGGATCGCCCTCGCCCTTCTGCCACTCCGCGACCTCCACCTGCCACACCGTGACCTCCTGCCCGTAGAGCGACATCGAGCTCGCCCGCCCCGTGACCGCGCCGCGCACGATCGCGTCAGCGTCGGCTGCGGCGTCGGCGGGAGTGTCGAACCACACCCAGTCCACACACATCCCGGCGGTGGGGGAGCCCGCGCACGCGCTCAGGGATGACGCGCCGAGGCCCGCGAGGAGGACGGCTGTGACCGCGCGGGCCGGAGACATGCCGACAGTCTCTCGCGCTGCGGGAGGGATGTCAGCAGACTGGGGCGATGGATCCGCTGGCGGCCCTCACCGAGATCGCGACGCTACTCGAACGGGAGCGCGCCTCGCGCTACCGGTCGAAGGCGTTCCGCGCCGCCGCCGACGCCATCGAGTCGCTGACGCCGGCGCAGCTGCGCGAGCCGGAGCGCCTCCGACGGACCCCCGGCATCGGGGAGACGACGCTGACCGTGATCCAGCAGGCCCTCGCCGGTGAAGTGCCCGCGTACCTCGCCGACCTGCGGGAACGGATGGGGGTCGTGCAGAGCACGCTGCGACCTGCCCTGCGGGGAGACCTGCACGCGCACAGCGACTGGTCGGACGGGCTCACCCCGATAGACGACATGGTCGCCGCGGCGAGGGACCTCGGACACGAGTACCTCGCCCTCACCGACCATTCGCCGCGGCTGCGGGTCGCGAACGGGCTCAGCGTCGAACGTCTCACCGCGCAGCTGGAGCTCGTGCCCGGGTTCTCCGGCGACGGGTTCACCCTGCTCAGCGGAATCGAGGTCGACATCCTCGAGGACGGCGCCCTCGATCAGGAGGAGCGGATGCTGGCGCAGGTCGACGTCGTCGTCGCGAGTGTCCACTCGAAGCTCCGCATGGACGCCCGACCGATGACCGCGCGGATGCTGCGTGCGGTCACCGATCCGCATACCGACGTCCTCGGGCACTGCACCGGAAGGCTCGTGGAAGGCTCCCGTGGCACGCGTCCGGCGTCGGATTTCGACGCCGGGGCGGTGTTCGCGGCCTGCGCCGAGCGCGGCGTGGCGGTCGAGATCAACTCGCGCCCGGAGCGGCAGGACCCGCCCGACGACCTCATCGCGATCGCCCTCGAGGCGGGGTGCCTGTTCTCGATCGACAGCGACGCGCACGCACCCGGCCAGCTGTCGCTGCTCGACCACGGCGCGGCACGGGCGGAGGCGGCCGGCGTGCCGGCCGACCGGATCGTCACGACGTGGCCGCTGGCGCGCCTGCGGGAGTGGCTCGACCGCGACCGCGACCGCGACCGGTGAGCGTCAGCCCGCCGCGTCCTCTTCGTCGTCCTCCGGGACGGGATCGTTCAGCGGCGGCAGCGTCGGGTCGGTGGGGGCGGGGTGCGGATCTGCGGTGCTCATAGAACGACTGCACACCCGTCCACCCGCCCCGCCCAAGGGGTTGACGAACCTCCGGCGAGGTCGTCTGCTGGGAGCGCACGCGCCGACGAGGAAGGGGCCGCAATGAGCACGCACGAGGTCGTCACCCGGTCGAACCGGGGACAGTGGGAGACGGTCGTCGAGGGGCGGCCGGAGCTGTCGCAGAGCTTCAGCACATCGGTCCTGACCGTCGGCGCCTACGACGAGCCGATCGCGTCCCAGGTTCTGGGCGGGGTCGCCCGCCAGGAGTCGCCATGACCGACCCCGCGGCGTTCGCGACACCGGTGCCGACGCTCACGGCGCGGCAGCCGCGGGCGATCCACAGCGCGCTGACGGTGCTCGAGGCCGTCGCGACGCTCGGCGCCGGGGTGAGTGCGCGGGAAGTATCCGAGGCACTGGGGCTGCCGCGCGCCACAACGTACCGGTTGCTGAACCTGCTCGTGCAGGACGAATACCTGGTGCGCACCCCCGACCTCTCCGGGTTCGCCCTCGGCGCCAAGGTGGCCCAGCTCGCCTCGGCGGCAACCCCGGTGCGGCTGCCCGCGGCTGCGCGGGCCGTGCTCTCGCAGGCCCGCGACCAGCTCCGCGGCGGCGTGCACGTCGTGCGGTACGGCGGCGGACGGCTCACGGTGGCCGACGCCGATCCCGACTTCCCCCTCAGCGACGACCTCCGTCTGGTGCGTGAGCCTGCGCGCTACGCGCTGGGTCGGCTGCTGCTCGCCGACCTCGGCCGCACCGACCCGGTGTCGCTGGCCGCCGCATCCGACCTCCGCCGTCTCGGCGCCACCCGACAGATCGGCGAGATCGTTCCGGGGCTCGCCTGCCTCGCGGTCCCGGTCCGTGACAGCACCGGGGAGCTGGCCGCCGGGGTCGCCTTCGCGGGCCCGCGGCATCGCGTCGAGGAGCCGCAGGCGGTGCTGGACCTGCTCCGACCGGTCGCCGAGCGCCTCGCGCCGCTGCTCGCCTGAGCCGGTCGCGGCGGGACCCGCGTAACAGGCCCGACACGTGCGTCCGCAAGGATGCTGCGCATGTCTCTCGCCACCGGATTCACCGCCACCCTGCCCGCCTGGCTCACCGCCGAGCTCGACACCCTGCCGACCGTGCTGCCGACGCTCGAAGACCGGATGGACCTCGTCAACGCGCTCGCCGACCGCAACTGGCGCGAGGGCAGCGGCGGGCCGTTCGCGGCGATCGTGGTGGATGCGGCGACCGGTGAGCTCGTCTCCGCCGGGGTCAACGTGGTGCTCGCCTCCGGGCTCACCTCGATGCACGCCGAGGTGACGACGCTGAGCCTCGCCCAGACCGCGCTCGGCCGCTGGGACCTCGGTGCCGAGGGCGCCGACCTGCAGCTGGTCGTCAACTGGCGCCCGTGCGTCATGTGCTACGGCGCCACCATGTGGAGCGGGGTTCGCTCGATGGTCGTCGCGGGCGAGGGGCCACTGCTGGAGGAACTCACCGGGTTCGACGAGGGTCCGGTCGTGGACGACTGGGCCGCGCAGTTCGAGGCCCGCGGTATCCGCGTGACGATCGGGGTCCGCCACGATGAGGCGGTCGCCGTCTACCGCGCCTACGGTGACAGCGACTCGCTCGTCTACAACGCGCGCGGCGCGGCGGAGTAGCCCGCCCACCGGTCGCGGTGCTCGGTGCCGCGACCCATCCGCTCGGCTGCCGTGACAGAGTGGACCGGTGACCGTGTACCTCGACCATGCAGCCACCAGTCCGCTGCGCCCGGAGGCGCGTGAAGCCTGGCTCGCCGCATCCGACGTGGTCGGCAACGCCTCGTCCATCCACGGCGGCGGGCAGGACGCGCGCCGCGTGCTCGAGGACGCGCGGGAACGCGTCGCCGCGGTGCTCGGCTGCGACCCGATCGAGGTCGTCTTCACCTCCGGCGGTACCGAGTCCATCAACCTGGCGCTGAAGGGCATGTGGGAGGCGCGGCAGCCGGAACGCCGCAGTTTCGTGCTGCCGGACGGCGAGCATCACGCCACCATGGATGCCGCGCAGTGGCTGTGGAAGAACCGAGAAGCGCACCTGCTGCACGTCGGACTCGACTCCCGCGGCGCCATCCCCGTCGCCCGTTTCACCGTGGCGCTGCCGGATGCCGCGGTCGCGACCGCCATGATCGCGAACAACGAGGTCGGAACCCTCAACGATGTCGCGGGTCTTGCCGCCGCATCCGCCGAGGCCGGGGTGCCGCTGCACCTGGATGCCGTGGCCGCCCTCGGGCATGTGCCGTTCTCGTTCTCCGGGCTCCGTGGCGACGCCGCCCCCGGGGTGGGGCTCACCGCGCTGAGCGTCTCGGCGCACAAGGTGGGCGGCCCGGTC
>NZ_JAPLAI010000051.1:0-37598 GCF_026393345.1 Microbacterium sp.
CGGGTGCTCACTCGCGCAGTGGGTGCTCGTTCGCGAGAAGTCGCGTCAGCGCAGGGTGCGGCGTGCGCTGATCTGGCCGGTGTCGAACCCCATGAGGTGCAGGCCGCCGTGGAAGCGGGCGTGCTCGATCTTCAGGCACCGGTCCATGACGACGGTGAGTCCCTTCGACTCGCCGTCGCGGGCCGCATCCTCGTTCCAGATGCCGAGCTGCGCCCACACCACCGGCGCGCCGACGGCGAGCACGTCATCGATCACCGCGGGCAGGTCCGAGGCTTTCCGGAACACGTCGACGATGTCGGGAACCTCGGGCAGCGATGCCAGGTCGGGGTACGCCGGCTGCCCCAGGATCTCGGTGGCGTTCGGGTTCACGAAGTACACGCGGTAGTCGCTGGACTGCTGCAGGTAGGTGCCGACGAAGTAGCTGGAGCGCGCGGGGTTCGGCGAGGCGCCGACGATCGCGATGCTCTTCGCGTCCCGGAGGATGCGGAGGCGCTCCTTCGCGGACGGTCCCACCCACGTGCGCTGCGAGCGCAGCAGCTTTGCCAGCGGGGAGGATGCGGGCAGCGCACAGGTGAGGCCGTTGGCCAGGCGGGTGTCGACGAGTTCGTCGCTCACAGTGTCCTCCATCAAAGTGCCTTCTGCGCGGCGTCGAGCGCCTGGTCGAGGTCGTACAGGATGTCATCCAGGTCCTCGATGCCCACGCTGATGCGGACGAGGCCCGGCAGCACGCCGCCGTCGATGAGCTGCTGCTCGGTGAGCTGCGCGTGCGTGGTGGAGGCGGGGTGGATGACGAGGGTCTTCGCGTCGCCGATGTTGGCGAGGTGGCTGGCAAGGTCCACCGACTCGATGAAGGTCCGACCGGCCTCTCGGCCACCCTTGACCCCGAAGCTGAAGACGGCGCCCGGGCCCTCGGGCAGGTATTTGTTCGCCCGGTCGTGGTGCGGATGCTGCGGCAGCCCCGCCCAGTTGACGAAGTCGATGCGGGGGTCGGCGTCCAGCCACTGCGCCACGGCGCGGGCGTTCTCGACGTGCGCCTTCATGCGGAACGGCAGCGTCTCCACGCCCTGCGCGAGCAGAAACGCGGAGTGCGGCGCGAGGGCGGGTCCGATGTCGCGGAGCTGTTCGGCGCGCAGCCGCGTGAGGAAGGCGTACTCGCCGAAGTTGCCGGACCACTCGAGGCCGCCGTAGCTCGGCACCGGCTCGGTGAACAGCGGGAAGCGGTCGGAGTGCCAGTCGAAGCGGCCGGACTCGACGACCACCCCGCCGAGGGTGGTGCCGTGTCCGCCGAGGAACTTCGTCGCCGAGTGGATGACAATGTCGGCACCCCACTCGATTGGGCGGCACAGGTAGGGCGTGGCAACGGTGGAGTCGATGATCAGCGGCACGCCCGCATCCCGGGCCACCTGCGAGAGGCCCTCGATGTCGGCGATCTCGCCAGACGGGTTCGCGATCGTCTCGGCGAAGATCGCCTTCGTGGTCGGGGTGACGGCGGCGGCGTAGTCCGCCGGGTCGGCGGAGGCGACGAAGGTCGTCTCCACGCCGAAGCGCCGCAGCGTCACGTCGAGCTGTGTGATGGATCCGCCGTAGAGGTTCGCGCTGGCGACGATGTGGTCGCCGGCCCCGGCGAGCGAGGCGAAGGTGATGAACTGCGCGGCCAGGCCGCTAGAGGTGGCGACGGCACCGAGGCCCTGCTCGAGCGAGGCGATGCGCTCTTCGAACGAGGCGACCGTGGGGTTCGCGAGACGGCTGTAGATGTTGCCGTACTTCTGCAGCGCGAACCGGGCTGCAGCGTCGTCGGTGTCGTCGAAGACGAACGATGCGGACTGATAGATCGGCAGCGCGCGGGCACCGGTGACGGCATCCGGGATGTTGCCGGCGTGGATCGCACGCGTGCGGAAACCGTATTCGCGGTCAGCCATGGAAGACCCTTCGGGCGGAAGCGTGTGGGAGCCTCCCGAGCCTACCTTCCACCGTTTCCCGGCCGCGGCGTACCCGTCTCGAAGCGTCACACGGATGCGGCGGCGCCCGGCCGCGCGCCTCAGCTGCCAGGCGACAGGTCGGGGGTCTCCCGCACACCGAACTCGTGGCGGAGGGCGCTGCGCGCAGCCCACCAGCCCGCCAGCCCGTGGACGCCGGGGCCCGGAGAGGTGGATGCGGAGCAGAGGTAGACCCCCGGGATCGGGGTGCGCCACGGGTCGGGGCGGAGCACCGGCCGGCGCAGCAGCTGCGGCAGGGTCGGAACGCCCGCGGTGATGTCGCCGCCGGGGTAGTTCGCGTTGTGGCGGGCGACATCGACCGCGGTGCGGGACCGTGTGGCGAGGATCGTGTCGCGGAAGCCGGGAGCGAAGCGTTCGACTTGCCGGATGACCGCCTCCTGCCGATCCACATCACTCCCCGCCGGCACGTGCGTGTAGGCCCACAGTGTGTGACGGCCGGCGGGAGCGCGCGAGGGGTCGAACACCGTCGGCTGCGAGACGAGCACGTACGGCCGCTCCGGCATCCGGCCGCGCTCGACTGCGTTCTCGGATGCAGCGATCTCGGCGCGGGTGCCGCCGATGTGCACGGCGGCAGCATCCGTCACCGCGGGGTCGGCCCACGGCACCGGCTCGGACAGCGCGAAGTCGACCTTCGCGACGCCCGGGCCGTAGCGGAACCGCCGCATCGCCTCGTAGTAGCCCGCGGGGAGGTGACCCGAGCCGAGGCGGGCGAAGGCGCGGGGGGTGACGTCGAGGAGCACGGCCCGGGCGGGCGGGAGCTCGTCGAGCGAGGTCACCTCGTGGTCGGTCACGATCTCGCCGCCGTGGGCGCGGATGTCGTCGGCCATGGCGTCGGCGATCGCCTGCGTGCCACCGATGGGGATCGGCCAGCCGCGGGCATGGGCGTAGGTGGCGAGCGCCAGCCCGGCGCCGGCGCCGCTCAGGCTCGGCTGATGCAGCATGGTGTGCGCGGCGACGCCGGTGACCAGGGCCGCGGCCGCTTCACCGCGGAAGCGGAGGTTCCACGCGGGCGAACCCTGCTCGAGCGAGCGCAGCCCGAAGGCCACCGCGGCCAGCGGGTCGGGTGGGATGCGCAGCAGCGATCCGCCGGTGAAGTCGGCCACCCCGGCAGCGCGCTCGACGAGGGGCCGCATGAGGCGCGAATACCGTCCGCCGTCCCGGCCGAGTTCGTCGGCGGTGCGGTTCAGATCCCGATAGGCGAGCACCGCGCGCCGGCCGTCGAGCGGGTGGGCGTACGAGACCTCCGGCACGACGAAGCGCACCCGGTCGGTGAGGCCGAACTCCTGGAAGAACCGCGATTCGAACGCGAGCGGGTGCACCGCTGAGCACACGTCGTGCAGGTACCCGGGCAGGGTGAGCGGGGCGGAGGCGGCACCGCCGCCGAGGCGGGATGCGGTCTCGTAGACGCGGACGCGATGTCCGGCGCGCGCCATGATCACCGCGGCGGCGAGCCCGTTGGGCCCGGATCCGACGACGACGACGTCGACCTCGCTCACGCGCCCTCCCCGGCGTCCGCCGCGGGGGTCACGGCCGCGTCGGCGAGAGCGGTCGCATCCGCATCCGCCCCGGACTCGCCCCGTCCGCGACGGGCGATGCCCTCGGCGAGGAATGCCAGGCGCTGCAGCGTCTCGGCGTTCCGCCACCGGATCAGCAGGTCCATCACGGGCGCCGGCACGAGGGTCGCAGGTCCCGAGGACGCGTGCTCCTCGATCCGCACCAGCGACCCGCCCCGGAAGGGCTTCACCTCGAGGGTCACCTGAGCCTCGCCCACGGGCCAGCCGCGGGCCTGCAGCACGAACCGGCGCGGCGGTTCGTAGGCGAGCACCTCGGTGGTGTCATCGAGGAGCGCGGGCCAGGTGCCGACGGAGTGGTGCAGCTCGGCGCCCGGATGCGGCCAGTCGACGTCGACGTCACGCATCCGCGAGGCGCCCACCACCCAGGAGGGGAAGAGCCAGCCGTCCTCGAACACGCGGAAGACATCCTCCGGATCGCAGGCCATGGCCCGGACGTTACGCGCCATCGTGACTCCTTCGGTCGGTGCTCAGGTTTTGTCGGCTCTGTGAACCCTGCCGTGACGCTTCCGGCCGTGCAAGCCCCTTCCGCCGTGCGGGTTCCCGGCTACCGTGTGCGGCATGGACGGCTTCGCGGCGGTCGACTACGAGCTGGGTCGGCAGGTGCTCCAGCGTGGCATCGCCGCGCTCTACCTCATCGCCTTCCTCTCGTCGCTGAACCAGTTCCGTCCGCTGCTCGGGGAACGGGGGCTCCTGCCGGCACCGGAGCTGCTGGCGTGGGCCGGCTCATCGGCGAGGCGTGCACGGATGCTGCGCCCGACGCTGTTCCGCCGCATCCGGTACACCGACCGCCGGCTTGTGGTCCTCTGCGTCGCCGGGATGATCGTCGCCGCCGCGCTCGTTGTGGGCCTCCCCCAGCTTGCGGGTCCGTGGGTGCCGATGCTGTGCTTCCTCGCGCTGTGGTTCGGGTACATGTCGATCACCAGCATCGGCCAGACCTTCTACGGCTTCGGCTGGGAGATGCTGCTGCTCGAGGCCGGGTTCCTCGCCGCCTTCCTCGGCTCGAATGACCAGCCGCCGCCCACCGTGGTCATCGTGCTGTTCTGGTGGCTGCTGTTCCGGTTGGAGTTCGGCGCCGGCATGATCAAGATCCGCGGCGGGCACGAGTGGCGCGATCTCACGGCACTGATGTACCACCACGAGACGCAGCCGATGCCGGGTCCGCTCAGCCGCCAGGCGCACCTGCTCCCCCGCTGGTTCCACCGGGTCGAGGTCGTCGGGAACCACGTCGCGCAGCTGGTGGTGCCGTTCCTGCTCTTCGCCCCGCTCCTCGCTCTGTGGCTGCCGGCGCCGGTCCCGCTCGTCATCGGCACGGTCGCCGCGCTCATCGTCATCGCGACGCAGGTATGGCTCGTCCTCACCGGCAACTTCGCGTGGCTCAACTGGGCGACGATCGTCCTCGCGTTCTCGGCGGTGGGGATCCCGGATGCGGGGGCTCCCGCCGCATCCGCGCCGCCGTGGCTGATCGACGGACTGCCGCTGGCGTGGTTCGTCGTCACGAGCGCGATCGCGCTCCTGTACGTCGGGCTGAGCGGCCCGGCGCTTCGGAACCTGTTCGCCCACCGGCAGCTGATGAACGCGAGCTTCACCCGCTGGCAGCTCGCAAACGCCTACGGCGCCTTCGGCACGGTCACGAAGGAACGCATCGAGATCGTCGTGGAGGGCACGGAGGACGAGGATCCCGACACTGCGACGTGGCACGAGTACGGGTTCCGCGGCAAGCCCGGCGACCTCCGCCGCATCCCGCCCCAGGTCGCGCCGTACCATCTGCGGCTGGACTGGTTGATGTGGTTCCTACCGCTCGGCGCGCCGCTCGACGAATGGTTCACGACGTTCCTGGCGCGTCTTCTCGCCGCGGATCCACCGACACTCGCGCTGCTGCGCACCGACCCGTTCGAGGGGCGGCGGCCCCGCTGGATCCGGGCGGTGTCGTACCGCTACCGGTTCGCCGACCGCGCCACTTTCCGCCGCGACCGCGTCCGCTGGGTCCGGGACCAGCGCCGGCTGGTGATCGGACCGGCGAGCCTTCCCGACTGAGCGGGGCGAACCCGCCGGTGCCGGCTCACCGACGAGCGCCGCGCGCGGCTTTCCGGACGATGGCGACGATCGCGAGGGCACCGAGGATCCACGGTCCGCCGATCAGCAGCGGGTCGATCCAGGAGTGGTGCGTGTCGACGCGACCACGGCGCGACGCCACCGGGTGGTGGCCTCGCTCCGCCATGATTCCGGTCTCGGTGAGGGGGTTGTCGGGACGCGCGGAGAACAGCGATCGGAGGTGCGCGCCGGTCGACTCCACGCGGTCGCCGAGCACCAGCAGCAGCCAGTGCGCGGCGCGTCCTTCGCTGAACCGTTCATACGCGTAGCGGCGGATGACACCCGAGACCCCGTGCAGGGGTTGGGCGGTGCCGAACACGGGCGTGAGGCGGGAGTGTTCGATGGAGCGCTCCCGGTAGCCGTGCGCGGTCTGCTGCTCGGGCAGCTCCCAGTGAGCGCCGGTGGACCCGCGCATGTCGACCTCCTTCGGGAAGGAGGGCCGGTCGGCCGGGTCGAGGTCCGCGCCCCACCCCGGGATGCGGTCGCGGAGTTCGTCGGGCGAAGGGACGGGCGAATGTCCGTCTGGGGTGTAGGGCATGGCGTGTCTCCTCTGGGATCAGGCCGACGGCGGGATGATGACGGGCTTGACGATGCCGTCGAGCTTCGCGGAGAACAGGTGATAGCCCTCTGCGATCTCGTCGAGCGGGATGCGGTGCGTGATCATGTCTTTCGGGGAGATGCGACCCGCCTGGATGTGTTCGAGCAGGCGGGGCCACTGCCGCTTCACCGGCGCCTGGTTCGTGCGGATCGTCAGGCCCTTGTTCATCGCATCGCCGAACTTCACCGCGCTGAACAGAGGTCCGTAGGCACCCATCACGGAGATGTTCCCGCCCTTGCGGACGGAATCGATCGCCCAGTTGAGCGCGATGGGCGAGCCGCCCTGCAGCTTGAGCTTGGCGGAAGTGATGTGCTGGACGAGGTTGCCGTCGGCCTCGGCCCCCACGGCGTCGATAGCGACGTCGACGCCGAGATAGTCCGTGATCTTCTTCATCAGCACGACGACGTCATCGTGCTCCGCGAAGTTGTAGGTCTCGGCGAACGCGAATTCCCGCGCTTTGGCCAGCCGGTATTCGAGATGGTCGACGACGATGACGCGGCCCGCACCCATGAGCCACGCGGACCGGGCCGCGGCGAGGCCGACGGGACCGGCACCCAGAACGAGCACGGTGTCACCCTCGGCGATGTCTCCCAGCTGGGCACCGAAATACCCGGTCGAGAATGCATCGGTGAGCATCAGGGCGTCCTCGTCGTCCAGCCAGTCCGGGATGATCGACGGCCCGACGTCGGCGAACGGGACGCGGACGAGCTCGGCCTGCCCGCCGTCGTACCCGCCGGCGGTGTGGGAGTAGCCGTAGATGCCGCCGAGCGCCGTGGCGTTGGCGTTGACGTTGTGGCAGTTGGAGAACAACCCGCGAGCGCAGAAGTAGCAGGTGCCGCAGAAGATGTTGAAGGGCACCATCACCCGGTCCCCAGGGGTCAGGGTCTGCACCGAGGAACCCACCACGACCACGCGTCCGATGAATTCGTGACCGAACGTGTGACCGATCCGGGTGTCGGGGATCATCCCGTGATAAAGATGCAGATCGGATCCGCAGATCGCTGCCCGTTCGACGCGGACGATCGCGTCGTTCGGATGCTGGATCGTCGGATCGGGCTTCTCTTCTACGCGCACCTTGTAGGGGCCGCGATAGGTCATTGCTTTCATCTCGTTCCTCCGCTCAGACGTTTCGCCAGTCGTGCGTGGTCAGGTGCGAGCCGGCCTGTGGGCCCATCTGGAGCATCCCGCCGTCTGCCACGACCGACGAGCCGGTGACGTAGCTCGCCTCGGGCGACGCGAGGAAAGCGATCACCGCCGCAATCTCGCGGGCGTCGCCCGGGCGTCCGAGCGGGATACCGGGACGGTCGGTGCCAACGGGGTCCTCATCGGTCTGGCCGGTCATCGGTGTCGCGATCTCGCCCGGGGCGACCGTGTTGGCGGGGATGCCGTAGCGGCCGAGTTCCAGCGCGGCGGTCTTGATGAGGCCGCCGAGCCCGTGCTTGGCGGCGTCGTACGCCGAGGAGCCGACACGGGGCTGATGCTCGTGCACACTCGACACCGCGATGATGCGGCCACCGCGGCCCTGCGCGATCATGCGGCGCGCAGCGCGCTGAACACAGACGAAGGGGCCGGTGAGATCGACGTCGAGCACCTGTCGCCACTCGTCGAGGCTGACGTCGACGAGCAAGGTCGACGCACCCGTACCGGCGTTGTTGACGAAGACGTCGATCCCGCCCAGCTCGTCCGCGAGTTGGTCGATGACATCGCCGCACTCCGGGATCTCGGCTGCATCGAGCCGGGCGACGACCGCGCGGGAACCGTGCGCCCGCACCTCGGCCGCCGTCTCTTCTGCCCCCTGCTCGTCACTGTGCCAGGTGATCCCGACATCCATCCCGGCCGCGGCGAGGGCCACCGCGGTGGCCCGGCCGATGCCGGAATCTGCGCCGGTGACGATGGCCCGACGGGGCGGGGGCACCTCTGCCGTGTCCGTGTGCAACTGATTCATGCGGGCGATGCTAAGCGAGCGCAACCGCCCCGGGAGGGGGTTGCGCTCGCCCGGCATCTGCCTTCCGGCTCAGCGCGTATCGGTGAGCTCGCGCGCCTCCCGGTCGGTCGATTCGGCGGCGGTGCTGACCGGGTGCGTCCGCTCCAGCGCGGCGCCCTCGACGTCGACATCGGGCAGGATGCGGTCGAGCCAGCGCGGCAGCCACCACGCCGACCTGCCGAACAGGTGCAGCAGCGCCGGGGTCAGCACCATCCGCACGACGAACGCATCGAAGAGCACGCCGATCGCGAGACCGAAACCGAGCGGCCGGATCATCGACAGGTGCGAGAACACGAAGCCGCCGAACACGGAGATCATGATGATCGCGGCCGCCGTGACGACCGCGCGGCCGTTGTGAAGACCGGCGACGACAGCGGACCGCGCTGACATGCCGTGCACGTAGGCCTCCCGCATCCCGGACACGAGGAACAGCTGATAGTCCATGGCGAGGCCGAACAGGACGCCCATGATGAGGATTGGCGCGAAGCTCAGCACCGGGCCCGGATCGTGCACGCCGAACACGGCGGAGAGCCAACCCCACTGATAGATCGCGGTGACCGCGCCGAGCGCTGCGAACAGCGACAGCACGTACCCGAGCGTCGCGATCACGGGCACGAGGATCGATCGGAACACCAGGATCATGATCAGCAGCGACAGCCCGACGACGACCAGCAGATAGATCGGTAGCGCGTCGGCCAGCTTCTGCGACACGTCGATGTTGCCGGATGCGGTCCCCGCCACTCCGATCTCGATGTCGCCGTCCACCCCGTCGACGGCGAGAGGCGACAGGTCGCGCAGATCGAACACGAGCTGTTCGGTCGAGGCGCTGGACGGGCCCTCCTCCGGCACGACCTGGAAGGCCATGATGGTGCGGTCATCGGACACCGCAATGGGGGCCACG
Organism: Microbacterium sp.; assembly: GCF_026393345.1. Taxonomy (GTDB): domain Bacteria; phylum Actinomycetota; class Actinomycetes; order Actinomycetales; family Microbacteriaceae; genus Microbacterium. The sequence continues at coordinate 9,146 of NZ_JAPLAI010000051.1, forward strand.
GCGGAGACGTCCTCTTGGTCCATGAGGGTGGTGACGATGTCGGCCTGGACGGCGACCTCGTCGTCCTCGGCGACCGCCTCGGGGAGCTCAGCCACGAGGAGGAGCGCACCGTTGACCCCGGCACCGAACTTGTCGGTGATGATCGCGTTGGCCCGGTACTGCGTGGTATCGGTCGCATCCGAAGAGCCGTCCGGCAGACCGAGACGCATGGACAGCGCCGGGATGGCAATGACCAGCAGCGCCACGATCGCGATCACGGCCTGGCCAACGGCACGGGCGGTGCGCATGGGCTTCGGTGTCGTCGGGGCGTGGTCGGCGTGCCCGATCTTGGCGCGGGCGCGACGGCCGAGCACCTTGAGCTTCATCATGCCGAGCAGCGCCGGGGTGAGCGTCACGGCGACGAGCACGGCGACGACGACGCACACCGCGGCGACGGTGCCCATGACACCGAGGAACGGGATGCCGGTGATGTTCAGGGCGAGGAGCGCCACGACGACGGTGGACCCGGCGAACACGACGGCGTTACCCGAAGTGCCGTTGGCGAGCCCGATGGAGTCGTGCACGTCCATGCCCGCCAGCAGCTGCCGCCGGTGACGGTTGAGGATGAAGAGGGCGTAGTCGATGCCGACGGCCAGCCCCAGCATGACCCCGAGGACCGGGGTGATGGAGGCCATGTCGACCACGCCGGAGAAGGCGAGGGAGCCTGCCACGCCGACGCCGACGCCTACCAGCGAGGTGATGAGCGGCGCGAGGGCGGGGAGCACGGCCCGGAGCATCACGAGCAGCACGATGGCCGCGATGATCATGCCGACGATCTCACCGGGGCCGACGATGCCGTCGATCGAGGTGGCGATGGTGGAGGAGTAGTCGACCGCGACACCGTCGATGTCGGCGTCGTCGAGGATCGAGGCGACCTCGGCCTTCAGTTCGGCCGGCAGGCTGTACAGGTCGTCTTCGAATGCGATCGTGCCGACCGCGGCCGAACCGTCTTCGGACACGGTGCGGATCTGGCTCGCGGCCTCGAGCAGCGTCTGGCCGTCGGCGAGCTTCTGCGCCTCGGTCTCGAGGGTCTGCCGGTTCTCGTCGATCGTCGCCTGGCCAGCGTCGATCTGGGCCTGGCCAGCATCGATCTGCGCCTGCTGCGCGTCGAACTGCGCCTGCGCGCGGTCGTATGCGCCGGCGGCCTTCGCCTGGGCGATCGCCGCATCCAGCTGCTCCTGACCCGCATCCAGCTGGGCCTGACTGTCGTCCAGCTGCTGCTGCGCGGCATCCAGCTGCGCACGACCGTCGTCGATCTGCGTCTGTCCGTCCGCGAGCTGCTGCTCCTGGTCGGCGCGCTGAGCCTCGGTGTCGAACGGGTCGGAGATGCCGGCGATGCCGTCGGTGTCGGCGACCGTGTCGAGCAGGTCGCTGATCGCCTGCTGCTGTGCGGCGGTGAATTCGGACCCGTCCTCGGTGGAGAAGACCACCTGCCCGGTCGCGCCGGCGAGGTCGGGCAGTGCGTCGGCGAGCTGGTCACTCACCCGCTCGGTCTCGGTGTTCGGGATGGAGAAGTTCGTGGCGAGCGACCCACCGAAGGTGAGGAAGGCGCCGCCGGCGAGGCCCAGCAGCACGATCCAGCCGATGAGCACCGCCCAGGCGCGACGCGCCGAGAAACGGCCAAGACGGTAGAGCAGATTCGCCACGGCGAGCCCTTCGTGAAGTCGATGTTCGAGGGGGCGCGTCATCGAGCCGCATCCAATTTATCCGACGAGTGTCGGCGAAGAGTCGGGGGGTCCGTATTCTCAGCCAACACTCGGCCACCCACCGCCGCCGCGAGCCTGAAAGAATCGGGGGATGGATCCTCGAGCAGCTCGGACGCAGGCCCGCCTGCAGGACGCGCTGCTCGCCCTCGCCCGCGAGAGACCGCTCGACGAGATCACGGTCGGCGACATCACGGAACGCGCCGAGGTGAATCGGTCGAGCTTCTACCAGCACTACTCCGACAAGGAGACGCTGCTCGCGGACGCTTTGGAACGGATGGTGGACGAGGTCTCCGGCCAGCTGCTCGCCCGCGGCACGCCCGCCCCCGCGGGGATGCCGGAGGAGCTCGCACACTACCTGCAGCACCTGGCCGACAACGCTCCGCTCTACCGCCGCGTGCTGGGCGAGCACGGCTCTGCGGTCGTCGCGGCTCGACTGCGTCGCCGCGTGGAGGGCATCGTGACCGTGGCGGTCGGCGCCGACTCCGCCGCGTTCGTGGGCCTGCCGGTCGACGTCGTCGCGGCGGGCATCGCCGGCACGGCGCTCGGGGTGATCACCGCATGGATCTCGCGCGACCCGCTGCCGCCGGTCGACGTCGCCGCCGAATGGCTGTGGCGTGTCCTCACCGGTCCCGGCGCCCTGGCCGAGGCGGAGGCCAGAGCATGAGCCCGCGGCGGTCCCCGCGGCCCCGGGTCTCCGGTCGCGTGCTCATCACCGGAAATGCCGCGGACATCGTCGGCCAGCTCACCGAGGGCGCCCGCCGCGAAGGCATCGAGCTGATCGACGTCGACAGCACCGAGAAGGCGGACGTCGCCATCGCCGCGGTGCGCAGCAGCTCCCACTCCACCCTGGCCCTCGGCATCCACACCCTCGACGCGGTGTCGGACTACATCGCACCCGAGGCACCGCGGCTGGTGATCGCGGTGCGGGCGAAGCTCTCCATCGCCCCGGAGCGGCTGATGGGCCCGCTCGTGCGGGAGATCCTGTTCCAGGTCGCGGTCGCCACCGGGGGCCTCGATGGCGCGAAGAAGCTGCGCACAGCGCGGGCCCGCTTCGGCTCCGCGCTGCTCGATGCGGCCGGCCTGCATGTCTTCCGCATCGGCCGGATGCGGGTGCGCCCCCCGCGCGACTGAGGACAACGCCCTCGCCCGACGTTTTCACATCCGCCCGCGCTACGCTCGCGCTACCGGCCCGTCTGTCGCCGGGTCCATGCCGGCTCCGGCACGAATGCGAGGTCGAATTCCTCGCCAGTAAGGCGGTGCCTCATGGGCACCCTGTTCTACGGCGGAAACGCCCAACCCATCGACATCGACGACCGCACACTCGCCCACCTCAAGGTCGTCATCGCCACGAAACTGCGGCGCGGCGAGAGCTTCACCCTCAGCTGGACGCACGCGGAGAACGACGAGCCGGGACGCTCCACCCTGTGGGTGCACGCCTCGATCCCGCTGCGATTCTCGTTCGACAGCCCCGAGCCGGAACAGCTCAGCCCGGAATGGGTCAAGGAGCTCGCCGAATCCGCCAACTCCTCCGGCGGCATCCTGCTCGTACCCGAGCACATCCGCTCGAGCCAGAAGCGGTAGCGACCGGAACGCGCCTAGCTCACCCGCAGGTATCGGATGTGGGTGGCAAGCGGCGAGTGCAGCACCTCTACCGGTGAGAAGCCGAACGACTCGACGCCGTCGAAGATACGCTCCCCGGATCCGAGGAGGACGGGCGCGATATCGAGCGTGAGTTCGTCGATGACACCGGCGATGAGGGCCTGTCGCACCGTGGCCGCTCCGCCCGCGATGTCGATGCCACGATCGCCTGCCGCGTCCTGAGCCTGGGCATAGGCGGAATCGAAGCCGTCGGTGACGAAATGGAACGTCGTGCCGCCCTCCATCACGATCGGCGCGTGCGGGTGGTGGGTGAGCACGAACACCGGGGCGTGGTAGGGCGGTTCGGGTCCCCACCAGCCGCGCCAGTCCCCGTCCCACTCGCCACGGAGGGGACCGAACATGTTGCGCCCCATCACATAGGCGCCGCGCGGACGCATCAGCCAGGACGCCGCGGTCTCGTCGGCCTCGGTCGCACGTTCGTCCCCGATGTGCCAGCGGTGCACCTCGATGCCACCCACCCCGAGCGGCTGGTCACTGCTCTGTCCGGGTCCGGCGACGAAGCCGTCGAGTGAGAGGGACATGTGGCAGGTGGTGTCCGACATTCCGACCTTTCCAGGGTGTCCGCATCGGTGGCACGAATCTATCGGCTGCGGGTGGAGGATGGCGGTCATGAACACGGATGCGACCGAGGAGCCGGGACCCGCGAGCTCGGCGCCCGCCTGGTCCTCCGCAGACCTCCGCTTCTTCGACGATGTGCGAGAACTGGAGATCACCGCACCGCGGACGGACGGCACCTTCGGCGCCTGGACGCCGATCTGGGTCGTCGTCGTGAAGACCGACGTCTTCGTTCGCACCTGGCATCGCCGGGAGACCGGATGGTACGGGCGAGCCGTGCGGACACGACGCGCCCGCATCCGCGTGTCCGGAGAGACCGTCGACGTGATGGTCGACCCGACGGGCGAGTCGGATGCGGTGGATGAGGCGTATCGCGCGAAGTACGGCGCCGGCGGGGCACAGTCGATGGTCACGACCGAGGCTGCCGCATCCACGCTCCGACTGCGCGCGGTGCAACGAAGACATTCGTCGTAGCTGCCGCACCGGGCCGCTGCGTGGCGCCGGCATCTGCAGGGACCATCACAATGGGGGAAAGCACGGACTGTTCTTCCACCGGGGAGAGATCATGGGAACCACCGTTTTCGAAAGACGCGCGCCGCGCCCGAGCGTCGTCGACCACGCCCTGCAGGACACCGTGTTCGGCACGTTCTGGCTGGATGACATCGCCCGCACGCCCTACCCCGCGCTGCCGGGCGACGTCGACACCGACCTCGCCATCGTGGGCGGCGGATACACGGGCCTGTGGACCGCGATCCGCGCGAAGGAGCGGGACCCCGAGCGCCGGGTGGTGCTCGTCGAGGCGTCGCGCATCGCCTGGGCCGCATCCGGACGCAACGGCGGCTTCTGCGAGGCCAGCCTCACCCACGGGTACCAGAACGGCCGCACCCGGTGGCCGGACGAGATCGACCGCCTCGAGAGGATGGGCCTGGAGAACCTCGACGCCATCGAAGAGACGGTGAAGCGGTACGGCATGGACGTGGACTTCGAACGCACCGGCGCCCTCGCGGTCGCCGTCGAGCCCTACCAGGTCGACGAACTGCGCGAGGAGGAGAATTTCCTCGACCGGGACGCCGTCCGCGCCGAGGTGAACTCCGACACCTACCTCGCCGGTGCGTGGGACAAGGACGGCTGCGCGATCCTCCACCCCGGGAAGATGGGGTACGAGCTCGCCCGCATCGCGACGGAGCTCGGCGTGGAGATCTTCGAGCAGACTCTCGTGCGTCGGATCGACGCCGAACCAAGCGGCGCCGTGACCCTCGTGACCGACCGCGGGCGAGTCACCGCCCGCCACATCGCTCTCGGCACCAACGGCTTCCCGTCGCTGCTGAAGCGCAACCGCCTGATGACGGTGCCGGTGTACGACTACGTCCTCGTGACCGAACCGCTGAACGGGGAGCTGCGGGCGTCGATCGGCTGGTCGAACCGTCAGGGCGTTGCGGACATGGCGAACCAGTTCCACTACTACCGGCTGACGCCCGACAACCGGATCCTGTTCGGCGGGTACGAGGCGACGTACTTCCCCGGCGGCAAGGTCCGCCCCGAGTACGAGGACAAGATCGAAAGCCACCGGCTGGTCGCCTCGCACTTCTTCACCACGTTCCCGCAGCTCGAGGGCATCCGGTTCACGCACCGGTGGGCCGGGATGATCGACTCCTGCAGCCGGTTCTGCGCCTTCTTCGGGACGGCGCGCAAGGGCCGGGTCGCCTACGCGTCGGGCTTCACGGGGCTCGGCGTCGCGGCCACCCGCTTCGCCGCCGACGTCATGCTCGACCAGCTCGAGGGCCTCGACACCGAGCGCACCCGGCTGCAGATGGTGAAGGAGCGCCCGATTCCGTTCCCGCCCGAGCCTGCCGCATCCATCGGCGTGAACTTGGTGCGCCGGTCGATGGACCAGGCCGACCACAACGAAGGCAAGCGGAACCTGCTGCTGAAGACCCTCGACGCCATCGGGATGGGCTTCGACTCCTGACCCGTGAGCCCTACGGTGGACCCGTGAGCGCACTGCGGCGGAGCCTGTCCCTCGTCGGGGCGGGCGCCGTCGTGGCGACGCTGACGGGGTGCTCGCTCAACACGGTGATCTGGGGCGCCGACGGTGCCGCGGTCATTCAGGCGGCGGATGCGTTCGTGCAGGACATGGCGTCGACCGGTACGTCCGACCTGTTCTGCCCCGACGCGATCGCTGTGCCAGGCGAACGGGTCGACTGGAAGAATCTCGTCGCCGGTGAACGCTTTGTGGCGCATCGATGGCGCACGCAGGCGCCCCTCGATCCGCAGTGGAGCATCAACCTGCAAGGGATGCCGCCCGGTGCCGGGGCCAGCACGAGTTACCCCGGCGACGTCTTCTTCCGCGACACGGCGGACGGCCTGTGCGTGATCGACGTCATGTGGTGGGAGCTCGAGTGAGGCGTGGCCGAGCGAACGCGGCGTCGCAGGTCCTCCCCCGCGCTACTCTCGCCACGTGACGAGTGAACAGCCGGCGGACGCCGCAGTGACCCAATTCGCCGTGCTCGACGCCCTGCTCGCGGGGACGTACGAGTCGGGGATCACCGTGGCCGAGGTGCGGGGCCTGGGCGATTTCGGCATCGGATGCTGCGAAGAGCTCGGCGGCGAGGTGATCGTGCTCGATGGTGAGGTGTTCGAGTGCACGGTCGGCGAGCAGCCCGACCGGATGAGGGACGACCAGATTCTCCCGTTCGTGGACGTCTGCCGGTTCCCCGCCTCGTTCGCGGACCCGATCGCCGACTGCGATCTGCCGGCGTTCACCGCGCAGGTCGAGCAGAGTCTCGTGAGCCGCAACCTGTTCCACGCGGTCCGCGTCGACGGCGTCTTCACCGCCGTCCGTGTGCGTGTGACGCCGCGGCAGGAGCATCCCTACCGCCCGCTGGCGGAGGTCACGAGCGGGCAGATCGAGAGCGTGCTCGCCGACGCGCGCGGAACACTCGTCGGCTTCTGGGCACCGGCGATCTATCAGGGCATCACCGTCGCAGGGCTCCATGTGCACTTCATCGCGGAGGACCGCAGTATCGGCGGGCACGTCCTCGATGTCATCGTCGGTGCGGCCGAGCTGCGCCTCGCCGCCTACTCGCGCTTCAATCTGCAGCTGCCCACGGACGACCTCTTCCTGCGCACCGAGCTGACGCACAGCGAAGATCACCGCATCGTGGCGGTCGAAGGCGGGGCGGTCGCGCCCGCATCCTGACTTCTCTCCTTCTCTTGACCCGGCGCTCTCGCGAGAATGTGCACATGCGATCCGAGCAACCGCTGCCGGGCAATCCCTGGCCGCACGACATGGTTATCACCCTCGATGACAGCTCTCAGGCCCTGCTGCAGCTGTTGTGGCTGCGGGAGGCGTACGACCTACCCGTTGTCGGCGATGTTCCGCCTCCGCTGACCGACACCCCTGCGCGCGCGTCGCGTGCACTCTCCGAGGATCAGCGCGCACAATGGACGCGCGAGTGGCCCCGCATCTGGGATGCGATCACACGCCACACCGCAATCGAGCACGACCCGCTCCTGATCGAACGTGCGATGGCGGCGGGGATCGGTTCACCGGAACGGCTTGAGCTTCTGCAACAGATGGCGGGGCCCTCATGGCTGGACGCGTTCGGCGACGACGCGTTCGCCGACCCGTCGTACGAGGAGTGGGGGCGACGCGGGTTCGAGGCCGCCATGGCATCTCATGATCGAGCCTTGAAGGAACAGCCGGAGCGACGCGACCTCGCCGCCCTGGTACCGGCATGGGAGCGCGGGCTCACCACGATCGTGACGATTCCCTGCCGCGGCAGCTTCACTCGCACGCTCACTCCCGCGAGCCTCCTCGTCACCAACGAGACCCGCGCAGACAGCGGTGCGTACCGGGCCGCACTCCGGTCGTTCGTCGACCTGCAGCACTGAGCTTGCTCAGCCGAGCACCGCTCCGACCGCCCGGCAGACCTTCATCACGATTCGAGCTCGCTGCACGTGCACGGGCACTGCTCTGGTTTCCATATGCGACAGCAATGGACCGACGCCTGCCAAGATGTGGCACAGGTTACTTGCTGGGAGGTCGGCCCTTGAACGCAGACGGAAATCAATCAACAAGGCGGACGAAGGTATTGCACCCTAACCACAGTCGCGGGAGCGCGGGGGAGAAGTTTGTTGAGGGCGTGTTACCCGGTCATTGGGTGGTCCGCAAAGTTGTGCCCGACTACGGACTGGACTTGCACATCGAAGTATTCGATCTCCTCCAGGATGGTTCAGGATGGGCGCAAACGGCAGGCGAACACATCTACGCGCAGGTGAAGACAGATTCCGAAGTCTCACGGTACGACGCGATTGTCGGTCCGCGACTCAACGTCTCGAAGTTCAAGAGCGTGGAACGACGAGGCGATGATGATCGCCGTGTCGGCGTCGTATCTGTGCCCATCGACGTCGCGGAACTCGCAACGATCGAAGCGATGGGGTCGTCTGTCCCTGTGATCCTCTTCTGGGTAGATGTCGAGTTACACGCGGCGTATTACGTCTGTATGAATGACTACATTTCAAAAGTGCTACTCGTGGAAAACCCACGCTACGCAGAACAGCAAACAGTGAGCATCAGGATACCGGCACTGAACAGGATCGACGCGGAGACCACGGACTTCACCTACTTCTGGCTTCTCGCCCGTCGTTCAAAGCTCTACTCCCTCTTCAACCTGTTCAATTATCAGTTTCACGAGTTGGACTTCATCCGTAATCGGCATCCCAGCCGTGCCGACATTTCGGCATCCCAGGCGCTCGAGATGATCGACGTGTTCGTGTCGACGAACCTTCGCCTGGATGTCTGGGGTCGCCGCGGCGACGGCTGGTGGGCGCCCTTGGAGGACATCCACGGAGCGCTAACGACACTTCGCCGTCAAATGGAAGAGTTCAAACTGATCCCCACCCCGCAGCTCGAGAAGAGGCTGATGCACTACGGATGGGACACCATGCGCCGAGGCGCCAACCTAGGCCGAATGTACGAGGAAATCGTTCGCGAGTGGTATCTGCCGACACATCTTGCCGCGAGCCTTCGGTGACGGCGCGCTGGTCCGCGCCAGACTCGCCGAGGCTGTGCGCCCGGCCTCGGCGCAGCACTGAAGCCGGCACGTTTCGACTCGCTCCACGACCGGAGAAGCCGAACAAGCACAGGAAGAGCGGGGGCAAGGTGGACGCGGCCACTCGGACGCCGAGATCATCACATCCGGAAACGCAAAACCCCCGGTAGACCGGGGGTTCTTGTTTGTAGCAGGAGCGGGGCTTGAACCCGCGACCTCACGATTATGAGTCGTGCGCTCTCACCAACTGAGCTACCCTGCCGCGTTGCATCCGGCATGATTTCGAAGGATGCTGCGAGCCCCGAGTCAGGATTGAACTGACGACCCCTTCCTTACCATGGAAGTGCTCTACCACTGAGCTATCGGGGCGTGCTGCCCGCAAGCGGGCAACTAGAAGAGAATACCAGAGCCGAGGCGTCCTCCTGAAACCGAGACGCTTATTCGCCGTCGAGGCTCATGCGGCCGGCGTTCTCCCGCAACCATTCGATCGGATCGATCGCGGTCGTGCCGTTCGCGAGCACCTCGACGTGAGTGTGCGCCCCGAACGAACGCCCGGTGTTGCCGGTACGCCCGAGGTACTGTCCCGCCACCACGGTGTCGCCGACGCTGACCTGCAGCGACCCGTAGAGCATGTGACCGTAGCGGGTCGAGACGAGCTTGCCGTCGATGATGTGGTCGATGAGCACCGTCACCCCGAACGCGCCGCCGCTCTCGGTCGCGATGCGGACGGTGCCGGCCGCAATGGCCTGCACGTGCGCGCCCTGACCAGGCGTGAAGTCGGCGCCCTCGTGCAGCGCACCGGACCGCCAACCGTAGCCGTACGTGATCGGCACACCCACCGCGAACGGCCACTGGATGGCCGCGTTCGGGTTGTTCGAGAAGAAGGTGGAGTAGTTGGTGATCCCGACCTCGGACGCCAGCGACGCCGTGGTCGCCGTGGCGTAGTCGCTGCGGTCGAGGCTCGCGGTCGTCGCGGTGGCGGGGGCGACGTACGCCTGGATCTCGTCCGTGCCGCTGGCGGCCACATCGGAGGCGAGCGACACCGTGCCGAGCGCGGTGGTACCGGATGCGGCGGCGACGGCCTCCGCGGGGGTGGTCATGCCGACGGCGAGGAGCCCGACGATGCCCATGGCGCCGATCGTGGCGGAGGCGGCGGTGACCCGCTTGAACGCGGCGCCCCGGCCCAGAAGACGGCCCCGCTTCGGCTGCGTAGCCGCGTGCGGGGCGGATGCGGAGTCTTCGGCCGGCTCATCCTCGAGGATCGCGGCAGCCGCGACCTGGATGGGCGTCTCACCCGTGAAGGAGAAGAGCCGGGCGGCGGCCTCGAACTCGTCGACGACCGTACGGCCATCGGCGCGGACGGCCTCCACGAATTCGACCTCGGGGATCTCCTCGGCGGCGTCGACCTCGGCGGCATCGAGCTCGGCCAGAGTTGCGTCGACCTCACCCACCGGCTCGACGGTTTCGACCGTGACGGCGGTACCTGCGGGCTCGGACGTACCCGGAACGTCGTTGATCGTGACGAACGCCGCATCCTTCGCAGCCAGTTCACGAAGCTGCCGGCGCGTAAGAGGAACCGTGGGCGCGAGCACGTCGGCGGGGGCGGCAGGGGCTGCCGCATCCATCACACCGGTCTGATCGTCCGAGACCTGCTGCACATCGACCGCGTGAGCGGAGGGGCGGCGACTGCGGCGCAAGGGAGCGCTCTCAGCCTTTGTGTCTACGGAAATCAAAACTCTGAATCGCCTCAGTTCGTGTCGCGGGCGCGACGAGGATATCTGTACGGGTCAGTCGCCACTTCGGTCGGGAGACGAAGATAACGAACGGGTAAACACTACCTGGCTCGACCTGAGAATGCCATGCACGGAAGTCACTCTCTAATGACGGATACGAGCCGAGCGAAAAGGTCTGGTCCCGCGGCGATCGTCATCGCCCGCCCGACAGGCGCTCCGCCGATCCCGCCGACGAGTCCATCGGCCTCCTGCACGAGCAGCGCTCCCGCGGCGTGGTCCCACGGATGCAGGCCGCGCTCGAAGTAGCCGTCGAGGCGGCCGGCCGCGACACTCGCGAGGTCGAGCGACGCCGCACCCATCCGCCGGATGTCACGGGCCAGTGGCATGACCTTCGCGAGGCGGGCGAGGTCGCCCGCGTGCGTGGCCGGGTCGTAGCCGAATCCGGTGGCCAGCAGCGCGCCCGCCGCCGACACCGGGTCGTTGACCGCGAGGCGTCGATCGCCCAGCCAGGCACCTTCTCCCCGCGACGCACGGAACAGCTCACCCGAGACGGGGTTGAACACCACGCCCGCGAGGGCCGTCCACTCGCCGGGCTCCGGAGGACCCTCGACCACGGCGATGCTCACGGCGTAGGCGGGGATGCCGTAGGCGTAGTTGACCGTGCCGTCGATCGGATCGACCACCCACGTGATGCCGCTGCGTGACTCGCCCGCGCCGGACTCCTCGCCCAGGAACCCGTCGTCGGGGCGGGCATCCGCGATGCGCCGTCGGATGAGGTCCTCGACCTCACGGTCGGCCTCGGTGACGATATCCGCGATCGCCGACTTGGTCGCGGCGATCGACACTCCGGCCTCGCGGCGTCGCGCCGCCAACTCCCCCGCCTCGCGGGCGATGTCGACGGCGAGTTCCAGCAGGTCGTGGGATGCGGTCATGCGTCCCACGCTACCGGCGTCACTGCTGCGACGGCTGCGGCGGAAGAGGCGGCGGTGGCGGGAAGCCGGTGTAGCCGGCGGGCGGGGTCGGTTCCTGCGGCGGGGTCGAGGCCTGCGGCTCGGGCGGCGTGATGACCGGACCCTCCGACGGGTGCGGGGCGTAGGCCGCATCCGCCGTGGGCGAGGCGGTGTGCGTCGGCGCGTAGCCGGTCGGGTACCCGGTGTAATAGGCGTTCCAGTCCGGGCTGCCGTCGGGCAGCACCGGGAGCGGCGTGACCCCGTCGACGTAGGTGGGCCAGGTCGGTGCGGCGACGGGCGCCGGGCGCGGGCGCTTCGGCGCGAACAGCAGGTTGACCAGCGGGACGAGGGCGGTGCCGAGCGCGGCGAGGATCGTCACGGCGACGACGATGCGCCAGTAGATCTCATGGAAGTGCAACCACTCGTTCAGCATGAGCGGCAGCACCACCAGGACCGCGAGGAGGACGACGAGGCCGATGGTGGTGTACCCGACGACCTTGTTGAACGTGGTGGGCTGGCGCTGCAGTGCCTTGGTGAACAGGCGGATGTGGAGCACGGCGAGCTGGAGCACGAGCACGATGAGCAGGAACGAGAAGAGGCGCGTGATGCCCTCGAAGCCGTCCGACTCGTTCCCCTCTGGCATCCAGGTGAGGAACGCTCCGATCAGCAGCGCCAGGATCCAGCTGCCCATGCTGACGAGCGTGAACCAGTCGGGACGCTGGGGTGCGAGATGCGCCTCGAGGATCGCGACTCCGGCGAAGGCGGCCAGCAACACGATGGTGAGGAAGGCCCGGCCGATGATGCCGTTCTGCGAGCCGATCAGGACCCACACGACGCTCACGATCGCGGCGGCGATCAGGGCACCGATCGCCACCCAGATGGCCCAGCGCGCGAGCTTCGACGACCCGGAGGTCGCCTCGGTGGTCTGGTGTTCCGGTGCGGTCATCGCCACGCCCTCCCGCTCTGGCGGGCAGGTGCCCGCACCGCCCCATCCTGACACGCGGGCCCGCCGCCCGTGAGAGATTGTGCACATCGCCCGCCGCCCTGTCCACGGCGAAGCGGGCGACGGGGCTACCCGACGGCGACACGACGCCGGCGACCGCGAGACGCGAACCACCAGCAGACCAACGAACAGACCGAGCCGCCCACGACCACCGCGGACAAGGTGGACGCGCCGACGCCGATGAGTCCGGTGAGGGGCGACCCGAGTGCGCCGCCCAGGAACTGCGCCGCCCCGGTCAGCGCCGACGCCGCACCGCTCGCGACCAGCACCGACTGCCCCCAGCTGTGCGTAGCGGGCAGGACGAGCCCGGCACCCGCGGCGAAGACCGTGGATGCCAGCCACAGCGCGCCGTCGGCGAGACGGAGCTCCGCGACGACGAGCCCCAGCGCGCCGCCGCAGACGCACAGCATCAGCCCGAACGCGAGCGGGAACGACGAATGCTGGCGCCGCACGATTCGCCGGAACAGGAGGTTGGCCGAGAACATCGCCACCGCATTCGTGCCGAACACGAGCGCGAACACCGCGGGCGGATAGCCGAGCTCACGCTCCACGATGAACGAGGTCGTCGCGACGTAGGCGTAGAACCCGACGCCGAAGGCGAACATGCCCGCCGTGACCCAGACGAGCTCGGGATCCGCCAGTCCGCGCAGGAGCGACCGCACCACGCGGCGGTCGCTGACGCGGGCGGCCGGCGGGAGCGTCTCCGGCACGGTGAGGGCGAAGACGAGACTCAGCACCGCGCCCATTCCGGCGAGCGCGATGAAATCGGCACGCCATCCGCCGAGCGCGGCGATGCCGGCGCCCAGGACGGGCGCGATGACCGGCGCGATCGCGGTCACGGTGGAGAGCAGGCCGATGCGCGCGGCGACGGTGGGGCCGTCTGACGACACGTCCCGGATCACGCTGCGTGCGACCACGATCCCGGCGGCGCCGCAGAGCCCCACCAGCACTCGGACGGCGAGGAGCATCACCGGGTCCGTGGCGAGCGCGCTCAGCCCGCAGGCAACGGTCCACCCGAGGACGCCGACGAGGATGACCGGGCGCCGGCCGAGGCGGTCGCTGAGCGGGCCGCAGATGAGCTGCCCGAGGGCGATCCCGACGAGGCATCCCGTGATGCTCGCCTGAGCGAGCCAGTCGGGCCCGCCGAGATCCGCCTGCATCGCGGGTAGCGCGGGGGTATAGATGTCGATCGACAGCGGTGCGAGCGCCGTGAGCAGCGCCAACACCGCGAACATCCTCGCGGTGAACCGTGGGGATGTCGCCCGCAACGGTTCCCTCATCCGGTGACGCCCGGGATGATCTCCACGAGAAAGTGGGTCGTCGCCCGCTGCGACCGCGCGGCGCTCCGCGGCTCGTACGCGAACAGATCGGGATGCGGCGAGTCGGTCAGGTGCGGGTTGGTGAATGCGTGCGTCGTCCCGCTGTAGAGGTCGAGCTCCCACTCGACCTCGGCGGCATCCATCCCGGCCTGCAGGGACGCCCGCTGCTCAGGGGTGGCCATCGGGTCGATCGCCCCGGCGCTCACGAGCACGTTCAGGCCCGGGGCCGGTGTCCACACAGCGCCGGGATCGAGCAGGTCGAGTCCGGGGTGGATCGCGACGACGCCCCGCACCCGCCCACCGGTGCGGGCGAACTCGAGGGCGGAGGCGCCGCCGAAGCAGTAGCCCACCGTGACGATGCGCTCGGGGTCCACCTCGGGCTGTGCCCGTGCGGTGTCGTGGGCGGCGGCGATCCGGGCGATCCACGCGTCTCGGTCGCCGACGACCGCACCGATGCGCGGACCGATGGCGGAGGAATCGGTCTCGGTGGCGCGGTCACCCCAGACGTCCGCGGCGAACACCGTGTAGCCGAGGCCCGCGTACCGCTCCGCCTCGGCGAGCGAGAAGCCGCCGAGACCGAAAGCGTCGTGGATCAGCACCACGGTGGGCGCTTCCTGCCGTGCGGATGCGGCCAGCAGCATCCCCCGCATCCGGATCCCGCCGCTCGTGTACTCGACATCGCGCACGATCTCGATCGTCATCGCTGCTCCTCGTGCTCGGTGGCCGCGCGATATCTCGCCGCCCATTCCGCGTTCGGCGGGAACAGCCCATCGATCGGGTTGCCCGCCTCGACCTGCTCCACCACCCAGGCGTCCTCGCGCTCCTGCGCCGCAGCGTCCGCGGCGACCTCGGCGACGACCGCGGCCGGGATCACGATGACGCCGTCGTCATCGCCGACGATGACGTCACCCGGCATGACCGTGGCACCGCCGCAGGCGATCGGCACATCGTGCTCCCACGGCACATGGCGGCGGCCGAGCACGGCGGGGTGCGCGCTCTGGCTGAACACCGGCAGGCCGATCGCGGCGATCTGCGCGGCATCGCGCACCGCGCCGTCGGTCACCACACCCGCCGCGCCGCGCACCTTGGCACGCGTCACCAGGATGTCGCCGATCGTGCCCGCCTCGCGGACGCCCCGCGCGTCGACGACGAGCACGTCGCCGTCGCCGAGCGCGTCGATCGCCTGCTTCTGTGCATTGAACCCGCCGCCGTGCGTGGCAAACAGGTCCGCCCGGAACGGCAGCAGCCGCAGGGTGCGTGCTGTGCCGACCATGCGGTGTCCGGGCCGGTTTGCTGCGACGCCGTCGATGAAGACGTCGCCGAGCCCGCGCTTGCGCAGCGCGCTGCTGAGTGTGGAGACCGGGGTGGCTTCGAGCAGCGCCCGAAGCTCGGGGTCGAGTACGGTCATCAGGCGCTGTTCCTCTTCTGTCCGTTTCGCACGGGGCGCGCTCAGTGGATGCCGAGCACGTCTTCGAGCGTGGCGGGCGTCGCCTGAAGCAGCGGGTGGTGCACCGGCTCACCGGGGAACTCGCTGGCCTCGAAGAACCAGCGACGGGTCGCGGGCATCCCCCACAGCTGCGCTCGGGCGGCGTTCGAGAGGTCCCACCGCATGGGCTCGTCCTCGAGGTCGATGAACTGGTAGTGCGTCGTGAACAGTTCGATCCGGTGCTGGTCGGGGTCCCGCAGATAGAGGAACAGCGCGTTCGAGATGCCGTGGCGCCCAGGACCACGGTCGATCTCGTCGCCGAAGCCGAGGTCGCCCGCGACGTCGGCGGCGTGGATGAGCGACGTGGCGTCGGGCACCGTGTACGCGAAGTGGTGCAGGCGCGGGCCACGGCCGTTCGTGAAGACGAGGTCGTGCGTGTTGCCCTTCACCTCCATCCAGCTGCCCCACAGCTCGTCGGTGCCGTCGGTCGCCGTGAACTCTGCGAGGCGCATGCCCAGGCCCGCCCAGAAGTCGGTCGCCGTCTGCACGTCGTGCGTGACGACCTGGTAGTGGTCGAGGCGCTGCGGGGCGCCGGCGACGAAGTCGGCGAAGTCCTGGTGCCGCCGCGGCTGCAGGCTCATCGAGGAGGTGAGTTCCATATGCGTGCCGACCGGGTCGACGAAGCGGAGGGTCGGGCCCTGTTCGGGCAGCTCGACACGCTGGTAGGTCAGATTCGCCTGCTTGCAGAACTGCTCGGCTCGGACGATGTCGTCGTCGGTGCGAACCCGGAGTCCGATCTGCAGCGCCTTCGCCTCGTCGCCGCGCTCGAGCACGAGGCTGTGGTGCGCGACCTCCTCCCAGCCACGGAGGTAGATCGCGTCGTCCGTCTCCTCGGTGACCACGAGGCCGGTGACGTCGCGGTAGAAGTCGCGGGATGCGGCGAGGTCGGTCACCTGCATGCGGACGTGGCTCGCACGCGTGATGGCGAACGGGGGCTGCGGGTTGGTGGTCGGCAGCATCGCCGGCTCCTCTCGATCGGGTCTCGTACCCCCTCAGGCTGACAGCCGGGCTGTGATCCCGGCAGTCCCCGATCGACTACCGCAGCCATAGACCATGTTTATGCCGATGGGGACGCAATAGGGTTTGCTCTATGGAACTCCGTCAGTTGCGCTACTTCGTCGCGGTCGTTGGAGCGGGCTCCCTCACGGCGGCCGCCGCGGAGCTGCACCTCGCGCAACCCTCTCTGTCGGTCGCGGTCCGCCGCCTCGAAGAAGAACTCGGGGTCGCCCTGCTCACCCGCACCACCCGGGGCGTCGCACCGACGCCGGCAGGGCGCCGCCTGTTCCAGGGGGCGACGCGGGCGCTGGCGGAGCTCGACGAGCTCGGCGTCGAGCTGCGGCGCTTCGGCGAGGGGGTCGCCGGGACGCTGACCCTTGCGGCCGTCCCGGTGCTCATGTGGCACCGGGTCCCTGCGCTGCTGCGCCTCCAGGCTCGCGACGCCCCTGGGGTCGAAGTGCGGCTGCTCGATCCACCCCCCTGGCAGGCCATCGACATGCTGCGCCAGCGCGCGGTGGATGCCGCGGCGGTCATGGTGGCCGACGCGCCCCGGTTCGCCGCGCAGCACCGCGACGAGTTCGAGCTCGTGGACTGGGGCGATATCCCCCTCGTCGCCGCGCTCCCGCCCGAGGAGGATGACGCACCCTCTCCGCTGCCGCTGCAGGCGTTCAATGCCCGCAGCGTCGTCCTGCCGAGCCGGACGGCGGCGGTACCGAGCCTGCCCGAGGCGGTCGACGAGGCGTTCCGTCGCCACGGCATCATCCCGGCGGAGATCCGCAGCGAGACGACGATCCAGGCGAGCCTGCCGTTGATCGAATCGGGCATGGCCTCCGGCATCCTCCCCGATCCCGACGGCGCGAGCCTCGCCCGGTTCCGCGTGACGGTACGAGAGCTCGACCCTGCACCGCGACCGCTGCGGGCGTTCGTCCTGGTCCGCTCCGGCGCCTCCAAAGACGCCACACTCGCCGGGATGCTGCGGCGTGTGATCGCGACGAGAACCCCAGATCGTGTGCGATCCTCGATACGATAGCCCTCGGTGATCACGCGCCGGGGAGGCCCTGATGGTCCCGCGACGAACAGAGGAGGTGCGATGGCGACGACGAAGTCCGAACAGGCGTACCAGATCCTGCGCGAACGGATCATGGACGGCACGTTCAACCCGGGCCAGCGACTGGTGATCGACCAGCTCGGTCGCGAGCACTCCATCTCTTCCGTGCCCTGGCGCGAGTCGCTGCGGCGCCTGGAGGCCGAAGGCTGGGTGGACATCATCCCCAACGTCGGTGCCGTGGTGAAGACCTTCGACACCGGCGCATGGCAGCGAACCATGCGCCTCCTGGCACGCATCGAGGGGCTGGCGACGGCGCTGGCCGCTCCGGAGCTCACCGCGGACGACATCGCCCACGCCCGCTCGCTCGACCGCGAGATGGAGGTCGCGCTGCAGCAGTACGACCTCGCACGCTTCGGCTCGCTGAACCGGGAATTCCACGAGTTCATCTGCCTCAAGTGCGACGACGAGCACCTCGTAGACCTGGTCCGCAACGAGTGGACCCGCCTGGACATGGTCCGCCGGACGAGCTACTTCTATGCGCCGGGCCGCCCGCTTGCCTCCATCGCCGAGCACGAGGAACTCCTCGACCTGATCGAGCACGGCGCGGACTCCCCCCGGGTCGAAGCCGCGATGAAGCAGCACCAGCTCAACACCCTTAAGGCCGTGGCCCGCCACGAAGAATCCCTCGAGGGCGAGGGCACACCGCGCCGCTGAGCCCGGTGCCCCACATCAGTTCATCCCGGTCCACCCGAGGTGGCGGCGGACGCAGAGTGGCCCGGCCTCGGGGGTCCGAGGCCGGGCCACGACGGCGCTACGGCTGACTCAGAGCGGCCGTGCCATGACGTCGAGCACGTGGATCGTCGCCGACACGTTGTCGAAGCCGGGCTTGCGGCCCATCTCCCACTCGCCGATGGCGAGCGAGGTATCGACGATGAGCTTGCAGCGCTCGTAGCGACGGTCGGTGTACGCGAGGAACGCGGCGTCGAGGTCGTCGCCCATGACGGCGAGCTCCTCGGCAAGCACCACACCGTCCTCGATGGCCTGCGCCGCACCCTGGCCGAGGTGCGGGGTGATCGCGTGCACCGAGTCGCCCATCAGCACCACGCGACCCTTGTGCCAGGGCCGCGGCGTGCCCATGGACTCCTCCGGGCGCAGCACGATCTCGGCGTCGTCGGTCACGAACTCGTCGCGCACGCGGGCCGTGAGACCCCCGAAGCGCGCCAGGTACTCCCGCAGCCGCGGGGCGAGCTGGTCCTGCGGGATGCGCTCGTGGGTGCCCATATGCGCGTTGTAGAACATGTACGCCAGGTCGGGTCCGATTGGCACATAACCGGCCATGCCCTGGTCGTCGCCCTGAAGCACGATGCAGTCGATCTCCGGCAGGAGCGGCATGTTCATGCGGAACGCCGACTGCCCGATGTACTGCGGCTCCATCTCGGCGCCGTCGAACACGTACTTGCGCACCTTCGAGCGCACCCCGTCGGCGCCGACGAGGATGTCGGCGGTGAAGGTACGGCCGTCCTTCGCCGTCGCGGTGACCGAGTCCGGGCCCTCCTCGAGCGAGACGAACTCCACGTCGTAGTGCAGGTCCGCGCCGACCTCGAGCGCTCGGTTCGTGAGGATCTCGTGCAGCTTCGGGCGCGTGACGCCGTTCAGGGGCGGGAGATCCGTGCCCTCGATGGTCACTCCGGCCATGTCGCGCAGGTGGTTGCCCTCGGCGTCCAGCATCCGGCCCCACTGCTTGGCCGGGTACCCGGCCTCGATGCACGCGTCGGCGCATCCGATCATGTCGAGCGCGCGCAGGGCGTTGCCGGGCTGGATGATGCCGACGCCGAAGACCGACGCATGGAGGTCGGGGTAACGCTCGATGACGGTGACCTCGAAGCCCTTCTGCCGCAGCGCGATCGCCGTCGAGAGTCCGCCGATGCCGCCACCCACGATGAGAACTGATTGCAGGGTCATGTGTCTGTACCGCCTACTTCCTCGTAGATTCCGCTCGGCCATCGAACGGAACACATATTGGTACATATATATCTATCCATATGTGCGAGGCGTGTCAACACCTGCGTAAAAAAGAATCGGGGAGCCGGTCCCCGGACTCCCCGATCCGTCACAACCGTCAGATCGGCAGGTCGAACATCCGCTTCGCGTTGCCGTACAGCATGAGATCGCGCTGCTCATCGGTGACATCGATCTCGTTCTTCACGAACTCCACGCCCTGACTCATCCACGAGTAGAACACCGGGAACGACGATCCGAAGAGCAGGTGGTCCGCACCGCTGATCTCGACCGCAGCCTCGACCTGGGCCTTCCCCCACGAATGCGGGTGGGTCATGTCGAAGAAGATGTTCTCGTTCAGGTATTGCTTGATCTTCTCGCCACCGGTGGGGTCGAGCCGGTTCATCGCTTCGGCCTTCGCCGGCTTGTGCGGGGTGAGCAGCGCGGCGTTCGCGAACCAGTTGCCGCCGAACATGGTGTGGATGAACTTCAGGTTCGGGAACTTGTCGAACATGCCGCTGAACAGCTCGCGGCCGACGGCGACGCCCTGGTCCATGATCCGGCCGAACTCGCGCCGCAGGTTCGTGTAGTCGATCACCGAGCGCCACTCCACCGGCAGCGGCGTGTGGTGCACGATGACGGGCACGTTCTTCTCGTTCAGCACCCGCAGGTACGGCTCGAAGACCTCGTCGTCGAGGTAGAGCTGACCGTAGTGACAGGCCAGCTGCACGCCGACCGCGCCCATGTCGAGGCAGCGCTCGAGCTCGTAGATGTTCTCCTTGCCGCCCCACGGCGGCACGCAGGCGGTGGAGAACAACCGACCGCCGGACTCCTCGACGATCTTGGCGGCGTTGTCGTTCACCGCCCGGCAGGTCTCGAGGCCGAGCCATTCCTGCCACACCGGCACGCGCATGATGCCGTAGTCGACGCCGGCCTCGTCCATTGCCGTCAGCTTGGACTCGGCCGAGTAGTCGCCCTCGACGTAGTTGAGGTTCTGATACCCCTTGGGCTTCTCGAGGATGAGCTGCTTCTTGCCGCTCTCCATCGTGATGACGCTGGCGATCTCGCCGAATCCGCGGGGTGCCGAGTTGAGGAACCCGCCCAGGATCTTCTCGTTCGTGAACAGGTCTTCGGGGAGGTGATGGATGTTGATGTCGACGACCGGCATGGGTGCTCCTTCGTTGGTTGCAGAACCAGCATACGAGTCTTCACGGATTTCGTGTGTGGAATCGTGTGCGATTTCGCGTATGATGACTTGCAGCTCAGGGCCGAGCGAATCCTCTCGGGCCCGCAGCACGGGAATGAAGCGAGGAAAACATGACCACGGACATCGCGATCGTCGGCGCCGGACCTGCCGGCCTGCTCACGGCGCTCCGCCTCCACCAGCAGGGCATCCGCCCGACCATCTACGAGGTCGTACCCGAACTGAAGCCCCTCGGTGTCGGCGTCGACATCAAGACGGTCGGCACCGCCGAGATCGACGACCTCGGGCTGCTCGAGGAGTTCCGGGCCATCTCGGTGGATGCGGTGGACTCGATCTTCTTCAACCACTACGGCCAGGAGATCTACGCGGAGAAGTGCGGGGTTCACGCCGGCTACGTGCACGAGCAGCGCTTCGTGCACCGCGGGCGCCTGCAGATGCTCTTCTTCGACGTGGCGGTCGAGCGCCTCGGTGCCGACGCCGTGAAGCTCGGTGCGCGCGTCACCGGTTACGAGCAGGACGCCGACGGGGTCACGCTGCACATCTCCTACGAGGACGGACGCACCGATCAGGTGCGCCACGATGCCGTCATCGCGGCCGACGGCATCAAGTCGGCGATCCGCCGGCAGATGTTCCCCGCGATGGCCGAGCCCCATTTCTCCGGGATCACGATGTGGCGCGGCACCACCCTCATGGAACCGTTCCGCGACGGTCACACGATCCTCCACATCGGCGACCCCCACATCTCGTCGATGATCGTCTACCCGATCGCCAACGACTTCGAAGGCACCGGCAAGACGCTCGTCAACTGGGTCGCCGAGACCAATGGCGAAGAGAGCATCGAGGACTGGAACCAGACCGGCGACATCAGCGAAGTCATCCCGCTGTACGACACCGTGAAGATCCCCTTCCTCGATGTCCAGCGCCTCATGCGCGAAGCGCGCGAGGTGTACATGTTCCCCCTCATCCGCCACGAACCGCTCGACGGCTGGGTCGACGGCCGTGTCACGCTCCTTGGCGACGCGGCGCACGCCATGTACCCGCGCGGCGGGAACGGCATCACCCAGGCGATGATCGACGGGCGCGTGCTCGTCGAGCAGCTCGTCGCGCACCCGGACGACCCGCATGCCGCTTTCCTGGCCTACGACGCGGTCCGCCGCGTGCCCGTCAACCGGATCATGCTCAACATGCGGGGCGAGGGCTACGAGGTCATCCGCCGCATCGTCGCCGAGCGCACCGAGGGAAAGCCCTTCGACGACATCGAGCAGGTGCTGCCCCTGGCCGAGGCCGACGAGATCTTCAGCACCTACCACGCCCTCGTGGGGGCGCCGCGTCCCGGTCGCGACGCGGCCGAGGCTACCGGCTTCCGCACCGCGGAGGTCGAGGTCTCCCGATGACGACGGACATCGCCCCCACCCACGAGGTGCGCGCCGAGATCCTCGATGTCGAGGCACGGCGCCAGGCCGCGCTCATCGCCGTGGACTTGGACGCCCTCGCCGAACTGTTCGACGACTCCCTCGTCCACATTCACGCCGCGGGCACCACGGGTTTCCCCAAAGGCGCGACCCTCAGTCATTACAATATTCTCAACAACGGCTACATGGTCGGCGAAAGCCTTGGGCTGACGGCCGCGGATCGGCTGGTGATTCCGGTGCCGCTGTCCGGCTGGGTCACCCAGGTGCTGCGTCGCGGCACCGACGGCGCCTGGCGCTTCGTCAGCTTCCAGATGACCCCGATCAGCGAAGGCGTGTGGGGCAAGCTCCCCTCCGAACAGGCCGCAGAGACCACCAAGGAGGAGAAATGAAGCTCGCACGCTTCCAGGTCGGTGACTCGGAGGTGCGCCTCGGACGGGTCGAGGGCGACCGCATCGTCGACATCACGGAGGCCGCCGGCGGCGCATCGCTGCGGGCGATCCTGCCCCGCCTCGAAGAGCTGAAGCCCGCGCTGGCCGCGGCATCCGGCGACTCGCATGCCCTTACCGAGGTGACTCTGCGCAACCCGATCGACGACCCGCAGAAGGTTCTCGCGATCGGCATGAACTACCGGGAGCACGCCGAGGAGGCCGCTGCCGCAGGCATCGCGACTCCCACGAGCCAGCTGTGGTTCAACAAGCAGATTTCCAGCCTCAACGACCCGTTCGGCGACGTCGTGAAGCCCGCGATCTCGGACGCACTCGACTACGAGGTGGAACTCGGCGTGGTCATCGGCACGCAGTGCCGCCGGGTCACCCGCGAGAACGCCCGGGACGTGATCGCCGGCTATGTCGTCACGAATGACATCTCGGTGCGTGACTGGCTGCAGAAGAAGTCGCCGACGTTCATCCTCGGCAAGGGCTGGGATACGCACGGCCCCATCGGACCGTGGCTGACCACCGACGATGAGATCGACGACCCGCTGCAGCTCCGCATGGTGCTGACGGTGAACGGTGAGGTCCGTCAGGACCACGTCACCGACGACATGATCTACGACATCTACGAGCAGATCGAGTACCTGACGACCGTCATGACGCTCATGCCGGGCGACGTCCTCCTGACCGGAACGCCGCAGGGCATCGGCGCACCCATGGGCAACTTCCTGCGGGTCGGCGACGTGGTGCGCGCGGACATCGAGGGCCTCGGCTTCATCGAGAACCACGTCGTCGCCGATGACATTTGAGCGAGGATCACATACGATGTCGCACACGATCGCAATGATGCGAGAACGGAAGAGAAGTCGATGACGAACCTGACGTCTCCCAAGGAGAAGCCGACCCTCACGGTCATCTCCGCGGCCATCGCTCCACAGCGCACTCCCCTCGACTTCGGCTGGTGGGCATCCCGCTTCTCCGTGATCGGGGTCTGGATCCTCATGATCGTGGTGTTCGCGTTCATCACGCCGGAGCGGTTCCTCACCCCCGGGGTCCCCCGTGTGATCCTCAGCGGACAGCTGGAGATCATCTTCCTGGCGGCGGGTCTGCTGTGCACGATCATCGTCGGGGAGTTCGTCGACATGTCCGTCGCCGCGAACTACGGCCTCGCCGGCACCATCACCGCGGTGCTGTCGGTGAACCTCCACACGAACGTGTGGATCTCGGCGCTCATCGCGATCGCCGCCTCCACGCTCGTGGGCCTCGTCAACGGGCTGCTCGTGGTGAAGGCCGGTGTCAACACGATCGTCGTGACGCTCGGTATGAGCACGGTCCTCGCGGGCCTGTGCATCTGGGTAAGCAACGCCCAGCCGATCAGCGGCATCCCGCGCGACTTCACTGCAATCGTCAACACCGACGTGCTCGGTCTGCCGATCAGCTTCTTCCTGGGCCTCATTCTGATGCTCGGCTTCGCCTACGTGCTGCAGTTCACGCCACTCGGCCGCAACATGCGGTTCGTCGGTGAGAACCGCGAGGTGAGCCGGCTGGCCGGCGTGCGGGTCAACCGCATCCGGCTGGGGTCGTTCGTCGCAGCCGGCGTCATCGCCGGGCTCGGCGGCGTGCTGAGCGCCGCGAAGATCGGCGGATTCGATGCCGCGACGGCGCAGACGTACCTGCTCCCGATGTTCGCGACCGTGTTCCTCGGCACCGCGATCCTCATCCCGGGAAAGTTCAACCCGCTCGGCTCGTTCATCGCCGCCTATTTCCTCGCGACCGGCACCCTCGGGCTGCAGCTCGCGCTCATCGGCACGAACTCCAACATCTGGGTGCCCAACGTGTTCTACGGCGCGGTGCTCATCATCGCCGTCACGGTGTCCACGGTGCTCGGGCGAAAAGCCAGATAGACGTTCCATCCATCCCTACCCATCCCACAGCAATTCCGTTGCCGACGAAGTCAAGAAGGAAACGCATCACATGAAAACCCGCACACATCGTTTCGCTCGCCGTGGGGGTCTCACCCTCATCGCGGTGACCTCCGCCGCCCTCGCACTCGCGGGCTGTGCCAGCTCCACCCCTGCCGCAGAATCCTCGTCGTCCGCCGCATCGGGTGAGTCCGAGAACGCGGCGTACCTGGAGACGGTGACCCAGCCCGCCGAGTCGTACCCGGTGCCGACGGACCCCATCGAAGGCGTCGACGCGTTCGCCGGCGGCACCGTGTTCTACGTGCCGATCACCCTGCGGGCGCCCACCTTCGCGGCGATCCAGTCGTCGCTGCAGGAAGCACTCAGCGAGGTCGGGATCACGGTGCAGTCCTGCCCGGCCGACGGCAGCCCGGCGAACATCGCCTCGTGCGTCGACCAGGCCATCGCGGCCGGCGCGCTCGGCGTCATCGCCGACGCGATCCCGTACCAGATGGGCGCCGAGGCGTTCACCAAGGCGCGGGAGGCGGGCCTGCCCGTCATTATCACCGACCAGGGCCCGAACGAGCAGGACTTCCCCGCCGATGAGTCCCTGGCCTACATCCCGTCCGGCGCGCCGGCGACCGACGAGGCGATGCTGCGTTGGATCGCCGAGGACTCCAACGGCGAGGGCGTCATCCTCGTCAGCCGTTCTGCCGACGGCTACTGGTCGTCCAAGTTCATGAGCGACGCGCTCGAGGACCTGCCCAGCTACTGCCCCGGGTGCACCGTGGCGGCCACCGTCGACATCTCCACCGCGACGCAGGCTCAGCTGCAGAGCAACATCGCCGCCGAGCTCATCAGCAACCCGGACATCGGCTACCTCATCACCGACTTCGCGCAGTACATCCCGCAGGCCACCGGCGCGATCCAGGATTCCGGTCGCACGGACGTCAAGTTCCTGACCGGTTCGGGCACGCTCGGCGCCATCGAGGGTGTCAAGGCCGGTCAGTTCGCCGCGGTGGCCGCCGAACCCACCGCACTCATCGGCTACCGCCAGGCGGACACCCTGCTGCGGCTGCTGACCGGTACCCCGGTCGCCGAGATCGTGCCGGGCGAGGAACCGATCCGCCTCTTCACCGCGGACACGCTGCCCGAGAACCTCACCGACGAGGCGGCGCTGTCCGGCGAGTGGTTCGGACCGACGTCGTTCAAGAAGGACTTCGTGGCACTGTGGCAGTAACAGCAACAAACCAGGAGGCGCGGGCGGTCACGCCCGCGCCTCCGGCGCGGCTTGAGGTCCGTTCGCTCTCGAAGACCTTCGGAAACACCCGCGTGCTCACCGACGTCGCCTTCGACGTCCGGCCGGGCGAGATCCACGCCCTCGTCGGCCAGAACGGCTCGGGCAAGTCGACCGTCGCGAAGATCCTGTCAGGCCTGTACACGCCGGACCCGGGCAGCGTCGTGTCGATCGACGGAGAGCCGTTCGAGCTGCCCGTCCGCCCCGACGAGGCCCGCCGGCGCGGCATGGCCACCGTGCACCAGAACCTCGGGCTGCTGCCCGGATACACGGTGCTCGAGAACCTCCGCATCGGCCGGTTGCGGGCGCGCGGCGTGCTGCACCGCATCGACTGGAAGCGCGAACGCGCCGAGGCCGAAGCCTCGCTCGCGCGCATCGGCCGCTCCGTCCCGCTGGACGCGAAGGTGGGCGCCCTCCACGAGGAGGAGCGGTCCACCGTCGCCATCGCCCGCGCGCTGCAGGACAGCGAGCCGGGCTCGGGCGTCATGATCTTCGACGAGTCGACCCGCGCTCTCAGCCGCCGCTCGCTCGAGCACTTCTTCGCGCTGCTCAACGAGATCGTCTCGACCGGCACCGGCATCCTCATGATCACGCACCGGCTCGAGGAGGTGCTCGACGCCGCGGACCGTGTCACCGTGCTGCGCGACGGCCGCACCGCCGCATCCGGCTTCGACGTGGCCGGTATGGATGAGGCCGAACTCACCGGCATCATGCTCGGCCGCGACGTGGACACCCATGTGTCCCGGCTCGAGACGTCGTTCGACGCCAAGTCGACCGTGCACATCACGGGCCTGCGCAGCAACCTGCTGGGCGGCGTCGACATCGACGTCCGCGAGGGCGAGGTCGTCGGAGTCACCGGCATCGCCGGTTCCGGTTACGAGGATGTGCCGTACCTCGTGAGCGGTGCGAAGCGCGCGACCGGCGGCGCGATCCGCCTCCCCAGCACCTCGGGCGACGGCATCCGGGTGCCCGGACTCAGCCCCTCCACCGCCATGGCGCACGGCATCGCGCTGCTGCCCGAGGGGCGCGAGCACGCAGGCCTCGCCATGCAGATGACGGTCGCCGAGAACGTCTCGTTCCCGCACACATCACTGCGCAGGAGGGCGCTCCTACCCAACGGACGCCGCGCCGAGCGCGACCGCACCACCGACTGGATCGGCCAGCTCGATGTGCGGCCGCCGCGCGCGGAAGCGGTCGTCGGCACGTTCAGCGGCGGCAACCAGCAGAAGGTGTTGCTGGCGAAGTGGCTCTCGACCTCTCCCACGCTGCTGGTGATGCACGAGCCGACCCAGGCGGTCGACGTCGGCGCACGCCGCACGATCGTGGGCGCCGTCCACGACGCCGCCGAAGCCGGCGCGCACGTGCTCGTCGCCGACGCGGACGAGAACGTGCTGTCGATGCTGTGCGACCGCGTGCTCGTCTTCGAGGACGGCGTCATCACGCGTGAACTCACGGCGCCGATGACCCCGGACGACATCGTCGCCGCGATCTACACGAACGGCTCCCGCGCGCGGCTCCGCGACCGCGGGGACACCGCCGCCTCGGCGGAGAACGCCACCACGACGGAAGGGACCGCGGAGTGACCGACGACCAGGACATCGACGGCTTCTTCACGACCGCTCGCGTCAGCGGGCGCGACGAATCGGTGCTGCTGACGACGGAGGACTTCCGCGACTTTCTCTACCCGCTCGACTCCGACGAGCTCGCGCCGTGGCGTGACATGACGTACGAGCGGTTCACCGCGGAGCGCCAGAGCAACGAGTTCCTGCGCGCCCTGCTGGCCGACTGGGACAGCCTGTACGAGGAGCCGTTCGCCGGCGTCACGACCGATGGCACCGTGCGGCAGGGGCTCTACCCCCTTTCCCCCGGCGGGGGGAACGACGCGTCCACGGTCGCCGCGGCCAACGCGTTCCTCGACAGCCTGTACGAGGACCAGCGCCGGCGGGTGAGCTACCCGATGGACGGCCCGGAGTGGCGCGGCTGGTCGAACCCCGAGTTCGTGTTCCACCGCAACGGGATTCGCCTCGAGGACCTCGCCGACGCGCAGGCCGAGGCCTTCCTCGGGCTGCTCGCCGCATCCCTCAGTCCCGAGGGGACCGCGCGGGTGCGCGAGGCGATGGACCTCAACGGCTACCTCGGCGAGCTGACCGGCCTCACGAACGTCATGAACAACCGCTCGTTCTGGGTGTCGATGTTCGGCACGCCGGCGACGGACCAGCCGTGGGGCTGGCAGCTGTTCGGCCACCACGTGTGCCTGAACTTCAGCGCGGTCGGCGGCCGGGAGGTCGTGGCGCCGACGTTCATCGGCGGCGAGCCGGCGCTCGCCGAGGGCCGCCCGCCGCTGTTCGATGCCCGTGAGCGGCTGGCGCGCGCGCTGTCGTCGTCGCTGACCGCGGAGCAGCGAAAGAAGGCCGTCGTCTTCGAGTCAGTGCTCGACCCCCGGATGCCCGAGGGTCGGCTGCACCCCGCCGACGAACGACACGTGGGCGGCGCGTTCCGCGACAACCGGGTCGTGCCCACCGAAGGGATCTGCGCGACCGACCTCGACCCGGAGCAGCAGCGGATGCTGCGCGACATCGTCGAGGACTTCCACCTGCTCCTGGGCGCGGAGCAGCGCGAGCGCACGATGGCCGAGTACGACGCTCACCTCGGCGAGACGTGG
>NZ_JAPLAI010000051.1:37608-54252 GCF_026393345.1 Microbacterium sp.
CCTCGGCGAGACGTGGTTCTCCTGGTACGGCGCCACCGACGGATCGCAGCCGGTGTACTTCCGCATCCAGTCCCCGGTCGTGCTCGCCGAGCTCGACAACCACGCGGGCGTGTGGCTGTCGAACAAGCTACCGGCGCGCTTCCACGTGCACACGTGTCTCCGGCTGCCGAACGGGAACGACTACGGTAAGGCCTATCTCGCGCAGTGGACGGGCGGAAAGGCATCCTGATGGCGTCACGTGAATCGATCGACCTGCCCGGTTTCGGGCACGCGAATCCGATTCCCGCGGCGAGCAGGAAGGGGCCGTTCGTCTTCTCCGGGGCCTTCACCGGCCGCGACCCGCAGACCGGCGAGCTGCCGGCCACGCTCGACGAGCAGGTCACGCACATCTTCGGCCACGTCCGCGCGCTCATGGCCGCGGTGGGCGGCACAACGGACGACGTCATGAAGATGACGGTGTGGCTCGCGGACTTCCGCGACCGCGACGCGCTGAACCGGGAATGGCTCGCGATGTTCCCGGACCCGGCGTCGCGCCCGGCCCGGCACGTGCAGCATGCCGACCTCGACCGCGGGCTGCTCGTGCAGGCCGACGTGGTCGCGGTCCTCGGCGACTGAGCACCGCGACCGTCGCCGGTCGCTACGCGATCACTTCGCCCGTCGCAAATACCCAATGCGACGCCGCCATACCCGCACGGTGCGACGGGCGAACGTGGGCACCGCGTCGTGAAGCAGCTCAGAGTCCCCGGTGACGCCCGCGCGCGTGAGAAACGAGGAAGGCCCCCGCGATGCGGGGGCCTTCCTCGTTCGGTGGCAGGTGAGGGATTCGAACCCCCGAATGCGATGCAGTCTGATTTACAGTCAGATCCCTTTGGCCGCTTGGGTAACCTGCCAAGGCGCACCCGCCCAGCTTGTACAGTCGACCGGAGGCGCGAGTACCTATATTACCCACGCGCGAGCGTCGACTGAAATCCACTCAGCTGCCGGTGCGTCCGTCGTCGAGACCTGTCAGCGCGGAGGGCAGCCGCAGCAGCGCTCCTTCGAACCGGCAGGTGGCGGCGGCGACCTCCATGGCGGTGGCCAGGAGCTGCTCCCACCCCTCCGCGGAGACCGGCCTTCCCGGAAGCAGCGAAGCGACCGCGGACGAGAGCACGGCATCGCCGGCACCCATCGTGTCGACGACCGGACCGGGAGCATCCGCGATCGGGCGCTGCACCTCGACGCCCTCAGCGAGCACCGTCGCACCCGCCGCACCGCGGGTGGCGAGGACCGCGGACGCGCCTCCGTCGCGCAGACGCGCGGCCACCGCATCCAGGGATTCGCCGTACAGAAGCTCCGCGTCGTCGTCGCCGACCTTCACCAGGTCGGCGAGCGCGGCGACCCGCTCGAAGCCGTCGACGAAGCGAGCACGGTCGTGCAGCATCCCGGTCCGCGGATTCGGGTCGACCGCGAGACGCCCGGGGGCACCCGCCAGCGCCGCGGCCAGCTCGGCGGTCTGCTCCGCGTCGTCGAAGGGGAAGCACGTGACGACGACGATCGCGGCGGTACGGATGGCACGCACCTCGTCCTCGCCGAACCGGATGCGGCGATCCCATGCCGCCGCGTTGAACTCGTACACCGGCTCGCCGTTCACCCGAGTGCTCACGGCGCGCGAGCTGCCAAGCGGCGATGGGGTAGCGACGAGGTCGACGCCGTAGTCGTCGAGGTAGGTGCGGATGTGGGCGCCGGCCTCGTCGTCCCCCACCATCGCGATGAGGCTCGTGGGCAGCCCGAGCCGGGAGAGTCCCACGGCGACGTTGAGGGCGGCGCCGCCGACGAATTCGCGCACGCCGGTGTCGTCACGCAGCTCGTCGATCAACGCGTCGCCGATCACGACCACTCGGCCGGTTTCGCCCACGGTGTCCCCCTACAGTTCGATGACGCGCGCGAGGAAACCCTCCGCACGATGCGTGGTGCCGTCGATGCGACGGTCAACGCTCCCCCGGATCTCGCCCGGTGCGAGGGGCGCGGCGAGCCTCACGTTCTCGTGGCACGACAGGTCGGCACACATGTAGGTGCCGATACTGGTCTCGGCCGGTGCGGGCTTGCGCGCGGTGAACAGCGTCACGTGGTCACCCGGCTGCATGGTGTGGCAGATGTTGCATACCGCGGAGCGCGCGCTGCTCGCTCCGTCCGCCGCACGGAGGGCGATGCCGACGGTGCGATCGCCCTGCTCCGCGATCAGGTATGCACGACTGCGGAAGCGGGGGTCTCGCCACGCGAGGAAATCGAGGTGGTCCCAGTCCAGGAGCAGGTAGTCGTGCGGAAGCCCCACCTGCTGCCGCTCCGCCTCGTCGACGTTGACGAGACAGTCACGGATCTCGTGCTCGGTGAGGGGACGCATCCGCACAGTCTAAGAACCCGTAGCCCACCCAAGGCAACTCCTCCGCGGGCGGCCGGGCGGCGATGCACCGTTCGCCCCCCTCGGTAACGTGTCCGCATGACCAGCACCTGGGACGTCGCCATCGTCGGCGGCGGACACAACACCCTCGTCGCCGCCGCTTACCTCGCCCGCGCCGGGCACACCGTCACGGTGATCGAGCGGCTCGACCACGTCGGCGGCGCTGCGGTCTCCGAACGACCCTGGGCGGGCGTCGACGCACGCCTGTCGCGCTACTCGTACCTCGTGAGCCTGCTGCCGGAGCGCGTCATCCGCGATCTGGGGCTCGACATCACACTGAAGCGCCGCCGCTACTCGTCGTACACCCCGTCACCGGCCGATCCCGGACGCGGCATCCTCGTCGACCGCGGCGATGACAGCGCCACCGTCGCAAGCTTCGCGCGTGTCACCGGGTCGACGGACGAGGCCGCGCGGTTCGCGGCGTTCTACGAACGACTCGCCCCGCTCGCGCAGACCCTCTTCCCCACGGTGACGGACCCGCTCCGACGGGAGAAGGAGGTGCGCGCGGCGATCGGGGACGACGATCTGTTCGATGCCGTGACCGCCCGCCCGCTCGGGGAGCTCCTGCGCGCCTCGCTCGACAGCGACATCGTCCGCGGCATCGCGCTCACCGACGGACTCATCGGCACGTTCGCTTCCGCCGACGAGGACAGCCTGCGCCAGAACCGGTGCTTCCTGTACCACGTGATCGGCGGCGGCACCGGAGACTGGGACGTGCCCGTGGGAGGCATGGGGCAGGTCAGCGGTGCGCTCGAGAAGGCAGCCCGTGCCGCCGGGGCGGAGATCCGCACGGGTGCGACGGTGACGGCGATCTCACCCGACGGCGAGGTCCTTCTCGAGGGCGGCGAGACGGTCGGCGCCCGGCTCGTGCTGTCCGGTGTGGGCCCGGCGGTCCTCGACCGGCTCCTCGCGGCGGGCGGAGGCGCGGGGACGGATGCGGCGATCCCTGAGGGCGCACAACTCAAGGTGAACATGCTCCTCCGGCGCCTGCCGCGCCTCCACGACACGTCCGTGTCGCCGGAGGCCGCGTTCGCCGGCACGTTCCATGTCAACGAGACCCTGAGCCAACTGGAGTCCGCCCATGCCGCGGCGTCGACCGGCAGCATCCCGGACCCGCTGCCGGCGGAGATCTACTGCCATTCCCTCACCGACCCGTCGATCCTCGGGCCGGAGCTGCGGGAGAGCGGGGCGCAGACGCTGACCCTGTTCGGCCTGCACGTGCCGCACCGCCTCGTCGCGGACGGCCGGGTCGACCGCGACGCGCTGCTGGCGGCGGCGCAGCGATCGCTCGACGCGGTGCTCGCCGAACCGATCGCCGACGTCCTGTACGAGGCGCCCGACGGTAGCCCCTGCATCGAGGCGCGCACGACGGCCGATCTCGAGGACTCCCTCGGCATGGTGGGTGGCGACATCTTCCACGGCGCACTGTCCTGGCCGTGGGCCGACGACGATGCGCCGCTCGACACCCCCGCCCAGCGCTGGGGCGTCGCAACGCTGCATCCGCGCGTGCTGCTGTGCGGCTCGGGTGCGCAGCGCGGCGGTGCCGTGAGCGGCATCGGCGGCCACAACGCCGCGATGGCGGCAATGGAGCTGCTCGACACCCACTCCGGCGCAGATGACCGGCCCCGGTTAGAATCGGCGCATGGCTGACAGCTCTTTTGACATCGTCTCGAAGATCGATCGGCAGGAGGCGGACAACGCCCTGCAGCAGGCCCGCAAGGAGGTCGAGCAGCGGTACGACTTCAAGGGCACCGGCGCGTCCATCGAGTGGAGCGGCGAGTCGATCGTCATCAAGGCGAACAGCGAGGACCGCGTCAACGCCGTGCTCGACGTCTTCCAGACGAAGCTGATCAAGCGGGGCATCTCGCTGAAGAGTCTGGAGTCCGGCGAGCCGACGGCCAGCGGAAAGGAGTACCGCCTGACGTCGACCCTCAAAGAGGGCATCTCGCAGGAGAACGCGAAGAAGATCGGCAAGATCATCCGCGACGAGGGCCCCAAGTCGGTCAAGTCGCAGATCCAGGGCGACGAACTTAGGGTGCAGTCGAAGAACCGCGACGACCTGCAGGAGGTCATCCGCCTGCTGAAGGCCGCCGACCTCGACGTCGACCTGCAGTTCATCAACTACCGCTGACGCTCCCGCGCTGCATCCCGAACTTCGCAGAATCGCGCGAAGTTCGCAGCTTTTGGCGTACATCCTGCGAAGTTCGTGCAATTCTGCGAACTTCGCAGCGCGGGCGACGGGGCGGCGAGCCGATCACGCGTCGTCCGGCGCGATCACCAGCCGGTACCCCATGCCCGACTCGGTGAGCAGATGCCGCGGACGGGACGGGTCGGCCTCGAGCTTCTTCCGCAGCTGCGACACGTACAGCCGCAGATAGCCGGAGTCGGCCACCTGTTCGCTGCCCCAGATCTCCTTCAGCAGCGTCTGCCGGGTGACGAGCGCGCCGGGGTTCCGCGCCAGGAACTCCAGCATCCGCCACTCGGTCGGGGTCAGGTGCACGCGCTCCCCCGAGCGGAACACGGCCTTCGCACTGAGGTCGACGACGACGTCACCGAACGAAACAGCGGGGGCGTTCTCCGGCGTGCCGATCCGGCGCACCAGAGCTCGGATGCGGGCGAACAGCTCGTCGATCTGGAACGGTTTCGTGACGTAGTCATCGGCTCCCGCATCCAGCGCCTCGATCTTGTCCGCCGAGGCGGTGCGCCCCGAGACGACGATGATCGGCGCGGTCATCCAGCCGCGGAGCGCGTGGATGACCTCGACGCCGTCGAGGTGTGGCATGCCGAGGTCGAGCAGCACGAGGTCGGGCGGGGACTGTGCGGCCAGCGCGACGGCGGCCGCCCCGTCGGATGCGGCGATGACCTCGTAGCCGCGGGCGGCCAGGGTCACACGCAGCGCGCGGACGAGCTGCGGGTCGTCGTCCGCGACGAGGATCCTCATGCCTCCCTCCCCGCAGAATCATCCTCGGGCACCGCCAACGGCAACGAGACGACCATGGTGAGCCCTCCTCCCGGGGTGTCCTCGGGGACCAGCGTGCCACTCATCCCCTCGGTGAACCCCTTCGACAGCGCCAGACCGAGCCCGAGCCCCGTCGTGTTGTCGACGTCGCCGAGCCGTTGGAAGGGCGCGAAGATCTCCTCCTGCCGGTCCGCGACCACCCCGACGCCGTGATCGATGATGCGGATCTGCGCCCGGTCGCCGAACGCGCTCGTGCTGATCCGCAGCCGGCTACCGGGCGGGGTGTAGCGACGGGCGTTGGCGAGGAGATTCACGAGCACTCGCTGCAGCAGGACGCGGTCGGCGCGGACGGCGGAGAGGTCCGGGTCGAGCGCGAGTTCGACCTCGTCGGGCCCGAGCGCGAGTTCTTCGATGCTGTCGGCCACGATGCCGGCCGCGTCCACTGCAGTGAGCGAGACCGCGAGCACCCCGGCCTGGACGCGACTGACGTCGAGCAGATCTGTGACGAGCGTCGAGAGCTGCCGAAGACTCTCGTCCGCGGTGGCGAGCAGTTCGGCCTGATCGGCGGTCGACAGTGACGGCCCCGCGGCGCGGAGCCCCCCGACGGCGGCGACCGCGGCGGCGAGCGGCCGGCGGAGGTCGTGGCTGACGGCGGAGAGGAGCGCACTGCGCACCTGGTCGGTCTCCGCGAGGACGCCGGCCTCCCTCGCGGTCTCGGTGAGATCCGAATGCTCGAGGGCGTCGCTGAGCTGCGCGAGGATGGCGTCGATCACCCGACGTTCCGACGCGTCCAGACTGCCTGCGGGGACGCCGTGGAGTTCCAGCGTGGCCCGCGGCTCCGGGTCGCCGACGACGAAGTCGAGCGACGGGGATCCCGGCACCGGTTCCCCGTCGGTCGCGATGACGGTGCCGTCCTGGGCGACCAGCCGCACCCCGGCGAGACGGAACGCCTCGCGCGTCCTGCCGACGAGCGCCGTCACGGCGCTCTCGCCCCGCACGACGCTCCCCGCCACGGTGGCGAGCAGTTCGGACTCGGCCGCCGCGCGCCGCGCCAGCCGGGTGCGGCGCGCCGCCTGGTCCACGATCCAGCTGACGAGGATCGCGATGACGACGTAGAGGAGCAGCGAGAACGCATGCTCGGGGTCGGCGACCGTGAAGGTGAACAGCGGCTGCGCGAAAAGGAAGTCGAGGGTGATCCCGGAGAGGACGGCGGCGAACAGCGCCGGCCAGATGCCGCCGACCAGGGCGACGACGACGACGAGCAGCTGGTAGGCGAGCACGTCGGCGGTGATCGCATCGTCGCCGCTGACGACGAACAGCAACCAGGAGAGCAGCGGGCCGCCGACGACGGCGACGACGAAACCGAGGATGCGGCGTTTGAGGCTCAGTGCCCCACCGCGCAACCGGGGCAGTTCGAAGCGGTTCCCCGCCGCAGCGTGCGTGACGATGTGCACGTCGATGTCGCCGGATTCGCGGATGACGGTCGCACCGATGCCGGGACCCGTGAACGCCGCCGACAGCCACCCACGGCGGCTGACCCCGATGACGAGCTGGGTCGCGTTCACCGACCGGGCGAACTCGACGAGCGCGCGGGGCACATCCTCGCCGACGACCTGGTGGTACGTGCCGCCGAGCGACTCGACGAGCGCGCGCTGGCGGGCGAGGGCGCCGGGGGCGGCCGAACGGAGGCCGTCCTGGCTCGTCACGTGGACGGCGAGCAGCTCGCCACCGGCGACGCGGGCGGCGATCCGGGCGCCGCGGCGCAAAAGGGTCTGTCCTTCCGGACCGCCGGTGAGTGCGACGACGACGCGCTCCCGCGTCTGCCATGCGGTCCGGATGCCGTGCTGCGCGCGGTAGACGTTCAGGGCGCTGTCCACCTCGTCCGCCAGCCACAGCAGTGCGAGTTCGCGGAGCGCGGTGAGATTACCGAGGCGGAAGTAGTTGCTCAGCGCCGCATCGATCCGCTCCGCGGGATAGACGTGGCCACCGGAGAGCCGGTCGCGCAGTGCCTCGGCAGCGAGGTCCACCACCTCGAGCTGTTCCGCCGCGCGCACGACCGCATCCGGCACCGTCTCCTGCTGTGCCACCCCGGTGATCTGCTGGACGACGTCGTTGAGCGACTCGATGTGCTGCACGTTGACGGTGGAGATGACGTCGATCCCGGCATCCAGGAGCGCCTCGACGTCCTGCCACCGCTTCTCGTTCGCCGATCCGGGGACGTTCGTGTGCGCGAGTTCGTCGACGAGGGCGACGGCGGGCCGCCGTGCGATCACGGCGTCGAGGTCCATCTCGTCCAGCCGCACGCCGCGGTGAGTGGTCTCGCGACGCGGGATGGTCTCCAGGTCCTGAGTCATGGCGGCGGTAGCAGCGCGGCCGTGGGTTTCCACCACCGCGATCACGACGTCGGTGCCCTCGGCGGCCAGGCGTGCGCCCTCCTCCAGCATCGAGCACGTCTTGCCGACGCCGGGCGCAGCCCCCAGCAGCACGCGCAACCGCCCGCGTGACATCAGTCCTCCAGCTCATCCAGCGCCTGATTGAGTTCTCGCACGTTCCCGGGTGGCCCACCGTCCGCGCGTGAATCACGGGCTGACGACCGTCTCATCGATGCGCCCCGGATGCGGGCGGCTCAATGCTGCAGGCCGGTGACCCAGTCGCGCAGCAACCGGAGGGCGAGCGCACGGGGGCCGGCCGCCGAGAGGAACACGTCGTGGATGGCGCCGTCGATGCGCGCGACCGTGACCAGCCGGCCGATCTTCAGCGCGGCGCGGGCGATGTCGTCGACGACGAGCACGGAGTCGCTCGAGATCATGCCGGGAACCCATCGCACCGGAGGGGTGGAGCGGGTCGACAGCAGCACGAGTGCGGGGCACGCGACTTCCACGCCGCGAGCGATGATCGCGTGCCCCTCGATCACCGCGTTCAGCCAACCCGGGTGGGTCGCGAAACCGCGTTCCGGGCGCCAGCCCTCGGGCGCGTCGGGCAGCGTACCGAGTTCTCGCTGCGCCCGCGTGTAGAAGCCGAGGTCGACGACCGGGTGCGTGCCGAGTGGGTCGTATTTCGCCCGAACGCCCACGAGCGGCGCGATCGCCTGTCGCCCCCACGAGCCGGTCTGCAGTTCGAGCCACGGGCTGTTGAGCACGAGCGCGCTTGCGACGCCGGGATGACGCGCCGCCCAGAGCGTCAGCGTGAGTCCGCCGGTGGAGTGACCGACGAGGATGAGGCGGCGGCGGCGCGAGGATGCCGCATCCCTCCCCATCGCCTTCAGGGCGGCGGCGATGTCTTCGTCGTACACGGGGAGGTCGGTGACGTAGCCGGGCGTCTGCCCCGGGCGGAGGCTCCGACCGTACTTGCGCAGGTCGAGCGCGTAGAACCGCGCACCGAGGTCCGCCCAGAGCTCTGCCTCGTCGCGCTGGAAGAAGTAGTCCGACCAGCCGTGCACGTACAGGACGTCGGCGTCACGGAGCGGACCCGTGAGGGCCGGGATCGGGTCGGGCAGGTGCCGCACCAGCGTTGCGACCACGTCACCCTCGTTGTCGGCGGCGAGGGGAAGCGTCCGTTGCGAGAATCCTCGCCCCAGGATGTCGGGTCCCCAGTCGTCGCCCACAGCCTCAGCCTATTGATCCGGGGCCGCTGCGCGCGACCGCATCCGGGGCGTCAGTCCCGCGCCGACCGGTCGAGCCGCACCGCGAGGGTGGCGGCCACGCCGGCGATGGCGACGCACACCAGGGCGACGAGCGCCATCGGGACCGCGGTGTGCTCGCCCCAGAGTCCCACGATGGGTGACGCGATGGCGCCGACGAGGAACTGGGTCGAGCCGAGGAGCGCGGAGCCGGCGCCGCGGGTCGCATCGGCGCGGGCAAGCCCGAGGGCACTCGCGTTCGACATCATGAACCCGGTGCCGGCGGTGAGGACGAACGCGCAGGCGATGAACGACGCGATGCTCAGCGTCTCGGTGACGGTGAGGGCGGTGAGCGCGAGCGTGGACACGGAGGACAGCAAGAGCCCGACCCGCAGCATCCGGCGGGATCCGACGCGGGGCGCGATGCGGGAGTTCGTGAGGTTCGCGAGCGCCAGGGCGGCGCCACCCGCGCCGAAGCTCAGCGCGTACACCACCGGGGTCATGCCGAGGATGCGCTGGCCGACGAACGGCGAGGCGGAGATGTAGGCGAGCATCGCGGCGAACGCGGAAGCGAAGGCAACGACGTAGAACACGTACGCGCCGTCTCGGAGGAGCCGCCCGAATGCGGCGAACGATGACACCACCCCGCCAGCGTGCCGGGCCTCCGGCGGGAGGGACTCGGGCACGACGAGCAGGACCACGAGCAGCATCGCGACCGACACTGCGGCGAGCAGCCCCAGCACGCCCCGCCATCCGGCGAACGATGCGACGACACCGCCGATCGGCGGTGCGATCAGCGGCCCCAGCGCGCCGACCATCGCGATGAGGCTCAGCGCGCGGACGGCGGTCTGCCCGGTGCTGAGGTCGGCGGCGATCGCGCGGGCGACGACGACGCCCGCCGCCCCGGCGAAGCCCTGCACCACCCGCAGCAGGATGAACCTCTCGATGCTCACCGAGAACGTCACGGCGATCCCGGCTGCGGCGAACACGCTCAGCGCTGCCAGCAGAACCGTGCGGCGCCCGAGCCGGTCCGACAACGGGCCGAGGAACAGCTGACCGACGCAGATGCCGACGAGGAATGCGGTGAGTGTCAGCTGCACCGTGGATGCGGGCGCGTCGAACTCGCCGGAGATGTCGGTGAACGACGGCAGGTACATGTCGGTGGCCAGCGGGGCGACCCCCGCGAGGAATCCGAGGGCCGCGAGCAGCCCCGGCGTCAACCTGTCACGCATACGC
This sequence comes from Microbacterium sp., assembly GCF_026393345.1. Taxonomy (GTDB): domain Bacteria; phylum Actinomycetota; class Actinomycetes; order Actinomycetales; family Microbacteriaceae; genus Microbacterium. Next base: position 47,860 of record NZ_JAPLAI010000051.1, read on the forward strand.
CTCTTCCGTTGGATCGTATATGATCCTAGGCCCAGGAGGCGAGGCTCACTCGCCGCGCGAGATCTTCACCATCTCGTCCCGCGGCACGACCTTGACCCGGGCGCGCTCGTGCGGCGCACCGAGGGCGACCTCGTGCTCGTCCAGGCGGTGCCAGCCGTCGAGGTCGGTCCAGGCGACACCGCGCTCGGCGAGCAGCGCCGGCATGGCCTCATCCGAGGGGTCCTCGGGACGCCACCACGAGCCCTGGTCGTTGACCAGGTGCTGGATGGTCTCCATCGCATCGGACTTGGTGTGGCCGATCAGGCCCACCGGTCCCCGCTTGATCCAGCCGGTGGCGTAGACGCCGGGCACCCGCTCGTTGGAGTCCGGGTGCAGCACCTGGCCCTCGTGGTTCGGGATCACGCCGTGCTTCTCGTCGAACGGGATCTCCGGCAGCGGCGAGCCGAAGTAGCCGACGGCACGGTACAGCTGCTGGATCGGGACGGTGCGTACTTCGCCGGTGCCGGCGACGCCGCCCTGCCCATCGGGCCGGGTGCGCTCATACACGATGCCCGAGACGCGGCCGTCGTTGTCCCTCGTGATCTCGAGGGGCTTCGCCCAGAAGTGCAGGTGCAGGCGGCGGGAGGCCTCTCCCCCGGCGTTGTTGACGCTCGGGCGGGTGCGCCACTGCTGCAGGATGCGGTCGATGACCTTGACCTGCTTGTTGCTGGCGATCGCGTCGAGCGACGCCTCGTCGTAGTCGAAGTCCTCGTCGTAGACGACCATGTCGACATCGCGCAGCTCGCCGAGTTCGCGCAGTTCGAGCGGGGTGAACTTCACCTGGGCAGGACCGCGACGGCCGAAGACGTGCACATCGGTGACCTTCGAGGCCTGCAGGCCCTCGTAGACGTTGTCCGGGATCTCGGTGGGCAGCAGGTCGATGGCGTGCTTGGCGAGGATGCGGGACACGTCGAGCGCGACGTTGCCGTTACCGATGACGGCGACCGATTCCGCATCCAGGTCCCACTCGCGGGGAACGTCGGGGTGACCGTCGAACCAGCTGACGAAGTCGGCGGCGCCGAACGAACCCACGGCATCGATGCCGGGGATCGCGAGGTCGGCGTCGCGGATCGCGCCGGTGGCGAAGATGACGGCGTGGTAGTGCTTCTTCAGGTCGGCGAGGGTGATGTCCTCGCCGTAACGCACGTTGCCGAAGATACGGATGTCACCGCGGTCGAGCACCTCGCGCAGCGCCGTGATGACGCCCTTGATGCGGGGATGGTCGGGGGCGACGCCGTACCGGACGAGGCCGTAGGGAGCGGGGAGCTGCTCGAACAGGTCGATCGACACGTCGAACGACCGCTCGGTCTTCAGCAGGATGTCGGCCGCATAGATCCCCGCGGGTCCTGCGCCGACGATGGCCAGCCGGAGCTTGGTCATGGGTGGTCCTTTCATGGATGCCGCCGGCCCGCGCACGGGGGCGGGCGGCGGCTCGTCGAGGTCAGCTGCTGCGGTCGGCGACGGCTTCGGAGAAGCGCGTGAGCGCCTCCTTCACCGCACCGCGCGGCAGCGGGGCGAGCGCGTCGACGGCCTGACGAGACCAGTCGTGCGCGAGTTCCCGGGTCTGGTCGGTGGCGGCGTGCTCACGCAGCTCCCCGAGTGGCCCGTCCAGCAGAGAGGCGTCCGCGCCGTCAGCGATGCGGGCGACACCGTCGTCGATGCGGGCGAGGAGGCCGACGGATGCGGTGTCCGTGCGCTCCGCCAGCAGCAGGTACGGCATGGTCGGCACTCCCGCGCGCAGGTCGGTGCCGGGGACCTTACCCGTCTCGTCCGGGTCGGCGCTGAGGTCGATCACGTCGTCGAGCAGCTGGAAGGCGACCCCGGTCTTCTCGCCGAAGGTGAGCAGCGGGTCGCGGTAGTCGTGGGACGCGTTCGAGAAGATGACGCCGGCTTCGGCGGCCGCAGCGATGAGCGAGCCGGTCTTGTCGGCGAGCACCTGCAGGTAGAACGCGACGCGGTCAGTCCCCTCGGCGGGGCCTACGGTCTCGTGCATCTGGCCGAGCACGAGGCGCTCGAAGGTGTTGGCCTGCAGCCGCATGGCGCCCTCGCCGAGGCCCGACATGATCTGGCTCGCCCGCGAGAACAGCAGGTCGCCGGTGAGGATCGCCACGCTGTTCCCCCACACCGCGTGCGCGGCGGGGACTCCGCGGCGCAGGTCCGCACCGTCCATGACGTCATCGTGGTACAGCGAACCGAGGTGGGTGAGCTCGAGAGCGGCGGCACCGGCGATGACCTCGTCGGTCGCGCCGTCGCCCAGCTGTGCCGTCAAGAGACTCAGCATCGGACGCACCCGCTTGCCGCCCGCTTCGAACAGGTAGCGGCCGGCCGCATCCGCGATGTCGTCGGTCGCGCGCAGTTCGTCGGCGAGGTAGGCCTCGACCCGGGCCATCCCGTCATCGACCGCGTGCTGCAGCCGGCGGGAGGCAGGACCGGCGAACACGCGCTCGGTCAGGCCGAGCCGGCTCGACAGGCGCGCATCAGGCGCAGAGGGGCTCCGGGTCACAGCGTCCAGACTACCCGGGCGGAGGATGCTCGATGTCGGGCTTGCGCTCAGGCTACGGGCTTGCGTGCGCGGTGCAGGGCGACGATGCCGAAGGTGAGATCGCGGTGCGCGACATCGGTCCATCCGGCCTCGCGGAGCCAAGCGGCCAGGGTGGCCTGATCGGGCCAGTCCTTGATCGACTCGTTGAGGTAGTCATAGGCCTCGGCGTTGGAGCTGACGCCCCGCGCGACGACCGGCAGGATGCGGTCGTTGTAGAACCGGTAGAGCCGGTTGAACAGAGGCTGTGGCGGGTGCGAGAACTCGCACACGACGAGGCGGCCACCGGGCTTGGTGACGCGCAGCATCTCGCGAAGCGCCTGCTGCGGATCGCTGACGTTGCGTAGGCCGAACGAGATGGTGACGGTGTCGAACTCGTCGTCCTCGAACGGGAGCGCTGTCGCGTCGGCCTGCCGGAAGGTGAGGTTCGGGATGTCGCCATGGCGCTTGGCACCCTCGGCGATCATGCCGGGTGAGAAGTCCGCCGCGACGATCTCCGCCCCGCTATGCGCGAGGGCGACGGAGCTCGCACCCGTGCCGGCGGCGAGGTCGAGGATGCGCTGACCCGGTCGCGGCGCGACGGCCCGCGTGGTGGCCACGCGCCAGAGGCGGTCGTTGCCGAGGCTCAGGACCGTGTTCGTGCGGTCGTAGGCGGCGGCGACCTGGTCGAACATGCCCGACACCCGGGCGGGGTCCTTGCCGAGGTCTGCGCGGTTCGTTGGCTCGCTCACCCGATCAGCCTAGGCGGTGTCGCCTGTGCGCTCCCCCTGGGTGCGGGAGTCGCCGCATCCGCTCGCTCCGCGTCGATCCCCGTGTGCACCCCGCGGGTGCCCCGCCGAGACCACATCCGTTCACCCAAACCACATCCAATTCGATGTGGTCTCGCGGAACGGATGTCGTCTCGGCGCCTGGATCAGCGGGCGAGGTCGGCGAGACGGGCGAGCCACGCGTCCGCGGTGGCGTCGTCGAAGGGCGGCTCGGACGCCGCCACCCGGCGCTCCAGGTCCTCGGCGAGCGCCTCGAGGTGGCGCTGCACGTCGTCGGGGTAGCCGTAGTGGACGCGGTGCTCGTCCCATTCGTCGCGGTCGTCGATCCACAGGCCCCGGCCGTCGAGGGCCTTGACGACGTCGAGGTCCATGTCGATCCCGGTGATCTCGAGCGGGCCCGACCAGCGCACGTCCCACCCGAGATCGATGTAGATCCGCACCCGGTGGCCGGCCTCGTTCACCGTGCAGGCGAAGTCGGCGCTCGGCGGCACCAGCGTCACGTTCGGCACCTCGGCAACGACGTCGCGGCCGGGGCGGACACTCCGCCATCCCGCCTGCTGGCCGACCCAGTCGCCGTACTCGTCGCGGCCGAGGTAGACGCACTCGTGCACCCAGTGGACCCCACCGTCCCACTTGCGCCACCGGAACGTGATCGGGGTGCCCGGCGCGGGGCGGGAGACGGATGCGGTGGCCTCTGGCATCGCGCCAGCATAGGCCGCCTCCGGCGCGCGAGGGGGCGGGTGTGGCGGGTTCGCCCCGGCGCGGGGCCGCCACGACCGCCCACTCGCGGGGATCTAGGCTGGAGAGGTGACCGGTCCCGCGCTCCCCCGTCTGGTGGTTGAGACCCGCGAGATCGATCCGGTCGAGGATCTGCTGCTGCACACCGCCGCCGCCCGCCCCCTAGTGTGGCAGCGCCGCGGCGACGGGTTCGTCGGCGCCGGCACCCGCCACACCGTCGAACTGTCGGGCCCTCTCGGCGACCTGTCACTCGGTGAGCGGTGGCGGGCGTTCGCTGCGACCGCGGAGATCGACGACCCGGTCGGGCTTCCCGGCACCGGCCTCGTCGGGTTCGGAGCGCTCGCGTTCGACGGCGGCGCCGCGACCAGCACCGTGACCGTGCCCGACCGGATCGTCGGCCGACGCGACGGCCGCGGCTGGGTGACCCGCATCCGTCGCGACGACGAGCCCTGGCCGGACGACGCCCCGGCCTCCGAGCCGTACGGTCCGCACTGGTCCGCGACGCTCGGCCCCGGGCGGCAGAGCCCGGAGCGCTATCAGCAGGCGGTGCGCGGGGCGCTCGCCGCGATCGCCGCCGGCGAGGTCAGCAAGGTCGTCATGGCCCGCGACGTCGTCGGCCACATCCCCGCGGGGTCTGACCTCCGCCGACTCGCCCGCGCGCTCGCCTCCGACTACCCCGACACGTGGGCGTTCGCCGTCGACGGGCTGATCGGGGCGAGCCCCGAAACCCTCGTGACCGTGCACGGCGGCACCGTGACCGCACGCGTGCTGGCGGGGACCGCGGCGCGCGGCGCGGATCCGGATGCTGACGTCGCCGCGTCCACCGCCCTCGCCACGAGCGCGAAGGACCAGGACGAGCACCAGTTCGCGGTGCGGAGCGTCCTGTCCGCGCTCACCCCGCACACCCGCGTGCTCGCCGCCGAGGAGGCGCCGTTCACGCTGAAGCTGCCGAACGTGTGGCATCTCGCGACCGACGTGGAGGGTGAGCTGTCGGATGCGGCCTCGGCCCTCGATCTCGTGGCGGCGCTGCATCCGACAGCCGCGGTAGCGGGCACCCCGACGTCCGCGGCGATGGCCGTGATCCGGCGGCTGGAGGACTTCGACCGGGGCCGCTACGCGGGACCCGTGGGCTGGATCGATGCGCACGGCGACGGCGAATGGGCGATCGCGCTGCGGTGCGCGCAGTTCGGCGCGGCGGGGGCCGACGGCATCCCGCTGACCGCGTACGCCGGTGCGGGGATCGTTGCCGGCAGCGACCCCGAGGCCGAGCTCCTCGAGACCCGGGTGAAGTTCCGCCCGATCATCGACGCCCTCGCCTGAGCGCTCCCCTGTCGCGAACTGCGACGCGACCCCGCAGAAGCGACAGGCGAGCAGAGGGCGCACCTGCCCCACCCGCGCTCACCTGTCGCACAGCGCGACTCACGACCGCAAGAAGCGACAGGCGAGCCAGCCGCTCAGCGCGGGAGCGGGACCTCGATGAGCTGCCGGCCACCGACCGGTGACGTCAGCGCCTGGTCCAGCGCGGAGCGCGTCGTGATGCGGTGGTACTCCCAGCCGTAGGCGAGGGCGAGCTGTTCCAGCCGCACCTCCTGCGGCGTGTACAGCACGCGCCGCATGGCGTCGTCGCCGGCGATCTGCGCGACCTCGAGACCGTCGAAGATCGTTCCGCCGCCGTCGTTGCCGACCACGACCTGGATGCGGGGCTCCGCCTCGGCGCTCGAAAGGAGCAGCGCCCCGACGTCGTGCAGCAGCGTGAGATCGCCGAGGAGCACGCGGGTGACTCCGGGCTTGCCGCCGGCCTGGCTGGCGAGCGCGATCCCCATGCCGGTGGCGACGGTGCCATCGATGCCGGCGAGGCCGCGGTTCGCGTGCACCGGCACCTTCTTGCCACCGAGCACCCGATCGGCCACCCGCACCAGCCGCGACGAACCGAAGACGAGCCGGTCGTGCGGCCAGGTCGCCCGCCAGACGGCGTCGACGAGGGTCTCCCGGTCGAGCGGTGCGCGGATGACGCCGAGCTCGGCCGAGATGGCGCCGAGCCGTTCGGTCGGCACCGCGGACGCCAGAGCGTCGGCGTCGGGGGCGGGCGGGGACAGGTCGACGGATGCGGCCTGCGAGGCCCGCATCCACTCCCCGAGCCACGTGCGGTCGGGGGCACCGGCGGCGACCGTAATCCGGTCGACCGCGGTGGTCACGCCGTTGAGGTTCAGCGGCTCGCCGGGACCGCGCACGGCGAACACCTCGACGTCGTCACGGGAGAGGAGCGCCGCGACCTCGCGGCTGAGCGTGGGATGACCGAGCACCACGACG
>NZ_JAPLAI010000051.1:54313-58148 GCF_026393345.1 Microbacterium sp.
GCGTTCGATGCGCCCGCCGAGCTCGGGTTCGCGGAGCAGTTCGCGGTACCCGTGCACGATCTGACGACCGAACCGCGCCCCGCTGACGATCTCGGCGATGAGCGGCCATCCGCCCTCGTGGGCGAGCTGTTCCGCGTCGGCTCCGGCGTCGGCGCCGGCGACGACAACCGTCCGGGGCCCGTGCTCCAGCCGTGTGGGCGCCTCGCACTCCACCGGCACGTCGGACTCGCCGATGCCCCCGCCGCCCTGGTAGAGAGCACCGAACCGCGGGGCCTCGGCGTCGTCCTCGGGCTCGACCGGCGCCTCCGCGGGCTGTGCCGCATCCGGGGCGAACCAGGCGGGCAGCGCGCCCGCGAGCGGTTCCCGCAGCGGCATGTTCAGGTGGACGGGGCCGGGGGAGCGGGTGCCGGCTCCGAGCGCAGCGGTGACCGCATCGACGGCCACGCGACGGAACATGAGAGTCTGCTCGCCCGTGCCGTCGGGGTCGATGTCTTCCGGCACCGGGAGGTCTGCCTCGAGCCGCGCGTTCGGGGAGAACATGCCCGGCTGGCGGGTGGTCTGGTTGGCGCCGACGCCGCGCAACTCCGGCGGCCGGTCGGCGGTCAGCAGGATGAGCGGCACGCCCGAGTGATGCGCTTCGAGCACGGCGGGCAGCAGGTTTGCGACGGCGGTGCCGGAGGTGCAGATGACGACCGCCGGCATCCGGCTCTCGCGTCCGATGCCGAGGGCGGTGAAGCCGGCGACCCGCTCGTCGATCCGGACGTGCACGCGCACGTCGGTGCGTTCCAGGTGCGCGGCCGCGAGCGCGAGGGCCTGCGAGCGGGATCCGGGGCTGACGACGACGTGCCGCACGCCCTGCGCGACGAGTTCACCGAGAAGTGCCGCGGCCGCGTGCGTGGCGGGCGATGCGACGGCGGCGTGCGGCGCCGTCATGACAGCTCGTCGTCGCCGTCACGGCGACGGGGAGCGGTGGGGTCGGCTGTCGGATCCGTCGGATCCGCGTCTGGCTTCTCCTCGGCGTCGAGGTCCGCGAGCTCGGCCTCGAGACGGCGAATGCGCTCGTCCTGCTCCCGGGTGCTCAGCGACTGCAGGAAGGCGGGATCGTCGTCGGGGGCGCGGCGGGCGATGATCGCCCGGCGGGTGAGCTTCCCCACCGACAGCCAGAGGATGCCGCCGAGGACCGGCACCAGGAGGACGATGAGCATCCAGGACGCTTTGCTGACGCCGCGGTGCCGTTCGGGCGGCTGCACCGCGCAATCGACCACGCTGTAGACCCAGAAGACCACGGCCACCAGCGCAAGAATCAGCAGGAGCCTTGCCACGCCTCCATCCTAGGCCGCATGGCTGGGGGATGGCCGGGGGTTGCGCGGCATCGCGGCCGTAGGATGATCGAGTGAAAGCCCGACCCGCGATTGTCTATTCGGTGCTGCGGCTGTTGGCATTCCTGGTGCCGTTCGGCCTGATGATGCTGGTGCCGATCCTCCGCGAGTTCTACTGGCTCGCCGCGATCTTCGCCGCCCTCATCGGCCTCAGCCTGTCGATCATCTTCCTGCGCCGCCCGCTTGCCGAGGCGACGGCGGGGCTCCCCGCCGGCGGCCGGCGCGAACGGCAGAGCGTCGACGACGCCGCCTCCGAGGATGCGGTGCTCGACGCCGCATCGGAAGACGCCGCAGCCGAGACCACTGCATCCGAGACCACTGCATCCGAGACTCGCGCAGCCGAGACCACTGCAGCCGAGACCCGCGCAGCCGACGATCGCACCGCGACCGACAACCGTTGAGGCGGGGCGTTCAGCCGATGAACGCCCATGCCAGCAGCGCGCCGTAGGCCACTGAGGTGAGCGACGTGATGCTGAGGGCGACGACGAGCTCCCGCGGCTGACGGTACGTCCAGACGATGAGAATGGCGGGCAGCGCACCGAGCAGGGCGAGCAGCGCCAGCCACGCGATCGGGTAGAAAAGGGCGAGCCACGCCGCGATGACGAACGGCGCGAGCACGAAGACGGTGAACAGCACCTGCGTCCACCGCTTGCCGATGAGGACGCTCAGCGTGCGCTTGCCCGCGGTCTTGTCGGGCACGATGTCGCGCAGGTTGTTGGCGAGCAGCACGGCGCAGGCGAGGAGCCCCGCGGCGACGGCGCCGGCCCAGGCCTCCTGCGGCACGGTGCCGACCTGGATGAAGGTCGTCCCCGCGGTTGCGACCAGACCGAAGAAGACGAAGACGAACAGCTCGCCGAGACCGAAGTAGCCGTAGGGGCGCTTGCCGCCGGTGTAGAACCATGCGGCGACGACGCACACGGCGCCGACGATCAGCATCCACCACTGCTGGGTCCGGATCACCAGGGCGATACCGACGAGGGCGGCGAGCGCGAAGAACACCAGCGCGACGACGAGTACGGTCTTGGGCTTCGCACGCCCCGCGCCGGTGAGGCGTGCGGGTCCGACGCGGAAGTCGTCGGTGCCGCGGACGCCGTCGCTGTAGTCGTTCGAGTAGTTCACGCCGATCTGCAGCAGCACCGCCACCGCGAGACAGCCGAGCGCGAGCAGCCAGTGGAACTGCCCGTCGACCAGGCGCGCGGCGCCGGTGCCGATGAGCACGGGCGTGATCCCGAGCGGAAGGGTGCGCAGACGCGCGGCACCGATCCAGTCGCCGATGCCGGCCCGCCGGGATGCGGGTGTCGTCGGGGCGTTCCGCTTCTGCGGGTTGCCGGAGCGGTGCGGGGTGTTTCTACCAGCGGTACGGGCCACGAGGGGCGAGTTTAGTCGCGGAGTCGATGTCAGCCGTTCAGGAGGCGCCGCAACGCCACCCGGTCGGGCTTCCCGCTGACGAGCACCGGCAGCTCGGGCAGCGTCACGAAACGGCTTGGGCGGGCGGGTGCGCCGAGCTCTGCCTCGACCGCCGCGCGGATCTCCGCGATCCTGTCGGGGGCCCCGCCGCCGGCGACGACGACGACGGACGCCTGACCCCAGGTGGCATCGTCGACGCCGACCACGACCGCGGAGGCGAGGCCGGGGAGCGCGCGGACGACGCGCTCCACCCGATCGAGCGAGACGTTCACACCGCCCGAAACGATGACGTTGTCGATGCGGCCGGTGACCCGGAGCGTCCCGTCCTCGATCCGGCCGGCGTCGCCGGTGCGGTACCAGCGGATGCCCTCGTCCGTGACGAAGACGGATGCGGTCCGCTCCGGCTCCCCCAGGTATCCGTCGGCGAGCACCGGACCGGCGAGCTGCACCTCGCCCCGGTCGATCCGCATCCGGACGCCGTCGAGCGGCACGCCGTCGTAGACGCAGCCGCCGCTCGTCTCGGTGGACCCGTAGGTGCGAACGATGCGGGCGCCGAGGGCGGCGGCGCGCTCCGCGACGGGCTGCGGCAAGGCTTGACCGCCGACGAGGATGGCGTCGAACGAGGCGAGGGCTGCGGCGATGTCGGGGTCCCCGGCAGCCTCGACGATCCGCGTCAGCTGGGCAGGCACGAGCGAAGTGAGGGTGGGGATGCGGGTGCCGCCGTCGGACGACGCCATGCCGCGTGCGGCGGCCGCGAAGCCTGCCGGGCTGAAGCGTCCGGACAGGATCGCGGGTTCGTGTCCCGCCATGAGCGCGCGCACGAGCACCTGGAGGCCCGCGACGTAGGTGGCCGGCAGTGCGAGGAGCCAGGCGCCCTCCCCCACCCGCGCCGCGGTCGAGAACGCGCTCGCGAGGAGCGCGTTGCGGCTGAGCACCACCTGCTTCGGGTATCCGGTGGATCCGGACGTCGTGACCACGACCGCGGTGCCCGCCGGCACCTCGACGCTCTCGGTCGCGCCGAGGCGCACCGCCGGTCCCGCGCCCTCCAC